>JAJOLK010000057.1 GCA_021173225.1 Phycisphaerales bacterium PN19_bin_20 | reverse complement strand
TCGAGGATGGCATCGGCGAGCGTCGGGCTGCCAATGACCTCGTGCCACTGCTCCACCGGCACCTGGCTGGTGACAATGGTAGAACTGCGCCCGTGCCGGTCCTCCAGGATCTCCAGCATTTCCTCGCGTTCTGGCTGGGTCAGCACCGCCAGGCCCCAGTCGTCGAGTACCAGTAATTCGACCTTGGCCAGGGCCTTCAGGGCGCGGCTGTGGCGGCCGTCGCCGCGGGCGATAGCCAGCGCCTCGAACAGCCGCGGCACCCGCTGGTACAGCACGCGGCGGCCGTCGCGGCAGGCCTTGTGGCCCAGCGCGCAGGCCAGCCAGGACTTGCCGACACCTGTCGGGCCGGTGACCAGCAGCCCCTCGTGGCGGTCTATCCAGTCGCCAGCGACCAGCTTCTGGAACAGCGCTCGGTCGAGCCCGCGCGGCGTGCGCAGGTCCGCATCCTCGATGCTGGCGTTGTGGCGTAGCGCCGCGTGTTTCAGCCGCGTCGTCATGCGCCGGGTTTCCCGCTCCGCCGCCTCGCGGTCGACCAGCAGGCCCAGGCGCTCCTCGAAGCTCAGCGCAGCGATGTCGGGCGATCGACGTTGGTCCTCAAAGCCCCTGGCCATGCCGGCCAGGCCGAGCGCGATCAGGCGCTCATGGGTGGGATGAGTAAGCATGGGTTCTCCTTTGGTTGGTCAATGAAAATAGCCGCCGCCACGGATGTTGCCGTGTAGCGGTGGGGGCTGGCGCTCCGCCTCCTCGTCCAGAAAGGCGCGCTCGAGGCCGTTTTGGAGGATCGAGCGGATGGAACCGACAGAACGGGCGCGGATGGTGACGCCGCGGGCGCAGGCGGCCTCCAACCGGGTGGCGCCATAGCTGCGCGCCAGACCCAGGATGCCCAGGCAGGTCCGAAAGCCCTGTTCAGGATGCAACCGCGCCCTTATCACCGCATCGCACAGCGCCATGGCAGAGGGCCCGATCCTGCCGGCCTCCTCCAGCAGCCGAACCGGGGTCCATTGCGCGTGGTGCCGATGGGCGCTGGGCATGTGCTCGGGGATGGTCGTGTGGCCGCGTCGGTTCGCGACACGGGCATGGCTGGCGATCCGCTCACCCTTGTGGAAAACCTCCACCGTCGCCTCGCCGATGCGCACATCGAGCAACTGGCGGATCAGGCCGTAAGGCACCGAGTACCAATGGCCATCGGCCTCGACATGATAATCCAGCCCAACCCGGCAGCGTCGCCAGCGGGCAAAGGCGTAGGGCGGCGTCCGCAGCGGCTGCAGCGCCGGCATATCCAGGCTGGCGAAGAGTTCAGCCCGGCTGGCCCCAAAGCCGCGCATGATCTTGGCATTCAACTCAGCAGTCAGTACGACAATAGCCACGTTCAGTTCGGCCAAAGAGAAGAACCGGGCATTGCGCAGCCGCGCCATAATCCAGCGTTCCACCAACAGCACCGACTGCTCCACCTTGGCCTTGTCGCGCGGCTTGCCCGGCCGCGCGGGGAGAATGGTGGTGCCGTAGTGCTCTGCCATCTCCAGGTAAGAGCGGTTCAGCCCAGGGTCATACCGGTCAGGATTGGTAACAGCGGCCTTGAGGTTGTCGCAGACCACGAACTTCGGCACGCCACCCAGTGCGGCGAACAAGTTCACATGCGCCCCCAGCCAGTCCGCCAGGGCCTCGCTGGCTCGCGCCTCAGCAAACACCAGGCTGGAGGCGCCCATACAGGCAACGAACAGCTTGGCCTGCCAGATCTCGCCGCTCTGCGGGTCAACAACGCCCATCGTGTCGCCAGCAAAGTCCACGAAGACCTTCTCGCCGCCCACATGGCTCTGCCGCATGGTTGGCGATACCTGCGCTTTCCAGCCGTCATAGGCCTCGCAAAACCAGGAATAGCCAAACCCATCGGGGTGCTGCGCCCGGTACTCCTGCCAGAGCAGGGCGCGAGTTACACCTCGGCGCCGTAACTCGCGCTCCACCGAGGCCCACTGCGGCACCGAGCGGCCGGCTGCCTCCAGCGCCGCCTGACCCGGAAATAGCCGCCGCTCCAGCGCCGTATCGTCCAGTTCCGCCGGTAGCGGCCAGGACAGCCCTGCAGCGCGGGCACGGTAAACATAGGCGGCCACCGCCCCCTTGCTGATGCCAACAGCCCCACCAACAGAGCGGTCGCTCAGCCCAGCCTCAAACTTCAAACGTAGTACGTCGCGGATACGGCGCATCGACAATCTCTCAGTAGGCATCAGGAACACCCCTCGTTCAGAAAGAGATCCCATTAGCCGGTTCAGACTGTCGGCAATCCACCTCAGGCAGCCATCAAACGGCCGCCCACGATCCCATGGAATCAGTGCCCATCATCCCGTGGAATCGCCGCCCACGATGCCGTGGAATCAGTGCCCATCATCCCGTGGAATTCGCAGGCAATGACGGCATGGATGGCGGCAACGGCGCCGACAGCCTCTATGGCGAGGATGGCAACGACTACCTCCACGGCGGCACCACCGACAGCGCCGCCGATACGCTGGTGGGCGGGGCGGGCAATGACAGCCTCGATGGCGGCGCTGGGCGCGACTGGATGTACGGCGGCACCGGCAATGACCTGTACCTCGTCACACAACAGAACGATCTTGTGTTCGAGCAGGCCGGCGAGGGCAATGACACCGTCATCGCCGCGAGCAGCGATGGCTTCTAC
>JAJOLK010000058.1 GCA_021173225.1 Phycisphaerales bacterium PN19_bin_20 | reverse complement strand
GCACCGAGCTGACTACCCGCGCAAGCCGCGAGGCTGCCCGCTCAGCATGCGCGTCCATTATTCATCGCGGCTGAGCTTTTGTTGTGCGGCGTGCCGCAAGCGGGCAACCTCGCTGTCGGTGCGCTTCCTGGGCCGGCGGGTGTACCTGGCGCTTGCGGTGGTGCTGGCGTCAGCATCGCGTACCGGGTTCGGCTCCACACCAACAAGCGTGCGCGTGGCCACGGAGTTGGGCGTCACGCGTCAGACGCTGGGGCGTTGGCAGCTCTGGTGGACCGAGCAGTTCCCACTGACGCCATTGTGGCGCGCGACGTGCGCGCGCTTCATGCCGCCCGCTGATGTTCTGGGGTTCCCGCTCACCCTGCTCGAGCGCTTCATGGGCTCGCCGGAGGACAGCCTGATGCGCTTGCTCGTGTTCCTCAGTCCGGTGACGCTGCGCGCCGGGGAACCGGCCGCCACCGAGATATTCGAGGGCCGCTGATCACACGCAGAACCTGTACCTAGACGTCCTGGGCGGGGGGCCATAGCCTTGACTCCAGCAAGCCGCACCGCCGGTGTGGCATCTCCTGGAGCCTCATGTGAAGAAATTATTCGATCCACCCAATCGGGATCGCTGGGCGCGGCTGCGCTTCTCGGTCATCGGCGCCTTGATGGCCTCACCCCCTGAGCCCGGAGGGCTGCGCCAGGCGCTGCTGGTCCTGGCGGCCAAGACGTGGCGGCACCCCGACTCGGGCCTGGACGTGCACTTCGGCGTCTCGACGCTGGAGCGTTGGTACTACGCGGCCAGGCGGTGCGACGACCCACTGGCTGCGCTGCGCGACCGGCTGCGTGGCGATGAGGGCCGATTCCCCAGCATGAGTGAGCAGGCCGTCGCCGCCTTGACCGCGCAGTACCGGGAGCACTGCGGCTGGACGGCCCAACTGCACCTGGACAATCTGCGCGTCACGCTGCAGGCAGCCAGCTTGCCGGTGGCCTCGTATGCGACGGTGCGCCGCTTCCTGCTCAGCCAAGGCATGCACAGGAAGGCCCGACCCAAGCGCGCCACCGAAGGCGCGGTGCTGGCCCGCGACCGGCTCGAACAGTTGGAGGTGCGCAGCTTCGAAGTCGAGCACGTCGGCGCTCTGGTACATCTTGACTTCCACCATGGCTCGCGCAAGGTCCTTACCCGAGCCGGCCTGTGGGCCACGCCCATGCTGGTGGGCTTCATCGACGACCGCTCGCGCCTGGTCTGTCACCTGCAGTGGTACCTCGACGAGACGGCCCAGACCCTCGTGCATGGCTTGTCGCAGGCGTTCATGAAGCGCGGCCTGCCCAGGGCCGTGATGACCGACAACGGCTCTGCCATGGTGTGCGAGGAATTCGTCACCGGGCTGGCCCGGCTGGGTGTCGTGCACCAGACGACGCTGCCGTACAGCCCGTACCAGAAGGAGTGTGTTGCACAGTGCACCTCATATGTCGGATCGGTTGGAACTTGCCTTTGATGCTGCGGACAGCGCCGCCTTCTTTCCCTGGTGTTGATGCTTGACTGGCGAAGTTGCATCGGGAAGTTCGAAGAGACATTCCCCACGGCCGGTGAAGCGGTGGGCACGTAGCAAGCCGGCACGCCGCCACTTCTTGATGGTGTCGGGCTGGACATCCAGACGCTCGGCGATCTCTTGCTTGGTCAGCAGGCCTCGTGCGCGCAGCCGCTCGTATTGACTTTGCAGATGGTACTGCTCGCGAATTCTGCGCACGATGGTTTGGTTGAATTCATGCCCCCATCCGGACCGCATTCCCCGCGTATTGAGCTGGCTTGCTACCTCGGCGTCAGTGTAGTCGCCCAGGAGTTGGTCGACCAGTTCGACAACGGCAGATGGGGTCTGGTGGAGTTGCCACGACTGCTTGGGCAACTCCAGATGCAAGGTGTGCGTCGTGCCGCCGTTGAAGCGGATCTGCGCGGTGATGTCTGCTCCCTTGAGCACGGTCACGTCGGTGATGAGAAGGCGTGCCATGCGCTTGCGCTCGCGGTCCGGCGTGCGGGGATCGTTCCATAGCCGGGGGAAGTCCTTGGCCAGGCTGATGATGCTCGCACGCTGCTTGTCAGTGATACCCGAGGCATCGGCATCACGCTGCTTTTGATAGCGCTCATTGGCCTGCTCGTGGGCGCGAAGCTTCTCGTTCCATTCGGCTTCCAGAGAGTCGGCCACGAGCCGGTTGTCAGGGTCGACCTGCATGTATCGGCGGCGCGCCAGATCGCATTCGTAGCGTGCGCGCTCGACCTCCTGGCGGCGCATCGTGTCGTGCTCGACGCTGCGCGACTCGAGTTCCTTCTGCACCTGCAGGGCGAGTTCCAGCGTCATGGGGGTGATCATCTCCACCAGCAGTTTGCCTACCGCCTGGTCGAGGCCGGCACCGCTGATCGACTGGCAAATCGGCCGCGCTGTCTCGATGCCCATGTGTTGGCACACGTAGGTTGGCCGTGTCTGCTTGCTCCATTGGTGATAGCGCACGGTCATACGAGCCGAGCAGATGGCACAGATCGCCAACCCCTGCAGCAAGGCAGGCCCTTCGCGCGGTGCCCCGCGCTCGCGCTCT
>JAJOLK010000043.1 GCA_021173225.1 Phycisphaerales bacterium PN19_bin_20 | reverse complement strand
AAGTCCACGCCTTTGAGGTCCGCCAGTTCCAGCGGCAGGAGTTCCATGTCCCACGTCGTGAGCGATGCGACCTTGTTGTCGGCGATGCGCAGCGCCTTGACCTGATCGGGCGTCAGATCCGTGGCGCGGATGACCGGCACCTCCTTGAGGCCGAGCTTCCGGGCGGCCCGGAGCCGCGTGTGCCCGGCGATGATGACACCGTCGGCGTCGATCAAGATCGGCACCTTGAAGCCGAAGGTCTGGATCGACTTGGCCACCGCATCGATCGCGGCGTCGTTGATGGTGCGGGGGTTGCGGTCGTATTCGTGGACCGCGTCGATGGGAAGCGTCTCGATGTTCATAGCGATCTCCGTTTGGGAGCCGGCGCGCAGAGAACATCCGGCGCGGCGTCATGCGTCTGGTGGCCCGCCGCACATGCGGCAGGTCCGGGGATCGGTGGTTGGATCAGCGGGTCGGTTGGCTGGATGGATCGATTGCGCCGCCGGTCAGGCGGAACTGGCCGCCTTGCGGGCCCGGCCCGTTGGCCACGGGGCCGCCCACGTTGGCCCACGTCGCGTTCCTGGCGGGGCGGCGTACCAACCCCGCCACCTTGGCCGCCCCGCGCTCGGACAAGAGAAACAAACTCTGTCGGGAATGGCGGCTGTTCCCGCGGGCGTTGGATCTCGATCCCGGCCCGGGAGTACCTAACGCCATCCGCCTGCCATCCCGTAAGGCTTCCGGCTGTAAGGCTCTCGCTAGGCGCGGCCTGGCACACGACCTGCATGGGGGTGCTGACCCGGGGGAGGATGGGAGAAGATGATTCTAAAAGAGAGAGATATTTCAATCTTTCAATACCTCCCCTTCGCCCGCGGGCGCGACCCGCGTGGGCGCGCGCGGGGATTAGATGAATGATTGAAGTTTCTGGTTCAGGCCAGCGCATACACCACCCTTGGCCTGGTTGCCGTTTCCTCGACCACCTGCTCGATCTGCCCTGTTTCCACGAGGTTGTCGATGACTTCCTGCCGCTCCCGCTGGGTCAGCCACTGCGTCTTTCGACATAGTTCACTGCGGGAGATCCTTCCATCCGCCTTGCGCACCACGCGGAGCACCCGCTTCTGCCTGGCGTCGAACACGCCGTCCGCGACCCACTCGTGGGCGATGTAGAGCATGCGCCGGGTCAGGTACACCGACAGGTCGCAGGCCCAGCGGGCGGCGTGCGCGTCGATCACGGGCTTCTGGGCGTTGGCGGAGCAGGCGTACACGAGAGCCAGGCGGCAGGCCTTCTCCTCGGCGCGGGCCCAGACCGACCGTCCGGCTTGGTCGGGTTTGCCGAGTTCGACGTCAACCGTTGCCGCCAACGCATCGAACAACGCGCCGGCCTCCGGCGTGGCCTCGACGACGAGGGGCTCGGGATGCTCGGCGGCGAGGTTGCCTCCGGGCTTGAACGATCCCCACCACGCGGCGGCTTGCTTGATCGACTCCGGCACGGGTCGCGCCTTGACCCGCTGCCGCGCCGGCGTCGCGTTCGCCTCGAACACAAGCAGGCGTGCGATGAACCCGTCGCTTAGGCTGTCGGCGGTGAGCGATTCGTAGAAGTGCTCGGGCACGGTTGTGCCGTAGACGCTGACGCACGGCTGGTCGACGACCTTGTTCCGCTTCGCATCGGCGTAGGCCTTGCCGCGGAATATGGTGTCAGCGCTCGAGTAGAGCTTCATCAGCGCCGTGAGCACGTTGAACAGGTGCGGGGCCTTCTTGGGATCACCGATGGTGCGGAGGAAGCGGCCGAACTCATCGATCTGGAACAGGATCGCCGGCTCGGTTTCGACGGCGGTGACGAGACCGGCGTCCGACGCCAGGTCCTCGTTCCCCTCGTGCTCGACCATGTCGGCTGCGAAGAGGGCGTTCTTGTTCACCTTGCGCGCGTGGTCCTTGCCCGCGCCTGAGGGAGCGACACCCACGCAGTAGAGATTCGTGCGGTTCCCACGCTCGTCTCGGACTTTGCGGCCCGCGAGCACGGCCTGCAGGCAGATGCCCGCTGCGAGCGCAAGCACCGGCTGCGGGCGCGTCGCGGTGGCGAGGTTGTACGCAGCGACCTGTTCAATCAGGCCGGGGACATGGAGCAGGTGTTCGGGAAACGGGCCGGGATCGGGCACACGCTCGGATGGAGGGCGTTCCGCGTCGCTACGCCGGCGCTCGGGGTTGAAGTCGGAGAGGTCGACATCGCTGGCCTGAGCAGGCCCAACATCGCGGAGCCAGCCGAGCGGCTTGTCGTGCGGCTTGCTCGCCGCGTCCGTCACCTTGTGGCGAAGTTCCTTCTCCGACCACGGCGGCTGGCAGCGCGGGTTGTAGCGGTCCGCCAGCAGTCGGAACGCGGTTTCGGCATCCAGGCCGAAGCCGTGCACCATTGCCGTGGCGGCTGCGTAGGTCTGGCTGTGCCCGCCCGAGCCTGAGATCGCCGGTGGGATGCGATCGAGGTAGGCTGCTGCCCGGCGTTCGATGTGGTCCTGCGGAAGCGCAATGAAACGATCGTTTCCTAACGGCGATGGCTGGGAAGCGATCGTTTCCTTGCACCCGCGACGCTTGAGGACGGCCTCGGCCAGCGCCAGGACCGCCGCCGCGAGTTCGGCGTGGTCGATCGGGGTCGGCTCGCCCTCCAGCGGGTCGTACGGCTCGCCGCTGGGGTGCGTCCCCGGGCCGACAACCGTTTGAGCCCCGTTGCTGCGGAGTTCGACGATCATCTTGCGCGTGACCGGGTCTTGATGCTTGCGGGTGACTGCTCCCTCGCAGATGTACCACCAGTGCGAGACAGGCTTTCCCGGACGCCCGGACTTCGCGCCAGTCGCCGGCAAGAACTCCGCGGCGAGCGTCACCGCCTCCGCGCAATCCAAATCGACGTCCACCAGCCAACCGCTGGGCTCGCCAACGAGGAGGCCGATGTTGCCGGTGCCGTTGAAGTGGAGGGGCAGATCGGCGTCCACCAGGCGTAGCGTCTGCCACCCTTTGAGCACCGGGATCTTCGATCCCGCGGGCACCGGAATGGGCGCGTAGCCGCGCGACCGGTACCACCGGGCGGCCTCGAGCAGGTTGTGCGTGTGCTCGGGGGTGGTCATCAGAAGGGGATCTCGTCATCGGGGATGCCGTACGGCGTTCCGGGGGGCTCGGCTACTGCGGTGGGAACAGCGTCTGGGTCATCCAAGCGCGCGGGGCGGTCGCCGAGACGATGGGCAACAACACGCTCGAACTGGTCGCCGGCCTTCTTCTCAACGGTGATTGCCTGCGTGGCGGCAACAGCGCCGGCACGGGCCAGTTCGACCGCCTCCTCCGTGCCGCCGGGCACGGGCTCGACCGAGCGAGCCCGCCACCAGGCCTCGGCCTTT
Source organism: Phycisphaerales bacterium PN19_bin_20 (assembly GCA_021173225.1). Classification (GTDB taxonomy): domain Bacteria; phylum Planctomycetota; class Phycisphaerae; order Phycisphaerales; family UBA1924; genus JAJTGZ01. The sequence goes on along the minus strand of JAJOLK010000043.1, from coordinate 2,147 downwards.
GTCCTGGCGTAGCCGTTGTGGTCGAAGCAGACCCACTCGCGGAAGTAGCGGTTGAAGCCGACGCGGTACTCAACCCGCATGGTCAGCGGCGCGGAGGGATCGCCGCGCTTGTAATGGACGTGGTACGTGGTCTCGCTGACGTGGTGCTCGTCGCGGGTGGTCTGCCCGGAGAGGATGCCCTCCGTCGTTGCCTGAGCCTCGTGCTGCTGCTTGTTGGGCTCCGGGAAGACGTGGCCGCACTGCGGGCAGGTCTGGTAGCCCGCCGCGATGAGAGCATGACACTCCGGGCACTCCTTGGCCGGCGCTTCGCCGTCGCCACGGTCGTCGGTGGCGATCCGGACGGCGTCGACCGGCCCGTGCCGGAGCACGTTGCCGCCAAAGTCGAGCACGAGGCAGTCGGCTTTCCCGGGGTGGAGTCGGAAGCCCCGGCCGACCATCTGGTAGTACAGGCCCGGCGACATGGTGGGCCGAACGAGCGCCACGCAGTCGATGTGCGGGGCGTCGAAGCCGGTCGTCAGTACGTTCACGTTGCACAGGTACTTGAGCTCGCCCGAGCGGAAGCGGCCGAGGATCGAGGCCCGGACACCATCGGGCGTGTCGCCGGTCACGAAGCCGCTCTCGATGCCGTGCTTCGCTTTGAGCACATCCACGAGATGCTGCCCGTGGCGGATGCCCGACGAGAAGATCAGCGTGGCGCTGCGGTCCTGGGTGTGCGCGGCGATCTCAGCGCACGCGCCCTCGACCAGCCCTTCCTTGTCCATGAGGTCCTCGACCTCGCTGGCGACGAACTCGCCGGCGCGGACGTGCAGGTCGTCGGTGCTGATCTTCTGCAGGCCAGCCTTGGTCTTGAGCGGCGATAGGAAGCCCTGCACGATCAACTCGCGGACGCCGACCTCGTAGCAAACGTGGTTGAGAATGTTCTCGGGGGCGCAGATTGAGCCCGACTTCATCCGGTACGGCGTGGCGGTGAGCCCGATGATCCGCACGTTGGGGTTCACCACCTTGGCGTCGGCGATGAACTGGCGGTACATCCCGTCGTCCTCGGCGGGCACCATGTGCGCCTCGTCGACGATGATCAGATCGACCGCACCCAGGTCGCAGGCCTTCTTCCAGATCGACTGGATGCCCGCGACCGTGACGGCGTATCCGAGGTCCTTGCGCTTCAGGCCCGCCGAGTAGATGCCCATCGGGACGTCGGGCGCGATGGTGCGGAGCTTGTCGGCCGCCTGCTCGAGCAGTTCCTTGACGTGAGCCAAGATGACGACGCGGCCGTTCCAGTGCGTCACGGCGTCGCGGCAGATCGTCGCGATCACCGGCGTCTTGCCGCCGCCGGTGGGAATCACCACGCACGGGTTGTCGTCGCGTACCCGGAGGTGCTCGTACACCGCGGCGATGGATTCGGATTGATAGGGTCTGAGGTTCATGGTTTGATGTGGTTGATCTCTACCAGCACTTTGCCCCCCGGCGTCACGGGGCCACGCTCAACAACCAGCCGATCGATCTGCGAGTCGTCGCGGTACGCCCCGCCCTTTGCCAGGGCATCGAGCAAGGCCTTCTGCACGTTGTCCAGATCGCGCCGGCGGTTGTCGGGTGGGCAGACGGTGACACGCACCTCCAGCCGACCGTCCATCCGCCTCACCCGCATCACCGCGAGGGCGGCGCACACGCTTGCGCGGTAGCGCCGCCCCTCGCGGCTCAGCACGGTCCTCGAGCCCATCCGTCGCCAGATGTGATTCACGCTGGGCGGGTACGGGAGCTCGAGGACGCGACCAGATGGACTCAGCGTTTCCAGGGCGGCGTGCTCCCCGGGCCAACACCGGCAGGAGCGCGGGCGCTCACCGGCGTGTTGCCGCCCTTCTTGGTGTAGCCCTTGATGGCGTTGGCGAACTCGCCGTTGTCGTCGCGCTTCTTCAGCCCGACAGAGATTTCCAGCGGGACGTTGTGGAGCTCGACCGAGTCCTTGGGTTGCATGACACCGACGGCCCGGCAGATCGCCGAGAGCTCCCCGCGAGCGATCTTGACAGTCATCTCGCTCTTGTTCTCGAGGTTCAGGCGAGCCCAGACGAGCCGGCCCTTGAACTCGCCGTCGATAACCTGGAAGGTCAGCTGCAGGTACTTGCCGCCGCCCGCCTTGGTGGGCTTGTACT
>JAJOLK010000042.1:4030-5648 GCA_021173225.1 Phycisphaerales bacterium PN19_bin_20 | reverse complement strand
CCCGTCAAGCCGATCGAGCCAGGCGCGCCATCCGCGCCATTTGTACCGGCCGAGCCTTGAGGGCCTGCGGCACCATCTGCACCGGGGGCACCAACGGCACCAACGGCACCCGGCGTTCCTGCGGCACCAGCGGCACCGTCATTGCCAGCCGCACCCTGCGGGCCGATCGGGCCAGCGGAGCCAGTTGCGCCCGTCAGACCGATCGGGCCCTGAGCGCCCGTCGCACCTGCTGAGCCATCGGCACCGATGGGGCCGCTCGGACCAACAGGGCCGAGAAGACCCTGCGCGCCTGTCGAACCCGTTGCGCCATCAAGACCATTGATACCGTTGGCACCAGCCGCACCCGTCAAGCCGATGGGACCCTGGGAACCCGCGGGGCCAGTCGGGCCAGTGCCCGGGAGCAGCGTGGATCCTGTGGGCATGGAGTTGCCAGCGTTGCGGAAGGTCAGAAAGCTGTAGTTAAAGGCACCGACTGAATCGGTGGAGGCGACATTACCGCCGGTGGCGGGGTTGCCTTGAAGGTCACACTCGATGAGCGTGATGCCGCCGCCGGTGGCGTCGACGATGCCGATGTTGCCCGGAGCGCCGTTGAAGCGGACCTGGCTCTGGCGAGCGTCAATGGTCGGGGCGGAGCTCGGCACGCCGCTCTGGCTTGCGTTGATCACACCGAAGATGTCGCTGCTCTTTGGCCAGAAGCGGCCGTAGGCGTTGCCGACAGAGGAGTTGCCGATGCTGACGGCGACGTTGGCCTGGGCGGCGTTTTGGAAGGTGCCGCCACGACCCTGCAAGGTACCCGAGCGGACATCGGCCGCGGGCGCGGCGGCAAAGCCGCGGAAGTTCACGTTGTCGTAGACAACGCCGCTGGACCCGCCCAACGGCGTGTCGATGACCACGGCGCGGTCAAGGCCGCTGGCGTAGACGTTGCCGTCGATCAAGGTGAGCTGGGCCAAGGACGAACCCGCAACGGTGACGGCGTTGCCGCCGCCGGATGAGCGGGTGTCGATGTCAAAGCCACGCATGGAGGTCACGCCCGAGGCCAGAGTGACGCTGCCGTTGATGGTGATGGCAAAGTTGCGGCCCGGGACGCTGCTGACGATGTGAACACCCGCGGCCAAGGTAAGGTTGCCGGCGTAGGAGCCGGGCCGGACAATGACGGTCGTTTGGTTGGCACCGCTGTAGCCGTCGGCGACGGCCTGGTTGATGGCGGCCTGGATGCTGGTGTGGGTAGCGCCCGGGTTGGTCAGGCTGGAATCGACGACGTATCGAGCGGCCGGGACGCCCTGCGTGCCCTGGGGGCCTTGAAGACCCTGGAGACCTGGAGCGCCGGTTGCACCTACGGCGCCATCAATGCCGTTGGCCCCGTTCGCGCCCGCGGCACCAGTTGCACCAGTTGGGCCAGTCAGGCCAGTGAGGCCAGTCGGGCCGAAGGGACCCGCCGGACCAGTCGCACCATCAGCGCCGTTCGCGCCCGCGGCACCAGTTGCGCCGGTCAGACCAGTGGGGCCATTGGGGCCAGCGGGACCAATGGTGCCAGTGATGCCCGTCAGACCGATGGGGCCTTGAGCACCGGGAGCACCGTCAACGCCATTCGCGCCCGCGACACCAGTTGCGCCATCAG
>JAJOLK010000042.1:2438-3930 GCA_021173225.1 Phycisphaerales bacterium PN19_bin_20 | reverse complement strand
CGCCGTTCGCGCCTGCGACACCAGTTGCGCCAGTTGTGCCAGTCAGGCCGATGGGACCAATCGGGCCGATGGGACCCGCGGGACCAGCCGCACCATCAACGCCACTCGCGCCCGCGGCACCAGTTGCGCCATCAGCGCCGTTCGCGCCTGCGACACCAGTTGCGCCAGTTGTGCCAGTCAGGCCGATGGGTCCAATCGGGCCGATGGGACCCGCGGGACCGGTCGCACCATCAGCGCCGTTCGCGCCCGCGGCACCAGTCGCACCATCAGCGCCGTTCGCGCCCGCAGCACCAGTTACGCCAATTGCGCCAGTCAGGCCGATGGGACCAATCGGGCCGAAGGGACCCGCGGGACCAGTCGCACCATCAGCGCCGATCGCGCCCGCGGCACCAGTCCCGCCCGTCAGGCCATCGGGGCCAGCGGGACCAATGATGCCAGTGATGCCCGTCAGACCGATGGGGCCTTGAGCACCCGTCGGACCCTGCGGCCCGATGGGACCGGCGGGGCCGGTCGGGCCTGAGCCGGGCAGGAGGATCGCCGAGCCGGGCATGCCCTGGCCGGGGAGCGTGTACGTCAACTGGGTGTAGAAGATGTTGCCGCCGCCGCCAGAGGTCGCAACATTGCCCGGCACCAAGGTGTTGAAGCCGGTGTCGGCGAGCAAGATGTCGCCGCTGGTGTTGTCGATCACGCCGGGCTGATTGCCCGAGCGGACCTGCGAGTTGGCGATGCTGAACACTGAGCTGCCCGCGAGAGAGACCTGGCCGAAGACGTCGGCGGTCTGCAGGAAGGTGGACGCGGAGCCGGACGCCGAGATCGCGGGCGTCGCAGGGTTGGTCGGCCAGAAGGTGCCGGCGCGGCCTTGCAGCGTGCCGCTGGCGATCAAGACGGGCACCCCGGTGCCGCCACCGACGCTCCGGAAGTTCACGTTTTCAATGAACACGCCCGAGCCAGCGCCGGTGTTGGTCATGTTCAAAGACGAGCTGGCGCCGGTGGCATAAGCAACGTGGTTGGAGAGGTAAAGCTGCTGGAAGGCGCTGCCGCTGAAGGCGATCGCGTTGAGACCCGCTGGCGCGGCGATATCAATGGCGTTGACCGAGACGACGCCGCCGGAGGAGAACGAGACGTTGCCGGTGATCTGCGTCGCGAAGCTTTTGCTGGCGACGGCGGCTTGGAGGTGAACGCCGCCGACGAGAGTGACACTCTCGGTGTAGTTGCCCGGGCGAACGACGATGAGCGTGTTGGCGCTGGGGCCAAAGCCATCGGCTACGGCCTGGTTGATCGCCGCCTGAATGCTGGTGTGCGTGGCCCCGTCAACAAGCGTGGAAGCCACGATGTATCGCGCGGCGTTCACGCCGGGCACGCCCTGGAGACCTTGAAGACCCCCGAGACCTTGAAGACCCTGAAGACCCTGAAGACCTTGAAGGCCCTGAAGACCCTGAGCGCCGGGAGCGCCGGGAGCGCCGGGAGCGCCGGGAGCGCCAGCCGCGCCATC
>JAJOLK010000042.1:0-2338 GCA_021173225.1 Phycisphaerales bacterium PN19_bin_20 | reverse complement strand
GAGCGCCGGGAGCGCCGGGAGCGCCGGGAGCGCCGGGAGCGCCAGCCGCGCCATCAACGCCATTTGTGCCCGCCGCGCCAGTTGCACCAGTTGCGCCAGTTGCACCAGAAGGACCAGAAGTACCCATCGCACCCTGCGGGCCAACCGCACCGGTGGAACCCGTCGCACCCGGAAGGCCCTGGTTGCCGTTGGGGCCTTGCGGACCAATCGGGCCCACTGGCCCAACTGCGCCGACCGGTCCGGGCGTGCCGCCGTTGAGCGCGTACAGGGCGTATGGCGCAACGCTGAGGCGCTGCCGGGGATTGAGGGTCTCGTAGCTGCCCATGCCCGGCGTGCTGCGAACGCTGATTTCAATCCAGCGCGCATCGCCGTTGAACGCCGCCACGCCAAAGTCCAGCGCCGCGGTAAAGCGGCCCTGGCTGAGGATCACGCCGGGAACAGTGACGGTCGATCCAAGCTGCGTCCCGCTCGCGGAATCATCAAAGAGCCGAAACTGCAGGTCCACGTAGCCCGTGAAGTCCACATCGCCAGAAGTAAGCTGCCCCTGGTAGGTGAAGCTCGAGCCAACAGGCGTCTGTGCGCTCACGGCCTGGCCAGCGGAAAGAAGCAGGGCGGCCACCAGACCAAGGCGAACAACGCTGCTGTGACGCATGGCAAAACTCCAGGGAGGCTTTCTTGGGGATGGACGTGCGGAGGAATCTACCTCATAGATGGGGTAATTGCAACCACAAAGTCAGGGCCGCCGGTGCTCGGAATGGCGTTAATGCGTTTTCCCATCCGGCTGGGGTCAACCCGGGACGCCCCATCTCGCCCAGACTGCCATCGCCGGGTCGAGCGTGGGCCAATCCGAATGCGAACCTGTCTGGTTCCGCCATGCCCACTCGGGAGCGCGAAGTAGCGAACCCGCGTCGGAGGCGCGCTCGCGCGCTCATCCGTGCGGGCACGACGCGCCGGCACTACGAAAACAGCCCCTGCTACTGCAAGGGCTGTTTGAAGCGGAGAGGGGGGGATTCGAACCCCCGAAACGGTTGCCCGTTTACGCGATTTCCAATCGCGTTCCTTCAGCCGCTCGGACACCTCTCCGGAATGAAGGGGCCAAGTCTAGCCGCCGGTGCGCCCAAACCCAGTGCGGCAAGCACGGAACTGTCGAGCCAGCACACAAGCACGCCCACTTGGGCCCGAGCCAGAGCGGCAGGTGACCGCAATCAGGGGCGAACGGGTTGTTTTAAGGTCGTGCTTGGGTACGTACAAGTGGGCGTACAAGTAGGCGTACAAGGGGGAGTACAAGGGGGCGATCTTTACTTGCGTGGGCAAGAACAGCGTTGATGGGCGGGTGGAGGACAGGGAGTGGCGGACAACCTACTCGGCGTTAGGGTGCTCGCCCCGCATCGCGCGGCCGACGATACTCCACATTTCGATAGGTTGAGTTCCCGGTTCCGCCTTGGATTCTGGGTACGCGCTCGGGCGTAGCAGCGGCAGCACGTCGATGAGGAAGTAGATCATTGACGCCTCATAGCGCGGTTCCTCAAGAATGTGCTGGGCTTCGTCGGCGTTGATCACGGCGGAGATCAGTTGCCACGACTGCTCGCCGGGCGTCCGGGTAGATCCTGCGGGTTGGTCGAATCGGGCAATGTAGATGCAGAAGCGGGTCCAATTGCGGTGAAGATGAAGCGCGTCATCCGCGAAGTAGATGAACAACTTATCTTCCATCTGCCCCGGGATGACGCCGTTGCGGATGGAGTCCATCTCGCTATGGATGAAGGTATGGTTGAGAGAGAGCTCGACCCGCTTGGCGGGGAGGACGTGGTTTTTCCAGTCGGATTGAAGGGCAGCAGGCATTGACAGCAGTATTCATCTGATCTGCGCCCAACCCCCCCCCAACCAGCCCCAAGCAGACCGGCCTCTCGGTTGGCTCCATCTACGGCATCAGCAAGAAGGGCTGGGAAACCTGTGCGGGTGGGGGGATCGAGCTGGGGGTGGGTCCCCTACGCCGACGCGTAGAACGCGGGCTCGGGCGCGATCAACACAAAGCGCCCCGAATTGTCGCCGATGTCGGGCGCGCGCACGAAACAAACACGGCCCGAGCGAGTGCCCGGGCCGTGAGAGAGATGTGCAGATGTTGAGCGTGAATCCGGCGAACGATTACCGGCGACGACGCGAAGCCATCAGGCCGCCGAGTGCCAGCAACGCGGCCGCGCCGGGGGCGGGGATGGCGGCGTAAGAAATGTCATCGACGATTGCGTGATCACCGGCAAAGCCGCCGCGGCTGTGGAACTGGAGCGCATCGACGCCGAAGATGTTACCACCGTTGTAAGCGAGTTGGCGAGCACCCTCTTCC
>JAJOLK010000003.1:38435-205417 GCA_021173225.1 Phycisphaerales bacterium PN19_bin_20 | reverse complement strand
CCGTAGTTTGTCGGCGCGCCACCGATCAAACCGCCGGGACGCGACGCCGCCCCGCGCTGCTCGTCGCCAGGCCCGGCCCGGTTTGAAGATCGCATACCCACGAAACCATTCTACAGCGATCTTGTGTTCCGGGGGGCCGGTTTCTAACCGCGTTGTCTATATGATCGAGCAGCGCAAGAATCTAACCTGCCGCCTTGCCTTCGGTGGCCCCGCCCTGCGGGCCGCGCTTCACGCACCTGCCCGCATAACACCGCCCTGCACCACAATGGGCCTGACTGGATTCGAACCAGTGACCTCACGCTTATCAAGCGTGCGCTCTAACCAGCTGAGCTACAAGCCCTACTCACCAATCCGGCCCGGCAACCCGGCTCCGGACGGGAGGGCAGTATACGCCCCGCCACCCACCCCGTCGAGCCGCTCACCCCTGCCGAGTCGCTCACGCCGAGCCGCTCACCCCGTCGAGCCACGCGCCACGCCGGGCCACTCACGCCCGCCGATCACACTGCACCAAGCCCCACCACTCCCAACACCGCACCTGGAGTAACGTTCCCTTCCCGTTCCGACACCCACACCCATCCAGCACACCGACGCGCAGCCCGGAGCCTCTCCATGACCACCGCCGCCACCACGCCCGTCATCCTCGCCGCCAAGCGCACGCCCGTCGGCAAGTTCTTCGGCTCGCTCAAGGCCGTCCACGCCCCACTGCTGGGCACCTACGCCATGCAGGGCATCTTCACCGACAGCCCCACCCTCAAAGCCGAGGCCACCAGCGGCCGCGTCGACGAGGTCATCATGGGCTGCGTCCTCCAGGCCGGGCTCGGCCAGAACCCCGCCCGCCAAGCCGCCCTCAAAGCCGGCCTCCCCGACACCATCTCCGCCCAGACCATCAACAAGGTCTGCGGCTCGGGCCTTCAAGCCGTCATGCTCGCCGCCCAGTCCATCAAGGCCGGCGACAACCACCTCGTCCTCGCCGGCGGCTTTGAGAACATGACCGGCGCACCCTACTTCGCCCGCGTCCGCGACGGCGCCGGCGGCCCCAAGTACGGGCCCACCACCTTTGAAGACCACATGCAGTACGACGGGCTCCGCTGCGCCCTCGAAAGCTGCCTGATGGGTGCCAGCGCCGACTACCTCGCCAAAAAGTTCGACGTCACCCGCGACGCCCAAGACCAGTGGGCCGTCCGCAGCCACACCAAAGCCGCCAGCGCCACCAAAGAGGGATGGTTCAAGAACGAGATCGTCGCCCTCACCGGCGAGCAGTGCATGGACAAGCGCAGCCCAGGTCTGGCCGCCGACGAAGGCGTCCGCGCTGACTCATCAATCGAGTCGCTCGCCAAGCTCCGCGCCGCCTTCGAGAAAGACGGCTCCGTCACCGCCGGCAACGCCAGCCAGATCTCCGACGGCGGCGCCGCCATCGCCGTCGCCTCGCTCGCCAAAGCCGAGCAGCTCGGCATCAAGCCCATCGCCAAAGTCATCGCCTACCACACCAGCGGCCTGGCCCCCAAAGACATCTTCGCCGCCCCCAGCCTCGCCGTCCCCGCCGTCATCGCCAAGGCCGGGCTCAAGATGTCAGACATCGACCTCTTCGAACTCAACGAGGCATTCGCCGCACAGGTCTTGCAGAACATCAAAGCAGGGCAGATCCCCGAGGAAAAGGTCAACATCGCCGGCGGCGCTATCGCCATCGGTCACCCCATCGGCGGCTCCGGCGCGCGCTGCCTTGTCACCCTCATCCACCAGCTGCACCGCACCGGCGGTAAGCGCGGCGTAGTCGCCCTCTGCCTCGGCGGTGGCAACGCCGTGGCCATGGTCATCGAGATCTAACCCCACCTCTTGCTCTCGCTCTTTGAAAGCCCGCGAGCTCTTCTGAAGCCGCGAGTAGCTCTTCCGGCGCCCCGGGTTTCCAACCCGCAGTGGCGCGCTGCAGCCCTCTCAACCGCCGCCCTCGCCGCTCGCGCCACCGCCATAAAGCCACCCCACCCCACCCCCCGCCCAAGGCTCCGTGGCATCATCGCTATCCCTGCGTAACTCGTCGCAACTCCGCCCACCACATAGGCGTACCAACCGGATCCCAGGATCAGTTACGACACAGCGGTCGCCGAGAACATATAAAGTAATAGAGCGAAGATAATGAGCCAACCCGTAGGCCCACGGTAATGGCGCAAAACCGACCCCCTGACGTATCGACTATGCAGCTGGTCCAGACCGCCGAGGCTTCAGCCCTCGCCCGCTAACAGCACGCCTTGAAGTTCCGGTCGCACGCCTTCTTCGCCGGCTTCAGCCACGCCCACGCCGCCGCCGCACCGCACCGAGTCAAAAGGGTGGCTAACGGGACTCGAACCCGCGACCTCAAGGATCACAACCTCGCGCTCTGCCAACTGAGCTATAGCCACCAACGTTCCGCCGCGCGCCGAACCTCGCATCTGCACCGCGCCGGAGAGGATTCTATCCCCATGCTGAGCCCCTCACCAACCCAGCATGCCCTACCGCCCGCCCCGCGCCCACCCCCCACGCCCTCCGCCCGCCCCCACCCAACTTGACCACCGCACCCGCGCCTGCGGCTATCGTCACGCCCTGCCCACGCTGGGTCCCTTCTGGACCAACGCGGCGCGAACAACCCACATCCGGAGGCCCGTGATGACACAGCTTGCCGACGCACCCACCCCCACCGCCACTCCCACGGCTTCCGCCCTCGACTTTGGCGCAGGCGGCCTCAGCCGCCTAGACCTTTCCCCCGCACGCACCCACCGCAACCTCGCCCCCGCCAAGCTCGTCGAGCTCGCCATCACCCGCGGCGAGGGCGTCCTCGCCTCCAACGGCGGCCTCGTCGCCACCACCGGCGACCGCACCGGCCGCAGCCCCAAAGACAAGTACCTCGAAGACTCCGCCGGCATCCACGACAAAATCGGCTGGGGCGGCTTCAACCTCGCCCTCACCCCCGACAAGTTCGACGACATCCTCAACCTCGCCGTCACACACCTCAACGCCCAGAAGGACCTCTTCATCTTCGAGGGCTTCGTCGGCGCGCACCCCAAGCACCGTCTCGGCGCACAGGTCGTCACCGAGCAGGCCTGGCACAGCCTCTTCATCCGCACGCTCTTCATCCCGCAGGGCTCGCCCGCCGCCGGCGCAAACGCCAAGTGGAACCACGACTGGACCATCATCAACGCCGGCAAGCGCCGCCTCACCGCCGCCGAGCAGGCCCACTTCGGCGTCAAGAGCCCCGTGCTCATCGCCCAAAGCCTCGAGCGTAAAACCGTGGTCATCGTCGGCTCTGAGTACGCCGGCGAGATGAAAAAGAGCCTTTTTTACGCCATGAATTTCGACATGCCCGAGCAGGGTGTCTTCCCCATGCACTGCTCGTGCAACGTCGCCAAGGACGACCCCGCCAACGTCGCCCTCTTCTTCGGCCTCTCAGGCACCGGCAAGACCACCCTCTCCGCAGACCCGCACCGCGCACTCATCGGTGACGACGAGCACGGCTGGGGTAACGATGGCGTCTTCAACTTTGAGGGCGGCTGCTACGCCAAGTGCATCAAGCTCTCCAAGTCCGGCGAGCCGCAGATCTGGGACGCCGTCCGCTTCGGCAGTGTCCTCGAAAACGTCGTCATCGACCCCGTCACACGCGTCCCCGACTACGACTCTGACAAGCTCGCTGAAAACTCTCGCGCCACCTACCCCCTTGACTTCATCGACGGCGCGATCATCCCCAGCGTCGCAGGCCACCCAAAGAACGTCATCTTCCTGACCGCCGACGCCTACGGCGTCATGCCGCCGCTCTCGCGCCTTACACGCGAGCAGGCCATGTATTACTTCATCAACGGCTACACCTCCAAACTCGCCGGCACCGAGCTGGGCGTCAAAGAACCGCAGCCCAACTTCTCCGCCTGCTTCGGCGGGCCCTTCCTCCCACGCCCCGCCATGGTCTACGCGCAGCTGCTTGCAGACAGGGTTAAAAAGCACAATGCCAACGTCTGGCTCCTCAACACCGGCTGGACCGGCGGAGCCTACGGCGTCGGCAAACGCTTCCGACTCGCCTACACACGCGCCTTTGTCAGCGCCATCCTCAACGGCTCGCTCGACACCGCCAAGTGCACGCCCGACCCCGTCTTCGGCCTCCCCATCCCCAACGAGGTCCCCGGCGTCCCATGGCGCGTCCTCAAGCCGCGCAACATGTGGGCCAGCGGCACCGACTACGACAAGAAGGCCAAAGACCTCGCCGCCAAGTTCCGTGACAACGACAAAAAGTTTCAGATGCCCGATGCCGTCCGCAACGCCGGTCCCAAGGGCTAATCCGCACGCGCCCAGCGCGAACAAAGCAGCTTCCAAGCCCCAGCGCCAACGCACATCCAGCCGCGGTTTGCGCCGCGACCCGTCTTAGTTCGTGCCAAGGTTTTCGCTCGCCGGCTCTGAGGCCCGGCCAATCACCCCGCCATCTTCAGCAGCGTCACGCCCGCCTTCAGCGGATCGATCATCACGCGGTTGCGACCGCCATGCTTCGCCGCGTACAGCGCCTTGTCGGCCCGCTCCAGCCACGCCGCCGCGTCAGGCACCGCCTCCGCCGCCACCGTCCCGGCAATGCCGACCGACACCGTCACCGTGTGCTCGGGGTGCTTGGGCCACACCGCCTGCGCCATCGCCGCGCGGATCCGCTCACCCACCACCGACGCATCGTCAGGCCCCGTCTCGGGCATGATCACGCAGAACTCTTCGCCGCCGTACCGGCACGCGATGTCGCAGTCCCTGATCGACGCGTTGATGATGTTCGCAAAACCCTGGATCACCTCGTCACCCGCCGGGTGTCCGAACGTGTCGTTGATCCGCTTGAAGTGGTCGATGTCCAGCACCGCCAGCGAGAGCTTCCGCCCGTACCGCTGACCCTCCGCCACCTCCTGCGTCCAGCGCCGGTTGAACGCCGCGCGGTTCGCAAGCCCCGTCAGCCCGTCAACCTCGGCCCGCTCCGCCAGCAGCCGCAGCAGGTGCTCAACTCGCAACGCCGAACGGATCCGCGCACGCAGCTCAGAAAAATCAAACGGCTTGGTCACGTAGTCCGTCGCGCCAAGGTCAAACGCCGCCACCTTGTCCTGAGACTCAGTCAGACCAGACAAGATCACAATCGGCGTACTCGCCATCGCCGGCGTCGCCTTGATCGCGCGGATCACCGCAAACCCGTCCATCCCCGGCATGTCCAGGTCCAGCAGCACCAGGCTCGGCACACGCGCCTTGAACGCGTCAAGCGCATCGGGCCCGTTCACGTACGACGCCAGCTCGTACGGCTCAGAGCGCAGCCGCGCCTTGATCAAGCGATGGACGTCGGCCGAATCATCGACCAGCACCACCAGCGGCTTGGACTGCTCCTGCGACAACGCTCAGGCCCTTTCAAAGTTCATCAAACCCCATCAACACCCACCACGCCTCCAGCACTTCACATCTGCACACGACGGCACATATCCAGCAGGTCCCCAAACTGGCCACGCATCTGCTCCAGCGTCACCTGCGTGCTCCCCTCGCTCAGCCGCATAAGCGTTGACTCCAACCGGGAAGCCGCGTCGCCCACCGGCGTAAACCCGTAGCCACCGCTCGCACCCTTGATCTGATGCGCCAACCGCTTGAGCTCATCAAGATGCTGACCGGTCCAGACCTCCTCCAAACGCCCGATCCGCTCGGGCATCTCCTGCACATACATCTCCACGATCTCGCGCATGTCCGGGTCGTTGGCAAACTCGCTACGGATAACCCCCGCAGTCATCCCCGCCTGCTCGCCACGACCACCCGGCTCTTCCGACCGCGACTGCTCCGCCATGCGCCACCTCCAGAGGTCAGTCATCGGACGCCCAGACACCAACATTCACCCACCACGCCCTCGCCCACCAGGTTTGACTTCCGCAGCCTTCCAACTTCGCACTGATGGGTCTTGCCTTCCTAATACAGAACGACTTCCAGATCCAAACGCCAACCTATCAGACAGCCCCCGCGCGAGCGATAACTCGCACCAGCGCGCGCCTGCTAACCCGCTTCATCCTCAACTCAAAACGCACAAAGCCCAGCCGATTGCTCGGCCGGGCCTTGACGGAATGACCCCAATGGGATTCGAACCCATGTTCCCAGGATGAGAACCTGGTGTCCTGGACCAGGCTAGACGATGGGGCCAAGCAACCAATCAGCACGCGGCACGGGCCCGCGCGGTCCAGGGCCACGAGTTTATCCGCGCCTCTTGCCGCGTCAACCCCCCCAGCCCCAACCCGCTCAACGCCCCTCCCGCCGGGCCACCACATACGCCACCCAGTCGCCCTCCAGCCGATCGTCCTTGTCCGTCGCCCGCACCACCAGGCCCCCATCGCCACGCTGCGCCACGCCCAGCCGATCATGCACTTCCACCGCGCCCAAACCCGCCTCTATCAGCGCGTCGCGCAGCTCGGCGATGGACCACAGCCGCCAGTAATACTCAAACGCCTTCTCCAGCCGCGCCGCGCCAACCCTGAAATCAATCGCGTTGCGAACCATCCCCGTCCGCGCGTCCGCATCCACCTGTCGCCACGTGTACCCCACGCGCCGCCCATCATCCAGCCGCGCGTGCGTGCTAGTCCGCCCCGGCGTCCACGCGTTCTCGCCGCCGTAGATGTCCAGCACCACCACCCCGCCGGGCCGCAGGCACGCCCTCAGGTGCGAAAAGTACCCCACCAGCGCCGCGCGCTCGTGCAGCTCGCAGACCGCAAAGTTCAGCAGCGCCACGCAGTCGGCCCGGTGCTTGGCCGCTCGCACGTCCGCGCACACCAGCTCCACACGCCCCGCCAACTCAGCCCCCACACTCACCAGCCGCTCGCGCGCAAACGCCAGCGGCTCAGGATCAACATCCACCGCCACCGCCCGGTGCGCAGCCGAAAGCCCCGCCCACGCGATCGACAGCGACGCCGGCCCCGAAAAGTCCTCACGCAGCACCCGCGCCTCGCCCCCGTGCACCGCCGCCACAAAACCCACCATCCGCGACGGGTCCTGCACGCACGCGCGGTACAGCTCATACCGCGACGGCACGCCCCCGCCCCCCGGCCGCTTCGCCACAGGTTTCAAGGTCCGCTTAGACGCCCGCTTGGCCATGCACGTTCAGGCCTCTCGCTCACGCCGCGTCGTCGGCAATCCGGCTAAAACCACCCGAGCGACGCAGCTCACGCTCCGCGATCAGCTTCGCACGCAGCAGGTTCAAACGATCCGCGACTTCCGCCATCTCGGGCCGCTTCGCAGGCTCAACCTCCACGCAGTCCATCACCAGCTTGTCCAGCATCTCAGGCACCCGGCTATTCACCTCGCACGGACGCTTGGGCTTGGGCAACAGATCGTCGTCCAAGCTGCCCATCAGCGAGTCGCCCTTGGCCAGCGCCGTCGGCACATACTGCCGCGTCAGGCACCAGTACATCGTCGCGCCCAGGTTGTACACGTCCGTCTTGCCCGTGATCGGCCGCCGATGCACCTGCTCGGGCGCAATGTAGTCCGGCGTCCCCTGGATCCGCTTCTTCACCGTGTTCACCGCGCACGACTGGCCCAAATCAATCACCTTCGCCACGCTCGCGTCGTCCACCACGATGTTGTTCGGCTTCATGTCCGCGTGCACGAACCCCTTGCCGTGCATGTACGCCATCGCCTTCGCCACCTGCTCAAACACGTCCGCCGCCTGGTCAAACGTCCGCGGCGGCTGCCGGTCCAGGCTGATCCCGTCCACCAGCTCCATCACCAGCCAGATCTCACCAATCGGCCCCAGCAAACTCACCCGACGCTTGATCATCCGCTCCATCCCACGAATCCCAGGGTGGTTCAGCTTCGAGCCGATCTCGTACTCCATCTCCGTCTGCTCGATAAAACGATCGTCCTTCTCCGTCTCACGCACCACATGCTTGAGCGCCCAGATGTTCTTTGTCCGCGGGTCCTGCACCACGTAGATCACCGACTCGGCACCACGCCCGAGCTCGGCCATCACCTTGTACCCCTCCGCGATGTCGCCAACCTTCAAAGTCTGCACCAATCGGGTCCTTGCCTTGTCAGCCCACGTGCCCACGAGCATGGGGCACCTCCCAAGGGCTCCCTTCACAGACGCGCGACCCACCGTCGCACCCCAGGGGCCCAGTATAGTTCGATCCAGCGTACTACGCACGCCGCCAGAGCCAGAACGGCCCAGCAGCCCCCTACCTTGCCCCACTCTTCGCACTTTCTGGCCCAGCGGTTCCGGTCGCACCGTCTGCAACCATCCCGCCGACCCCAACACCTACCGGATACACACACGCTCCGCGTTCTGGGTACCGCCTGTTCCGCGTTCTCGGCACCCCCACAATCAGCGTGGGCGCGCTTCCCGAGACCGTTGATATTGCAAAATCCTACCTGGGGTGGTTCAGCCGCCCGCTTACCGCGAGCCGCTCAGCCGCTGGCGCAGCCACGCCTCCGGAAACATCCGCCCCGGGTCGCTGGTCACCGCGATGTCGCGGTGCAGCTTGACCTGCTCGGGCGTGATGTTCAGCTCCGCGCACAACGCCGAGACAAGCTGCGATAGCTGCACCATCTGCGCCTGCGTAAAGGCCTCGCTGTCGCCGTCGCCCACCAGGCAAATCGAGATCGAGTGCTGCGTGAACCAGTTCGCCTTCGTGTCGCGCCCGATCACGTGCGCCCCGGCCTGCTGATTCAGCCACCGCTGCCCGATGTGAATCTCGCCATCGCCAAGCCCACGCCCGTTGCCAATCACAAAGTGGTGGCCCATCGAGCGGAAGCCCAGCTTCGCGTGCTGATTCGCCAGCGTCTCAGGCGTCGCGAACGCCGAGTCCGTGTGGTGGATCACAATCGACTGCCAACGCGCACGGTCGACGCTCTTGACCCGCGAGAACACCGACTCCATCGGCGAGACCGCGCTGGTCGACGCCAGCGCCAGCATCCCCGCACCGCCCACCTGCGGCGCAGGCGCAGAGTCCAGCGCCAGCAGCAGCCCGCCCACCGCCGTCATCGCCCCCATCAGCGCGAGCCACACCGTCCGCGCCCGCTTGGGGCTCGAACCAGACTTGCGACCAACCGAGTTGCTACGACGTGTACGGGCCATGCGCGTTCCTTGCGGCTACCTCAATCATCGTCCGAAATCGGACACGCTGCCACCCGCTCTTGTGAAATGTTCAAAGATTCTCGGCCTCACCCAGACCGCACACCCCGCACCCGGCTTCATCCAAGCCAGCACTGCGCGATCCGCCGAAAACCCACCGAACAACCGGCAAATCTCCGCCCCCGGCACCGCCTTCGCCCCCAGCGCCCTCCCACACCACAATCCGGCCCTCATTCCTTCGGCGCCAAACGCTGCCGAAGGTTGATCTCCGAACGACCAAACTCGTTGGTCGCCTGCTGAGCCGACTGCTGCCCACGCACCGCGTCAAACGCATCGAACGGCGTCCGCTTGTCCTCAGGACTCAGCAGCGGCCGCGTACAGCCGCCAACCACCAACCCAAGCACCATTACCAGCCCGAACGCCACGCGCCGCCCAAGCCACCGCGGCACGCCCTCCGCCGCCTCAGCCCTCCGCCGTTCTACACCGCTCGTGCTCATCGCCTCACCGTAGCCCCAAGGCCGACGCCCACCCTCCAAACCGCGCGCGTTCACTTCTTCTCCGCCGGCACCCACGTGCTCTTGATGTGCACCTCGCTCTGATTCTTCTCAGGCACCGCGCTGGGCGCCTTGGTCATCAGGTCCGCACCAATCTGCGTCTTCGGGAACGCGATCACGTCGCGGATGTTGTCCGTCCCCACAAAGTTCATCACCAGGCGGTCCAGCCCAAACGCGATCCCCGCGTGCGGCGGCGCACCAAAGCTCAGCGCCTCCAGCAAGAAGCTGAACTTCTCCTTCGCGCTCTCGGGTGTCAGCCCCAGCAGCCTAAAGACCTTGCTCTGCAACGCCCCGTCATGGATCCGCACGCTCCCGCCCGCAATCTCCTGCCCGTTGAGCACGATGTCGTACCCCGCGCTCACGATCGCCTCGATCGTGTCGTCGTCCTCGACATCCGCCCGCAGGAACGCGTCCATCTGGTCGTCACGCGGGCTGGTAAACGGGTGGTGCATCGCCACCCACTTGCCCGTCTCCTTGTTCTTCTCGAACATCGGAAAGTCCACCACCCACAGGAAGTTCCAAGGCCCGCCCTCGGCACCAGGCTTCGGAACCAGCCCCATGTCACGCGCCACCTTGCTACGAAGCTCGCCGATTGACTTGGTCGCAATCGCGTACGCGTCGGCCACAAACAGCAACGTGTCGCCGACCTGCCCGCCCCCAAGCGACTCAAGCTCCGACATGAACTCCGCCTTCAAAGGCTCCAAAAACTTCGCGATCCCCGTGTCCAGCCTGGGCTGCCCGTCCTCGCCTTTGATGACCTTCACCACCGCCACGCCGCCAGCGCCAAACCCCTTCACCAAGTCGCTATAACCGTCGGTGATCTTCCGCGTCAGCTTCTCCGCGCCCCCCGGCACCCGGATCATCTTCACCACCCCGCGCTTGCTGTTGAACGCCGGACGATCCTTGCCCTTCTCAAGCGCGTCCTTGAACACCTTGAACTCCGTCCGCGCCGCAAACCCGCTGATGTCCTTGATCTTCAGCCCATACCGCGTGTCAGGTCGGTCGATCCCATAGTCCTCCATCGCCTCGCGATACCCCATCACCCGAACCGCCGGCACCTCGTACCCGCACATGTCCTTCCACAGCCGCCGCACAAACCCCTCCATCATCTCGATGATGTGCTCGCGACGCACAAAGCTCATCTCAAGGTCGATCTGCGTGAACTCGGGCTGCCGGTCCGCGCGCGGGTCCTCATCACGAAAACACCGGCAAATCTGCATGTACCGGTCCACACCAGCCACCATCAAGATCTGCTTGAACAGCTGCGGGCTCTGCGGCAGCGCATAAAACGTCCCAGGCACGTTCCGGCACGGCACGATGAACTCACGCGCCCCCTCGGGCGTGCTCTTGTACAGAATCGGCGTCTCAACCTCGGTAAACCCGTGCTCGTCAAAGTACCCGCGCGTCGCCTTGTACACCTTGTGCCGTGCCGTCAAAACCTTCTGCATGCTCGGGCGACGCAGGTCGATGTACCGGTGCGTGAGACGAAGCTCCTCGTTGGCCAGCGCCGTGTTGTCATCAGGCTGGAACGGCGGGTTCGCCGTCTTGTTCAGCACCTCCAGCTTCCCCACCACCACCTCAACCTTGCCCGTCTCCAGCTTCGGGTTCTCGCCGCCGATCCGAACCCGCACCAGCCCCTGCACCGCGATCACGTCCTCGCTGCGCAGCTTGTCCGCCACGTCCATGATCCCCGCCTGCGCTACCCCCGCGTCCTCCTTGTCAAACACCAGCTGCGTCAGCCCGTACCGGTCGCGCAAGTCAATAAAGATCAGGTTCCCGTGGTCGCGGTACGAGTTCACCCACCCGTTGAGCGTCACGCTCTGACCAACGTGCGATTCACGGATCTGGCCGCAGGTCACTGTTCGACGAAGCATGGTGGTCCTTGGGTCGGTCGTGCGATATTCCGCGCCCAACACGCACGCCAAAGCGGTGCAGGGCCACGCGGGCCGAGTGTAGCGGCACACGCACGCCCACGTCCCCCACACGCACTCCGCCTCACACCCCATGCCACCACTCAAGGCTCCGTCGGCACCGACGTGATCATCGGCTCAGCCGCCGACGGCACCGCCCTCGCGGGCTCGATCTTCCCAGCCTCAACCTTCCCGGCACCGGGCCGCGCCGCCGCCAACGCCGCAGCCCGCTCGCGCCCAGCCCGCTCGCGCCCCACCTGATCGCGCCCCGCCGCCGTCCGCGCCGCACCCACGCCGATCCCCGCCGACCGCGCCAGCGCGCTGCCCGCCAAGTCGCGCGGCCCGTTCGCCCCCGCCTCCACCAGTGTCCCGCGCGCACGCGAGAGCGCCGTCATCAAGTTCCCGGCCGTGAACGTCGCGTTCTCCTGCACCACCCCGCCGCCCGCAACCGCGCCATCAGCCGCACCAGGCAGACCACCCGCACCAGTCGCACTCAGCACCACTGCCACGCCACGCCCGTTGCCCGCGTTTGTCACGCTGCCAACACCCACCGGCGCGGCCGCCACCACCACACGCCCCGCCTTGCCCTTGCCGACCTTCCCACCCGTACCCGCCACACCGCCGCCCGTCGGGATCACCGGCACAGGCGCACCATCAATCATCGATCCGAGCCCAGGCACCTGCGGCCCAAACCCGCCTCCCGCCGCCGGGCCAGGCGTCACGCCCGCCGGCGGCGGCGGCACCGGACTAAACCCCGACCCGCCAGAACCACCCGGAGCCACCGGCCCCACCGGCCCCACCGGCCCCACTGGCCCCACTGGCCCCGTCGGGCTCGTCGGAGCTTCCGGCGTCACCGGACCTGCTGGCGCGTTCGGCACGCTCGGCGCGTTCGGCGCGTTGGGGTTCACCCCGCCACCCGCCGGACCGCTCGGCGGCGGACTACTGCCACCACCAACGCCCGTCCCATCCGGGCCGGTCCCCGGCGCAGTCGGCGGCGTCAACGGCGCAGGATTCAGCTGCGGCGCAAGGCTCGGCAACTGCATGAACTGCCGCAAGAACGGGTTGAGCGTGTCCCTAAAGAACGGCGCCGCCGCGTTGTACTGCTGCTGGTTCTGGATCCACCCAAACACCACCACTCCAGAGCACCCAAGCTCACGCGAGATCTCAAAGCTCCGCCGAAGGTTCCACGCGTTCAGCGGGCCCAGCGGCGCAGGCACGTACGCCGGGTGGTACTGCCAACCGATGAAGTTCAGCACCGGCTTGCCACCCGCCACGCTCATGGCCATCCCCACGTTGCTGCGCACGTAACTCTCAAAGTCAGCTCGCGTGTCAAAGTAACCCGCCGGTGCCCGCTGCGCGTCCACGCTCTGATAGAACACATACGTGTTTGACATGATCACGTCGACCATCGGCCAGAACCACGCCATCTCCGTCGTGTACGCGTACCGCAGCTGCGCCGCACGCTCAGGGTTCCTCCAGCCCCAGTAGTTCTGGCTGGGAAAGTTGTAGAACCCCACCCGCGACCGCGGCCGAAGACGCTTCATCTCGTGATAACACCGCTCGAAGAACTCACGCGTCTGCGCAAGCCACGTCTGCCGAAAGACCTCCTCCTGCCCCGTTGCGTCAAGCCCCGCCAGCAGCTGCGGACGCGACGTGCGGATGTGCTCGCGCCAGTCGTCAATCGGGTCGAAGTCGTCCGCCGTCAACCCAGCAGTGCTCGCGTCGTTCCAGTGCCCGGTCCAGAACGGCCCCCAGAACTCGTAGTCGTAAAACAGCACCCCGTCATAGTTCACATTCGGCGCCACCAGATCGATATTCACCCGCAACCCCGCGAAATGGTCGCGGTAAAATGCCTCCTTGCCGCCCGGGTAAAGATCGATCATGTGCGGGCCCGCACGCGGATACTTGTCCGCCCACGCCGTCGGGATGCTCGTGCAGTTGGTGTGCCACGGAACGTCCGTCATCTCCAGGTTGTACCACGCCCGCTCAGGCGCCCAGAACGCCCAGTACACCGCGAACTCACGCGGATCACCCGGGTGGTGCGTCCGCGCCGAGTTCATCGTCTGACCAAGCGCCGCCGGCACCACGCACAGCGACGCCACCAGCGACAACGCCACCACCAACCCGCGCCCAAAACGGCCCAACACCCCACGCCCACCACCCCCACCAGTAGAACCCGCGCCAACAGCGACACCGCCAACACAAGCCGGAAGCCCAAGCTCCGCCAAGCCCACGTCGTCGTTCGACTTCAGCATCAGGCTCCCCTTCGTTCCGCTTACCAGCCCGCGCCCCGGCCTCCGTCCGGCCACCCGTGGCCGACCTCGCCGCGACCCGCTCCCCCACAGTATCGGATACCCCTTCAGCCCGGGCTACCAGCCCGTCTGCGCACCTCAGGTAGCTCATGCCGACTATGACGCCTGTCGGCCAGTAGGGCTTCGTTCGTGCCACCAAACGCGATTCACGCCCCTCTTTCAGCATCCAACCCACCTCAGACGCGGAACCCAAAGGCCCCCAGCGACCGATAGATATCCTCGACCGGCTCCCTCATTCTGCCCAGATCACCCACCGAACCCCGAACCACACACCCCCGCAGGCGTATCGCAGCCCAAGCTCCAACGCCCGACGCCGCCAACACCATGGAACTCGCACTCTTCATCCTGTTCGTGGGCCTCTGCGCCGGCGGCGTCGCCGCCTGCGTCATCCGCCCCCCCCTCGCCCTTACCGCCTTCATCTCAATGTTCGCCGTCGAGCAGATCCTCCAGAGCTATCAGCCCGTCCTGATCTTCCAGTACGCCTGGGCCACCAACGCCGCCGTCTTCGCCATCTGCTTCTTCTGCCTCGGCAACGCCTTCCTCCGCGGGCAGGACCTGTTTACCGGTTATATCAACCGCGTCGGCATCGCCCTCACCCTCCTGCTCGCCTGGATGCTCCTGTCCATCCTCTGGACGCCCTCCCCCGGCGCCGCCTGGCACTTCCTGGGCATCTCCTGGCCCTACTTCCTCATGCAGATGACCGTCGTCCCCCTGCTCGTCCGCCGCACAGAGGACCTCGACATCAACTTCAAGGCCATGATGCTCTCGGGTATCGTCATCGCCGTCTTCATCGCCGTCAGCCCACGCACCGACATCGTCGGTGGACGCCTGGGCGTTGACCTCGGCTACATCGCCGGCGTCGGTGACTTCCGCACCAACCCCCTCGCCCTCGCCGACTTCGGCGCAGGCCAAGCCATCATCGCCGCCCTTTACCGCGGCAAAGACAAGTCCAAGTTCTGGCTCGCCGTCCAGAACCTGGCCTTCATCTCCGGGCTCATCGTCGCCCTCGCCTCAGGCTCGCGTGGCCAAGTTCTCGGTGCCGTCGCCTGCTCGGCCCTGCTCTTTCCACTCGCCGCCGCACGACGCAACATCGGACAGTTCGTCACCGTCATGGTCTTCGGCGCCTTCTCCGGCGGCGTCCTCTACGTCATCTACTCCATCGTCTTCGGCGCCCAAGGCCAGTCCCGCTGGTCCACCACCGAGGTCAGGGGCGGTTTAGCCGACCGCTTCAACATGGCCCTCGTCTCAGCCGAAGCCTACCTCAACGCCCCCGCCTTCTGGATCCAAGGCCTCGGCGCCTCCGCCTTCAACTCCATCTTCTTCAACACCGACATCGGCTTCTGGTACCCGCACAACGTCATCATCGAATCCTTCGTCGAGTACGGGCTCGTGGGCATGGGCTTCCTCGGCCTCGCCCTGCTCTTTACCGCCCTTGCCAGCGCACGCTGGATCAAAGTCCTCGACCTTGACCAGCACCAACGCTCCCTCGCCGTCGCCTGGATCGGCCTCACGCTCTTCACCTTCCTCATGAACCTCAAACAAGGTGCCCTGCTCAACGCACCCTCCCTCTTCTTCTACATGTGGATCACCGCCAAGCTCGTCTACGCCCAAGAGCGCGACGTCAAGCTCGGCCTCGCACCAGACCTCTCCGCTCACGACGACCAACCCATCGACTACGACCAAGACGCCGCCGATGCCTACGGCCAGCCCGCCCACAGCGACGCCAACCCACCCGCCATCACCAACCCCTAAGCCCCCACCACACCCACCCGGGTTGACCAAACCCCCACTTTTACCCCACCGGATCGGGTTCCGATCGGGTCGCAGCGGTATAGCTTGTGCGCGGTTCCAACATTCTCGCGCCTTTTTGCCCAAACCCCTTGACGCATCAGGGACTTGTGATAGATTTTGGCCGACGCCCCCGCTCCTTAGCAGCCCGGGCCGCCGAAATGCTGTCACCGGAGGAGAGGAGACCCCCCATGGCGATCTATGTTGTTCGTTCGCGCGTCCTTTCTGGTCGCTTAAGCCGACACGCCCTACTCGCGCTGGCCGCCGCAGCCGCCTGCACCGCCGGTGCCCTCGCAGGCGCCCCGACACTCGTTCCGTACTCCTTCACCCCCCTGGGATTTCTCTCGGGCGGCTTTGTCAGCCAGGCCGCAGGCGTCTCGCCCAACGGCCAGATCGTCGTCGGATCCAGCGGCTCGTTCGCAGGTAACGAAGCCTTCGCCTGGCGGCCCGGCACCGGCATGGTCATCGTCTGGCCCGTCCCCGTGGGCAATGAGTCCTCCGCCTTTGCCGTCACTGACACCGGCATCATCGCCGGCGCGCAAGGCCTCTCAGGCGCTGAACGCGCCTCACGCTCCCCCCGCGCACCCTTCGCCATCGGCGAAAGAGCCAGCGAGGCCACAGACCTCTCTGCCGACGGCGAAACCTTCGTCGGTCGCATCAACGGCACTCTCGCCTTCACCTCCGCCCCCTTCTACTTCAATAGCACCGCCGGACTCGTCAACTTACCCCTCGGCACCGCCGCACAAGGCGCCGCTACCAGCACCAACAACACCGCGCAGTTCACCGCTGGCTGGCGCTCAGGCACCAACAACAGCATCCGCACTCCAGCACTCTGGGAACGCACCTCCTCCACCCCGCTCGCCTTCACCGCCACCACACTCCCCATCTCCGCCCTCGCTTCTTCCGCCGAGGCCAACTGCGTCTCAGGCGACGGCTCGGTCATCGTCGGCACCGAAAACTCACCCTCAGGCACCCGCGGTGTTCGCTGGACAAGGCCCAACGGCGGCGGCTCCATCACCGCCGTCAACCTCCCAAGCCTCGGTGGCTTCGGCTCCTCCGCCCTCGCCGTCTCCGCCGACGCATCCGTCACCGTCGGCGTCGCCCAGCGCACCAACGGCGGCAGCGCTGCAGCCTTCTGGCGGTTCGGACAGACCGTTGACCTCCAGGCTCTCCTGGGCACCCTCGTACCCGCAGGCTGGAACGTCGACGCCATCACCGACGTCTCTGCCAACGGCACCGTCGTCGTCGGCTTCGCACGCGACAACGCCAACCGCATCCAGGCCTACCGCGCCACCATCACCCGCCCCTGCGGACGCTCAGACATCGCCAGCCCAGGCCAGCTCGGACGCCCCGACGGCGAACTCACCGCTGACGACATCATCCTCTTCATCAACCGCTTCTCCAACCGCGACGCCCGCGGCGACATCGCCGGCCCAGGCCAGTCGCTCGGCGCTGACGGCGAGTTCACCGCCGACGACATCATCGTCTTCATCAACGCCTTCACCGTCGCCTGCTGATCTACGAAACCGGCTCTGCTCAACGTAGAGCCCACAGCAACAACCCACACCAACCAACCCACCTTCACCCACCCAGCCCCCCGCACCGCGCGGGGGGTTGTTTGTTTCTCGCCCAACACCTCGCCATACTCAAGCCATGCCCCTCTGGCCGCTCGCACTCATCGCACTCGCCGCACTCGCCGCCGGCTACCTGCTCTACGGCAAGCACGTCGCGCGACGCTACGCCCTTGACGACAACGCCACCACGCCCGCCACCGCCAAAGCCGACGGCGTCGACTTCATCCCCACCAAGCCCCTCTATCTGCTCGCCCAGCACCTCTCCGCCATCGCCGCCGCCGGGCCCATCGCAGGGCCCATTTTCGCCTGCCTCGCCTTCGGCTGGCTCCCCGCCCTGCTCTGGATCCTTCTTGGCGTGGTCTTTATCGGCGCAGTGCATGACCTCTCAGCTCTCATCGCCTCGGTCCGCCACGGTGCCCACTCCATCGCTGATGTCGCCCGCACACACCTGGGCCAGCGAGCCTGGATCACACTCGCCGCCTTCATCTGGCTGGCCATGCTCTACATCGTCGTCGCCTTCACGCAGATCACCGCCGCCTCGTTCGTCGGCAAGTCCGAGGAGCTTGAAGGCCTGCAAACCACCTTCAACAAGGGCGGCGCGGTCGCGATGGCCAGCACCCTTTACCTCGGCCTCGCCGTCATCCTGGGCCTCGTGCAACGCTTCCTCAAGCCGCCGCTCTGGCTCGTCACCGTCATCTTCGTTCCCGCCACCCTCGCGTGTGTCTACGCCGGCATGAAGCTCGACACACTGCTCAACCTGGGCGCAAGCACCTGGTACGTGCTCATCCTCGCCTACTGCCTCGTCGCCAGCATGCTCCCGGTCTGGGTCCTGCAGCAGCCCCGCGGCTACCTGGGCGGATGGGTCCTCTACCTCGTCTTGATCATCGGCATCCTCGGGCTCCTCGCCGGCGGCTTCACCGTCCAGCAGCCCGCGATCACAGACTCCGTCGCCGCCATACTCACACCCGCGCCATGGCAGAGCCTCGCCACACCCGGCGCGCCGCTCCCGGTCACCAGCCTCATCTTCCCCTTCCTCTTTGTCACCATCGCCTGCGGCGCGTGCTCGGGCTTCCACGGCCTGATCTGCGGCGGCACCACCAGCAAGCAGATCGCCAAAGAGTCTCACTGCCGCTCCGTGGGCTTCGGCGCCATGCTCCTCGAAGGCCTCATCGCCGTCATCGCACTCGCCACCGTCATGATCATCCTCCCCGCTGACGCCAAGGGGCAATCCCCCGCCACGATCTACGGCCAGGGCATCGCCCGCTTCCTGACCACCTTCCTCGGGCCAGACGCCTTCCTCTTCTGCGCCACCTTCGGCGCGATGGCCTTCTCCACCTTCGTCTTTGACACACTCGACATCACCACGCGCCTGGGCCGCTACCTGCTCGCCGAACTCACCGGTAAACGCACGCTCGCCTGGGGCCTGGCCTTCGCCGCCCTCACCTGCGCCGCGCCCCTGGCCATCTTGCTGACCAGTGACCCCGAGGGCTACCGACTCTTCTGGACGCTCTTTGGCTCCGCCAACCAGCTCCTCGCCGCACTGACGCTCATGGGCGTAGCCGTCTGGCTCAAACGCACCGGCAAGGCCCGCGCCTTCGTCGTCATCCCCATGCTGCTGATCGCCGCCGTCTCCGTCGCCGCACTCGGGCTTCAGGCCTTCGTCGGCGTGCGAGACTTGGCCGCCGGGATATGGCGCACACCCACCGGCGCGCTCAACCCCGCGATCCTCAACGCCCCCGTCGCGCTCGCGCTGCTCGCCCTCGCCGGGCTCTTCGCCTTTGACGCCCACCGCGCGGCCAGCCGCGCGTGAACGAACGCTCGCGAACCAACGCGCTCACGCCCTCACACCACCAGCAAGTTCCGCATCATGCCCATGTCCTCGTGCTCGAGGTTGTGGCAGTGGTACACAAACAAGCCGCGGTGCGTTGTCCACTTCATCAGCACCTGCACGCGCTCGCCGGGCCAGACCAGCACCGTGTCCTTCCACCCGCTGTCAACGAACCCGTCCTTCACCCCGTTGTAAGACGTCTGCGTCGACGAGTTGCCCGTCACCCGCGCCCGTGACAGCACCTGAAACGCCCGACCATGAAAGTGGATCGGGTGCGGCATCACCGGCCCGTTCGCCGGATTGTCCACCTGCAGCACCTCCAGCGTGTCCGCCGGCACCGTCTCGTTGCTCTCAAGCCCCGTCAGGGTGTACAGCACGCCGTTGAGCGTCCAGCACGGCTGGCACAAGTCAGGGTTCGTCGTCGTGTCGCGCCCGATCGGGTACAGCCGCGGGTTCGCCGCGTTGCTCGCCCCCGCCAGCGTGTACGCCTCAAAGGGCACCAGCGCGCCGGGCGCAGCCGCCGGCGTGGTCGGCGCGGTGCTGGTCTGGAAGCGGCACACATCAAACGCCGCCCCGTTTACCAGCGAGCTCGAGCCCATCATGAACGGGTTGAAGCTCAGGCTCCGCAGCGTCAGCACCTCGCTGTTGGCCCGCGCCGAGAGGTCAAGCCACACGTCCGCGCGCTCGCCCGGCGAGAGCATCAAGTACCCGCGATTCACCGCCGTCGGAAGCACCGCGTTGTCAGTCCCCACCACCGTCAGGGGCGTGCCGTCGCTGAGCGCAAGCTTGTAGATCCGTGAGTTGCTCGCGTTCAACAGCCGCAGCCGCACCGGGCCCGCCGCCAGCGCAAGGGTCGGAAGCTGCTCGCCATTGACCTGCACCACGTTGCCCAGCATCCCCACCACGCCCGACGGATCGCCGTAGACCAGGCCGTTGCCCGCACCAAACTGCCGGTCCTGCAACACCAGCGCCAGCTCGCGCTGCGGCAGGCGAGACTTGGCCTCTTCCTTGTCCGTCACGATAAACAGCCCTGCAAGGCCCATGTACACCTGCGGGCCCGTCCGCATGTCGGGGTGCGGGTGATACCAGCACGTGCCCGCGGGCTGATCGACCACGAAGTCATACCGGCGCGTCCCGCCGGGCTCAACAAAGTCCTTCGGGTGCCCGTCCTGGTCCGCCGGAATGTCCAGCCCGTGCCAGTGCACGTTGCTGATCTCGCTCAGGTTGTTGCTGTAGTCGCAAATCACCCGCGTCCCGCGCGGCACACGGATCGTCGGGCCCATGAACCCCGGCCCCGGCGTCAGGTAAGACCCGTCGCCCTCCAGCAGCCGATAACGGAACCGCCACACCGCCGTCATCGCACCCGGCCGCATCTGCACGAACGCCGGCGTCGCCGTCAGCCGAAACCGCAGCAGGCCCGGCGTGGGCTTGACATTCAAAGGCTCTACTACGCCCCCCGCCAGCGCACGCCCGCCAACACCGATCGCCGCCGCCCCGACCGCCAGCGTCGCCGCGCTGCCGGCCAGCTTGAGCACGTCACGGCGCGAGAGCTTGGCGAAGGCACCAGGTTGGCCGCTGGGCTCGGGGGCGTTGATCATCTGGGGTTCCTCACTAAGCACGCGCGGCACTGCGGATGGGCCTGAGCACCGCCGGTACAGCACAGAACAATCTACCACACATTCCACGCCCCGGCCAGAAGCCCGGCGCTCCCGCAATCCTAGAAGACCACCCCGCGCAGAGCGACCAGCAGAAAGCCCAGGATCACCAGGCCCGCCGTGGCCAAGACCCACACCGGCACACGCCGGCGAGACCGGTCCTCTTCCATATACGCCCCGCAGTGGTAGCAAGCCACGACATCGTCAAAGACTTCTTTCTTGCACTCTGGGCAGCGCCGCGTCACGCCGCTAAACCGCTCGACGTCGGCCCGCTGCGGGAGGTCCGAGATCTCATCGTCGTCTAGTTCTGGCCGAAGCCGTGGCGGGCGCTGGCCGGTCGCGCCGCGAGCGACGACCTCACCATCAACCCCGCGCAGCTTGAGGCCCGAGGCGTCTGGCCCGCGCGGGCCGCCGCCGACTTTATCGCGGGGTCTGTCATCGCTGGGCGGGCTGGTCACGTCGGAAGGTTAGGGCTTGCCCAGCCTGCCGCGGAACGCCGCAGAAGTGCGCTCGAATCTGTATCTGCGCCAGGATCGACGCGGCGGGCCTGGGTGGTACCTTGGGGTGGGTCTGGTCGCGCGTGCGGCAGACGCCAGCCACGGGGCTTGTAGCGTGGAGTAGGGGCCAGAGCAGAGAAACGAAGGCCTAAGCGCGTGTCAATGGTCCCCGGACGCGCCATCATTCGAACCACCTTGGCGAGTCGCGCTGGTGCGGATCTTCAGACGCTTGGTCGCGGGTCATGACCAGCTCGACGCGCTGGTTGGTGCGGTGCCGGCCGCTCACGCGCGCCAGTGGCACGGCACGCTCGTTGGCAGCACACGCGACGACGCGCAGCCTTCGGTAGGGCACGCCCGTGTCGGCCAAGAGCATCGCGGCGGCCATCGCCCGCTGACAAAAGCGTGTGTGGCGCGCGCTCAGAGAGCTGGTCAGACTCAAAGTCAAAGTCAACCACGTGCGCCCGCCGGATTGTGGGGCTCTATATTGGCCCATGCGGACACCGATCATCGGCGGCAACTGGAAGATGAACACCAACCGGGCCTTGGGCGTTGAGCTGGCGCGGGCGGTGGTAAAGCTGGCCGGGGCTCAGGGTGGCGTGCAGACGGTGGTCTTTCCGCCGCTGCCGTACTTGCTGGCGGTGGGCGAGGCGGTTCGCGGCAGCGCGGTGCAAGTTGGCGCGCAGGACGTGTATCACGCCGAGAAGGGCGCGTTCACCGGCGAGGTTTCGCCCGGGATGCTGGTGGACTGCGGGTGCACGTGGGTGCTGGCCGGGCACAGCGAGCGTCGGCATGTGATCCACGAGGGTGACGACATGGTCAACCTCAAGTTGCGTGCGGCGTTGCACGCGGGGCTGGGCGTGATCTTGTGCGTGGGTGAGAGCCTGCACCAGCGCGACGTGGGCGAGACCAACCACATCAACGAGAAGCAGACGCGCCTTGGGTTGCGTGAGGTGCGGCCTGAGGAGATGGCGCGGCTTGTGATCGCGTACGAGCCGATCTGGGCGATCGGGACGGGCAAGACCGCGACGGCCGATGACGCGCAGGACGCGCACTGGCACATCAGGGCCGTGGTGCGCGATATGTTCGGCAGCGAGGCGGCTGGGGCGGTGCGGATTCAGTACGGCGGGAGCGTGACGGGGGCGAACGCCCAGAGCCTGATGGCGATGCCGGACGTGGACGGGGCGCTGGTGGGCGGCGCAAGCCTGAAGCCCGACGAGTTTGGTGCGATTGTGGCCGCAGCGGCGGCGCGCGTCTGAAACCCCGGGGCTGGGGGAGCCGGGGGGGGGCTGGGGGCGGCTGGGGGCGGCTGGCGAAGACCAGCGGGGTACTTGCGGGGCTACTTGAAGGCGTTGGCGGGCTATAATCTCGGCCCGCTTGGCTGCGTGCGCAACGCGGCGGGCGGGGCTATTTGGAGTGCAGCGGCATGTCGAGTCACAACGTGATGGACTTGGTGATTGGTGCGGCCGAGGTTCAGCGTGACGCGCAGGCGGCGGCGCGTGCGTCTGGCGAGGCTGAGCGGGCCGAAGCGGCGGGCGACCGTGACCTGGCGATTGTCCATCTGCGCAAGGCCGTGGCCGCGGACCCGCTGGACCCGAAGCTGAACTTTCGTCTTGGGTACTTGCTGGACCTTTCTGGCGAGGAGGATGGGGCGATTGAGTGTTACGAGAAGGCGATTGAGCGTCCGCCGGCGCCGATCAACGCGCTTGTGAACCTGGCGGTGCTGTACGAGGATCAGGGCGACTGGCACCGCGCGGAGCGGTGCCTTCGTCAGGTGCTTGAGACGGACCCGAACCACGCGCGTGCGCGGCTGTACATGCAGGACGTGACGGCGAGCAAGAGCATGGTGCTGGAGGACGACCACTCTCAGGACCGCTTCAAGCGCAGCGCGCTGCTCGACACGCCGGTGACGGACTTTGAGCTGTCGGTGCGGGCGCGTACGTGCCTGAAGAAGATGAACATCCGGACGCTGGGCGACCTGATCCGGACGACCGAGCAGGAGCTGATGAGCTACAAGAACTTCGGCGATAACTCGCTGGAGGAGATCAAGGTGATGCTGGGGCAGAAGGGTCTGCGGCTTGGGCAGGGGCGTGACGAGGCGCACCGTGCGGCACGTCGTCAGATGCTGGACACGATGAAGGGGACGGGTCAGGAGGCGGTGCTGACCAAGGCCGTGGGCGAGCTGAACCTGTCGGTGCGTGCGCGCAAGGCGCTGCAGCTGCTGAACATCCAGAGCCTTGGCGACCTGGTGACGCACACCGAGGCGGAGCTGCTGGGTGTGAAGAACTTTGGCGCGACGAGCCTGACCGAGGTGAAGATCAAGCTTCAGGAGTACGGGCTGAAGCTGCGCGAGATTGATGGGGAGTGATCGGGCGGTGATTGCGCGGTGATCGGGCGGTGATCGGGCGGTCAAAGACATTGACCATTGTGCGATGGTTCATGGTCGCGTGAAACGCGACGTGCGCTGAAGGCCTGAATTTGCTCGGCCGTTGATCCTGTGGCAAGCGCTGCCGCGCACTTCTACTGACCGCCACGCGACGCATTGCCATGGCAGGTACTGGTACGCCTCGCTAAGCATCGCTACGGCGTGACACAATTACTCGGCAGCGCCGATTGCCCGCTGCCCAACCTCGCTTGCCCGCTCACTCCACGTTGGCGGCCTGCTCTTTGATGCGGTCGATGGCGCTCTTGATCTCGACGACGGCGCGGCTGATGCCGACGTCGTTACTCTTGCTGGACATCGTGTTGGCTTCGCGGAGCATCTCTTGGCTGAGGAAGTCCAGCGTGCGGCCGATGGGCTTGGCGTCGTCCTTGCTAACTAGGGCCATGAACTGTTCGATGTGCCCGCCGAGGCGGGTAATCTCTTCGGAGATGTCAGACTTTTCGGCGTAGGCGGCGATCTCACGGATGAGGTCAACGGGCTGGACGGTCAGGCCGTTGTCTTTGAGCAGGGTCTCGACCCGGTTCTTAAGCCGCTGTGCGAAGTCGTTGACGACGACGGGTGCGCGTTCTTGGACGACGCGGAGGTGCTCGACGATGACCTCGCGCTGGGCGAGCAGGTCGGCCTTGAGGAGCTGGCCCTCGCGGGCGCGCATCTTTTCAAGCTCGGTGCAGGCCTGCTTGAGCAGGCCGAGGTAGGCGGTGCGTGCGAGGTCGTGTCGGGCCTCTTCGTTGGCGGGTGGCTGGAGCACGCCCGGGAGCGAGAGCAGCGGGCCCATCTCGATGCGGGTGAGGCCGCTGGCAACTTGTGGGAGTGCGGCGAGCTGATCGATGTAAGCGCCGAGTGCGGCCTTGTTGATTGTGTGGGCGGCGCCGCCTGAGGAGTCTGAGCATGAGGCGGAGAGGGTGAGGCTGCCGCGGGAGAGCATGCGGCGCAGCTCGCTCTCGATCTCTGCTTCGAGGCCCTGGAACTCATCAGGGAGCCTGATGGCGGCCTTGAAGTAGCGGTTGTTGAGGGAGCGCAGCTCGAGAAAGAAGTGCACGCCCTGGTGGGTGCAAGAGGCCTCTCCAAAGCCGGTCATGCTGCGGATCATGTGGAAGGTCCGTTGTCCGGTGGCGCTGGCGCGCGGGCGGTCAGGGTGTGGTCAAGGGTGCGGGCGCGGGTGCGGGCGTGGGCGGGGGAGTGATGACCACGGGCACAGTCGCGGCGGGCGCGGGCGTGATTTCGGTCGGCAGAGGGGGCGCGGGCGTAAATCCGGCGGGCGTTGTGGTCGCGGGCGTTGTGGTCGCGGGGGCGATGGCCTCTGGCTCGGCGGCTGGCGCCTTGGGGGGCTTCGAGGCGTAGTTCATGGCGATGGCGAGGCCGACGAAGAGGACGAAGGCACCGACGGTGATCCAAGTGAGGGCGTCGCCGGTGCGAGTGCCGAAGGCGGTTTGACCCGAGCCTGAGCCTGAGCCGAAGGCGCCGGCGAGGCCGCCGCCCTGGGGCTTTTGAATCAGGATGATGAGGATGAGGATGGCGCAGGCCGCGATGAACCCGACCAGGAGCAGGCCGACGCCCATGCGGCCCCAGTCAAGGGTGAAGCCCAGCGTGGCGGTGAGCGTGGAGGCCAGGTTAAAGGCCATGTCGGATGTATGTGCGGCGGGGTCGGGTGTCATGTGCGCAGTGCTATTGGGGAGTGGGACAGCGGCCCGGACGTGCCTGACTGACAGGGCCGGGGGGAAGGGCGGAAGCATAGCGCGGGGATGCGGGAGGGGTGCGAGCGAAGCTTCACCCGGCCGTTTCGGGCGGGGTGGAGGGCGGTGATTAGTTGTTGCTGCGGAGCAGCGAGAGCAGGCGGAGGAAGTTGATGTAGATCCAGACCAGGGTGACCAGGAGGGCGAAGCCGCAGTACCACTCCATGTATTTGGGAGCGCCGGCCTCGACACTGGACTCGATCAGGTCAAAGTCAAGGATGAGGCAGAAGGCGGAATAGAGGGTGATGGCGGCGGTGAGGGCGATGGCGATGGGGCCTGAGGAGAGGAAGGCGGGAGTGACGCCGAAGAGCGACATGCCGAGGGAGGCGAGGAGGTAGAGGCCGACGGCGACGCCGCCGACGAGCATGACGTTGCGGAAGGTTCTGCCGGCCTTGAGCAGGCCGAAGGCGTAGAGGCTGAGCATGACGCTGAGTGTGGCGGCGGTGGCCAGGCCGGCGTTGATGATGATCATGGAGCCGGTGGCGCCGCCGACGCTGGTGCCGGCGGTTTTGGTGGCGTAGATCCAGGAGATGCCGCCGACGACGAGGCCTTGGAGGATGGCGTAGATCGGTGAGATGTAGGGGGCGGCCTTGGGGAAGCGGAAGAGCACGAAGCAGGTGAGCAGACAGAGCACGAGGCTGCCGATGGACATCGGGAGCATGAGGCTTGGGTTTTTCTGGACCAGGAGCCAGCCGCCGGCGGCGGCGGCAATGGTGATGAACAGGAGGATGGCGGTGGCGGTGACGGTGCCTGTGACGGTCATGGCGGAGGCCTTGGCGGCCTTGGAGAGGCTCATGCCGGGGAGGTCGCGCCAGGCGTCAGGTGAAAAGCGTACGAGTGCGGGGTTGCTGGACTGCGTCAAGGAGCCCTCCACGGAGATGGGCCCGGGGGTGCCGGGCTGGGTCAAGGGACAGATCAGGCGGCGGCCGTGCCACCACCACAACATGGGGAATAGTAGGCGGGGCAAGCAATGAGGAGGCAAAGCCTTGGCAGGATGGAATCCTGCCCCACGCGAGGCGAAGGCAAGGAGGCGGCCTGGAGAACCTGCCTCACGCGAGGCAAGGGCGGAAGTTCAGGTCGTGGTTGGCTACCTTGTGGGCATGCGCTGGTCAAGGTTGATTTCGCAGTACGCGTTGCTGACGTCGCTGTTGCTGGTGCTTTCGGCACTGCTGCTGTACCCCATTGCGCTGACGTTGATCGGGGCGTTCTACGAGAATCCGACGCAGGCGACGGGGTTTACGCTGCGGAACATTTTACTGGTGTTTGAGAACCCGATCCTGGTTGGCGGGATGGTGAACAGCCTGAAGATCGCGACGATGACGACGATCGCGGCGTGCGCGATCGCGCTGCCGCTGGCGGTGCTGAGCACGCGGTACCGGTTCCCTGGCAAGGGGGTGTTCAACGCGCTGGTGCTGGTGCCGATGATTTTGCCGCCGTTTGTTGGGGCGATTGGTTTCAAGATGGTGTTCGGGACGCAGGGGGCGCTCAACACGCTGCTGGGGACTGAGGTTGACTTTGTGGGCTCTGCGCAGCTGGCGGGGGTGGTGGTGGTGCAGGCGCTGAGCCTGTACCCGATCATCTACCTGAACGCGAGCGCGGCACTGGCGAACCTTGACCCCGCGCTGGATGAGAGCGCGGAGAACCTTGGGGCGGGGTTCTGGCGTCGGCTTTTGACCATCACGCTGCCGCTGGTGCGGCCGGGGATCTTTGCGGGCGCGACGATCGTGTTTATTTGGAGCTTTACGGAGCTTGGCACGCCGCTGGTGTTTGAGTATCGGCAGGTGACATCGGTACAGATCTTTGACGGGCTGAAGGAGGTCGAGCGGAGCAGCGAGCCGTACGCGCTGACGCTGGTGATGCTGACGGTAGCGCTTAGTTGCTACGGGCTGGGCAAGTGGCTGCTTGGCGGGCAGAGTTACGCGATGTTCGCAAAGGCGAGCCGTGCGTCTGGCGAGGGCGTGCTGGCGGGTTGGAGGGGCTGGCTGGCGACGGGTTTGTTCGCGGCGGTGACGATGGCGGCGGTGCTGCCGCACGTGGGCGTGGTGCTGACGGCGCTCTCGGGGACTGGTCAGTGGTACCGCAGCGTGCTGCCGCGTGAGTTCACGATTGCGCACTTTGACCAGGCGCTAACGAGCGACCTTGCGAGCAGCGCGATCACGATGAGCCTTTTGCTGGCGAGTGTGGCGGTGGCGATTGACTTGTTTTTGGGCGTGCTGATCGGTTACGTGCTGGTGCGGACGCAGGTGTGGGGGCGCGGGTTGCTGGACGCGTTGTGCATGCTGCCGCTGGCGGTGCCCGGGCTGGTGATGGCGTTTGGGTTTGTGGCGCTGAGCCTGCGGTGGCCGTTTGGGAAGGGCAACCCGCTGGAGGCGCTGAGCGTGGTGGGCAGCGACCCGAACCCCGTGCCGTTTTTGATTGCGGCGTACGCGATCAGGCGGCTGCCGTACATTGTGAGGGCGACGGTCGCGGGCTTGCAGCAGACGAGCGGACAGCTTGAAGAGGCGGCGATGAACCTTGGCGCGAGCCGGGTGACGGCGGTGCGCCGGGTGATTGTGCCGCTGATTGCGGCGAACCTGATTGCCGGCGCGCTGCTGGCGTTCAGCTTCGCGATGCTGGAGGTGAGCGATAGTTTGATTCTGGCGCAGCAGGAGCGGCACTACCCGATCACGAAGGCGATCTTTGCGTTTGCGAATCGGCTGGCGGACGGGCCGCACGTGGCGGCGGCGATGGGCGTGTGGGGTATGGCGCTGCTGGCGGTGACGCTGGTAGGTGCGAGCGTATTGATGGGCAAGCGGCTTGGCGCGATCTTTAGGGCTTAGGGGTGAGGCTCACGGCGGCGCGCGGCAGTGCGCGGCGGTGCGGCGGGGCGCGGAGGGGCGCGGAGGAGCGCGGAGGAACGCGGAGGGGCGGTAAGAGTCTGGCCTGCAGACCGACGGCGGGAGGAAATCCTGCCCTGCGCGAACCAAAGCCTTTGGTTCTGACCACTCGGCCGTGCTTCAGCCCGGAAGGTTGACCTCTTCCCAGTGGCCCTGCATATGCCGCACGATCTTGCCGGTCACGGTATACATGACCTGCTCGGCGATGTTGGTGCAGTGGTCGGCGATGTTGACGCACTGCATCGCTACGTCGTGCAGCGCGCCCGCCAAGTCTACCGACATCTTGCCCTGGCTGACTTGCTGCTGCACGTCACGCACCAGCGCGTGCTTGAACTTGAGCACCGTCTCTTCGCTCAGCAGCACGACCCGCGCCAGCTCGGGGTCGAGCCGGTCCAAACTCGTCACGGCGTCACGCAGCATCCCCAGCGAGCTGTTGGCCAGCACTCGGAAGGTCGAGGGCAGGGCCTGCCCCTGCGCCGCGAAGACCCCGCACATCTCGCCGATACTCACGCCGACATCGGCGATCCGCTCTAGCTCATTATTGACCTTGACGATCATCAGCACCGAGCGGAGCTGCCCGGGCTCTAGCTGCGCGCCCACGCCGGTGGCGCGCGTCAGCAGATCAACGCAGGCCTTCTCCAGCTCTACGTCCACGCGGTCTACCTGCTCGTCAAGGGCGATGGCACGCCGGGCCGCTTCAAGGTCGCGCACGAAGACCGCGTCCATCGAGGCACCGACCAGCTCGCGCACGCGCACGCCTTGGGCGACCATGTCGGCCTTGAGCTTCTGGACCTGCACCTGGAAGGGGTCTTGAGCACTGTTCATGGCTGGGCCCCGTGCGAGGGGCTTCCAACAGGATACCCGCTCTCCGCGGACCGTGGAAACCCCGTGGACCGACGCGAACATGGCACCAGCGGGAAGGCCCGCCGCGATGGCGTCACCCGCCGGCGAACTGGCGGCAAGAGTTTTGATCGCGGCAGAGCACTCTGAAGGTGTCGTCATCAGCGTTCCCTGTGGTCAGTCAGGCGAGCCCCGAGGCGCGAAACGAGGTCGAGCGGGGCTTGGGCAAAGGCTCGGATACTCGGCAGTGGAAGCCCGGCCTTCTGTTCGTATCATGCCACAGGTTCGGTTGCACGTCCAGCACTTGTCCGGGTAATGTACCTCAGTGGCCTGGGTGCTCTTTCGGGCGTGACGTCCGAGAGCCGCCCACGCGTTCTGCGCGGTGCCGGTCTCAGTTGGTTTCAGCGTCGGTAGTCGGTACACGCCCGCCTTCGCGGGCCAGAAAGGCAGGATCAAAGTAATGGTTTTTAGCATCGCCCGCGTCAACGCCCGTCAGGTTCTCGACAGCCGTGGTAACCCGACTGTCGAGGCCGAGGTCCAGCTCGCCGGCGGCGCGGTGGGTCGCGCCGCGGTGCCCAGCGGCGCCAGCACGGGCGAGCACGAGGCCGTCGAGCTTCGTGACGGCGACAAGAAGACGTACTTGGGCAAGGGCGTGCTCAAGGCCGTCAAAAACGTCAACGACAAGCTCGCTGATGTGCTGCTTGGGCGCGACGCGCGCGAGCAAGAGAAGATCGACCAGACCATGCTCGACGCCGACGGCACGGCCAACAAGGCCAAGCTCGGAGCCAACGCGATCCTCGCCTGCAGCATGGCCGTCGCCAAGGCCGCCGCGGCGGAGGCCGGGCTCCCGCTGTACCGCTACCTCGGTGGCAGCAGCGCGCGGACTTTGCCGGTCCCGATGCTCAACATCCTCAACGGCGGCAAGCACGCCGACAACAACGTCGACTTCCAAGAGTTCATGATCCAGCCGTGGGGCTTTGACGACTTCAATCAGGCGTTGCGCGCGGGCGTTGAGATCTACCACGCCCTCAAGAAGGTGCTGCACGAGCGCGGGCTGAGCACCGCCGTGGGCGATGAGGGCGGCTTTGCCCCGAGCCTCAAGAACGCCGAGGAGCCGCTGCAGCTGATGGAGGAGGCGACCAAGAAGGCCGGTTACAAGTGGGGCAGCCAGATCTTTGTGGCCCTTGACCCCGCCGTCAGCGAGTTATGGAACGAGGCCGCCGCCAAGGGCAAGAAGGGCTACTGCTTCTTTAAAAGCGACCCCAAGCGGATCGCCAGCAGCGATGAGATGATCGACTTGTGGGTGAGCTGGTGCAAGAAGTACCCGATCCGGTCGATCGAGGACGGGTTGGCCGAGAACGACTGGGACGGGTGGCGCAAGCTCACCGAGAAGCTCGGCGACAAGGTCCAACTGGTCGGCGACGACTTGTTCGTGACCAACCCCAGCTTCCTGGCCCGCGGGCTCAAGGAGGGCTGCGCGAACGCGATCCTGGTGAAGGTCAATCAGATCGGGACCCTCACCGAGACCTTTGCCGCCGTGAATATGGCGGTGCGGAACCGATACGGTGCGATCCTGAGCCACCGCAGCGGCGAGACGGAGGACGCGACGATCGCCGACATCGCCGTGGCGACCAACTGCGGGCAGATCAAGACCGGCGCGCCGTGCCGCAGCGACCGCAACGCCAAGTACAACCAGCTCATCCGGATCGCCGAAGAGCTCGGCGACTCGGCGGTGTACGGCGGCGGGCTGTGGAACAAGTGATAGGGGTTGCGGACCACCGCGGTCTGCGCTGATCAGCCGCGTGTTGCTTCGCGGTGAGCACCCCCGCCACCGGCGCTAAGCCCCACGTCGGGCCTGTGCGAGAAATGCCGCGACGAGTGGGCCCAGCAATGGGCCCAGTGTCACGATTTTGTCAGACTTCTGGAGGTTGTGCCGTGCGCACAACAGCTTCACGTTGGCCTCAGTCAAGCTGCTGCCACCTTTGCTATGCGGCAGGTCATGGTCGAAGTGCAGGTTGTCGGTCGCGCCGCACTGCACGCAGCGGCCTTGGTCGCGTTTGAAGACCGCGACCTTCACCGCGGTCGGGATCTGGCGACCGATCGAAAGTGCGAGCTGCTCTTGGGGCGTGGAGACATCTGGTGTGGCCGCCGGGCGCAGGAAGAAACGCAGAACCGTGCGGGTCGATGAGCTCGAACTGTGCCGGCGACCGGTCACCGGTACCGACTTTGCTGACGCGTCGACGAGCTCGTATCGCCCGCGGTCAGACCACACACCGTTGATGATCTTCTCGTACACCTAGACCACTTCTGCCGGGGCCGCCCCAGCCACAAAGGCTTGAGCCGCGGCGAAGAACTTGCCATTGTCTGTGGGTCTGCCCGAGGCGAGCGTCAGCGGCTGATCAACCTGCTTGGGGTCGCCCACCACGTTGCGCAGCCACTCGCTCACCTTGCGGGCCCGGTCATGCCCCTCGTACTCCAGCAACCCCGCGTGCTCGCCCTCATTGTACCACTGATCCTGGTAAGGCGCGCCCCTTCGAACAGACATCAAAATGACGCAGTAGGGCTGGACAGCAACCCCCTTGGCGTCCACTCCCCGACCGTTGCCTACGCGAAAGTTCATACCCTTCTGAAGGCTCGTCTTCTCACGGACGCACATCTCTGCGTGCGAAATGACCTCGCGGAATCCTCTGTGCATGCGTAAAGCGTAACGCCACTACAGCCTCGTGAAGGAACCTCCCATAACCTCAGCGAGAAAACCCCCCTCCTGAATCGCTACCCTACCATCCCGGCGCGCGTACAAGCCACACCCGCCACACCCGCCACGCCCGCTGGTGCCCCGTGACCAGCCCACCGTGCTGGCCTTGCGTCGTGATCTTCGAGACGGTCCGAGAGTACCTCACCGCCGAGCCGTTCCTCCCCTTCGTCGTCCGCGCCAGCATCGGCATTGGCCACCCCGTGCTCGCGCCCGATCTGGCCGTGGTGATGAAGACCACGGTCTTTATCGCTCAGCCCCGCTCTGATAAGTCCGCCACCGTTTCCTACCTGCACATCACCGCCATCAAAGACCCATGCGACTCTCGCACAACCACACGCCCCGCCCGTCCACGCGCCGGTGGCCCACGCCCCGAGCCCGCCAGATAATCAAGATTGCTTGGTCGTTGCGATCATCACCGAGCCCGCACCCTGCTCCGGATACGCTCTGTCATGCTCCCCTCCGTGCCTGTGATGCTCTGGGCCGGCCTGATTTTGCTTGTCATCGTCATCTTGTTAATTGATCTCTTTGTTGTCTCTAAGCGCAACCAAGCGGTGCCGCCCAAGAAGGCCCTGGTCATGACCGGCGTGTTCGCGGCCCTCGGCCTGCTTTTCTCGCTAGTTATCTACGAGGTCTACCAGCACGGGCTGATGGGCGACGCCGCTACGACCTTCGCCGGCAAACCCATGACCGGTGCCGCCGCCGTCGGCGAGTACCTTAGCGTCTGGGTTCTTGAGTACTCGATGAGCGTCGACAACCTGTTCGTCTTCACGCTGGTGTTCGCGCACTTTAAGGTCCCCGCTCAGCACCAGCACCGTGTGCTGTTCTGGGGCATCATGGGGGCGCTGGTCTTCCGCGCGCTGATGATCGGCACCGCCTCCTCGCTCGTGGCCGCCTTCCAGCCTGTGCTGATTGTCTTCGGCCTCATTCTGCTCTACACCGCCTACAAAATGCTCACCCAAGACGAGCACTACGACCCCTCAAAGTCGCTCGCACTCCGCGCGGCACGACTGTTCTTACCAGTCACCGACAACCTCCACGGCGACCGCTTCTTCGCACGGCACGGGCTCGACGACGTCTGGGACAAAGGCCACACCGGCAAGCCGCTGAAGGTCGGCGCTCTCATGGCCACCCCGCTGTTTCTGGTCCTCTGCGTGGTCGAGGCCACCGACATCGTCTTTGCCGTTGACAGCGTTCCCGCCGCCTTTGGCCAGAGCCGCACCACCTTTATCATCTTCGCTGCCAACGTCTTCGCGATCCTCGGCCTGCGGAGCCTCTACTTCGCCATCGCCAGCCTCATCAGCGCCTTCCGCTACCTCAAGATCGCCTTGGCGGTCGTGCTGATTTTCATTGGCATCAAAATGGTCCTCACGCCCCCGCTCAAGTTCATCCCCACAGGCACAGACGCGGCAGGCAACCACACCCACTGGCAGGGCCTGCACATCGAGACCGCCTGGTCATTGGGCGTCATCGGCACCTGCCTACTTGTGGGCATCGGCGCCAGCCTGCTGCGCAAAGAACCAGAGAGCGCGCCCCCCGCCGCACAATAAAGCCAAGCGTCCCCGGGTGGACTCGAACCACCAACCACCCATTTAGAAGACGGGAGCGCTGTCCAGTTGCGCCACGGGGACGACGCGGAAACTTTACGCCGTGGCCTGCAACCGATGCGCGACCCACGGCGCCGTAACCGCGGGGAGAACTTCGTTCCCTATGACCCGCGAACTGCCCCCCCCACATCCCCCATCCCGCGCCACATCTCATCTCGCCCTCAAACATTCGGCCCTCTTGACCCCTCGGCGTGCTGCCAGACTGGAATTTCTACGCTCAGGCCGCAACGATCCTTCATGCCCTTGCCCGCACGCCAGTCCGCGGCCGCCGCCGGCCTGGCCAGCCCATCCCCCGCTGTTGCGGGTGTGACCGCGCGCTCGGTCGTCGTACCGATCACTGGCTCGCGTGCCGACCAACCTGTCGGCCTTGTCGCCAACGTCATTGAACTCAGCAAGCCGCGCATTACCCGCCTGGTCGCGCTGACCTCGGGCGTCGGCTTCGTCCTCTCTGCCGCGACCTTCGCGGGCCTGACCAACCAGTTGAACAACAGCCAGATCGGCGCTAGTACCCAGCTGGGCGCGAACCCTTGGCACGCCGCGCTCACACTTGACGTCGGCCTCTCAGCCCTGGGTTGCATCGTGGGCACGGTCCTTGCCGCTGGCGGTGCCAACGCGCTGAACCAGTGGTGGGAGCGCGCACGCGACGCCAAAATGCCCCGCACCTGCGGCAGGCCGCTGCCCACTGGACGCATCAGCGTCGGCGCGGCCCTCGTCGCCGGGCTGGTTATGAGCCTGCTGGGCGTCGGCGTTCTTGCGCTGCTCAGCGGCCTCGCCGCCGCGCTGGTAGCCCTCGCCACCATCCTCATCTACGTTTTGCTTTACACGCCCAGCAAGCCGCTGACGCCGATCAACACGCTCATCGGTGCCGTCCCTGGCGCGCTGCCCCCGCTCATCGGCTGGTGCGCCGCTCACGCCGCGATCAGCCACGGCGCGACCAACAACAGCGCTGCTTCCACTTGGCACGCGGCCCTTACGGGCGAGGCCTCGCTCGGCGGATGGTCGCTGTTTGCGCTGATGTTCATCTGGCAGCTTCCGCACTTCATGGCGATCGCCTGGATGTACAAGGATGACTACGCCGCCGGCGGGCACCGCATGCTGCCGTGGTATGACCCGACAGGCCGCTGGACCGGCGTGACCATCGCCCTCACCGGCCTGGGCCTTGTGCCCGCCACGCTTTTGCCCTGGCTCGCGCTCCGCGGCTCGGATGTCGGCACGCCCACCGTCCTCGGCTGGCCCTACTTCGCCGTCGCGGTCGTCAGCGGCACCGCCTTCGCCGTCCTCTGCCTCCGACTGATGGTCCAAGCCCTTCGCGTCGGGCTGCAACGCACCACCGCCCGCACCGTCTTCCTCGCCTCCATCGTCCACCTGCCGCTGCTGCTGCTGGCGATGGTCGCCGAGGTCCTTGTTCGCTCGCTGATTTAGCGTCACCCCGCCTCTGAAAAGGCACACACCATGAAGAAGCTCATGTACGCCATGTTCGGGCTCGGGCTGCTGGGACTTGTCTTCGGCATCGGCGCGCTGGTCTACGTCGGCAACATGCCCGCCGCCGCCGCGCTCAACGGCGCCGATGCATCCCCCAACAAGCCCACGCTGGTCATCCCGCCCTTTGAGCTCATCGACCAGACCGGCGCCGCCCGCACCCGGGCCGACGTCATCGAGTCTCACGTCACGATCGTTGACTTCTTCTTCACCAACTGCCCTCTGGCGTGCCCGGTCATGACCGGCAAGCTCCAAGAGCTGCAGAAGAAGCTCGCTGGCACCGGCGTCCGGTTCGCCAGCTTCTCGATCGACGCCGCCAACGACACGCCCGCCGTGCTGACCGATTACATCAACATCCGCTTCAAGATCGACACCAGCAACTGGACGTTCCTCACCGAGCTGCCCGCCCCCGGCAAGCCGGTCCGCAACATCGGACGCGCCATTTTCGCCAACGACCTCATGCAGTTTGTCGAAGACCGCCCCGAAGAAAAGATCCAGACCTCCGCTGGCACCGAGATGGCCAACATCTACCACAGCGTCAACTTCTTCCTCGTCGGGCCCGACGGGACCGTCCTGGGCTGGTACAACAGCCAGAAGCCCGAAGAGCTCACCATGCTCAAAGACCACGCCGTCGGCGCGGCCCGCAAGTTCCTGAGTGCCTCGCGCTAAGGCAGGCCCACGCTGAGGCAGGCGACCTACGCCCTTCACGCGCGCAAGCCCCGGCCCCAGACCTACACTCATTGGTCTGTGCCACTCGAAACGCCGGCCAATATCCGAGTTAAGCCATGACCAACCAGCCATTCCCGCCCTCTGCGGCTTCAAGACCGGCCACCAAGTTGGCTCAGGTTCAACCGCCACGCGCTTCATCGTCACGTGCCACATCGCCACGCGGTGCCGAGACCGAGCAGGCGCCGCAAGTTGACGCGCCCCCCTCGACCCCTGGGCCAAACGAGCAGGCCGCGCCCACCGCGACCCCCGGCTCCACCCCCAGCGCCACCCCCGGCGCCACCCCCGGCGCACAGGCCACCGCGCAAGCGCCCGCGCCCGCCAAGGCGCCCCCTGAGCGCAAGCCGCTCGACCAGTACAAGGTTCTGCTCCACAACGACGAGCACAACGAGATGATGTTTGTCGTCCAGTCGATCGTGCAGATTGTCCACCTGCCGACCCGCAAGGCCCTCGGCGTGATGATCGAGGCGCACCGCTCAGGCCTGGCACTTGTCGCCGTCACGCACCAAGAGCTCGCCGAGCTCTATCGCGATCAGTTCGCCTCCAAAGGTCTGATCGCGACGATCGAGAAGGCCTAAGCCGTCGCCTTTATCCTTCGGAGGGCGGGTTTTCCAATCGGCCAAGGGGCCGACGGCTCAACCTTCATCGGTCATCGGCCGACGGACATTGCTCACCGCTCATCGCTCACTCTGGCCCCGGCACCTCCAGCAAGTCTTGCTGCTCGAGCTTCTCCGGCATCCCGGCCAGGGTTCGCGCCTGGTCGATCGTCCACCGTCCCACGCGCGTGCGGCGAAGGGCCGTGAGATAACCGCCGGTGCCCAGCGCCAGCCCGATGTCACGCGCCAATGACCGCACGTACACGCCCCGGCCGCAGTCAATCGACAGCGTCAGGCTCGGATATTCATACCCGCACACCCGCACCGCGTGGACCACCACCGGGCGGGCCTGGATCTGGACCACCTCGCCCGCCCGCGCCATGTCATACGCCCGCCGCCCGCCCAGCTTGATCGCCGAGTATGCCGGCGGCCTCTGCATGATCGTTCCTACAAACCCCGCGCAGACCCGCTCAACGCGCTCGCGCGTCGGCGGGCCGCCGTCCGGCGTCACCGCCGTCCGCTCGCCCTCTGCGTCGTCAGTGGTGCTGAACGCCGATAGGTCCACGCTGGTCTCGTACGCCTTCTGGCCCGCCATCACCCGCTCGCACAGGCGCGTCGCCTTGCCGACCATCACCACCAGCACGCCCGTCGCCAGCGGGTCCAGGGTGCCGCCGTGCCCGACCTTCACACGCTTGGGCGCGCCGGCCTGCACCAGCCGCCACCGCACACGTCGGCACACGTCCATCGACGTCAGGCCTAAAGGCTTGTCGATCACCAGCAGCCCGCACGGGCTTGCCGCGCCGGCCGGTGTTACCCCCAGTAGTGCCGCCGGTAGTGCCGCCGGTAGTGCCGCGGGCTTCGGCCCCGCTGACAAACTATCACTCGCTTCATCGCTCATCGCGGCAACGCTACGCACGGGCTTTACGCCGCCAAAAGCACAGACTGGTACCCGCCGCGCACCCCCGCCAGCAGCGCCGCGCCTTCGGCCAGCCGCCCGCGTCGCGCCACCAGGGGCGAGATATCCACCTCGCCCCGCGCCAGCGCCGCCAGCGCGTCAGCGATATTCCCGCAGCGGCTTCCGATGATCTCCACCTCGCTGGCAATCGCCGGCGAAAGGTCCACATTCTC
Organism: Phycisphaerales bacterium PN19_bin_20; assembly: GCA_021173225.1. Taxonomy (GTDB): domain Bacteria; phylum Planctomycetota; class Phycisphaerae; order Phycisphaerales; family UBA1924; genus JAJTGZ01. Next base: position 168,052 of record JAJOLK010000003.1, on the reverse strand, counting down.
GGGCACACTCTCACCCGCTCCGCCGCCGGTAAACGCCTGCTTTAAAATGATCCGCCCGCGCGGCCGCACCATGCCCAGCGCCGTGCTTAGCCCGCGCGCCGTCCCTGTACACTCAATCACCACGTCCTGATCGCCGCGCAAGCCCACCTCCGCCAGCGCCCGCTGCTTGACGCCCCAGCGATCGCACAGCGATAGCCGCGCGGGGTCGGTCCCTACCAGCCGCACACTCGCGTTCAGGCGCGCCATGACCTGGACCACCAGCAAGCCCATCGCGCTCTCGCCCAGCACCGTGATGTATGGCCGCCCCTCGGGCCGGAAGCACGCTTTGGCGTGAAGCGCGGACGCCACCGGCTCCGCAAACACGGCCACCTCGTCGCTCAGCCCCGCTGGCACTACGTGCAAGTTGCGCGTCGGCACCACCACACGGTCGGCAAAGCAGCCGTCACGCCCGCCCGCGCCCGGCAAACCAAGCATCTTGCGTCCGCGGCAGTGCGGCCCCAGCCCCTTGCGGCACAGCTCGCACGCACCGCAAGAAACACTCACGCTCGCCACCACACGCTGCCCCACCAGCGCGTGCTTGAAGCCCGGCTCAGCCCCCGGCTGCTCAACGCGCTCGACCACGCCCACAAACTCGTGCCCCAGCACGCGTCCCGCCTCGCCGCCCAGCGGCCAATCAGCAGCGCTGCCGGCCATGACCACAGGGATCACCACCGCCTCGCCAGCCGCCGCCACAGGCTCGGCCGCAGACTTGTCCAGCACCACAGCTTGTCCATCAAATCGCAGCGCGCGCATAGGGCTTGCATCGGCCCGTCAGCCACCCCGCCGCACGCCCGCAACTGACCGTGCGCTCGCGCGAGGGGTTCTCGGACGCCACTTTGGGCCCAGCTCGCGCATTACCTCGCGGCGAATTCGCGCATCACCCTTCACCGGACCGCGTCAGCGCCCGTTGGCGTGCCCGGCCGCTCGTTGGGCGGCTCCGGAAAGAACGGCAGCCACTCCCACGTGTAGCGCTCACGCGAGTACGCGCGGTATTGGTACTCGCTCCGCCCAGCGAACGGGCTCGCCGTCGCGTCCAGCCACGCACGCCACGCCTTCGCGTCGTACCCGCGGTCCCCGCCGGTCAGCGTCCGCAAGCTCTCCCGCGCCGCGTCAGCCACCACCAGCTCGTCGTCCTCGAGCCCCGCCAGCAGCGCGTCAAAGACCCGCGCGTCGGCGTACTGCCCCAGCGCGTCTGCTGCCGCCGCACGCACGTCCTTGTCCAGCTCAGAGTCCTGCGGGCCCAGCGGGCGCGGTGGCTCGGGCTTGTCCGAGGCGGGCCGGGCACGCCCCAGCAGCACGCCCGTGAGCGCGGGGATCACCGAGGTGTTGTGCACGCGCTGGAGCGCCCGCGCCGCGCTCAGCCGCACGCGCTTGTCAGGGCTCAGCAGTAGCTCGGCGATCAGCGGCGCATGCTCGGGCCCGCCGTGCATCCCCAGCGCCCGCGCCGCCACCCCGCGCACGCCCGCGTCACTATCGGCCTTGATCGCCTCGGCGTAGACGTTGACGTAGACATCCTCGCCGCCCCACGGCGCCGCCGCGATCTTGGACATTCCGCGGAACCGCCGGTCCGGGTCGAACGGGTCCACCATCTGCCGCGCCGCCACCGCCGGCGACTCAGGACCAACGAGCTCAAAGATGCTCTCAATCCGCCCGCCGGGCCCGGCTTCACGGTCCGTCGAGCACCCGGCCACGCCGGTTAGCCCCGCCAAAATCACGCTCACGCACGTCACACGCGGGCCCGCACCCAGCGCCCGCCGCGCAAACAATGGCCCCATGGCCACCCAGCGGCGCAGCGACCATCCCGAGCACCAACACCTTGCGCAAACCTCAGAGCCCTCGGCCATGACGCCAGCGTATCAGCCCACGCACCCACGCACACGACCATGCCCCCGCCCCCATCCTCACCCGTCCCCTTTCGCCCACCCTCTCTCCCACCCTCTCCCCCACCCTCTCCCCGCGCGCGCCCCTGCCCCCATGCGCGCCCTTGCCCCCATGCGCGCGGCCAGCTTGTTCGCGGCCAACTTGCTCGCGGCCGCCCTGCTCGCACTGACCGCCTGCACCGCCGCGCCCCAGCGGGCCGACCTGCCCGCCGCTGTCGATGCCGCTGCGGATCCCACCGGGGGCCCGACCCAATCATCCCATGCGCCGCTTGAGGCCCCCGCCACTTGGACGCTGCGCGATATGTCCCAGCCCACTTGGAGCCGCTGGGCCTTGCAATCACCAGAGGCCACGGCCACCACATTGTTCAGCACCGTCACACGCACATTCACCGCGCCCAGCAGCAACCCTTCACCGCAAGACCCCGCCGCTGGCGGCTATGTCACCATCCGCCGTCACTTCCCAGCCAGCGACGCCGCGCCCGCCGTCACACGTGAGGTCATCGTGACCCTCGACGCCCAGGGCGCCTGGCGGATCGCGAGCATCAACGACCCCGCCGCCCGGCTCTTCGCCAACTTCCTGCCGCCGATCCTCCTGCGGCCCTCCGCCGGCGTCTTCTTCGCCACAGACACCGCCAACGTCGACGGCTCACGCGAAGGCTCAAGGTACCGCGGCGTAGCGCAGGCCACCATCACACTCTCCCCCGCCTCCAACTCGGGCGCTCTCAGTCACTCCTGGTCACTCCAGCACGAGCTGACGATCTCCACCGGCCCCGCGCGCATTACTACCACCACCACCAGCGCGCTGGGCCCATTGGGCTTCGCCATCACCGAGCAGCGCGACGTACGCGTCCGGATCTTCGGCATCAGCGTGCAGCGCGACCGCCAAACCTGGGTCATGGTCGAGCACGCTGGCGCGCCACCAGCGTACTAATTAAGTTACGTCCGGCGCACCTGATGCACCCACAGCCCATACTCCAGCACGCTGCGCATGAGCGTCCAGCGTGAGCGTGGCATCCCGCGCCCAAACGCCGTGTGCAGCCGCCACTGCCAGTAGTCACCCTTGAACGCAAAGCGCGTAACCACCCCCAGCCGCACAAGCTGGTAGATCGCGCACAGCACGCCCCACGGCCCCATCTTCATGCCCAAGCCTCCATCAAAGCAAGCCCAAAGCGAGTTCAAAGCGGGCCCAACGAGTGCCCAAAGCGGGCTAAGCGCGAGACTGGCGGTCAACGGCTCTTCCTGGCCCGCTCGATCAGCACCGCGTGCTTGACCAGCGCGTTGCCCGCCGTGCTCGCCGCGCACAGCCAACCCGCCCACCCGTCGCGCCACGCACCCTTGAGGACAAGCTGCTTGAGGCACGCGCCCACCGGCGAGCCCACCAGCCGCAGGTAAGACCCGCGCTGGCCCTGCGCGACCAGCTGATCTGCCATCGACCGCGCATAGCCAACCTGCTTACGAAACTGCTCTTCGAAGCTGGCAAATGAGTCGTGCCGCAGGTCACCAGCCAACCGCGCAACCCGCCCCTGCACGTGCATGTGATCGTGCGGGTCCGTCCCGCGCATCTCACACGCGCCGCGCCGCGCCAGCCGCGTCCGCCACTCTGGCTGCCACGCGTGATTCAAAAACCGCCCGTTGTAGAACACCTTCCGGTTCAGCTCAAAGCCTTCAGGCCCGCCCGCGCTCCACCCTTCCAGCGCTGCGCGGACGCCGCCCGCCAGCGTGGGCTCCAAGCTCTCGTCAGAATCCAGCAGCAGCACCCAGCCCCGCGTACACCGCGCAATCGCTAACTGCTTGGTCTTCACAAACCCCAGCCAAGGCGAGCTCACGACCCGGGCCCCGGCCCGCTCGAGCAGCTCAAGCGTCCCATCGGTTGAGCCGCCGTCCACGGCCACGATCTCCGCCGCCAAACCTGCGACCGAGTCCAGCGTCCGGCCGATGGTCCCCGCGTTGTTCTTGCACACAACCGCCACCGAGAGGTCCAACGGCTCGGCGCGCTGGCCAACACCGTGCGCACCGCCCTCACCCCGCGGACCCGCCAAGTTGCGATCAGCATCGCTCACGACAGAATATAGATCCCCGCGCCCGCCCGTGCCCGCGTCCGTCCGCCCGCCCGCCCGCCCGCCCGCCCGCGCCCGTATCCTCGACCCATGCCCGCCCGCGCGGCTCAAGCCCGGCACATCACCGCACGCCGCGCTCACGCCCAGGCCCACCCACACTCTTATTCAGACTCCCTCCCAAACTCCAACTCAAACTCCTGGGCCGAGGCGATCGCCACAATCGACCTCGATGGCCCGCACGTCCGCACCCTCAAGCACGACGGCCCCGCCCACAACCCCGCCCTTGTCCTGACGACCGTTCTTCTCAATCAGCGCGTCGTCCTCAAGCGCGAGCCGCTTACCTCCGCCCTCGCCCGCCTCCGCGCGCGCCTGGGGCTCTCGCGCGCTGACCGCCACTGGCGCGCCGCCGCGGCACTCGCACCTGCCAACATCCCCACCGCCCAGTGCCTTGCCCTGCTCATTGAGCACGCGCCCGCCACCAAGTCCGGCGCCGCTACCTGGCTGGTCATGGCGCATGTCGAAGGGCCCACGCTCCTGGAGCTCATCGCCCGCACCCACAGCCACGCCCACGCCCACGCCCACGCCCCCACAATGCCCCCACGCGCCCAGCACCAGCTCGCCGCCGACATCGGCCACACCCTTGCCCGCCTCACCGCCTGCGGCATCGCCAACCGCGATGCCAAGCCCAGCAACTGGATCATCTCACCTACCCGCGGCCCAACCATCATCGACCCCGTCGGCCTCCGCCGCGCCACCAACAAACGCACCGTCCACATGCTCGCCTCGCTGATCATCGAGCCCCACGGCGTCGGCACGCCCATCCGCCGCACACTCCTTGCCCGCGCACTGCACGCCTACCTCGCTGCCATCGATACGACCCACCCCACACCCCGCCACCGCTTCAAACGCCTCTGGCACCGGGTCGCCGCGCATGTCGCCGCCCATCTCGCCCGCACCGGCGGCACCCCGCGCGTTAGCCCACTGCCGCCCACTCAGCCGAGCACCACCAGCCCCTGACTTCCCGGTACACTCTGCCCCATGCCCAGCAGCAAGCGCGGCCCTATCGCCAAACTGCCACCCAGCGCGCTGCCAACGGCACCACCGGCACCCCCACACATCGCACCCCCACACATCGCGCCCCTACAGCACACCGACCCCGAAATCCAAGCCGCCCCACCCACCACCAACGCCCACTCGCCCGAGCCCATCGTGGAAATCAAACCAGCACCCAACGGCCTGCTTCTCGAAGTCGCGTGGGAGGTCTGCAACCCCATCGGCGGCATCTTCCAGGTCCTCCGCTCCAAAGCACCCAGCATGGTCGAACGCTGGGGCGAACGCTACTGCCTCGTCGGCCCCTACAACCCGCAGCAGGCCTCGCTTGAGTTCGAAGAAACACCTCTCACCGGCCCGCTTGGCCGCGCCGTTGACGCGCTCCGAAAAGAGGGGCTTGACGTCAAGCACGGGCGGTGGATGGTCTCAGGCCGACCACGCGCGATCCTCATCAACCACTGGCTCGGTGACGACCACGCCGCACGCATCAAGCACCGCCTCTGGACCGACCAGCACATCGCCACGCCCAGCGGCGACGGGCTCATGGACGGGGTGGTCAGCTTTGCAGACGCCGTGCTGCGCCTGCTGACCAAGCTCTCCGAGCAGGCCGGCCCCGCCGGTGCCGTCCCCGGCGCGCACGGTCTCGGCGGGCCCGTGATCGCCCACTTTCATGAGTGGATGGGCGGGCTGGCGATCCCGATGGTGCGGCACAACCGCCTCCCGGTCGCCTGTGTCTTCCAGACCCACGCGACGCTGCTGGGCCGCTACATGGCCAGCAACGAGCACGACTTTTACGACCGGCTGAGCTGGGGCACGATCGACCAAGCCGCCGAGGGCGTCCGCTACAACATCGACGCGCAGCACAAGATCGAGCGTGCGTGCGCCCACGGCGCGCACGTGATGACGACTGTCAGTGACATCACGGCCGAAGAGTGCGACGCGCTGCTAGGCCGCCCGGCTGACTTCATCCTCCCCAACGGGCTCGACATCCAGCGCTACAACGTCGGGCACGAGTTCCAGACCCTCCACGCCACCTTCAAGGAGAAGATCCACCGCTTTGTCATGGGTCACTTCTTCCCAAGCTACGCGATGGACCTTGACCGCACCCTCTACTTCTTCACCAGCGGGCGCTATGAGCCGCGAAACAAGGGCTTTGACCTCTCGCTGGAGGCCATGGCACGCCTCAACTCCGAGCTCAAGTCCGCAGGCCTCGGCATCAACGTCGTCTTCTTCATCATCACCAAACGACCCACCCGCAGCCTGCACCCCTGGGTCCTGCAGCAGCGCGGCATCCTCAACGAGTTCAGAGACGTTTGCGACCACATTACCTCACAGCTTGGCGACAAGCTCTTTAAGATCGGCGCCACCGGCCAACGCGTCGACCTTGACAAGCTCGTCGAAGAGTACTGGGTCCTGCGCTACCGCCGCACACAGCAGGCCATGCGCGTTGACCGCCTGCCGCTGGTCACCACACACATGATCGACGGCGACGACCCCGTGGTCACCCAGATCCAGAACGTCTGGCTGTTCAACCGCAAGGACGACCCCGTCAAGGTCGTCTACCACCCAGACTTCATCAGCCCCACCAACCCGCTTTGGGGCATGGAGTACGACGACTTCGTCCGCGGCTGCCACCTCGGCGTCTTTCCGAGCGCTTACGAGCCCTGGGGCTACACGCCGCTGGAGGCCATTGCGATGGGCGTCCCCGCGATCACCAGCGACCTCGCCGGCTTCGGCTCGTACGTCTCACGCCAGCTGCACTGGAAGCAAGGCGCCGGGCTCTGGACCGTTCACCGCCGCGGCAAGAGCTTTGGCGACGCCGCCGCCGAGATGTCACAGCATATGCTCGACTTCTGCAAGATGGACCGGCGCGAACGCATCGCGATGCGCAACCAGGTTGAGGCCCACTCATGGCTCTTTGACTGGTCCAACCTCGCCGTTCACTACCACAAGGCCCACGACGCAGCTATCAGCGCCCTCGCGCGCGCGTAACCCCGCGCCTGCTTGCTTTGCGTCGGTATCGCGTGGGGCGTGAAGTAAGAGGCGGGTTGAAAACCCGTCCTGCGGGAAGCAAAGGGCCAGAAGGGAATCCGGCCGCGTAATCTAGATGTGCTCGATGCTCTCGCTCTTATCGAAGCGGACCTTGGGGAGGCTGGCGAGCGAGTCGTCGCCGGCGCGGTAGCCGAAGGTTGCGACGACCGACGCGTGCAGGCCCCTGGCCTTCAGGCCCAGCATTTCGTCGTACTTGGGGGCGTCGATCCCCTCCATCGGGCACGCGTCGATGCCGAGCAATGCGGCGGTATAGAGCGCGAAAGCCAAGGCAATATACGTCTGGCTGCGCGTGTAGGTGAGCATGCTGCCGCCGGGCACCTGGGCGGGGTTGGCCAGCGCGCTGATCATCATGCCGCGGTATCCGACGAGCGCGGGATTCAGGCCCCCGCCGCGGACTTGCATGATCCGCTGGACGTAGTGCTCGATGTCGGCGTTGTTGACCTCGAGCTTCTGGGCGAAGATGACCATGTGCGAGGCGTCGGTGATCTGGGCCTGGTTCCAGGAATGAGCCTTGAGCTTGGCGCGGACGGCGGGGTCGGTGACGACCAGGAACTTCCAGGGCTGCAGGCCGTAGCTGCTGGGGGCCAGCACCATGGCGTCTTCGATGGTGTCCCACGTCGCGTCGGGAATCTTCTTCAGGGCGTCGAACTTCTTGACGGCGTAGCGCCAGCGGAGCTGCGTGAGGATCGACTCGGGTGCGGCGGTCTGCATGAGGGCTCCAGGCGAGGATGACGCGGGCGCGATCTTCAGCCGCCGAAGGTTTCGACGCGCCTTTGAACGTTGAGAGGTTACGCCCACCCGCCGAGGCCGGTTCGACGCCGGTGAATTGTCGCGCGGGTTCTTTGCGGTCAACGCTCAGAATTGGGCAGGGTTCGGGGGCTGGTTCGGGTGCTGGTTCGGGTGCATGTTGCCCTCGGCGGCCCGCAGCGTCCGCGTGATCGAGACCTCGTGCAGGCGCATCGATGCGCGGTCGAGCGTCTCTTTGGCCTGCTGGAAGTCGTCAGGGTCAACGCTTGTGCCGTCGGCTTTGGCCTGGGTCAGCATCGCACGGACTGCGAAGGCGGCCTGCTCGATGGTCGTGCGTTGCGAAGTGTCGAGCGCGCCAGCGTGGCGGGCCATCTGACGGTCGATCCAGCCCAGGTCAAGGGTGGTGTTGGCGATCAGGTCGGCCACGCGGTGGCGGCGCATGTCGTCGCGCGCGTGGGCGAAGCTCTCGCGCTCGATGCGTTCGACTTCCGCGCGGGTCAGCCCGTGGTTGGGCACGACCTGCACGTCAAGGCGCACGCCGGTGCGCAGCTCATGGGCCGCGACGCTCAGGATCGCGTTGGCGTCAACGCGGAACGTGACACGGAGCTGCGGGATGCCTGCGGGCATTGCCGGCACGCCACGTAGGTGAAACTCGCCAAGGCTGCGGCAGTCGGCGGCCATCTCGCGCTCGCCCTGCAGAATGTTGAGCTTGATGCTGGTCTGCCCGTCAACGCTGGTCGAGAACATCTCGTGCGCCTCGGCGGGCACCGGGCTGTTGCGCATAACCACCTTGGCCATCGCGCCGCCCACGGTTTCAAGCCCGAGTGAGAGCGGGATCACGTCCAGCAGCAGCGCGCCGCCTTCGGCACCGGTCATCACCGCGCCCTGCACCGCCGCCCCGAGGGCCACGGCACAGTCGGGGTCGATGGCGGTGTACGGCTCAAGCCCGAAGAACTCGGCCACGCGACGGCGGACCAGCGGCACGCGGGTTGCGCCGCCGACGAGGATCACGGCGCCGGGTCGCTCGTCTGGGCCCATGCCGCCGCGCTGCGCATCACGCAGCGCACGACGGCACGCGGCAATGGTGCGCTCTACCAGCGGCGCGATGAGCGCCTCGAAACCCTGACGCGTGAGCGTGAAGGTGCTGGGTTGTGGGTGGGCTTGCGGCGATGGTGTGCCGCTGGGCGGCGCTGCAGAGGCCGGCGCTGCAAAGACCTCGGTTGTCGGGGCTGTCGTAAGCGCGACCTTGGCACCCTCGGCCTCGGCCAGCAGGGCGCGCTTCGCACCGGCGTCTGCGAGCAGCGCCGCGCCGGAGCCGGGTGCGTGTGCGTCAAGCTGATCGGCGGCCCAGCGGACGATGGCAAAGTCCATGTCGTCGCCGCCCAGGCGCGTGTCGCCGCTCGTGGCCAAGACCTGGAAGGCGTCTGAGGCCAGGCCGGTGGGCGTGATGCGCAGGATCGAGACGTCGAAGGTTCCGCCGCCGAGGTCGAAGACGGCGATGAGCTTGCCCGCGTCGGCGCTGGCCGTGGGCGCGCCGGTGGCTGCGGCGCTGTTCGCGCTGTGATGGCCTGCATTGGGCGCGGCGCGGAGGCCCAGCCCGTAGGCGAGTGCGGCGGCGGTCGGCTCGGCGATGAGGCGAACGGGGTCGAGTCCGGCCAGTCGAGCCGCGTCGCGCGTCGCCTGCCGCTGCGCGTCGTCAAAGTACGCCGGGACGGTGATGACGGCCTTGCGAACAACCACTGGTGTGTGCGGGCCTGTGAGCGCGTCCACTTGCGCACCAAGTGCAAGCTCTGCGCGCTGGCGCAGCGCCGCGAGCACGTGGGCCGCGACTTCTTGCGGCGAGACCTCGCGCGCCGGCGCGCCCGAGCTATCGGGTGGGAGCGCGATCCGCGCCGTCTGCCCCGCGCCGGCGACCACGGCGTAGCTGAGCATTGGGATGTCGGCGGCGGCGTCGGTCACCGAGCGGCCCATGAGGCGTTTGGCGCTCGCGACGGTCGTGCGCGGGTGCTGCGGGGCCTGGTCTTTGGCAACCCGCCCCACGACCACGCCGCCACCTTGACCCCCGCCGTGCTCAAACCGCACGACCGACGGCAGCAGCGCATCACCATCAAAGCCCATCAGCACGCGGGGCATGTCGGTGGGCGCGGGCCAGCCAGCGACGGCGACCAGCGAGTTGGTCGTGCCAAGGTCGATCCCGACGATGAGCTCAGGCGCGGGCTGGGTCATGGGCAGAACCAGCGTAGAGCCTGCGGACGCGGGCGACCGGCCCCAATGAGAACGGGGGCGGGCACTGAGCCCACCCCCGAGAACAATCCGTTCATACTTGGCGGTTACTTAGTACTTGACCGAGCAGCCGTAGGGGCGTGTGTTGGCCTCGGAGACGGGCTTGTTGGCCTTGATCTCGCCGAGGGCCTGGATGACGAAGTTCTTGTCGCCGGCCTTGTCGGCCGAGCGGTTGTTGTCGATGCCGCCGGCGAAAACGACTTTCCCGTCCTTGATGATGAACATGTGCGGGGTCGTGCGGGCGCCGTAGGCGCGGCCGACCTGACCCTTGTCGTCGATGAGGATCGGGTTGGCGATTTTCCACTCTTCCTTGAACTTGGCGTTCAGGCTCGCGCCGGCGCCCTGCTTGCCCGCGGCGCCGCTGTTGATGGTGAACCAGACCGCGCCCATCTCGGTGGCGACCTTCTTGGTGTCGACCATCACGGTGGTCTTCTCGTACTGCTTGACCACGAAGGGGCACTCGGGGTTGAACCACTCGAGCACGACGATCTTGCCCTTGAAGTCGGCCAACTTGACCGTCGCGTTGGAGGTGTCGGTCAGGGTGAAGTCGGGGGCGGCGTCGCCGGCCTTGAGCTCGGCGGGCTTGGCGTCCTTCTTCTCGTTCTTCTCGTTCTTCTCGCCCTTGTCGCTGGTGACGGGGGCTCCGGCGGGGTTCTGCTTGCCGCTGAGGGTGGTCTCGGGGTTCTTGTCACCAGCGCCCGCGGCCATGGCGAGAACGCTTAGCGCGAGACCGGCGACAGCGACAAGGGCGAACGAACGGATGGAGCAGGCGCACGTCATGAAAGTCCTCCAAGGGGGGCACAGGCGAAGGGCCGCAGGCCTCCGGTGATTCCAAACCGCAGGCACCCGGCGCAGACTTGCGCCGGAGATGCAGACGTCGGCCAAACGTTGGCCGAGTCAAGATCTTTCGACGCCCGAGAAGCCCGCAGGGTTCGCGGCACACGCACTTCACGCCAGAAATGCGGTATACCGCCCGGTTTGTACGGTTCCTGTTTGCGACGAAGCGCCGCTGTCGCCTGGCTCAACCAAGATGCGTGGCGGCGTCATCTAGCAGCGCTGTGGCCTGCGCCTGGGTAGGCGCCTCGGCGATCAGCCGCAGGATCGGCTCGGTGTTGCTGGCCCGCACGTGCAGCCAGGCCCGCTGCTCGGCCAATCCGACCCAGACCCCGTCGGTCAGGTCAGGCGTGTGCTTGGCGTAGGCCCGCCGGACGCGCTCAAGCACCTTCGCCGGGTCTAGGCCAGGGCGAAGATCGACCTTGCGCTTGAGGATCGTGTACTTGGGCACCGACGCGACCAGCGCGCTGAGCGACTGACCCGTGGTGGCCATCAGCGCCAGCACCAGGCCCGCGGCACCAAGCGAGTCGCGGATGTAGGTGACCGCGGGCCAGATCACCCCGCCGTTGCCCTCGCCACCCAGCGGCGCGTCGTGCAGCTTCATCGCGCTGACGACGTTCGCCTCGCCCACGGCCGTCCGCACGACGCGGCATCCAAAGCCCGCGGCGACGTCTTCGATCATCCGGCTTGTCGAGAGGTTGACGCAGAGCGTGTCACCCTTGGCCAACATGCCAAGCTGGCCATAGGCCAGCGCGCAGAGCACCAGCGTGTACTCCTCGCCGATATAGCTGCCGCGCTCATCAACGAGCGCGAGCCGGTCAGCGTCGGGGTCTTGCGCCAGGCCGATGGCGGCCTTGGCGCTACGCGTGCCACGGCAGAGGGCCCCGAGGTTCTCGCGCGTCGGCTCGGGCGTGTGCGGGAAGCGCCCCGGGGTGAACTTGCTGGCCGGGTAGAGCTCATGGACCTTCGCGCCCAGGGCTTTGGCCAGCGCGAGCATCCCCGGTGCGCCGCTGCCCGCTACGTGATCAAGCGCGAGCTTGAACTTGGCCTTCTGAATCACCCCGAGCACGCGCAGGCTCTTGAGATGCTCAGCGACGAGCCGGGCGTGGTCGTGGGCGGTACGCGGCTCGGGCCGCCGAACGCCGACGCCATCAAAGCTCGCGAGGTGCGCGGTCTGCGGCGTGGCTGGTCCCATCAGCTCGCGGTAGCGCTCAATGAGCCGACTGGCGCGGGCTTTATCTGGGGCCGAGGCGTCGCTTAGCGCGCTGGGCTTGACCTTGATTGTCGCGCGGACGATCGGCTTGAGCCCGCACCAGTTCTGCGGGTTGTGGCTGGCGGTGACCATCAAGCCCGCGTCGGCGTCGAGCGCGTCGACCATCAGCCCGACCGTCGGGGTTGCCGCGAGGTCAAGCTCAACGGTGTCGCACCCGTGCAGGCGTAGGGTTGCGCCCGCAAGCTCCATGACGTCAGCCGAGCCGGCCCGCCCGTCACGCGCCAGCACGACGCTGGGGTGCGCCCCGGCGCGAGGCTTGCCCTTGCGGATCGCGGTTGCGCGCTCGTGCGCATCGCCGGCCAGCGCGCCGGCATATGCGGCGATGGTCGCGGGCGTCAGGCTGCCGCCGAGGGTCCCACGAAGGCCCGAGACTGAAACCATCAGGGCATCACCAGTGGCCATTGCTGAAGTCCTCTTGTGCGGTGCCTGGGCCGGTACAAGCGCGCCGGGCGACAGGTGCGGATCAAAGACACGCATCGTTCGCATGGTCTGCCCCTGCGTCTACGACAAGTTATGTCGACAGCCGCCGAGGCACGTCACCAGCGCCGACATGCGCTCGTACTCCGCCGCCGTTCGCCGCGGCACGTCTACGCTCAGGCGATGTTTCGCCTCGAGATCAGCACGCACTTTTCCGCGGCCCACGCCCTGCTCATCCAGGGCTGGCGCGAGCCACTGCACGGGCATGATTGGCACGTGGTGGTGACTGTCGAGGGCCCAAAGCTGGACGCCGACGGGCTGCTGTGCGACTTTCACTACGTTCACGCCCACCTCGTCGAGATCGTCCGCCCCTTCCAGAACACGAACCTGAACGACCAAGAGCCGTTCCGATCGGGCGTGAACCCTTCGGCAGAGCGGGTGGCGTGGCACATCGCCACCGTTTTATCGGAACGTCTCGAAACTCGCGCCCACATTGAGCCGAAGCACCATGACGGCCCCGCGGGCGGCGCGCGGGTGTTTGCGCCGGCGGTCGGCGTGCGCATCTGCGGCGTCCGGATCACCGAGGCCGTCGGCTGCGCCGCGATCTACGAGCCGCCGACAAAGAGCCCCTTGCCCACATGAAGCACCCCGACATGAACAGTCCGACGAACCCGCGAGCCGCCAGCACGCCCACGGGCGCGCCCGTAAGCGCCGCGCCAACTCTCGCGCCAAACGCCGCGCCAACTCTCGCGCCAAGTGCCGCGCCAGCAAACGGGGCAAGCGGCGGCACCGGCGGGCCCGCGCAGTCCGGCTCGCACGCGTTATCACACACGCACGGCGGCGCGCGTCGGACCCATGCCGGCGCGGGCGCAATCCCCGAGAGCCCAAGCCTGCTGGCCAGCGAAGCTGCCGCCGCGGCAGGTCAAGACCAGCTTCAAACCCATGCGCAGGCTCAGGCTCACGCGCTGATCGCCCTGCCCGCGCTGGCACCCTCGGGGGCCGGGGCCGTAGGGCATGAGCTTGTGGATTTGCCCGGCGCGTCGCGCCGGCTCAACCGCGACTTGTCGTGGCTGGCGTTCAACGCCCGCGTGCTGCACCAGGCCTTTGACGAGCGGCTCCCGGCGCTCGAACGCGCCAAGTTCCTGGCCATCTTCACCGGCAACCTCGATGAGTTTGTGATGAAGCGTGTGGGCTTCTGGCTCGCGGCGCGCGACGCGGCGATCGACCCTGATCGCGGCGAGGGGCTCAACCCCACCGAAATGCTTCGCGTCATCCGCCGGACCTTCGAGCAGCTCGAAGAGCAGCAGACCGACTGCTTCGAGCGCTCGGTGCGCCCCGCGCTGTCAAAGGCCGGCGTCGAGCTGCTGAACTACACCGATCTGACCCAGCCCGAGCGTGACCGCTTGGCCCGCTGGTTCCGCGGCAACGTCTTCCCGGTCGTGACCCCTCTGGTGGTTGATGAAGGGCACAAATTCCCGTTCATCTCCAACCTCTCGGCGAGCCTGGCGGTGCTGCTCAGTGACCCGAAGGAGCCCGAGCCGATCTTCGCACGCATCAAGGTCCCGCCCGGGATGCCCCAGTGGGTCCGCGTGCCCAGTGACAGCGGCGAGGCCGACCTCGGCCGCGGGCGCTTCGTGCAGCTGTGGGAGGTGCTGGCGGCGAACCTTGACGACGTGGTGCCCGGGTGCGGGATCGTCGAGGTCGCACCGTTCCGCGTCACGCGCGCCGCAGAGACCCCCGAGGACGACCGCGACGAGCTCTCGACCGACAACCTGCTGCAAGAGGTTGAGCTGCAGCTGCGCCGGCGCCGGTTCGCGCGCGTGGTGCGGCTAGAGGTCCCGCGCCGCGCCAGCCAGCGCCTGGTCCGCCAGCTGACGCAGATGCTCGGGCTCAGCCCCGACGATGTGGACCCGCTGACGGGCCTTGCAGACTACCGCTCGCTGATGGAGTTCACCGAGCTGCCCAGGCCCGACCTGAAGCAGAAGAGTTGGCAGCCCGTCACGCCCGTGCGCCTGCGTGACCGCTCGCGGAGCATCTTCGAAGAGATCAGGCGCGGCGACATTTTGGTGCACCACCCGTACGAGAGCTTCAGCGCCAGCGCCGAGCGGTTCATCGCTGAGGCCGCGGCCGACCCTGCGGTGCTGGCCATCAAGCAGACCATCTACCGCACCAACCGCCAGAGCCCGTTTGTTTCGCACCTGATCAAGGCGGCCGAGGCGGGCAAGCAGGTCGCGGCGCTGGTAGAGCTGCGGGCCCGGTTTGACGAGAGCCGCAACGTGCGCCTCGCGCAGCTGCTCGAGAAGGCCGGCGTGCACGTGGCCTACGGGGTGGTCGGGCTCAAGACGCACTGCAAGGCCGCGCTGGTGGTCCGCAAGGAAGAGGGCACGCTGCGCACGTACGCGCACCTTGGCACGGGCAACTACAACCCCTCGACCGCCGGGCTTTACACCGACCTTGGCCTGTTCACGTGCGAGCCGGCGATCGCTTCTGACGTCTCGCACCTGTTCAACATGCTCACCGGACGCTCGCTGCGCGACCGCTATGAGAAGCTGCTGGTCGCGCCACGGACGATGAAGCCGGCGTTCATCAAGCTCATCCAGCGTGAGGCGACTATCGCGCGTGAGCACGCCGCCGGCCGCGCGCCCGTCGGAGGCCGCCTGGTCGCGAAGATGAACGCCCTTGAGGACCGCCAGGTGATGGAGGCGCTCTACGCCGCCAGCGCCGCGGGCGTGCAGATCGACCTGATCGTCCGCGGGTTCTGCTGCCTGCGCCCGGGCGTGCCGGGGCTCAGCGAGAACATCCGCGTCACCAGCATCGTCGGGCGCTTCCTTGAGCACTCGCGCGTCTTCTACTTCGGCGGTGGACAGGCCGACCCGCTCGCGGGCGACTGGTACATCGGCAGCGCCGATTGGATGAGCCGCAACCTTGACGGACGCGTCGAGGCCGCCTGCCCCGTGCAGCACCCCGCGGCCCGCGCCACGCTGCTTCGGATATTCCAGATCATGAGCGAGGACCGCCGCAACGCCTGGCGGCTCGGGCCCGACGGCCGCTACGTCCAGCTCGCGCCCTCCAGCGGTGCCGCGCCCGACACGCCCGAGACCCTCGGCACCTTCCAAACGCTGATGAACGAGGCCGCCACCAACGGCGCGCACCGCGCGCACCGCTAACCACCTCGTACAAGCCCTCGCGTAGCGCAGGATTTCATTCCGCCGTTGCACCGCCGGTCTTGCTGCGCTCGCCAGCTCACCCGCCGACCGCGTCGGTGAGGAAGACCTGGAGCACTCGCCCTCAGCCCCTCACCGCTGCCGAGCGACCATGTCCATAACCCCCGCGCCCGGGCGTGCCATCAGCTCAAGCAGCCGCCGGTCGGTGTTGTTCGCCAGCCCGTCGCGCGTGATGTCCACCGGCTGGCGCTCCCAGGTGTACAGGTCATCGATGTTGTTGCGCCCGTTGTTGTCGCGGTCGTCGCTAGTCCGCCGCACGCGGGCCAATGGGTCGCCGATAACGACCTGCTGCCAGCTCAAGACCGGGATGCTCGCCCACGCGGCCTCGGCCCAGCTCTGCGTGCCCAGCAAGAACCTGCGCACGATGAACTCGCTGTCCGCCGCCGTTTGGCTGAACGGCTCCCATGCGTGCCCGATTGCGAACGTCGCGCCCGCCGCGATCGCCTCGCCCGCCTGGCTCTGATTAAACAGCGAGTCGTTGGTCCCAAACGCCCGCGCGTTGAAGCTCTCCAGCGTGTTGTACACGCCCATGCTCACCCAGTTGAAGCTCGCCGGGTACTGCCTGCGCGCCAGCCCCTGCACGCTGTTGATCGGGTCCGTGTTCGCACCCTCGTGCCCCAGCAGCACGATCGGATCGCCCACGATAAGCCCGAGGCCGAAGTCGATGCGCGGCCCGACTAGATAGTTGTTCGGGAACGGCCCGCTGTCGTACCGCACCAGCGCCGGGTTCCAGCGCCCGTCGATAGTCCGCAGCAGGTCGCGCGCGTCCTCAAAGTCATCGCCCTGCCACAGCCGCCATCCGGTGCTGACAAAGTCGGCGCTGTCAAGCTCTGCGGACGCGTTCGGGAGGGTCTGCGCGATGCCGTCGGAGCGTGACTCATCGAGCACGATCGCCGCGACCTCGGTGTTGACGGTCCCGACCAGCGCGCGGTCGAGCATCGCGCGGACGTCCGCGACCGTCGGCGCGTCCAGCCGCGTCACCAGCATCATGTCGCCGGGCCCGAAGGCGTTCAGCCCCGTGCTCAGCGTGCGGTAGCCAAAGCCCGAGGCGAAGCCGGAGTACAACGGCGTAAACGTCCGCTGCAATGCCCGACGCGAGTTGTCATACCCCGCAAAAGGGAGCCCCGCGACCGACGCGGTCGTGCCCGCAAACCCGCTGGTGTGGTACGGGTTCAAGATCATCCCGTCGGCCTGACTGTCGCCGCCGCCGCCCGCGTCAAGGTCGCCCAGGTTCTGCCACAGCAGCGTCAGCTCAGAGTCCACCGAGCAGTACGTCAGGTCGCCGGCCAGCAGCTCGGTCTGCATCGCCGGCGGGTCGGTGTTGAAGTTTTCACCCGCGCCCGGGTTGTCGGTGTCATCCACGCGGTGCGCCAGCCCTTTGGTCAGCGTGATGACTCGGACCTGGCGCGCGGTGTCGGCGCTGATTAAGTGCGCACGGATCGGGTTGCGCAAGCCCGCGATGAACGCTGGGTAGGTGATGTCAGGCCCGCCAGTGATCGGCGCGCTGGTGCTAGCCAGGTTGAAGACTCGCACGCCCGGGCGCGTCCCGGGCAGGCTTCCGCTGCCGCCGGGCACCGCCGCCGAGCCCGCGTAGTACTCGGCCACCGCGCGTGAGTCAGCGATGCGGCTGTCGTAGACCACCAGCACCTGCTCGGGCCGCAACTGCGCGCTCGCCACGCCCTCAAACACGCCACCAATCGCGGCCAGCCCGCACGCGCCCAGCCCGTACGCACGCAGCCCGTACGCACGCGGCCCGCACGCACGCAGCCCGCACGCGCGCAGCACGGTCGCGCGCCTCACGCCGAAGCTTGTGATGTTCTTGCCCTGCGACATGCCGACCTCCTGAACCATCTACGAGCAAACCCACTGGCCCAAACCCACTGGCCCCAGCCCACTGGCCCACACGACCTCATCGACCCCGCCATTACTCTACTTGCGGCCCGTGTCCACGCCAGTTTTCCGTAGCGTTATCGGGGCACTTCCTCTACGAGTTCCAGCGTCGGCGGTTCCCCAGCCCGCGCCAACCCCCCCGCTCACCCCGCGCCAACATCAGCACCCCCCGCGCGCCCGCACCCTTAGCACCGCGCTCCCAGCACCGCACCAATCCCAACCACGGGGCACCAGCACCCCAAGGGCCACCATGGCTCCACGAAGCTTTACGCCGCTGAAGCGCCCGCTACTCGATGAGCATCACGGGTCCATCGGGCCTGATCGCAGGCGGTTTAACCGGCGTGACCGGCTCGGCCTTGACCACGTCCTCATGCCACATGGTCGAGTCACCTAGCCGCCCCGCCGATTCCACCAGCCGGTCCCACAAGGGCACCGCCGGGTAGCCAACGCTCGCCAGCGTCGCGAGCACGCCGGGCCGACTACGCACCCCGGTAAGCAGCGGCGCGACCGGGTCATCAACGAACAGCCCCGTGACAATGGCCCGCGGCTCAACCCGCTGCGCCTCGCGCTTGCTCTCGAACAAAATGAACCGGCACAACAGGTTTTTGGGGTTCTGGACGCGGTGGCGCGCGGCGATCGCCGGGGCGATGTCGCGCCCGTACGGGTGCGCCCAACCCACACCGCGCCACCTCCCGGGCGACGCCGCATCACGCTCGAACACAATCGCCGTGACCCGCGCCGTTGAAGCCTCTTGCTCGGGCGCGACCGCCAGCACTTCAGTCACCTCAAGCAGTTCCGGGCCGCGCTGCCTCAAGATCGGGAACAGCGCCCAACCGTCAACCAGGTTTTCCTGGTCCGTGATGAGCACGCGGTCGGCCTGAGGCACCTGCTCCGCTGGCTCCGCCATGCTGGCATCGCACCACGCAAAGGCCACGAGAACGACCACGACGCTGCGAATCTTCGTTCGCACACACACCTCCCAGGTCGGCAACGCTAGCGGCGCTCCCCACTCGCCACCACCCCTAACCTCACAGCGTGGCGGACGTCTCAAACACCCTGGTTGACCTTGCGAGCTTCGAGGCCGAGTTCGCCGCCGAGGCCGTCGCTACAGCCCTGCGGGCCCGCGGCGTCAGCGCCCAGGTCATGGGCGGGACCATGGCCGGCTTTCGCGCCGAGGCCCCCGGTGCCGCGCGCGTGGTCGTGTTTCGCCGCGATCTGCTCCGCGCACGCCTGATCCTCGAGCACCTCCGCCTTGACATGCAAGAAATCGACTGGAAAAGCGTGCATTGGCAGCGCGTCAGCGCCGCCGACATGCCCAACCCGGTTGACACCGAGGCGCACGTGCAGCCCCATGATGACCCGCCCTACGACCAACAGGCGCACAACGACCACGCCGCCAATGGTCGTCCGCGCAGCACAGGTACCAACGGCGCGCGTCCGCCAGAGCAGGCACCCGGCAACCAGCAGGCTACCCGCAAGTCCGCCGTCCGCCGCCTGCGCCTCGCCCGTGACCAGCAAACACAGCGCGGCGCCGAGGACGATGGCGACCAGCGCGGCGATGACGCCTCTTCTGCCGCCGGACGTGACCGCTCGGCCTTGAACCCCGCGCGCCTGAGCGGGGCCGTGCTCCGCTACGCGCGCCCGGCGCTGATTGCCATCATCGCCGGCGGCGCTCTCTCACTCGCGCTGGTCTTGCTCAGAGCGCCCGCCCGCGTCGCCCTACTGGCCGGACTCGGCGTGATGTTCATCACCGCGCTGATCGGGCTCTTCGCCGCTCTGCTCCGCCCCCGCAAGCATCAGCGCTAGACCGCGACGCCAAAGATCGCCCGTGGCACGCCTGATCCTCCACGTTGATATGGACGCGTTCTACGCCGCCGTCGAGCAGCGCGACAACCCAGCCCTGCGCGGGAAGCCACTGCTCGTTGGCGGCACCAGCGGGCGCGGCGTCGTCACCACCGCCAGCTATCAGGCCCGCGTCTTTGGCTGCAAAAGCGCCATGCCCATGGCCCAGGCCCTGCGCCTGTGCCCGCACGCCGTCGTCGTCAAGCCGCGCATCGATGTCTACAGCCAGGAGAGCCGCAAGCTCCGCTTGATCTTTGAGCGCTTCAGCCCCGAGCTCGAGCCCGTCAGCATCGACGAGGCCTACCTCGACTGTACTAGCAGTTGGCGCGCCGCGCTCAGCGCACTGGGCTCGCCCGCGCCCGCACACACCGAGCCCGACAACCTGCTGGACGTCGGCCTGAAGCTCGGCGCGGCGCTTAAGCACGCCGTGCTCACCGAGACCCAGCTCGTCGCCAGCGTCGGCGTCGCCGACAACAAGTTTCTCGCCAAGCTCGCCAGCGACATCGACAAGCCCGACGGCCTGCGCGCCATCAGCTCCGCCCAAGCGCCCACGCTGCTCGCACCGATGGACGTTGGCGTGATCCGCGGCATTGGCGATGCCGCCCGCGCAAAGCTCGCCAAGCTCGGCGTCCGCACCGTCGCCGACCTTCGCGCCGTTGACCCCCCCACCCTCACCCGCGCCTTCGGCCGGCACGCCCTTGACTGGCTGACCATGGCCAACGGGCAGGACGCGCGCCGCATCACCCCCGTGCGCGAGGCCAAGAGCATCGGGTGCAGCAAAACCTTCACCCAAGACCTGACCACCAAAGACCAGGCCCGCGCGGCACTCCTTGATCAGGCCCAGCGCATCGCCCGCGAGCTACGCGAGGCCAACCTCTGGGCCCGCCAACTCACCGTCGCCTTCCGCCGTCCAGACTTTGCCACCTACACCCGAAGCATCACGCTGCCTCAGCCCACTCACGCCACCGAGCCGATCTGGCTCGCGGTCCGGGCGATTCTGGACGCGTGGTGGACGGGCACCTCAGGTCCCGGCAGCGGCCCCGGCTCGCTTCGCCTGACTGGCGTGACTGCCACGGACCTCTCCGACGGCACGATCGGCACGCAATTGGATCTGTTCGGCCAATTGTCAACTCCAAACGACGGACGATCGATCACGAAGCCCGCGACTGACCAGACGTCCCAGACCCGACAGGCGCGGCTGGACGCCGCGACCGACGCGATCGTGAAGAAGTTTGGTAAAAATGCGGTGAAGAGGGGGTAAATGGGCGGTATTTGCGCACCTGATGTCGTCTGCCAATCTCCCTTAAGAGTGCGGCCGTTGTACTTCGGGTATACACACGCTAAGCGTGTTGTACCTATCGTCGATTAGCTACACTGCGACGAGCCTTCAGTGGACTCAAGCCCACCAAGATGAGATCGACCGACTTCCAACCCGAGTCGCCTGGCAAGCTCGTGGCCACGAGCTTTTCCGAGAATCTCGGGGGAAAGGCGATGGCGAGAGCTGGCTTGGCGTTCGTGCCGGCAGACCTGCCCCCTCGCCTGGACCGGATCGCTCTGACAGGACGGCTCTACCAAAAACTCGAAGCCGCGACAATCAAATTAGCGCGCCTGGACAGCATCTTGGGGCACCTGCCTTCGCCAACAGTGCTGCTCTCCGCGCTGCGCGCCCGCGAGGCCCAGGCATCGAGCCGGATCGAGAATACCTTCGCAACTCTTGACCAGGTTGCGCTGGCCGGCCTTGCACCCAAGGGCGGGGACACCCAAGAGAGTGAGGTCGGCCGGAACGTCGCGATGATCGAGGCGGGGCTCGCTGCCAGTTGGCCGATCGGGCGGGCGTTGATTCGCGAGATGCACAAGGTGTTAATCGAAGATCCCAAGCTCAGGCCGGGGGAGTTCAGGGTGTCGCAGGTCTGCATAGGAGACCGGTCGCGCGGCTTCGAGCACGCGCGGTTCGTCCCGCCGCCACCAACACACCTCAACGACTGCCTGGAGGCCTGGGAGCACTTTGCAAATCTCCGGGGTGACGGGGCCTCGTGGCCCACGCTACTACGCCTTGGCCTAGAGCACTACCAGTTTGAGACTATCCATCCGTTTGATGACGGCAACGGGCGGCTTGGCCGGGCGCTGGTCACCATTGCTCCAGTCAAAGAGGGGTACCTCACGCATCCGGTCTGCAATATCAGCGAGTGGGTTTATGACCATCGCGACGAGTACTACGACGGCCTTCTGCGGGTCAGCACCCACGGGGACTGGGACCGATGGCTTAGCTATTTCTGCTCAGCGCTCGCCGAGCAGGCCCAGTCGGACCTGGCACGTGCCCAGCGATTGATCGGGCTGATGGGAAAGTACCGAGAGGGGCTCATCGGCAAGCGGAGAAGCCAGCTCCCCCAACAGCTCATCGACTTCGTGTTCATCTATCAAGTGATGACCATCCCTTGGGCCGCAAAGCTGCTGAAGGTCACCTATGCGTCCGCTCGCCAGCATGTGGACGCGCTGGTGCGTCAGGGCGTGCTCGAAGAGCCCTTCGACCACCTGCGGCTCGGGAAGGTCTTCATGCCGCGCGAGATCATCGACGCCATCCGCGGGCCCGGCGGATGGGACGGCTGACGCGCGCCTCTGCACCCCTCCGCCCGATGCGCCCGCTCCGCCGCTCGCCGGCGCGCCGGAGTTGCCCGGGTTGTTCGGCTAGAGCCCCATCGCCTCGACCATGGCCTTGCCCATATCGGCGGGGCTCATAGCGACAGTTACGCCCGCGGCCTTGAGCGCGGTGATCTTGGCGTCGGCGGTGTCGTCAGCGCCGCCGATGATCGCGCCGGCGTGGCCCATGCGGCGGCCCGGGGGCGCGGTGCGCCCGCCGATGAACGCGGCGACCGGCTTGGTGATGTTGGCCTTGATGTACCGGGCGGCGTCGATCTCGTCGCTCCCGCCGATCTCGCCGATCATCATGATCCCGTGCGTGTCGGGGTCGTCGTTGAACATCTGCATGATGTCAACGTGGTTGAGCCCGCGGACGGGGTCGCCGCCGATGCCCACGCACGTGCTCTGGCCCAGGCCTAACGCGCTGGTCTGCCAGACGGCCTCGTACGTCAGCGTGCCCGAGCGGCTGACGATGCCGACGGCCTTCATGCGCTTGCTCTGACTGACGTGCGTGTGGATGTACCCGGGCATGATCCCGATCTTGCAGCCGGCGGTGGTGTATGGGTCGCTCGGGCCGGTGCCGCCGCCGGTCTTGGGCCCTGGGGTGATCACGCCCGGGCAGTTGGGCCCGACGAGCAAGACCTTGCGGTTGGTTGGGCGCGGGTCACTGACGCCCATGGCTGATCTGACGCCCGCGCCGTTGTGGGCGGCGTTGAGCGCGTCAAGCGTCGCGCGGACCTTGATCATGTCTTGGACCGGGATCCCCTCGGTGATGGCGCAGATCAGCGTGATCCCGGCGTCGGCGGCTTCGAGGATCGCGTCGCTGGCGAACGGGGGCGGGACGAAGATCATCGTGGCGGTAGCGCCGGTGGCGCGGACGGCGTCACGGACGGTATTGAAGATCGGGAGCCCGTTGGCGTCCTTGGTGCCGCCCTTGCCGGGCGTGACGCCCCCGACCAGCTTGGTGCCGTAGTGCAGGCAGCCGCGTGTGTGCTGGGCGCCGTAGTCGCCGGTGATGCCCTGACAGATCACGCGTGTGGTTGCGTCAACGAGGATGGCCATAGGGCGTGAGGATAGCGGCGCGGTAGCGAACCGGCCTTAGGTAGGATATTCACACTGGCCCGAGGCTGGCCTCCCGCCGCGCCGATCGGTGTGTGTTGGGACGCGCCGGGGGTGGGTTGGGCAAGTTTCGAACGGTGCAGGGCACGGCGGGCGTGCGCCAGGCCTGTGGTCCGATGGTGGGTTGGAATTTCGCCTCTTGGAAGACCAGAAGCCAGATTGAAAATCTCCCGCGTGTACCGGTATGGCTCGCGGGCACCAAAGAAAAACCGGGCGTGCGGGTTTGCCGCTCGACCGGTGGAGTTTGCAGGCGTGAGGGGTTGGAGCCGCGGGGCGGTTTAGCCGCCCTTGTTGACGCCGCGATCCCAGAACTGCTTGATGTCGCCCTTCTTGGCGTTGGTCTTCTTGTCGTACTCGGTGTAGGTCCACTCGATCTTTGAGTAGCGGAAGGTGACGTTCTCGGTAGGGACTTCGGACCCGCCGGCGCCACTGGACTGCACGCTGCTGACCATGCAGTCGGTAAACTTGTACTCCATGTACTTGCTCTTGTCGCCGGTGGAGCGGCAGAGCTCGATGAGGATGTTCTTCACCGGCGTGCCGTTGGCGCAGAAGAAGGCGAGCTTGGGCGAGGCCTTGTCGAGCGCGTGGCTGAAGCTGAAGTCGGAGAAGTCAGCGCGCCCGCCGGACTGGCCGCCGGCGTCACTGGCCGAGCCGCCGCCGCTCTGGACCACGCCGAGCGAGTAGCTCTGGACCTCGACCCACGCTGCGTGCTTGTCGTCAGTGCTCTCACCGGGTGCGTTGTCGATCTTGATGAATACGTCAAAGGCCATAGGAAGCTCCTTACAGGTCGTTTGTCGGCTCGAAGTGAGCCGCTGGCATGTTCTCAGCCCGCGGCGGCCAGGTGTTGCGCGATCAATCCGGGAATTTTCACCCGCTCAGCGCGAGGGCCGGCGCGAGGGCCAGCGCGGGGCGCGGGTGCGGACGGGCGCGAAGATGCAAAGTAAAGACCCCGGTCCGCGTGGCGGGCCGGGGCCTTGGAAGTGTCGTGGGCGTGCCCACGGGCTGCCCGGCCAGGGGTGCCGGTTTAGCCGCCCTTCTTGACCGAGGGCAGCTTGGAGACCAGGCGGAGCGAGACCGTCAGGCCCTCGAGCTGGTAGTGCGGGCGGAGGTAGAACCGCGAGGTGTAGTAGCCCGGGTTGCCGGGGACCTCGGCAATTTCAACCTGGGCGGCGGCGAGTGGGTAGCGGGCCTTGACCTCTTCGCTGGCGTTGGGGTCAACAGTCACGAACTGCGCGATCCAGTCGTTGAGGAACTTCTCCATGTCGGAGCGCTCCTTGAACGAGCCGATCTTGTCGCGGACCATGCACTTGAGGTAGTGGGCGAAGCGGTTGACAGCGAACATGTAGGGCAGGCGGGCGCTGAGGCGCGCGTTGGCCGTTGCGTCGGCGTCCTGATATTCCTGCGGGTTCTGGAGCGACTGCGCGCCCATGAAGACGGCGTAGTCGGTGTTCTTGTAGTGGCTCAAGGGCATCATGCCGTTCTTGGCCAGCTCGGCCTCGCGGCGGTCGGTGATGGCGATCTCGGTGGGGCACTTCATGTCCACCCCGCCGTCATCGCTAGGGAAGGTGTGGCATGGGAGGCTCTCGACGATGCCGCCGCTCTCAGTCCCGCGGATGTTGGCACACCACCCGTAGTTCTTGAACGAGCGGGTGATGTTCACGCCCATCGCGAAGGCCGCGTTGGACCAGACGTACTTGTCGTGGGCCTTGCCGTCGGTATCTTCCTCAAACGTGAACTCATCGACGGGGTTGGTCTTGGACCCGTAGGGCAGGCGGGCAAGGAAGCGGGGCATGCACAGCCCGAGGTAGCGGGCGTCCTCGCTCGAGCGGAGGCTGCGCCACGGCGCGTACTCGGCGCTCTGGAAGATTTTGGTCAGGTCGCGTGGGTCGCCCAGCTCCTGCCAAGAGTCCATGTTCATCAGCGTTGGCGCGGCGGCGGCCAGGAAGGGCGCGTGCGCCGCGGAGGCGATCTGGGACATGCCCTGCAGCAGCTCGACATCTGGGGCGGTGTGGTCAAACTGGTAGTCGCCGATGATGGCGCCGTAGGGGTGCCCGCCGGGAGAGCCGTACTCGTCCTCGTAAAGCTTCTTGAACAGCGGGCTTTGATCCCAGGCGGCGCCCTTGAAGCGGGCCAGGGTCTTGCCGATTTCCTTCTTGGTGATGTTCAGGACGCGGATCTTGAGGGTCTCGTCGGTCTCGGTGTTCTTGACCAGGTAAGAGAGCCCGCGCCACGAAGCTTCCAGCTTGCGGAAGTCGTCGTGGTGCATGATCAAGTTGAGCTGCTCGCCAAGCTTCTTGTCGATCGAGGCGATCATAGCCTGGATCGACTTGATCACGTCATCGCCAACCAGCGCCACGTCGGCCAGCGCGACCTCTGCGAGCGTGCGGACGGCACGCTCGATCTCGGTTTGCGCCTCGACCGTCTTGGGCTTCAGCCCGCCCTTGAGAAGAGAAGAAAGATCACTTTCACCGACCTTGACCCCCGCGAGGGCCGTCTGGGTGTTTGCCTGGCTCATACTTACTGACCCTCCTTCTGCTCATCGCCCGCCTTCGGGGTTGCCGCGATCGACTTCAGCAGCGTCGGGTCCTTCAGGACCTTGTCCAGCAGCTCTTCGGCCTTCGATTTCCCGTCCATGTACGACAGCAGGTTGGAGAGCTGCGTGCGGGCCTCGAGCATCTTGCGCAGGCTGTCGACCTTCCTGGCGACGGCGGCCGGCGAGAAGTCCTCGAGCTTGTCGAAGGTGATATCGACCGGCAGGTTGCCCTGGCCCGTGAGCGTGTTGGGCACCACGAAGGCAACCCGCGGCTTCATGCTCTTCATCCGCTCGTCGAAGTTGTCGACGTCGATCTCAAGAAACTTGCGGTTGCCGACCTCGGGTAGCTCCTCGACGGGCTTGCCCGAGAGATCGGCCATCACGCCCATGATAAACGGGAGATTGACCTTCTTGGGCGAGCCGTAGACCTCGACGTCGTACTCGATCTGCACGCGCGGGGCCCGGTTACGCTGGATGAACTTTTGGCCTGATTTGCTCATAGTCGTCCTCGTTGCGGGCTTGGGGCCACGGGGGCCCAACCCGAATTGGTTCATTCGACCGACCGTCGCCAACACTACCCGCTCGCCGGGCCAGCCGCACCGAACTGGCCCCATCTACCCGGCACAGACATCACCAGCCCACCAACCTAGCCCGCGGCCTTACGCCGGGGGCGACCAGTCCCGCACACGCTTGAACACCGCCACCGCATCTGGCGGCAGGATCTCCGAGATCGCCAGGAAGTCCTTGCCCATCAGGTTCAGGGCACACTGCACCGCCAGGGCCACCGGGCTGCTCGGCTCGGCCTGGGCATAGTACTTGGTGACGGCCTCCAACGCAATCTTGGCGTCGGCAAGCCCCGCGACCTCGCCGGGTATGAAGCGGGAAGCGCTGCGACCGGGCCCACGAGAACCGGCGTCACCGACCGCCGGGCCCCCTTCGATTGCGTCTGCGGCGGCCTCTCCGCCGACGAACCGCTTGACCTGGCGGAGCGCGTCACCGAGCATTTTCTCCAGCGCGGCTAGGTTGACCGCATCGCCGGGCTTGACCCTGGCGTTGAACGCCGCCGACAGACCCTTGATGTGGCCCAGGCTTGACTCAAGGATCTTGACCGTCTCTACGAGCTGCTCGGGCTCGGTCGCCTTGAACGCCGCCTCGATCATCTCAAGCGAAGGGCCGTTGTACGCCGGCGCGCTGCCACCCTTGGGTGCGCGGGCGGCCTCGGCGGCCAGCTCAAGGTCTTTGAGGCTGAAACGCCCAAGCTGGCGGTTCTCGACCAGCGCCGCTTCGCGGACGCGGGCAAGGAACTGCAGCTTGTCGCCGTAGGTCCCAATCGGCGCGGCCATGTTGTTCAGCAGGTTCATCCGCTCGACCGGGTCGGTGTCTTCAGGATCAAGCTTGGGGTAGACCTGCTCCCACTGCTGCTCGATGTACCCGCGGAGCACGGCCATGCCGCCGTCGAAGCCCGGGTAGCCGTCGATCCGCGTCGAGGCGACCGTCAGCAGCACCGCGACCTCAAGGTTGCGCCCGCTCGCGAGGAGCTCAACGCAGCCGTCGAAGACTTCTCGCCAGCTCGGGTCGGGGTAGACCACGTCGATCTTGCGTTGCTCGCCCTCGCCTGTGACGACCTCTTGTCCGTCAGGCTGCGCCAAGCGAAGCACCTCGTTGAAGCGCTGATAGTGCGAAGGCGACTTCAGGTCGACCCCACAGGGCGACTCGGGCGAGAGCGGCTTGAGCAGATCGTCCGGTGCGATGCGCGGCAAGGTGGTTCCTTAAAAGTCCAATCACCAAGACCCAACCCGCCATCGGCGGGCACACCCCCAAACGACGCCCGGCGGCTCAGGCGGCCCTTGAGCATACCAGATTCTTCCTGCCTTGCAAGCACCAAACGTCTTGACTGCGAACTGCGATCGACCAACGAAAAAGGGGCGGGCTCAGGCCCACCCCCTTGCATCTACGGTTCTGACCTGTCCCGCGGCGTACGGCGGGGCCGACTCGCTCAGGGCTTACCAGCCGGCGGAGCTGACCTGGGTGCCCAGGATCAAGTCGGCGAACGCCGCAGGGTCGATGTTCCCGGGGCGGATCATGTCAAGGGTCTTGCGCTGGGTGTCGTCGGCCCAAGTTGGGTCAACGTTGTTGTCGCGTGCGTAGGTCTGGACGTCGCTCAGGAAGCCCTTAACCTCGCGGAGGTAATCGGCGGCGACGGGGTCGTTGGTGTTGACATATTCAATAAAGCCCACCGATGAGCCAGCAATCCGCCCGTCCTTTGCGCCGCCGGCGTTAGCCTGCCCATAGGCCTTCAGGGCGTTGCCCAGGGCGGCCTTCATGGCGTTGAAGCGGTCGTAGGTGCTCCCGTCGCTCATCGGCTGGCCGTTCTCGTCCAGACGCGGGACCTGGGTGAGGAAGACCTGGTCGAAGCGCAGCTCGATGCTGCGGGTTGCGACCTGGGTGGGCGCACGCTGCCCAGTGACGAGCTGGAAGAAGTCGCTCGGCTCGATGACGCCGCCGTCGGCGTCCATATCGGTCGGGCGGACCTGGTTGAGCAGTGCCGCGCGGGGCACGCTGAACTCAGAGCCCGTCAGGCCGACGAAGCCGAAGTCGGTCAGGAAGTTGCTGAGCTGGTCAAGGAAGGTGCTCGCACCCACGTCGTTGGCGGCGATATAGGCGCGGAAGTCGGCCATCGAGCCGCCGCCACCTACCTCGCCGATCCATGCGGTGTGCAGCTCGCCCAGGCGGCGCTTCATCTGCCCGGCGATGGGGTTGGCCGCGTCGGGCCCGATGAACAGCTCGTCGTAGCGCTCCTTCGCGTCGGTGGCGATGGTGTTGTTGAGGCGCCCGATGCTGATGCGGTGCTCGCTGCTGAGGACCGACTGGAACGCCGGCTCGTCGCTGTCGATCGCGACGGTGTCGTTGTTGAACACCGCCGTGCCGATCAGTGCGCTGGCCAGTGCTGTCGCGTCCTCGCTGGTGACGTTGACCTGCAGGCGGCGGAGGAAGTCTTCAACCGCGCCGGTGATGCGGACGCCCTGATCGACCTCGGGGAGGTCGAAGATTGTGAACAGCGGCGGGATGACCGAGCCGGTGAACGCCGTATCACCGCGGGAGTCAACGTCCAGCGACAGGATCCGCTGGATCGTCTGGCCCGCCGAGTTGACGTTGCGGAACTGGGCGAGGGTCACGGGGTTGCGGATCAGGCGGAAGCCGTCCTGCACGGTGGTGAAGCCCGGCACGCTGGAGCCGCCGATGTTGAAGAGCCCGAAGACGTTGCCGCGGACGACGTTGGCCGCGTTGACGCCGTTGGCCGAGACGATCGTCGGCTGAGTGCTGAAGGTGATCCGATTGGCGACGATGTCGGTCCCGCTGACGTCGCCGGGGTGGATTTCGTTCTCGCTGAGGCGGTTGGATCGGATGATCTGGCCCAGCGGGCGCGGGACGATCTGGATCGCGCCGCCGGTCACACTCAGGTTGCCGACGGTCGTGACGTCACCGAGGCGGACGGTCCCGCCGCCGGCGTTGATGGTGAGGTTGCCGAAGCTGAGCAGGCGCTGCAGGTTGCCGACAGTCAGGTTGCCGGTGGTGGCGATAGTGAAGTTGCTGGCGGTGCTGGTCCCGTTGCCCACGCGGAGAGGGTTGCCGATGTCGGTGTTGTTGTTGTAGAGGTTGGCGTTGCCGGCGCTGTTGACCGCACCCCAGACGTTGGCAAAGACGATGGTCGAGGCGTTGGGGTTGCCCGGGCCCAAGACCAAGTTGGTCCCGAGCTGCAGGCTGTCGAGCGGCGTGACAGCACCGATGCTGCCGGCGACGCCGATGGCCGGGACGTCAGGCGGGGCCGTGGGGGGCGTGGACGACTGCGCGTCGGCGTCGATGGGGTTGTTGGTCGCGAGCCCACGGACGGGCCAGGCGCTGCTGAGGATCAGGCTTCCACCGCCGCCGGCGGCATCGGCGCCGTTCATCAGGCGGATGATGCCCGCACCGGCGTCGATCGTGCGTGGGCCGCTGATCAGGGCCCGGTCGCGCAGGATCACGCCGCGGACGCCCAGCGGGCCCCCGACGGCCGAGCCCGCCGTCACGGTCGTCACCACGTCGCGCGCGATGGTGATGGTGTTGTTGCTGCCCCCGCCGGCGTCCAGGTCAATCAGGCCGGTGGCGGCGATGCCCGCGATGCCGTCAACGTCGTTGACGCTAAAGCTATCGGTGTCAAGGTACTGGAAGTCAACCGACCCGGTGCTTGCGAGGTTCTGCACATTGTTGGACGTGCTCGTCCGCAGGTTGCGGTTCCCGCCCGTGCCGCGCAGGGCCAGGCCGGTGGCGTTGATCGGGGCGTTGGCGGCCTGGGTGATGTCGCCGTTGGACTGCAGCACCAGCAGGTCGCCGACTTGCTGGCCAAGGTTTACGCCGTTGAGCGTGTCGGCGGTGCCAAGGGCGATGTTGGCGTCGTCACGGATGCGGACGACGTTGCCCGCTCCGTTGTCAGTCAGGGCCCCGGCGAGAGTACCGATGATGTTGTTCTGCGTGTCGAAGATGAACCCGCCGTTGCCGCGGAGAGCCAGCAGCGCGGCTTCGAACGCAACGTCTTGGGCCGCGCGGCCGTCGTTGCTGGTCAAGGACAGCAGGCGGATGCCCTCGTCAACGCCCGCGGGCGTCTGGCGCTGGCCCAGGCCGATGAGATCCTGATTGCCGGCGGTATCGCCGTCGGCGTCAAACTCTGCCGCACCGGTCACGGTGCCGATGGTGTAGCTGGTGGTGTTCGCGCCGGTGCCGATGCCGCGATAGGCCATCTGGCTGCTGGCACCGGTCGCGATGTTGCGGAGGGCGATGACGTCCGCGACGTTGTCGGCGGCGTTGAGCACGATGCCCACGCGGGCCGCGCCAGCACGGGCCGTCTCGTTGTTGATCACCCCGATGCGCGCGGCGGTGATCACGCCCGTGGCGTTCTGCGATACGCCGCTGTTGGTGCTCGAGCCTACGGACGTGATGCGGAGCGTCCCGCGCGTCAGCGTCGCTGTGCCCAGGTTCACGGCCTGGTTGATCGCAACCCCGCCGGCCAGGGTCCGCAGCGTCAGGCTCCCGCCGTTGGCGCTGTTGTCGATCCCGTTGCTGGCACCGACGGTCCCGATCACGATGTTGTCGTTGTTGACCAGGATGATGTCGCCGGCGTTCAGGGCCGCCAGCTCTTCGATGTTGTTGTCCTCGTCGGTCAGCGTAAAGCTACCGGTGATTCCGACGCGCTCAAGGAACAGCCCGTCGGCGACGATGGCCTCGGTCTGGGTGACGGCCCCGTTGCTGCGCAGACGCAGGTCGTTGGCGTCAGCCGCGCCGTTGTTGATGTTGATCCCGATGACACTGCCCCCGCTGTCGGTGACGGCACCGATCTCGAAGCCGTCATCGTCGGCGAAGCTCGCCGTCGCCGTCGCACCCGTCAGGGACGCGGCCAGCACGTCAACGTCGTTGCCGATGTTGTTCAGCTCATACTGCCCGGCCCCGCGCAAGATCAGGTTGGTGGCGATGATGTTGTCGCCCGCGCCGGCCTGCGTGACCGCACCGTCAGAGCTGATGGCGACAATGTCGCCGGTCTGCAGGCCCAGGTCCAGCCCCGAGATCGTCCCGGCGGCTGAGTTGATGATCGTCGCGACTGTCCCGATGACCAGCCCGCCGTCGTCACGAATGCGTACGACGTTGCCGGCCCCGGCGTCGGTCATGCTGGCCGCGACGGTCCCGATGGCGTTGTTCTGCGTGCCAAGGTTGTGCCCGCCGCTGCCCAGCAGTGCCAGAGCGGTGACGTTGAGCGCCGCGGTCTGGGCCGAGACGCCGTTGCTGCTGCCAAGCTGCAGCAGTTCCACCGGCTGCTCGCCGTTGGCGTCGTCGCCGCTGCTGATCCCGACCAGGTCCTGGTCGCCGGCGGTGCCGGTGTCGGCGTCAAACTCGGCCGCGCCGGTGATGGTCCCGATGGTGTAGCTGGTGCTGTTGGGCGCGGTGCCCACGCCGTTGAAGCTCAGTTGTGTGCCCGGTCCGGTGCCGATGTTCCGCAGCGCGACGGTGTTGACGCGGTTGTCGGCGTCAAAGAGCTGGATGCCCTCGCGCGCTCCGCTGGGCCGCGGAACTTCGTCGTTGATGACACCAAGGCCCGCCGCGGTGATCACGCCAGTGCTCGCCTGGCTGACCCCGCCGGCGGTAACGCTGGCGACGACCGTCGCGCGGAACGTACCGAAGCGGTTGGTCGGGCGCGTGCCGCCCAGGTTGATTGGGTCGTTGATCCGCAGCGATCCGGCGGTGATCCGCAGCGTCAGGTCCGGGGTCAGCACCGGCTCGGCGTTGTCGTTGTTGATGCCCACGAACTGCTGCCCAACAGGGACGTTGACCCCGTCGATAGCGCCGATAATCAGCGACTGACCGTTGACAAGTGTGATGGCACCGGCGTCGAGCGAGGCGAGCTGGTTGATCAGGTTGCCCGCGTCGGTCAGCACAAAGGGCCCGTCGCCCGCGAGGCCAAGCCCGTCAGCGATGATCGGGGCCGACTGCGTGACGCCGTTGGTCCCATTGCCGCCGATGATGACCAGGTCGTTGTCGGCGCCGGGCACCAGGCGCGGGGCCAAGCCGGGGTTGACCGCGTCGTACTGCGCCAGGCGCACGCCGCCAAAGTTGTCCAGCGTCCCGTCAGTGTGCACGCTGTCGTCGGGGTTGAACAGGCGCGTGACTTGGCCGGAGCCGATGTCGAACCCGTTGCTGTCGCTGATCACGATGCTGCTGGCTCCGCCGCCCAGGTCGGCCACCAGCGTGGCGATGTCGTTGTTCCCGAAGATCGCAAGGCCGGGCTCAAGCAGCGTAAAGCTGCCGTTCCCGCTGAGCACCAGCGTGTCTAGCCGCAGGCGTGTGCCACTGAGCTGCACGACGCTCTGGTTGGTCTGGATTTCCAGCACCCCCAGCGAGCGGGCCAGGTTCGGGTCGCCGATAAGCCCGAGGCTGACCAGCGTGTCCAGCGCCCGCAGGCGGATCGACTGCGCCCCGCCGCTCATCGTCGGGGCCTGCAGCGTCAGCACGCGGTTGTTCTGCGTGTTCAACAGGAAGGCCCCGGTCCCCGCCAGCGTCAGCACGTCGGCCGTGATCACGCCCGTGCCCGTGTTGGGCTGGACGACCCCGTTGCCGGCCTGAAGGTCAACGTTGTTGACGCTCGCGGTGTTGATGGCCCCGGCGTTGATGCCCGCGTTGACCCGCTCAAGCAGCGTGATCCGCCCCGTCGCCTGCAGGCGGATGATGCTGTTGTCGGTGCCCACGCCCAAGACCCCGGGGTCAAGCCCGCCGATGTTCAAGTCGCCCTGCGTCGAGAAGTTGAACCGACCTGTGCTGTTGACCACGCCCTCCACGGCGTTGATGTCGTTGATCGGTACGCCCGCCGTCGCCCGGTTTAGCAGTACGTCCTGCCCGGCGCTATGCACCACCAGCGCGTTGGCGGTGATCGCCGCGTCCGCCGCCGATCCGCTCGCCGCGCCACCGATCTCAGCACCCGGCCCGGTGACGGCCAGCAGCGTCAGCGTCCCGCCCGTGGCACCCAGGTCGATCGCCTGGGTGATCGCCAGACGCTGCGCGGCCGCGCCGCCGACATTGACCCGCAGCGTGACGTTGTCGCCGGTGGTAGTGATGCCCACCAAGTTGCTCGTGCCCACCGTCGGGTCGCGGTCAACTGTCCCGACCGTCAACGAGTTGAGGTCGAAGTAAGTAATCTGCCCGCCGGTGTTGGCCGCGAGGGTCTCGGCGTCGTTCAGAGTGTTGTCGAGGGTGAACTCGCCGTCACCTTGTAGCGCGAGCCCGCCGGTGACGACCGCCTGGTTGCCCGCCGCGCCCTGGGTCACGGCGCCGTCGCTCTCAAGCACGACCAAGCCGCCGGTGCCGACATCGAGCCCCTCGCGCGTCACGCCGAGCACCGTTCCGCTGCCGATGGCGAACCCGTCGTCATCGCGGAAGAGGATCGCGCGCGTCCCGCCGGTCGAGACGCCCGCGAAGGTGTCCACATCGTTGTTGAGCGTCAGCAGGTTGAACGTGCCAGCGCCACCGAGCAGAAGCGTGCTGGCGGTGATGATGCCCGTCCCGCTCTGAGTCGCGCCGTTGCTGCTGGTGATGGTGATGCCCGCGGCACCCGCGCTCAGGCGCTCGGCGATGGTCAGCAGCCCGCCGGTCTGGATCGCGATGTCGCCGTCGTTGGTCGCAACCCCGTCATTCTCGCCGGTGCGGCCGATGGTCAGCGCGCCGCTGTTGCGGAACTCAAAGGTCCCGGCGAGGTTCGAGACCGAGCCCTCGAGGAAGTTGATGTTGTTGCCCGCGTTGGTCAGATCCACGCCGTCGGTCGCCAGCACGCAGAGCCAGTTGGTGGTGATCGCCTCGGTCTGCGTGATGTTGCTGCCGCTAAGGAACAAGCTGCAGACGTTGCCGCCGGCATCGCCGGTGGTGATGCCGCTGGTGGCACCGGCGGTGCCCACCGAGAAGCCGTTGTCATCACGGAACCGCATGAAGCTGGCGGCACCGGTCAGGTCCGCCGCCACCGTCGTGACGTTGTTGTTCTGCGTGCCGAGGTTGAAGTTGCCCGCGCCCAGCAGCTCAAGCCCGTCGACGTTGATCGCAAAGCTCTGCGTGACCGTCCCGCTCAGGGCCGACAGCGTGACCAGCGAGCCGGCGGTGGTGATCCCGTCCAGCGCGGCGTTGCCGTTCCACACACTCGTGCCCGCGACGGTGCCGATGTCGTATCCGCCCGTGCCCGTGAAGGCAACGTCAGCCGCCGCCGTCTGGCCGATCGCCACGGTGTTCACGTCGTTGCCGAGACTCAGCGTGACGACGCCGGTGCCGTTGGTGACGCCCAGGGCGTTGGCGGTGATGATGCCCGCGCCGCTCTGGCTCACGCCGTCGGCGTCGATCCGCAGCGTGCCGCCGGTAGCGCCCAGGTTGATGGCCTGTTCGATCACCAGTGCGCCGGCATCAAGCAGCAGCGTGACGCTGCCGGCGTTGGTAGTGATCCCGCTCACCCCGTCAACGGTGCCGACGGTCAGGTCCGTGTCATCGCGATAGTCAATCGCCGAGGGCGAGGCCGCGGCGTTACCGGAGGTGCCCGCCGCCAGGGTCGTCACGGTGTTGCCGGTATTGATCAGCAGGTACGAGCCCGTGCCCGCCAGCAGAAGCCCGTTGGCTTGAATGCTCGTGCCCGCGTCCTGCGTGACCGCCCGGGCCGTCGAAACGCGCAGGAAGTTGGTCGCCGCGCCGGTGGGCAGCGCAACATTGCCCAGTTCCCAGTCGGCCAAGCCGGCGCCGGTGCTGTGGTTCAGCAGGCGGATGTTGGTCAGCGCGGCGGTCGCGCCCCCGAGGTTTGCCGTCAGCAGCGCGATGCGGTTGTCCGTCCCGTTAAGCAGGAATTGCCCGCCCACCAGCCCGCCACCCGGGTTGACAAGGTTCAGCACCAGCTCGATGGCGGTGATGGGTGCCAGCGCGCCCTGCTCAACCGCCAGGCTTCCGGTCCCGACCACGCTGAGCGTGACCACGCCGTTGGTCGCGGTAATCCCCGCCTGGTTGGCCCCGCTGCCCGAGAGCTGGAAGATGCTGTTGGTGTTGCGCGTGGCGATCGAGACGTCGCCCGTTGTGCTGGCGATCCCGCTGACCACGCCGAAGCTGCCCTGGGCGCCAATGGGGTTGAGGCCCAGCGAGCCGCCGTTGCTGAACTCGAAGTTGCCGCTGGCCAAGCCGCCCAGCAAGCCCGCGACGCCCGTGGTGTCCGTAGCGGTCTGCAAGTTGTTGTTCAACGAGCCCAGCAAGACGCTGCCGGCTGGTGCCAGGGCCACAAGCGTGCCACCCACGATGATCCCGTTGGTGTTCTGCGCGATGTCGCCGCCGGTGCTACGCAGGCGGAAGACGCTGCCGACGCCCCCGATGGTGTTGCCCGTCAGAGGCCCGGCGATGGTGATGTTCCCGGTGGTGGAGATCGAGACGTTGCCGCTACGGGTCCCAGTGCCGACCGTCAGCCCGCCGGCCGCGCCGATCCCGAAGTCGGAGGCGTTGAGCGCGCTGAAGGCCGGAGCCGCAGAGATGCTGCTTCCCACAACGTTGCCGTTGGTCGTCACGGTCCCGTTAAGGATGACCTGCCCGGCCGTGGTAAGTGTGATGACCCCGCCGTTGGCGTTCCCGTTACCGCTGGTGTCGACGCTGCCCGTCCCGCCAACGATGAAGATGGACCCCGATGCGGTGAGAGCCCCGCCCGCGATGCCCGCGGCCGAGCCCTGCATGTTTAGCGTGCCGTTGATGTTCACGGCGCCGGTCCCGGTGAGGTTCACGGCCCCGCCGCCGGTGACGATGGTCTGCCCGGAGTCGAGGTTGAAGTCCGTCCCGTTGACCGTCACCGAGCCGCCGAGGGTCGTGGTGTTCGCGCCGATGACCGTCGCGCCCGCCGCGTCATAGACCAAGTTCAGGCTGCCGACAGTCGCGGTGACCGCGGCATTCTGGATGATCCCGCCCAGCGCGGTGAAGGTCAGCGTCCGCGCCACCGAGTTCGTCGCGTTGATCGCCGCGTTGATTGTGATGTTGCCCGCCTCAAACCCCACACCCGTCGTGGTGATCTGGACGTTTGTGCCGTTGGCCCCGTTAGTCCCGAACAGCGCCGCGACGATGTCCACCGCCGAGACCTGGCTCGGGGTCGCGCTGGGCGTAAAGACGCCCAGGGCGAACGCGCCGTTGTTGGTCGCGCCCGCGATGATTTCGACATCGAACGGGTCGATCAGCCACAGCCCCGCGCTGCCGCCAACGCCCGCCTGCGCGCTGATGTTGGACCCGGAAACGTTGAAGCTTCCGGCGCTGGAGGTCTCGATCAACCCGCCGTTACCGCCGGTGCCCGCGCCATCTGCCCGCGCGCTGCCGTAGAACCCGGTTACCTGGTCAGACCAGATGACAATCTGCCCGCCATTACCGCCGATAGTCGCGCTGGCGTTGATGCTGCTGCCGCTCGAGACGTACGTGCTCTGGGCCCGAGGCAAGGTGCCGCCGCCATTCAGCTCGCCGCCGATATTGACCTGCCCGCCGCCGGTGGTGCCCGAGGCGTTGATGGTCGCACCAACCAGCGCGATCCGCTCGCCGGTGATATCAACCCGCCCACCGCGGCCTTGGGCGTTGCTGGCATCGATAGTCCCTGAGACCAGCGTGTTGCCGCGCCCGCCCTGCAGCTCGACGGTCTGCGCCCGCATGGTGCCGGTGTTGGCGATCGCCAGGCTTGCGATGTCACCCGCCGCCGCCGTGATGCCCAGCCGTGCCGAGACGTTGCCGGCGTTGTAGACCGAGGCCAGGGCGGCCTGATCGGTGTCATTGCCCGGCGTGCTGTCGCCCGTCACGCGCACGCTCAGCCGCCCGCCGCGCTGGGTCACGATCACCTCGTCGCCCGCGGCCATCACCACCGAGCCCTCAAGGCCCGAGATGGTCCCGTAGTTGGCGACCTGCGCGCCAACCAGGCTCACCGAGTTCTGCGCCACGATGCTGCCGCGGTTTTCAACCACGCCACGCACGTCGGTGAAGCGGTCAACGCGACCAAGGAAGTCGCGGTTCGAGAGGCTGCCCGCCGCGGCGTAGAACTGCCCGGTGTTGATCGTCGCGTTGGGCCCGAAGAACACGCCCGCGCGGTTGACGAAGTAGACCGTCCCGTTCGCATCGATGCGACCGTTGATCCGCGTCGGCTCAGCGCCGGTGATGCGGTTGAGCACGCGGCTGCTCGCGCTGGGCTGGATAAACCGCACGCCCTGACCTGCGTTGAGGTTGAAGCTCGAGTAATTGATGATCGCGGTGTTGCTCGTCACGATCGTCCAGCGTGAGCCGCTCTGGGTGACCCGCGCGCTGCCAGAGACCACCTGCGGGTTCTGCGGGCCCGTGGGCGTCTGAGCAACAGCCGTCGAGTGCACCGACCCGGCCAGCACCGCAAGCAACAGACCACGAGCGATCAACTGACCACCGCCGACCACGCGACCGGTCGTCCCGCGGCGGGCCCCAGTGCTCAGGACGCGGGTGCTGCGGGCCTTGCCGGTGTTCGTGCGATTGCTCATTGCTGATGCCTTCCGTAACTAGCGCGGCGCGCCTGAGTGCCAGGCCATACGCCGCTGGATTTCGTTCCAAACCATCAACCACCAAAGACCAACCACCAACTACCAACCACCAAATACCGAAAACCAATTTCCTGTCCAACCCTGTCCAAACGTCACCCAAGCGTGATCAAGACCGATCCATCGAACCGCCCTGACCGAAGTGACCTGAGGTCCATCCGTTCCGGGTCGCCGCCCGGGTCCATCTCAGGCCACGTTGGCCCGCTGTTTGGTGCCCGCTGGCACAACCGCCAACCAAACACGGCCAACCAAACGCGGGCACCAACCTTCGGCACCGGCTCAGTACGACAGCGTCAACAGCAGGTGCAAGCGCGCGTCGGAGCCGCCCTCGACCCGCTCATTGTTGATGTTCGTGCTCCGGAGCGGCACGCCGACATCAACCCGTAGGTTGAAGTACCGCAGCACGCTCCACTCCACGCCCACGCCAGCGCCCACCAGCGTCGCGTTCTGCTCGAAGGCGAAACGCTCCTGGCTCTCAACCCGCGCCGCATCGATGAACCCGCGGAACACAAGGTCCCAGTCGGTTGACCCGAACGCCTCCTGCGGACGGGAGCGGAAGTTGGGCGTCCCGAACACCGGCATCTTGCCCGGCGATGGGTCGATCCCGAACAGCCGCGGCAGGTGCACGCGGTACTCAGCCGTGCCCGAGTAGACCCGGTCGCCCGCGACGTAGTTTTCGGGGTACCCGCGCACCGTGAAGAACCCGCCCACGACCTCCTGGAAGTTCGGCACCAGCCGCTGACCCAGCGACGTGGTGAACCCGCCCATGAACACCACCTCGTGCGCCAGCGTCATCCCGGGCTGCCACTGCTCGCCCGCCTTCAGGCCCTTGCCCGCGAATGCGCTGGGCGCAAGCAGCGGCTCAAGGAAGAACGATTGGCTGCCACGCACCGAGGCGATCTGGAACTCGCGGTCAGGGTTGAACCGGCCCAGCGGGACCAGCTCGTCCAGCTCGCCCGTGCCCGCCACGCCCGGCAGGTTCGCCGTGATGTCGGCGATGAGCTGCGTAGCCCACTTCTCGTTGCCACGCTCGAGCGCGACGCCGCCCTTGAGCAGGAAGAAGTCGCTGTCGCCCTCGGTCTGCTGCGTCTTGTTCTCGGTCTTGACGCTCTCCCAGCGCCCGCCGCCGATCACGTCAACGAACAGGTCCTGGTTCTGATAGACGTTCCAGATCAGCTCTGCCCCCAGGTTCCAGTTGTCGCCGCTGAACTGCTGCCCGCCCGCGCCGACGTCGCTTGCCTCATAGGTGCTGAAGCTGCCGAAGGTCCGCATCCGCAGGCGCCGCTCGAGCGAGTCGCCAAAGAGCGGGAACTCGTAGCTGCCCAGGATCGCGTTGGTGTCCTCGAAGCCCGCCGTCAGATAGTCGATCTTCAGCACGTCATCGTTGCCCGTCAGCTGGTTCTGCTGGAAGCCGAACCGCTCGCGCCACTCGTTGGTCTGCTTTGTGCCCGTGTTGGAGAGCTGGAACAGCACCAGCCACGGCTTGCTTTCAGCCACCAGATAGTCAAGCGTCAGCTGCCCGCCAGCGCCCGCGCCGGGGCCCACGCCCACGTCAACGCGCCGCCCGGGCTGACGCCCAAGAAACAGCGCGTAGTTGTCAAGCTCGTTGCGGTCAAGGTACCCGCCGATCTTCGCCGGGCCGTTCTCGCGGATCCAGGCGTGCTTCTGGTTGTTGATGCGCGCCGAGTAGTCGAGCGTCCCGTCCGCACGCTGGGTCGGCACAACACGGTCACCCGCCGCCAGCGTCCGGACCTCGCTGACCGAGGCCACCAGCGTCACAAACCGCATGGTCGTGCGCCCGCCGCGAAGGTCCGCCTGGTCAGGCCCGATGTCAGAGGCCACAATGCCCGTGACGTTGCCCAGCACGCCGCGACGAACCATCTCGTCACGCACCGCAAGGCTGACCGCCTCAAGGCCCTTGATGTCAAACATCAGCGGCGTGGCGGCGCTGAACTCGCTCAGCCGCGCCGGCACGGGCTCGCCACCAAAGCCCTTGCCCGTGATCGTCCCATCGGGCATCCGCTCCAGCTGCGCCACCGCGCCCGCCAGCACGTCGGCCAGCATGGGCAGGTTGCTCAGGGCCCGCGACTGCGGCGCATACGAGAACTCAAAGCCCGAGATCGGGTACAGCGCGCGGTCCGACGCCGGTACCGCCGGCTCGCCCGGAGCCGTCGCCGCGGGCACCTCAACAGGCTTGACCGCCTTTTCAGGCTCGCGAATCACCGACTTGTCCATATCGCCGATCGTGCTGGTCCCCGGCTGCGCAAGCGCGCCGGACGTCCCCGCCAGCAGAACCAGCGCCAGCGTGCCCCAGCACGCACCCGTGCCCCGAGCCGACCTCACCGACCGTACCGTCCACGCCGACCTGCTCACATGACCGCACGCGCCCTGATGGATGCCCACTGTTGAATCTCCGGCCGCACTCCGCGGCGATAAACCCAAGAAAGACCAACGACTCACGAGATCAAACCAGCCGAACAGACCGACCAATCAAGGTAGACCAACGACCGAGCCGCGACCGCCGGCCGCTCCTCCCAAAACCGCAGCATACCCGACAAGCCTTACCGGACGACCAACCAGACCATAACAAACCCAAGATGGGCCGTCAAGCCCCACAAGCCGCCGCAGGCGCGCTCAAAGCTCATCTTATAGATTATCTCAGATGCATCTTGTCGAGTTTTGGCTGGGGTCCGGCACCCTTAAGGCGTCCGGGCGATCAGTTTGCCGTCATCAGCACCCAGACCCCGATGCCGATCAGCCCGAGCAGCCCCAGGGCGATCCACATCCACCCTCGCTCGATCCGAGCCGCAGGCTGTGCCAGCTTTGGTGCGGCGGACTTGGCGGCGGGGGCAGAGGCCAAAACCTGGGCAGAAAGCGCGTCGATGGCCGGCTGGTCCAGCTCGTACGGCACCTGGGTGGACAGCGCGATCTTGGCGGGCCCGAGCCTGAGGCAGGCCAGCACCGCCGGGGTCACCGGGCCGACGATCGCATCCACCCAAGGGTCAGCAAGTGGCCGCACAACGCCCAT
Source organism: Phycisphaerales bacterium PN19_bin_20 (assembly GCA_021173225.1). Classification (GTDB taxonomy): domain Bacteria; phylum Planctomycetota; class Phycisphaerae; order Phycisphaerales; family UBA1924; genus JAJTGZ01. Next base: position 127,037 of record JAJOLK010000003.1, on the reverse strand, counting down.
GGGCGTGCCCACAGCGACGGTCCCCATCAGCAGTGACCAGACCTCCGCGAGCGCACGATCGGGGGCAACGTCGGCGGCAATCGGCACGCGCACATGCTGCGCAAGGGTCCCTGCGGAGGCCCTGGCACCGAGGCGGTAGGGAGCGAGCTCGAGAAGAATCTGCTGGAGCGTGCGGCGCCAACCCAGCGCGGGATCACCCACGGGCCCGGGGGCGGTCATCTCGGGGCGATCAGCCAAGCGCCCCACGACGTGCGGGCCAACGAGCTGGTCAGATCGGACGTCACGCCCGGCCCGAATCTCATCAGCAAGCCGGTCGGCCAGGCGTTGGCGGCAAGCAGCGACGGCGGCGCGGGCCTGCTCTTGCGAGACCGCGGCGAGCAGCTCGGTTTCCAGTGCCTCTAGCGCGGGCAGCGCGACGGCCAGGGCCCAGTCGGGCCCGGTGTTCTGAACGTGCGCACAGGCGACCATCGGATAACGCGTGCGGCCGCGGCCGTCCTTGCTGGCCCAGACGCGGGCGACGATCCACTCGGTTGGTCCGCCGGTGATAAGCACGTGTCCGAAGGGGCGCACGGCGCTGGTAGGCGCGGCTGTCGCAGGAGCGGCTGGCGCGGGCGCAGCTGGCGGGAGCGTGGATGGCAGGGGCGTGGTTGTGGCAGCGGGCGCGATGGCGGGTGGGTCCCACGTCCCGGCGTCGATGTTCCCGCCGATGGCCTGGTCGTAGAACGCTTCGCGGAAGGCGCTGATGACAGAGGTTTGATCACCCAGGTGGTCGACGTGGTCGTCCCAGGCGGGGTGCTTGCCGAAGGCCCCGACGTTGACGCCGGCGGGGCCGCGGGTTTTACTGCTGAGGCTGATCACGCTGGCAAGCTCCGGGGCGTTGGAAGGGTGTTGAGGCCTCGGGGGTGTCGGACGTTTGGCGATGCTCTTAGTTGGGCCAGTTGCCGGCGCTTGGCCACTTGGCGAGCTCTTCGGGCAGAGGCGGGTTGAACTCGATGGCGAGCCAGTACTGGAAGCTGGTGCCGGGGACGGGGACGGGGACGACCACGCCGGGGATGCCGGCGGGTGGCTGAACCTCACCGGCGGCGGGCGAGAGGATCATCTCGATAGCCTCCCAGGTCTTGCGGTATTCGAGGGTGACTTCGGCCTTGACGGCGCGGTCGTCGGTGGCTAACTCGATGGCGGCGGTCCCGCCGGGCATCTTGACGCGCAGGCCAGACTCGGCGAGCTTGGTGTGGCTGATGAAGCCCGCAGAGCCGGGCACGGCGGCGGCGGCCTCAACCCCGCCAGCGCGCGCGCGGGCGACGATGAACTTGCGCTGGGCGTTCGCGTCGTTGTCGCGCCCGATCACCGGGCGGAGGATGACCGTGCGCTCGGCGAGCAAGCCGCTGGCGACCTTGGCGATCGCTTCATATTGCTTGGCCTTGGCCTCGTCACCTTCCTTGCGTGAGACGCCCGCGAGGATCTCGGCGGCGTCGGCGGCGGCGCGAACCTCATCGACGGTCATCGAGCCCGCACCGCCGCGGGCAAGCGGGAAGCGGTTGGCGGCGCGGACGATTGCGCGTGAGCGTTCGACGCTCTGGCCGGCCTCGTCGCCCAGCAGGCGTTCGCCCTCGCGCACGAGGGTGGCGAGGAACCGCCCGCCGGTACCGGTGGTGAGCTTGTACTCGGCCTTGCGTGCGTTCCACTGCGTGGCGGCCTTCTGCGGGTCGCGGCTGAGGGCGCGCCAGCGGTCAATCACGTCGCTGACTTCCTTCTCATCTACCGCGCCGGGGAGCGCGTCGAGCAGGTCTTGGGCGCTGACGCCCTGACGACGCGCGACCTGCGCGGGCACGCGCTTGACCGCATCAAGTCCGGCCCGCACGCTCTGGAAGTGCGTCCGCTGCCGGGCCAAAACGCGGGTAACGGCGACCTCGGCAAGGGCGGCCTGGAACGGGGCCCAGGCGGTGAACGCCTCGGGGCGCACGCCGGTGCCGTCACGCAGCTTGGTCCAGTAGTCGGTGTACTCGCCCAGGTAGGTCGCGGCGGCGGTGACGAACTCGTCTGCCGCGCCGCGGAGCTTGTCATCGGCCAGGGCACCGGTCAAGACGCCCACGGCACCGGGGCCCGCGGCGGCCGGGGTGTCGAGCGTGTCGAGGGCGGCCTTCCACCCTTCAAACACCGGCACCGCGCCCTCGGGGTGCCTATCGCGCTCGAAACTGAACGTTGGCGCCCAAGCGACGCCCTCCATATCGAACAGGCGCAGACGCTCGGCGTTGGCCGACGCGTTCTCAACCGCGACGCCCCAGTTTTCTTCGCGGGCGGCCTCGAAGTACGCCATCAGCGCGCTGGTCTTGCGGCGCGCCAGCGCGCTGGCGAGCACGCGCTGGGGCATGCTTGCGCCGGCGCTGTCGGACGAGGCGGCAACGCCCGCGGGGATCATGCGGGCCCGCAGGTCAGCGACTTGACGCTCAACCTCTGCGAGGTTGTCCTTAAGCTTGAGGCGGGCGGCGGTGGCCAGCTCTGGCGGCGTCAGCGCGCCGAGCAGGCCCTTGATCCGCTCGGCCCGGGCGCGGGCCTCATCGATGGGGTTGCCCCCGGCACCGGCGAGAGACCCGAGCTTCTTGATCGCGTCATCAACAGACTTGCGGCGGTCGGTAAAGAGCCTGGCAACTACATCACGCTCGGCCTTGACGACCTCATCGATCTGGCGGGCCAAGGCGTTGAAGGGCTCGCGCGCCGGGTCATTGAACAGACCTTCGAGCTTCTCGCCCTGCTTGGCCTTTGCCGCGACATCACCACCGCCCAGGGCCTTGCCCGCAGTGCTGCCGGCAGCGCCGCCGATGGCACCGGCGATGGACGTCGGGGGTTCGGGGAGCGCGTCGAGGAGCTGCTTCTTGGCTTCGTCGGTCTGATTGAGCCACGCCTTCTCGCCATCGGCGAGGGCTTTGAGCTCATCACCGCCCAGGCCCTTGCGGGCGGCGTCGAGCTTGGTCAGTGCCGCGTCGAGGCTTCTGGCACGCTCGGTGAAGGTGGCGGCGGCCTGGTTGTACGCCTCTACGTTGCGGCGCTGACCTTCATCGGTGGGCCAGCGGACCTCGGCGAGTGCGGTCTCGGCCTTGGTGAACTCATCGATGGCGGTTTCGAGGGACTTGGCACCGGTCAGTGCCGCAGGCTCACTCTTGAGCAGCGCGGCGAAGTGCTTGACGCCCTGAGTGAGTTCGGCGGGGAGGGTGGCGCCGGAGGCGACGGGCAGGTTGAAGGCCGTCGGTGGCCAGGCGTCGCCAAGGTTGGTGAGGAGGGCGGCTGAGCCGTCGGCGGGTGAGGGGCCGAGGGTGTCAACGCTGCCGCCGAGGGTGTAGGTGGCGGCGATGATCTGCGCGAAGCGGTCGGCCTGCGCGCGGGTCGCGGGGTCTTCGAGGCCTTTGGGGTCAAGCGCGGCGGCGAGGGCGGCGACGTTGAGCAGCTCATCGCGCGGGCCGGCGAGTGTGCGAGGCAGGGCGGTATTGGTCTGGGCCAGCTCGGCCAGCAGCGGGTGCTGGAGTGGCGCGGGCTGGCCCTTTGGCCGCAGGCCCTTGGCGCGAACGTGCAGGCGGACAAGCTCAGCGAGAGCGGCGGCGGAGCGCTGCGCCTTCTCGGGCGAATCCCATGAGGCGGGGCTGGCAACGTGGGCGAGCGACTCGCCAATCAGCGGCTGGATGGCGCTCTGGACCAGCAGGCGGTGGGCCTGCTGCTGGCGCTCGGCGGTGTCGGTGCTGACGCCGGGGAGCCAGTCGGCGGGCTTGAAGATCCAGGGGGTGCTCAGCGGCGCGGCGCTGGTGACCAGCGTGTCGTCAAGCAGGCCCACGAGGGTACCGTCGGCGATCGGGCGCGCGGGGCGGAACTTGACGCCCTCGGGCGTGCGCTCGATGACCGAGAGGGGTGCCTCACCGGCGGCGCGGGCGGCGGCGCTGGCGCGCTGCCAGACGCCCTGCGGGCGGCCGATGCTGGCGGAGAGGCGCGAGCCGTAGATGAAGCTGAAGGCGATGAAGATGACGGCGGCGGCGATGCCCGCGCCCATGACGGCGGCGCGGCGCAGACGCATGGCCTTGGTAACGTTGCCGGCGGTGGTGACCAGCCCGCTCTCTTTGAAGGCTTTGGAGAGGAACATGTCGCGCAGGAACAGCGCGCGGTCGCGGCGCATGCTGGTGTCGGCCGGGAGGTCGGCCACGTTGATGCCCAGGGCTTTGGCCAGCGCTTCGTCAAGGGCGCGGCCCTCTTGCATAGAGCTGGTGAAGTAGATGCCACGCAGGAACAGCGGCTTGGGCGACCACTCGCCAGCGACAAAGATGGTGTCAAGGAACCGGCGCAAGCGCGGGCCTATCTGCGTGAGCGCGGCGGGGAAGGCGTACAGCGCGTCGACCTCGTCGGTCCGGCGGCCAGCGGGGTCTTGGCTGTGGACCGGGTCGCCCAGCAGGCGCTTGCGGCGGGCCGTGAGGTCTTGCCGAACGCGGGCGAGGTGCTGGTCGACCAGTTCAGGCTTGAATGGCTCATCGAGGCTGGCGGCGGGGTTGGACCAGCCCATCATCTGATGGACGAGCTCGGGGTTGTTGAGGTCCTCAAAGAACTCTTTGAAGCCGGTGATCTTGTCGCACTTGGTGATGACCACGTAGACCGGGAAACGCACGTCGAGGATCCGCTGGATCGTCTCGAGTTGCTGAGCGAGCTTGGAAGCCTTCTTGCTCAGGGCCTCGGCCGAGTCTTTGACCAGCGTGTCGATATCAACGGCGAGGAACATCCCGTTGATCGGGCAGCGCGGGCGCGTCTTCTTGAGCAGCTCGAGGAACTCGCGCCATTCGTTGCCGCTGGTCGCGTCGGTGTCCTTGCCCATGATGACGCGGCCGGCGAGGTCGAGCACGACGGCCTGGTTGGTGAACCACCAGTTCATGCCGATGGTGCCGCCCGCGCCTTGCTGCGGGTCAGTCAGGGCGGGTGGGAAGCCGATCTCGCTGTGGCGCATGGCCTCGGTCTTGCCGCAGCCCGGGGGGCCGACCATGAGATACCAGGGGAGTTTGTAGAGGTCTTTGCCGGCCTTTTGATACTCAACTACGCCCTTTTGGAACTGCTGGCTGAGCTTGGCGGTGTAGGCCTTGAGCTCGGCCTCGCCCGCGCCGGCACCCGAGGCGGCGGCGTTCTTAAGCGAGCCCTCGAGGGCCTTGGCGCGGCGGTTCTCGGCCTGGGCAACCAGCACGCGGTACAAGAAGATGCACGCGGCGGCAACGACGACCGCGATCAGCACGATCAGCAGCACCATGACCCAGTTGCCGCTGAGCCAGCCCGCACCGGCGGAACCTACGACCACGACCGAGCCAACCCCGGCGACCTTGGTCGCGGGGGGCAACTCGGAGACTTTTTGAAACACGTCGGCCATGGTCGGTTCGTCCTTGCGGTCAGCACTGAGTCAGCACTGAGTCAGCACCAAGTCAGCATCAGGGAGGACCCCAGTCGTGAGGGGGGGCGTCGGGAGGGGAGTCGGGAGGGGGGCGTTAGTTGGCAGGAGCCGCGGGCGTGGCAGGAGCGATGGGCATGGCGGCGGCGGCGCGGGCCAGCTCGGGCCTGCGGGCCTCGATGCGGGCCAGCTCTTCAACGAGCCCGGTCTGGGCCTGGCGGTACGTCAAAATGTTGGCCACGACCATGCCCGCCAGCATGACCACAAGGCCAATGGCGATGGGGATCAGCCAGCGGCCGGTGTCGATGGTCAGCTTGGTGGTGTTGGTGTGGTCGTACGCGTCGGGCGAGACCCGGTCGGTCTCCTCGCCACGGCCCGCGTTGCGGCCGGTCAAGACACTCAATCGCTTCTGGAGCCCGGCGAGGTCCTTGCGGATCGCATCAGGCTGGCCGGCGTACATGCCTTGGAAGCCCAGCCCGATGCATTGGTAGTAGACCTCCAGTCGCTGGACGGTCTCGGGGCCGGTACCTTCGAGCTCTTTGGTCAGGTCGTCAAAGAACTGCTCGTCAAGGACTAGGTTGCCGCGCTTTGGACCCAGCCCGCGCCAGCGGCTGGCGAAGGGGAGCTTGCTCTCACGGATGACGAAGTCGGCGAAGGCGATCAGGGCCCACTCGACGCGCTCGTTCCAGGCGGCGCTGGTCTCGCGCGAGTCTCGGGCCTGCTGCTTGATCTGGTTCATCAGCCCCTCGAGCTCGGCTTCCGTGGTCGCGGCGTCGATGTTGATCGCCCCGCGCGCCTCGCGCCCGACGCGGTTGAGGTACGCGACGTGCTGGAACAGCGGCTCGCAGAGCTCAGCGAGGGTGGCCTTGGCGGCGGCGGTGGGTGCGCTGGCGGTGGTGGTTGGGGTGGTGGCCATGGTGAGTTTGCGGCAAGTAAGAGACGAGGCGGCTAAATGCGGGCCGTGTCAAATCAGGCGTACGTCAGGTGCAACGCGACCTCTTCGTAGTCGAAACGGTCCATCTCAGGCCAGACCAGCGCGAGCTTGCGCTCGGTGGCGATGCGGTCCCAGACCTTCTGGCTCTCGGCGCGGTTAAGGCGGAAGTAGTGCTGTCCCGGCGGCGTGCCCAGCTCCATGGGCGGGTGACGCTCTTCTTCCAGCTTGACGCCGAAGATCTTTAGACGCTTCTGCGCGAAGGGCATCATCTTGAACCGCTCGGGGTCCTCGATGAACTGGGCCAGGGCGCGGGTGTCCATCTTGGTCTTGATGCCAAGGAAGATGTCCTTGGGTTCGGTCGCGTCGGCGGGCTCGATCTCGGCGACCAGGTCACGGTCCTCGGGCTTGAAGACAACCTTCTTGACGCGCCCCTGCGTGAGCTTGCTGTAGAACCGGATCTTCTGGTTCAAATCCTCAAAGACCTCGCCGAGGTTGTCGTGGTCGTACCCGGCGGCCTCGAAGGGATCACGGTCGGCGTGGAACGCGACCAGCTCACCGAGCAGCCCGCGCAGCTCCATGTACAGCTCAAGCGGGCTGGGCCCGTGGAACTTGTCGGCGCTGCCCAGCAGCGCGGGCATCCGGGCCGCGAAGCGGTTGAGCGCCATCAAGCGCATGACCTGCACGACCTGTGGCCCGCGCAGGTTGTCGGGGCTCCAACCCGGGCGAAGCTGCAGGGCCTGCTCCTGGCGGACGGTCTCGATGAAGTCGGCCAGGTCGCGCGCGATGCGGCGAAGCGTGACCGACCCCGACAGCCGCAGGCACGCGGGGATGAAGCGCGGCTCGGGCCTGGGCAGGCTGACGTCCTGCCCGGCGCTGCGCCCGATGCGGACCAGCGGAAGCACGTCAAGGTCGCTGGTGTCTTCCATATCTACCAGCAGTCGGGCCGCCAGACGGCGGACCTGCACGGGCTGGGCGTTCTCGCCGGTGTTCTCGTCGTGGACCTGCTCCTCAGCCACGCGGTAGATGCGCTTGTCGCGAGGATCCTCGGGGGCCGATGGGTCGGCCGTGTTCGCTCGGCTGGCGTGCCAGAGCGGGACGCCCAGGCAGACGGTAAAGGGCTTGGGGCTTGATGCCAGGTATCGGCGGACGTCCAGCGCCGGCAGGTCGGCCGTTTCTGGCGCGCAGACCTCTACGCCCCCGCGAGTGACAGCGTGCAGGCGGTCAAACTTGACCTGCCCGTTGGCGAGCGCGTCGGTAGAGAGGCGCAGGTCAAGCACGCCGTAGGGGTACGCGTGCGCGAACGCGCGCTCTCCGCCAACCCGCACATCAACGAGGCGCTGGAGGCGCTGCAGGTGGTGGGGCTGGAGGAAGAGGCCTTCGTGCCAGTGGACCGGGGTGATCGACATGCCTTCTCCTGCGGCGGGCCTGCGCGGTGCGCGGGCCTGGCTGCGAACTTTCGTCTCGACACTCGTGCGGCCGGTGCCGCGGAACCACCATCAAACGCCGCACGCGCGCCGGCGCGGATGATGCTACTGCTTGCCGCCGCCGGCGGGCCGAACCTTCCAGATCGTCTCGACAATCAGCGTGTTGAGCTGACGCTCGACGGTGGCCTTGGACTGATCGCGGTCGCGCCCCTCCCAGAGGCCCTCGTAGTGCTTCCAGCAAACTACTGACTTGTCGGTCAGCAGCCCGCCCTGCCCGGCGCCGTCGCGGATCGCGTCTGGGTGGTAACGGCTGATGATGTCGGCGGCGACCATCCTGCCAAGCTGCGCGAGAGCCGCGACCATGCCCAGGGCGATGAGGCGAAACTCTTCGGCCTCCTTGGCGGCGGCCTTGGCATCAACGCTCTGGCCGGCGGCAAAGTCGGCGTACGCGCGGAGCATCTGCTTACCGATCGGCCGCGGGTCTTTGGGGCTCAGTCGCTCCCACGCGGGGCCTACGTACCCATGCAGGCCGCGGATGATCCCGCTTAGGCTGGCGACGGCCTCGGCCAGGCGCGCTTCGTCCACCGGCGCGCTGTCAGAGAGCCCGATGGCCCGGCGGGCCACGATGCCCACGCTGCCGGGCAGCGCGGCCCCGCTGGGGCCCGCGGGGATGACCCCGGCGTCCTTGAGCCACTGCACCAGCGCGGCCTGCTCGTCCTTGCTCAGGGTTGTGAAGCGCTCTGCGAGGTCATTGGCGGCCTGCTGCGCGGTCTTGGGCTCTTGCGGTGCCTGCACCACGCTGCCGCCGGTCGGGCGTTGTGCCTCGCCGCTGCTCGTAGCTGCGCCGGCGCCGCGGAGCAGCTCGACCAGCTCGCGCGTGAGCACCGCGCGGTCGGAGGCACTCAGCGGCTTGAGCGAGTGCTCGAGCGTGTCGGCCAGGGCCTCTTCGCGCTCGCGCGGCGCGGCGTCAGCGAGCTGTGCCTGCAGAAGGCGCAGCTTGGCCGCCAGCTCAGAGGCGTGCAGGGCTTGGCCGTTCACGGACGGGGGCATCGCGCGGGTCTCCCTTGTGCCACGCGCGAACCAGCGGCGAGCGGCACAACCAGCAGACTACGGGGAATCATCCCTTCATGCAAGGGGTCTGGACGGGTGAAGGCCGACATTTTTCGCCGTCTGTCATTCTCATTGGGCCGCGGATTGCCGTGCAAAGCCTGCAAGCGCTCGGGCATGCCCGCATCAACAGACCCGATCTTCATCCGAACACTGAGTTCGAAGGCTGGGCAGCGCGACGACTCGGACCCGCACCCGCGCGGCGTGGGTAACCGGTGCCGGGCGCGAGGACCGAGAAGCCCCGACGACAGCTCGAACGCGCAAGACCTGCCGAATGTTGGCGTGTGTTGGGTCGATGGACCTGTGCGCCGCCGCCGCAAGCCACTGGGGCATCGCGGCGGGCTCCTCGAGCGGATGTCCCGCCGAGTGGCGCACGCCGGCCCACACAGCCGGCGCTGAACGAGCACACACCGCATGATGGAGCCTCACATGAACCGTCGCACGATCGTCACCCTGGCCGCCCTTGCCACCACCGCCCTGCTGGGTGCCTGCGCTGGGACGCCGAACACGGCCAGCAACGACTCGCAGTACCGCACGTCCGTCTCGCAGGTCAAGCCCTGGGCCTACCAGAACGGGCTGGACATCTACCCGCAGTTCTCCGGCGTGGCGATGGCCAGCGACGGGCTGGGGTACAAGGTTGATCGTCAGGTGGCGGTGGCCCGTGCCGCCAAGCTGCGCAAGGCCCCGAGCAACGACGCTGGCCGCATCGAGTTTGCGACCGTCCCGACCAGAACCAGCAACGAGCCCTAAGCGCGATCGGCTGCGACCTCAAGCGTGGTTGAACGTTGAGTGTCATTGATCGTCAATGAGCGGGCGCGGCACGGGCCGTGCCTGTTTTTACATCCAGATCGAGCCGGTGTTCGTGTGAGACGTCGCGCGGTCTTCGCCGCGCTCAGGGCCTTTGCGTGCTCTCGCTCTCGAGGCGCTTCAGGGCCGTCAGGCGGGCTTGGTGCTTGGGGTTTTGCGGCTCAAGCAGCGCCAGGAACTCAAGATGCCGGCGCGCGGTCGGAAGCTCACGGCGCTGCACGGCGATGGTCGCCGCCAGCTCACGCAGTTGCCCGCCGTAGGGGCTGATGCGCACGGCCCGCTCGGCGTACTGGCCGGCGCCCGCGAGGTCGCCCTGCTGGACCAGCAGCGTGGCGACCTGAGCGGCGTAGGTCGGCTCGCGCTCCTCGCGCGCGTCAAGCCAGCGCAGGTGCGAAGTGGCCGCGGCGGCGTCGGTTGCAAGAAAGTGCCGGGCCAGCATGCGGTGCGGCAGGGGGTCGACCGGTCGGGCCTGCGCGTAGCGCTGCGCGATCTCGATGGCCTTGGCGCTCAGCACCCCGCTGGCGGCGGCCTCCGACGCGCGGCGCAGGGCCAGCTCGAGCACGTCAGCATGGTCCGGGTGCGCCTCAAGTGCGGCGGCGATCTTCGCGTCTAGCTGCCCGTCTGGCGCGCCGTCTAAAGCTGCGTCCTGCGGCCCGCCCGCCTGGGCGGTCCCTAGCAGCGCCGCGGCGCTGGGCACGCCCGCGGGTGTCTGCACGCCCCAGGCGATGAGCTGCGTCGCCGCCCACGGGCGGAACTGCGCGAGAAACTGCGCGGGGCTGACGCCCAGCTCGGCCTGCAGCGCCTCAGCAAGGCGCTGGCCCTTGGCGAAGCGATCCATCAGCTTCAGCGGAGCCTGGTCGCCAAAGGTTTGGCTCATGAACTGGTACATCCAATGCCCTTGGGCATAGGCCAGGGCGCGGTCGGTCGGGCGCTTGGGGCGCGTGAAGGCGATGTTGATCTGCTCGAGGTCGAACAGCTCGTCTTGTTCGAACGCGCGCTGCAAAAGCTGCACCGTCGGGTAGTCGCGCTCACGCCGCTCAAGGTAGACCGCCTGCGCCTCGGTGAACCAGTGTGGCATCCGGTTGCTCGTGCGGCTCAGGCCCACCGTGTGCACATACTCATGCTGCAGCACGCGCTCCCAGTCGTACGCGCCGCTGTGCCCGCGCCCGTCGCGCGGGGCCTCCATCGCGATCACCGGGCCAGTGCTGGCGGCGATGGTGTGCAGCCTGGGCAGCCCGGCGATCCGCACCGCAAAGCTCGCGTGGTTTGGCATCAGCTCAATTACCGTGCGGCGCGCGGGCGTGTGGCTTAGCTCGCCCGGCCCATCGCCCGCGACACGCCCGTGGATCGCTTCGAGCACAGGCAGCATCTCACGGGCCAGCAGCGTGTCAAGCTCACCCTTGGCACGCACGATAAAGTGCTCACCCTCGACGCTGCTGAAGCCCGAAAGGTCGCGCAGCAAACGCAAAGAGTTGTCGGCCCGAACGTTGAACGGGTCCAGCACAAAGGCCCGCTCAAGGGCCGCGAGGGCCTGCTCGTTGCGACCGCTCTGAACCTCAAGCAGGCCCAGCTCAACTGCCGGCTGCGCCCAGCTTGGGGCCAGGCGCTGCGCACGCCCGAGCACAACCGCGGCCTTTTCGTACTGACGAAGGTCCGCCAGCACCTGACCACCAACAAACGCGGCGTTTGGATGTCCGCTGAACTTCGCCTCGTAGTGATCAAGCGCTGCCGTCAGCTCGTCAAAGCGATAGCCGCCAGCCAGCACGCCGGCGCGGATTGCCAGCAGTAGTGGCGCGTCAGGGAACCGCGCAAGCTGCGCGTCAATCAGCGCGGCGGCGGGCTCGGAGCCGTCTTGTCGCAGCAACGCACGGGCGCGCACGACCGCGCCCATCGCGCTGGCCGGGGCTGGCTCGGGCTGGGCTGGCTCGGGCTGGGCTGGCTCGGGCTGGGCTGGCTCGGGATGGGCTGGGTGTTCAAGTTTGGCCTCAGGCTTGTCTTCAGGTCGGCCTTCGGGCACGCCCAAGGCCGGGACCTGCGCGGCGCGATCGAGCCGCTCGGCCATCCGTTCGGCGTTGTCAAAGTCAAAGCTCGCCACGGCCATCAGCCCGCCGGTCAGCCAAACCCGCGCGGCGCTGGGGTTGAGCTTTGAGGCCTCGGCCAGCGCGTTGCGAGCCTGCGCGTAGTTGTCTTTCTCCAGCAGCAGCTCGCCTTCAACGGCGGGCACGGACCACAGCAGCCCGTCCGCCGCGCGGGCACTCGCAAGGTGCCCTAGCAGCGCCTGATGGTCAGCGCCGGGTACGCGCTCAGCGCCAAGCTGCCGCACCAGCGTTGCGGCGAGTTGCACGACCTCGACGGTCTCTTGCGCACCACCGAGTTTGCCGGTGCCCAGCTCTTTGACCAGCGCCAGCGCGTCGACAACAGCCGCCTCGCGTGCCGCGGCGTCAAGCCCCGGGGCCATCATCGCCCCCTGCAGACGCAGGGCCGCGCGACGGGCTCGCCCCGCGTCCGGTGCCACCGGCGCGAGCAGCGCCAGAGCCTGTGCGGGCTGCCCTCGCTGCAAGAGGGCCTCGGCGCGGTCGAGCACATCAGCGCGCTGATCGATCAGGCTTGGGTCGTCCCACGCGCCGCACAAAAGCGCGGTCTGCGCTCGGGCCGCGACCAGGGCGGCGTCAGTCCAGGTTGAGGGCGGGCCAGAGGCAAGGTCTGCTGGCAGCGGCACGCCGTGCTTGAGGCGGAGGGCCCGGGCCTCTAACGGCGTGAGGAAGCCGGCGTCGAGTGCGTCGCGCACGCCTTGGGCCAGCAGCACGCGGCCCTCGACGAGGGTTGGTGCCGACACTGACGGCGGGGCCTTCTGGTCAGCCGCCGGCTCGCGCGCGTTCTGATTTATGGCGGTAGCACCCCCGGCCAGCAGCACCACCAGCATCACGGCGGCCAACGGGGCCGAGCCCAATCGGGCGGCGGCTGAATGAACAGAGCAATCGCGTGCGCACATGCCCAGTTGTATCGGTCACGCCCCGGCGCGGGTGCGTCTGATGCGGATGAATCTTGACCTGGCGGCCAACGCCACCGTACCCGTTACGGGTGCCGAGCCCGTCAGCAGACCATAGTTTTAAGGACTATTGGGCACCTGGTCGATCACGTCGCCCTTCCAGCCCTCGGCGTCGGCGGGGGGCGTGGTGTCAAAGCTCCCGGGCGCGACCGGCTCGTTGCGCTTGACGTTGACCAAAAACACCTCGGCGCTGCTGTCATCGCGGTTGATGGTCTGCGCGAAGATCGGCAGTGCGTCGGGCTCGCGGAACCACAGGCGGATCTCGCGGAAGTCCTTCGCCCCCAGCGTCTCAACCCGCGGCAGCAGTCGCAGCTGCGTGCAACCCTTGAGCACCTCGCGCAAGCGCGGGTTGTCCGGCGCGCTGTCCATCACGTCCACGATTGTGACATCGAACCGCTCGAGCATGTCGGCCTTGCGTTGCCCGATGGGCAGCGGGAAGGGGCCCTCGCCGATCTTCAGCGGGTCGCGCCCGGCCCCGGGGGCCAGCATCCGCCGACGCGCGAAGAACTTGTCGTTGTGCCGACGCTCAAGCAGCCACGTGCCGTCGAAGATGAAGTCCTGCGGGTCGCTCTCGCGCCTCATCTGGCCCGCGGCATCGGGGATGTCGCGCGTCTCAAACTTGATTGCAAACTTTCGCAGCGGGGCCGGCGGCGCGACCCCCGGCTGTGCTGCGGCAGGTTGCGCCGCGCCCGTTTGCGCCGGGCCTGCCGCAGGCTGCACGACAAACGAAATGGTCCCGTACTGCGTCTGCTGACCGCCGCCCTGGATGGCCGGGAAACGCCGGATAAGGCGGAGCGCGGCACCGAGGCTGGTCAACTCGCGGTCGGCGGCCTCGATGCGATCAAGAGCCATGCTAACGCGCGGATCAACCGCGCCGTTGGACTGGGACTGGGGCTGGGCTTGGGGTGATGGCGTACTAGGGTTGCTGGGGGCAGGTGATGGTGCCGCTGATGGGGGAGTCGCGCCGGGAACAACCCCGGGCGTCTGCGCCAGCGCAGGCCACGCGAAGGTCATCGCGCCCATCAGGCTCACAAAGCTCACCTTGCCAATCACGCTCACCCATCGCGCTGCCGCACGCGCTACCAACGCGTGGCACGGCCCGGCACGAACGCCCGCAACGCCGGGGCGAGCGGGCTGGTCAACACGGTTGGCTGAGCGAAGCTTCGAGGTCATTGGGTTCATCCTGCGGGAGCGCTGGTCAACGTCGGCTGCTGCCCGAGCGTATCGCCCGAGCCGTACGTGCGTTCGACGGCGGCCGCGGATCGGTTTCGCCGCGGCCTCACTTCATACAGGCGCGCCCGGCGCTGGGGGCGGGAGGGGCGACGGCGGTGACGTTGGCGATGGCGATCGCGGTTGCGGTGGTGACGGCGGTGGTATCGTGCTCAGAAAGTCGCGCAGGATCGTCGCGGCAGCGAGCGCATCGCGCTTGGCCTTCTTCTGCCCGCGCGTCAGCCCACTGCGCGCCATCTGCCAGTCGGCGTCAGCGCTGGTCAGCCGCTCGTCTTGATAGTGCACCTTCAGACCCGTGAGGGTGCCGATCCGCACGCCCCAGGCCCGCACAAGCTTGGCGCGCGGGCCCTCGGTGTCGTCCATGTTTATCGGCAGGCCCAGCACCAGCGCACCCGGGCCGTGCTGATGGATCGCCTTGACGATCGCACGCTGAAGCTCGGCACCCGCGTTGGCCCCCACGGGCACCTCGAGCACGCCCGCGGGTGAGGCAAAGCCCGTGACGGCATCGCCCACCGCCAGGCCGGTGCGTTTGTCGCCAAGGTCGATGCACAAGTATCGCACGCGTGCAGATTACGCGCGCTGAGGGTGAGCAATCACCTGCGTCCGCGCGCCGCTGGCGATCACAGCGCCGCAACGCGGGCCAGTGCCGCCCCGCTAAGGCGGTAGCCCGTCCATTCGTTCATCGGGGTGGCGCCCAGGCCCTTATAGAATTCGATCGCTGGGGTGTTCCAGTCAAGCACGACCCAGTCCAGGCGTCGGCACCCTCGAGCAACTGCCAGGCGTGCGACCTCAATCAGCAGGCGCTTGCCCAGCCCGTGGCCCCGGGCCGCTGGGCGCACAAACAGGTCTTCAAGGTAGAGCCCAGGCCGCCCGAGCCACGAAGAGAAGTTGGTAAAGCAGATCGCCATGCCCTGAGGCACGCCGTCAAGTTCCGCGATCAGACCATCGACGAGTCCGTCAGCGTGCGGCGCACCGGCAGGGGGGAACATCGCCGCCGCAATGCTCGCCTCTGTCGCGGTCACCGCGCCCGGCTCGGCACGCTCGTACTCCGCCAGTTCACACACCAGCGCCAGCATCAGCGGTACGTCAGCGGGCAGCGCTTTGCGAACGCGGACTCTTTGTTCACCGATCATGAGAGATTCGTAGGCGGTAACCCACCGGCCCGCGGCGGAAGTGCCAAGCTTCCACGCAGGGCCCTCGTCTACTTCAGGTTCGGGCGGAGCTGGCCGTGCAGGGTCTTGAGCTCCTCGGCCTTCTCGCGCGGCATGACCAGCGTGGCGTCGGGCGTGTGAACAACGATCAGGTTGTCACAGCCCAGAAGGGCGACGGTGTGCCCCGGCTCACTGGAAACTACCAGGTTGTTGCTCCCGCCGATCATCGGCGCGTTCTCGGGGGTGATGACCCCGCCGCGCCGGTTGCCGCGCTCATCGGGCGTCAGCGTCTCGCCATAGCTGGGCCAACTGCCCACATCAAGCCACGCCAGGTCCATCTCGACAGTCGCCACCGAGACAAGCTTGTCGGTGCTCGCCGGCTCCATGATCGCGTAGTCAACGCTGATTTTTGGCAGCGCGGGATAGACCTCCGCCAGCACGCGGCCTTGCTCGCTGGTGCCCCACGCCTTCTGGATCTTGGTCAGCCCCTCGAAGGCCTCGGGCTTGAACCGCTCGATGCACTTCATCACCGTCGCGGCCTTCCACACGAACATCCCGCTGTTCCAGCTGAACATCCCGCTGGCCACGTAGGCCTGCGCCCGCTGCAGGCTGGGCTTCTCGACGTACCGCGCCACCTTGAAAGCCCCCGGCGCGTTCTTGTCGGGCACCGTCACACCGCGCTCGATGTACCCAAAGCCCGTCGCCGCGTACGTCGGCTTGATCGAGAACGTCACCAGACGCGAGGGGTCGGCCTCGACCAGCCGAAAGCCCAGCTCAACGCGCTGGCGGAAGATGTCCTGCGGCTCAATCACATGGTCAGCGGTGAAGACCGCGAAGACCGCCTCGGGGTCGAGCTTCTGCAAAACCGCCGCGGTAAAGCCCACGGCGTTGACCGTGTCACGCGCCACCGGCTCACCGAGGATCCGATCGTCGCTGAACTCGGGCAGCGCTGCGCGGATTGGTTCGCGGTAGGCCTCGCCCGTGCAGATGTAACGCCGCGCCGGGGGCACCAGCCCATCCATGCGCTGGGCCGCGACCTGCAAGAGGCTCATTGCCGCGCCGCTTCTACCAGTAGCGCCATCGCCGCCCGTGCTTCCACTCATGCCGCCACTGATGCCGCCACTGATGCCGCCACTGATGCCCCCAGCGCCCGCGGGACGGATCAGCGGTAGCAATTGCTTTGGCAAGTGGTTGCGGCTCATCGGCCACAAGCGCGTGCCAGCACCCCCCGCCATGATCATCGCGTAGCGCATGCCCGAGGATATCGGATCAAACCCGCCCGGCGTTGAGCCTCACCAAAGCCAACCCGCCCCGACGTTTTACCCGCCGGCAAAGACCAGGCCCACAATCCCTTCAGGCGAGCCCGCCCGCTCGCTGCCCGCGTGACGCTCCAAGGCCTTCACAACCTTCCGCTCGGCCTCGGCGCGCTGCTCACCCAGGCGAACCAGCGCCTCGACCGCGTCACCCGCCGCCCCGCTCAGCCCAGTGGCTCGCGCCGGCGCAGGAACCATCCGCTGACCAACGATCGACGGCTCTAGGCCACCGGCGCTCGCGAACCGGTCCGCCTTGCCCTTGAGCTCGGCGATAACCGTCTCGGCCAGCCGCTTGCCGATCTCAGGCAGTTGGCTCAGGCCCTTGGCATCGCCACGGACAATCGCCCCCGCCACCACCCCCGGCGGCTCGGCCAGCGCCCGCAACGCCTTGCGCACCCCGATGCCCTTGACGGTCGTGAACAGCTCAAAGAACGCCTGCTCGTCGGCATCGGCAAACCCCAGCAGCACCGGCGTAAAGCTGCTGCCCTGACTCTCACCTTGCAGCAGCAGGCTGGTCCGCAGCACCAGCGCCTCGCCCACGCGCGTAGTCAGCCTTCGCGCCAGATAGCCCGGCACCTTGACCTCAAGGGTCAGCGCCTCGCCCAAGGCACCGGCGGGCCGCAGCGTGAGGGTGTGCCCATCAACCGCCACGAGCGTCCCACTGAGTTGCGACAGCATGCCTTCAGGATAACCCGCGCCAACGCACGGGCGTGCCGATGGTCGGCGGCACTGGCCCATATCATAAAGGCTGTGCCCCGCGCCGTGACCACCGCCAGATCTGCCGCCGCCCCGATCGCCGCCCCGATCGGCACCCCGATCCCTGCTCTGGCCGCCGCCCTGTTCGCCGCTCTGGCCGCCGCTCTGGCCGCGTGCGCGGGCTTGGCCCTCGGCCAGCCACCACCGCCCGTGCCACCGCCAGTCTCGCCCACAAAGCCCGCCTCACCCGTCTCGCCCTCCGCACTCGAGCTGATCGACACGAACCTGGTCAGCGCGCTGACCACGGCCCTGGGCCGCACGCTGCGCGACCCCACCACCCGCGACGCAACCCTCCTGGGCCTGCGCCGCCTGCGCGATCCCTCGCTGCGCCCGCTGCTGGTCGCCCTTTCAATTGCGCCCGACCCGCAGCTCCAGCTCCACGGCCTGCTCGGCCTCGCTGAGCTTGACCCCCGGCGCCAGATCGACCTGCTGAGCGTCCGCCAGTTGCCCACGCCCAGTTGGCGCAGCGCCGTGGTCCGTGAGGGCTTCGCTGAGGGGCTCATCGACGACACGCTGCTCGCAGAGGTCTGCGCCTGGCCCGACCTTGACGCCAGCGTGCTGGTCACGCTCGCCGCCCGCATGGCGGCCCGGTCACAAGACAATCCTGCCCGCGCCGCTGCCAGCCTCGCCCCCCAGCGTCTCGCCCCACTGCTTGACGACCCCCGCCCCGAGGTCTCAGCCCTCGCGGCGATCCTGCTGCTGCAATCACAAGACCCCCTCGAGCCCGCGACCGCCGCCGCCCGCACGCTCAAGGCCCGGCTTGAGAGCCCCGGGGGGCTGCCCACCGAGAGCGGAACGCGGATCGTCCGCGCCGCCGCCGACGCGATGCTGGCCAGCGCAGGTCCGACGCTGGTCGGGATCGCTGCCAGCGCCAAGGCCCGCCAGCAGGCCAGTGGCAGCGCGGGGCTGACGGTCGAGGCCAAGCTGGCGCAAGCGCTCTGGGCCGAGGCCATCGGCGCGGGCATTGTCATCGCGCCAAATGACAGCCGCGCCGTCGCGCGATTTGCCGACGCGTGGAACGCCGCGAGCGCCGACGACCGCGCAGAGCTGGCCTTGGCGGCACTTGACGTCGCGCGCCGCCTGGGGCCGCAAACGCCCGTGCGGCTCGCGGGCGCGATGGACAACGCCGGGACGCTGGCGGTCACGACCATCGCCGACGCCGTCCGCGCGCTGGCGAGCGACGAGACCCTCGGCGAGCGCCCCCAAAGCCCGGGCGCAAAGGACCCCGCCGCCAAAGAAGTAGTCACGCCGCCCGCTGGGCCAGCCCCCACGCCCGCAGCTAGCCCTGCGCCCGGCGCGGTCCGGCTGAGCGTGCCCGTGGCGGTCGTGCGCGTGCTGGCGCTGAATGACGCCGCGCTGGTCCCCTGGGCCATGCGCGTCGCCGATGACCGCCCCGCGCAAGACGCGCGCGAGATCCGCCTGCGCGTGCTGGCGATGGCCCTCGCCGAATCTCGCGGCAGTGGGCCGACTGCGCCGCGCCCGCTGCGCGGCCTTGGCATCGAGGCCGCCGCCGAACTGGCCGACCAGAGCCCCACCGAGGTGCTCAAGCTGCTGGAACTGGCCCGGGTTCAAGGCGATGCCGACGCCTGCGAGCTGCTCATGCTCGGCCTGATCCGGCGCGCTGGCGAGCTGGCGGCAACCGCCGAACGCTCAAGCCTGACGCGCGGACTCCCGCTGACAAGCCCCGACGCCTGGCCCAGCGCCGCCGGGGCAGCACTTGCGTTGCTGCTGGCCTGCCAAACTGGCGACGCGCCCCTCACTGACCCTGCCGTTCGCGCGCGGCTCTCTGCCTTGGCCCTCGACGCCGAGCAACAGGCGACCCTGCCGCCAGCCCTGCGCGCGATGGCGGCCTGGCTCGCCCTCCGCGGGCTGGGGGCCGACCGAGTCGCCCTCGCTCGCCTGCTCGACGCATAGACCCCCGCGGTCGAATCGCGACACGACCTCCATCAGCAGCCGGGCCGCTCCGGGGCGGTACAGTTGGCACGATGAGCCCGTCCGCGAGCCCCGCCGTGCGCCCCTTCTTGTGCATCACCACCAAGCCCGGGGGGGGCCGCTCGGTGGTCGTCCGGACCGCGTCGAGCCCAAGCCAGCTCGCCAGCGCGCTGCGCAAAGAGCGCCTCACGGTCCTGCGCTCAGTGGCCTTGCCCAAGGCCTTCACGCCCGAGACCGGCCTGAAGCTGGCCGACCAAGCAGTTCTCAATGAGCAGTTGCACGCGCTGCTCAGCCGCGGCGTCCCGCTGGTAGAAGCGCTTGAGGTCGTGGGCGGAACTGTCTCGGGCAACGCCCGCCCGGTCGTCCGCCAGATGCGCGAGGCCGTGGCCAGCGGCACCAGCTTCTCCGACGCCTGCGAGCGCACGGGGGTGTTTGACGCCGTCACCATCGCGGTCTATCGCGCCGCCGAGCGCACGGGCGATCTCTCGGGCGCGTCACGCCAGCTCGCGGTGAGCATGCGCCGGACCATCACCGTCACGGGCAAGGCCCAGTCGCTGATGATCTACCCCATGGTGCTGCTGGTGGTCTCGGCGGTCGTCAGCTTCGTGCTGCTGGTGGGCGTGCTGCCGAGCATCGGCGAGCGCCTGAAAGAGCTGCAGGACATCAAGCTGCCGATCTACAGCCAGGTGCTCTTTGGCGTCGGCTCGTTCCTTCGCTCAAACATCGTGCTGGTCTCGCTGGCAATCGCCGGGCTCATCGGTGCCTGCGTAGTGATGCGCAAGGCCATCACGCGCCTGACGCTAACCGCCTCGCGCCGCCTGCCGCTGGTGCGCGACGTCATGCTCGCCGCCGAATCGGCCCGGTTCTTTACCGTGATGAGCGCGATGAGCAAGGCGGGCGTCCCGCTGGCCGACGGGCTCGGCACCGCCAACATGGTCATCGGCCACCCGCGATTGCGCAAGCAGCTTGACACCCTCCGCAGCAAGCTGATCGCCGGCGGGCTGCTGCGACAGCTCATCGAGCAGGTCGAGGCGCTCCCGCTGGCTACGCGCCGCCTGCTGCTGGCCGCCGAACGCTCGGGCGACCTTGACAGCGCGTTCTCGAGCCTCGCGCAAGACATGACCGACGAGGTCGAACGCTCCAGCACGCGCGTGCTGGCCTTCATGCAGCCGCTGATGATCGTGATCATGGCCGGGCTCGTCGGCGGGCTGCTGATGGCGATCCTCATCCCGATCCTGACCCTCAGCAGCCGCATCGGCCAGAGCTGAGCGTGGAACTTGGCCCACCGCACGCCCCCCTCTCCCGCGACGGCGTTAGGCCCCCAAACGACGGCTTTTTAGCAGCGCGCACGGGCCGTCCGTGCAGCCACTTCCGGGCTCGAACTTTCCCGCCAGCACGCCGCGCACCATCCCTGCGATCTTCTCGCTGACCGCGGCTACGTCAATATCCGCCAGCCTGATGGTCCCAAACTCCGGGCCCACCACCGGCGCCGCGCCCCGCCTCTTGCCAGCGCCCTCAACAATCTCATCGCGCCGCCTGGCCCACCGCGCCCGGTCCTCCGGCGTCGCCCGCAGCAGCACATACCGCGCCTCGCCAGCAACCTCGTCAAGCCCCAGGTCGGCCATCAGGCCCAGCTTGTAAACGCCCAGCTGCAGGTCGTCGCGCGCCGGCATCGCCAGCTCGTCAGTCACGCGCCCGGTCTTGTAGTCGATGATCCGGAACCCGACCCCCTCGGGCCCGTCGATGTGGTCCGCGCGGTCAAACGTGCACTCTAGCGGGACTTGCCGCCCATCGACCTCGATACTCGCCCGCTTCATCCGCGAGTTTTCGATGTACCCAGTCAGCCCCGCGCTCGGGTCGTGCTGCTGCAGCGCGCTGGTCAGCAGCGCGCTGACCTGCGCCAACATCTCACCAGCCGCGCGCGCATCACCGCCGCTTCCAACCCCACCCTCCTGCATCAGCACCGCGCGACGCCCCATCGCCAGGAGCTCTGCCAGGCCCGGTTCGACCTGCTCACTCTCGCGCGCGTCGCGAAGCCGCTCAAAGAACGCCGCAAGCACGTCGTGCACCAGCGTCCCGACATTGAGCCGGTCGCCGCCGCCGCGGTCGTGCCCCATCGCATACTTGCAGAACCAGCACGCCGGGCAGCGCAGATAGTCGTGCACCTTGGTGTAGCTCAGCGTTCGCATCGCAGGCCCAACTGGCCAGCGCGCCCGCATCGCCCCCGTCACCAAGCCCTCTTCCCCGCTCTCCGCATCGTCGCCATCGCCATCAGCGTCAGCGCCCGTCGCCGCGCCCGCCCGCGCCAGCGGGACCACCAGCGCCCGCAGCGCCGCGCCGCTGCACTCGTCGGCCCACGCGGGAATTAGGCCGGTCTTCTGCACACACTCCGCCGCCGCCGCGTGCCGGGCCCTGACCTGCACCTCCGCCAGCAGCGCTTCGAGCTCGCCGCGGTGCGCGCGCGCGTCGGTGCCAGCCTCGGTGCTCACGTCCGCCGCCACCGCGCACGCCGCGTCTAGCGCAAGGGCGACCTGGGCCCGCGCCCGAAGCACCGCGCTTAGCCGCTCATCTGTGCGCTTGCGTCCATCAGCCGCCGCCGTCAACTCTTCAACCACCTTGCTCCGCTCGCCCGGCCTGGCCTCGAGCACGTCTTCCAGCGTCCGCGGCACAAACCCCGCGCCCCGCGCCGTCAGAAGCTCGGCCAAAAAGCTCGTCGGCTTGCCCGGCTTACCCACGTCCTTGACCGCCGTCTGCGACATCGCCCCTATGACCACCAGCCGGCGCTGCGCCCGCGTGCAAGCCACATAGAACAGCCGCCGCTCCTCCGCGCGGGCCCGCACAACTGCGTCCGCCTCACTGCCAGCAATACCGCTCGCGCCTACCAGCACGCTCAGCACGCCCGCGCCCAGCCGCATCGATTCAGACTTGCGAGACGTCGGGTACCCGTTCCCGGGGTCAACCCGCGGGACCAGCACCGTGTCAAACTCAAGCCCCTTGGCGCTGTGCGCCGTGATCAGCGTGACCGCGTCCACCGGCTCGCCGCCCGCCTCAAGCCCGCCCGCATCCTCAGCATCAACGCGGTCGCCCGGGCTGTCGTCGATCCCGCGCTTGTTCGGGTCCAGCTCATCAAAGTACGCCATGAAGCTGGTCAAGTCCCCCGGTGGGCTCAGCCGCTCTTGCCGCAACCGCGCAAACCGCAGCAGCCGCACCACGCCCTCAAGCCGCTTGGCCCGCTGCTTGGGCGGCAGCATCCCCGCGTGCACCACATCAGTCTCCAGCGCCAGCTCATACAGCAGCTCAGAGGCCCGCAAAGACGCGCGCCGCGCGGCCATTGACCGGTACAACCCCGCCACTCGCGCAGCGCTCGCCACCACGCCGGCACCCATCCTCACGCCCGCGTCACCAGCAGCCAGCTGCGCACATGCCCACGGCAAGTACGCCCCAGGGTCCTGCACGCCGCCGCCCGCCTCGCCACCTTCGTTCTCGCGCCCTTCGTACTCGTCGTGCTCCACCCCGTCGCTATCACCACCAAGCTCGCGCCACAGTTTGAGCTGTCGCCGATAGCGCGCCTCCAGCTCCAGCACCGCCGTGCCGTCCAGCAGCAGCCCGTCGCCCCGCAAGATCGGGCGTGCCGCAGCGCTGTCGTGCGGGTCATTGAGCGTTCGGCACCAATCCAGCAGCGTCTCGGCACCGGGCTCATCCGCCAGGCTTGTGCCACGCGCCACGCTGATGGGGATATTCTCCAGCCGCAGCGCCTCGGCGATCCGCGCCAGATCGGTGTGCCCGCGTGCAATCACCGCATAGCTGCGCCAAGGATGCTGCGGGCTCGCCGCCTTCGCCGCCAGCAGCCACGCCGCAACCACCGGCGCATCGGCGTCCGCGCCCCGCACGCCGTCGATCACCTCAACCCCCGCGCCCTCAAGCTGCGCCGCCGGCGAGCCAGCCGCCTGCACCAGCGCCTTGTCGGGCCGGTACCGACTACTCGCCAGCGCCATCACACGGCTGGCCGCCGCCAGCACCCGCGCGTGGCTGCGATAGTTCTCCTCCAGCCGCACCTCCGCGTGCCCGGGCCACAGCTCACTGAACCGCTCGAACGCCCGGTCGTCGGCACCGCGAAAGGCGTAGATCGCCTGGTCGTCATCGCCCACCACGCACAGATCAGGCCCGCCACTTGCGCCGCCAGCCGATGCCGACGGCATCAGCAGGCTCAGCAGCACGATCGTCGCGGCATTCACGTCTTGAAACTCATCCACCACCGCGTGCCGAAGCTCCTGACGCACGATCGACGCCGCCAGCTCGCGCGTCCGCAGCAGCTCAATCGACAGCGTTAGCAGGTCGTTGTACGTCAACAGCCCGCGCCGGCGCTGCTCGGCCTGCACCGCCTGGGCCGCCTCAACCACCTCGCGCGCGAGAAGCACGCTCGCCTTGCCCGCCGCGCCAATCGCCCCCACAGCTGGCCCATCAAGCCACGCGTCGATCCGCGCGAGGGCCTCGCTGGGCGCAACCGCCAGATCACCAAGCTGCGCCAGCGCCGCCAGCACACGGTCCGCCGCACCGGCAGCGCCCTCGCCAAACACCGACGTGCACAGCCGGGCTCGAACGATCACCTCGCGCACCAGCCGTCTTTGCTGCGCGGCATCAAGCAGCGTGTGCCGCAAAGGCAACCCCAAAAAGTCGCCAAACCGCGCCGTCAGCCGCCGCCCATACCCGTGATACGTGTGCACGCCCACCGCGTCCGCCGCGGCCACCGGCACCGCGACCCCGCGTTCCTCAAGCGACGCCAGCAACCCCGCCAATCGCTCACGAAGCTGGGCCGCGGCCTTGACCGTAAACGTCAACGCGACAATCGACGAAGGCTCAGCCCCACGCCGCACGATCAGGTCGGCAATCCGGTGCACGATGAGCTTTGTCTTGCCGGTGCCCGGCCCCGCGAGCACCGCCAGCGGCCCGTCCTCATGCAGCACCGCCGCACGCTGCGATTGGTTCAGCCCCTCCAGCAACACTTCGTGCCCCATGCGGCTATCCCCCATGTGCTGATCATTGGTCCACCCTGCCCAGCGCAGAACGTGCAACCGCGGTGAGCCGCGATCAACCGCAATGAGCCGCGCTGCAGCGGCCTACGCACTCAGGCCTTCATGTAAAAGTGCACGGCCATCGACCCGTACCGGTGCGTTTCGGGCCCGCGCGCGCCAGGGATCGCCGACTCCGCCGGGTACGCAAGGGCCGTCGGCGGCACGTCATCCGCCTCGTCATCACCACCACCACCGGGCCCACCCTTCGCACCCCGCGCGCCCTTGCGGCCGCCCACGCCCCCACTCCAGGCGCCGCCGCCGTGGTCACGATGCACGCTCTTCTGCTCGCCTGAGGGCGCGCTAGAGGGCGCGCCAGAGTGCCCACCCGCTTGCCCGCCCGGTGGGCTCGCGCCGCCGCCCCCGCCACCGCTGGACCCGTGCTTACCCCCGTGCTCACCATCTGCGGCCGCGTTCACGCGTGCGTCGCGCGCCTCATCGCGCTCCAGATCGCGCCCCACATCGTGCTCTTGATCGGGCGCGCCCTCGCGCTCGACGCCTGGCCGGGGCGTACGCCGCGCATAGCGCATCGCCACCTCGATCTCCGACGGCGTCAACTCGATCATCTCGCTCAGGTCCAGCGCGCCGTCAGGCGCCGGCCCGCCGTCGTCAAGCCCGCCGTCAAACACGCCCTCGTCGCTGTCCGGCGGCACCTCGGCCCCGCGGCCAGCCCGACCTGCCCCGTCAACGCGGCTTGCCGTCACACCCTTGCCCGGCTTGCCCTTCCCCACAAGTCCCTCGCCATGCAGCACATCGTGTATCCGCGGCTTGCTGTGACGCTTGAACTTGCGGGGCACCGGCTCGCCGGTCTGCTGGGTCATGTCCGTCTGTGTCGGCTCAATCATGTGCGGCCAAGGCGTCCGCAAGATCAAAAACCCATCCGGCGCCAGCAATTGCACCAGTGCCGCGGCCTGCATCACAACCCGCTGCCAACCTTCGGGCGTCTGCACCAAGGGGTAGGGCGGGTCCATGAAGATCAGGTCCGTAGGCCGCGGGCAACGCGCCAGCAATGAGAGCCCCAGCGCATCGCCGCGGATCGCCTTGCACTTGCCCTCCGCCATCAGCAGGCGAATGTTGCTCTCCAGCGTCGCGTGCGAACGCTTGTCCATCTCAACCAGCAGGCACCCCGCCGCACCACGGCTGACGGCCTCAAGCCCGATCGCCCCCGAGCCCGCGAACAGGTCCAGCACCTGCGCGCCGACAACCCGCGTGCCCAGCATCGAAAAGAGCGACTCCTTGACCCGGTCCGGCATCGGACGCGTGGTCATCCCCGACGGTGACGCCAACAGCCGACGCCGATAGTCGCCCGCGATGATCCGCATGGTTCCAGTCAAGCGCGCCCAAGGGCGAGAATCAACCCCGATCCAAACACCCCGCCACGCGCCCGCCCGCACCCCTGTACCCTTGCACGATGACCTGGACCTTCGCCCACCCGCCGCGCCTGCCGCTGATCGCTCCCTCGATACTCTCGGCCGACTTTGGCCACATGCTCCGTGACGCGCAGGGCGTGCTGGAAGCCGGGGCCGACCTGCTGCACCTTGACATCATGGACGGGCACTTTGTCCCCAACCTGACGATGGGCCCGGACATGTGCCGCTGGCTGCGCCACCACCTGCCGCTGGCCCACCTCGACGTTCACCTGATGGTCACCGATCCGGCCCGGTTTGTCGAGCCGTTTGCCAAAGCTGGCGCAAGCCACCTGACCTTCCACGCCGAGGTTGTTGGCGGGCCAGCGGGGGTCGAGCTCTGCCGCCGAATCCGTGGCCTGGGCCTGACCGTCGGCATCGCCGTCAACCCTCCGACCTCGGTCGAGGCGCTCTTTCCCGCGATTGAGCACGCCGACTTGGCCTTGGTCATGTCCGTCAACCCGGGCTTCAGCGGGCAGGCCTTCATCCCGAGCGTGCTGGACAAGGTCCGCACGTTGCGGGCCCGCCTTCGGCCCGACCAGCGCATCGAGATGGACGGCGGCATAAGCACCACCACCGCGCCCGACTGCCGAGCCGCTGGTTGCGATGTGCTGGTCGCCGCCTCGGCCGTCTTCGGCGTAGCGAATGACCGGCGAGCCTTGGCGATCAAACAACTTCGCTCTGGTGTGTCGAAAAGTGAATAAAATTAGCCGTTTAGTGCTCTAATACCGCGATATCGCTAAGATGCGATTCGGTGCGGAAGCGAACTTGGTCGGCCATCACACATCGATCCGCGTCGAACATGCTGGCTTTGCGCACAAAGTATCGAACATTTTTTCAGCTCTTTGGCGCCGGCGATAAGGCTCCGCAGGTTGTCCACCGTCCGATCATCCTTAAGCCACTTGGTGGGTCGGGGGTACAATGGAGGCCCGGCGGGCTGGGGTCCGGCGTGAGCCGGGCGGGCCTGTGCGACGTCAAGGACGAGTTCATGAGCCAATCTGCGAAGCCGACCACCACTTGGGCCGAGATCAAGCCGTCCCGCCGCGTTGTTGTTAGCGAGGGGCTGTGGCTGCGGTGCCCGGGATGCTCGGCCTTGATCTACCGCAAGCAGATGGAGGCCAACCTCTCCTGCTGCCCGGAATGCCAGCACCACTTCCGCGTCGGGGCCACCGAACGCCTCGAGCAGCTGCTGGACCAGGACACCTTCGAGGCGATGTTTACCGGCCTGCGGCCCAACGACCCGCTCGGCTTTAAGGACCTCAAAACCTACGCCGAGCGGCTGAAGTCTGAGCAGGCCAAGAGCGGCGAGCTGGACGCGTGCAAGGCCGGCGTCGGGTTTATCAAGGGCCGTCAGTTGATGGTCGCGGTTTTGGACCTGGACTTCATGATGGGCTCCATGGGCTCGGTGGTTGGCGAGGTTGTGACGCGGGCGATCGAGGGCGCGCAGGCCCGCGGGCTGCCGCTGCTGATTGTCAGCGGCTCGGGCGGCGCTCGCATGCAAGAGGCGGGCCTGAGCCTCATGCAGATGGCCAAGACCTCGGCCGCTTTGGCCCGCTACCAGCGCGGCGGCGGGCTGTTCATCAGCCTGCTGACGGACCCGACCACCGGCGGCGTGACGGCAAGCTTCGCGATGCTCGGGGACATCATCCTGGCCGAGCCCAAGGCGCTCGTGGGCTTCGCGGGCCCGCGCGTGATCGCCCAGACGATCCGGCAAGAGCTGCCCGAGGGCTTCCAGCGAAGTGAGTACTTGCTCAAGGCCGGGATGGTCGATCGCATCGTGCCCCGCGCGCAGCTGCGCAACGAGATCGCACGCCTGATCGACTACGCCGGGTGAGACGGGCCTGCGTCGCGAGGATTTGGCCATGAACGCCCTACTGAAGTTCGTTCTGCCGCGCGGGCGGGGCTGGTGGCGCGTGCTGATCGGCGTGCCTGTGATCTACGCGGCGTACGCCGGGGCGCTCTGGTCGCTGCAAGAGCGGTTCATCTTCCGCACTGACTTTGCGGGCGTTGAGCCCTGGCCAGCCGACACCGCCAGCGAGAAGACTGTCTTCATCACGCTGGCCGACGGCGGCACCGTGCCCGCGCGGCTGCTGCTGCCAGCGCCGCAGGCCGGGCTCACACAGGGCGCGCTGATGGGCGGCGCTGGCGTGGGCGGCGCTGGCGTAGGCAGCGCTGGCGCAAACGCAAAGCGGCCCGCGGCGATCTGCTTCCACGGCAACTGGGACCTGGCCCACACCTTTACCCGCGCACCCGAAGTGCAGGCCCTGCTGCGGATGGGCTTTGTGGTACTGGTGCCAGAGTACCGCGGGTACGTGGCCGGGGGCCGGCCAGGGCAAAGGGCGATTGTCGAGGACGCGGGGCGGTTTGCACAGCTTCTGGCCGCACGCCCCGATGTTGATCCTGCGCGGCTGGTGTATGTGGGGCGGTCGCTTGGCTCGGGCGTCGCGTGCGCGCTGGCGGCAAACCCACCCGCAGGCGCGGGCCCGCGCGCCATGGTGCTGCTGAGCCCGTTTACAAGCGTGGCGAGCTTCGCGTGGCAGATGGGCGTGCCAGGGGTGCTGGTGCGGCACCCGTTCCGCAATGACGTGGCGTTGTCACAGCTTGACGTGCCCGTCCTGATCGTGCACGGGCGCAACGACACCGTCGTGCCCATAAAGCACGGACGCACGCTGGCACGTCTGGCCAAAGACGCCACGATGTTCGAGGACGACGGCGACCATAACGACCTGCCGCTGGACGACGCGGCCTTTGGTGACGCGCTGCGTGAATTGATGACGCGCGCCGGCGTGCTGGGCCCGGCCCAAGAGATGCGCGAGTCGCCCACGTCCACGCCCACGCCCGCCCCCGGACGTAGGGGCTGGTGATGACCGCTGGCGGCAATGAGCACGGCGGCGGAAGCATTAGTGGCGGCTCGCGCCCGGGGCTCATTGCCCGCGGGCTGATGGGCCTGGTCTACGTCTATCAGGTCACGCTCGGGCCCTTTGTCGGCGGGCGGTGCCGGTTTTATCCGAGCTGCTCGGCGTATGCGGCAGAGGCGCTGGCGACGCACGGGGCGCTGCGCGGTGCCCTGCTGACGGTGCGGCGTTTGTCGCGTTGCCACCCGCTGGGTGGGCACGGGGTTGACTTGGTGCCGCCGGCGAAGGGCCGTGCTCGCTGAGTCAGCGGCGACGTAAACAAACAACCCCGAGCGCGGGCCCAGGGCTGAAGTAAGGGTCCATGCTGCTCGCTGCGCCGCGGAGCGGCTGCTGCGATCAGGCGAGCCCGAAGATGCGGCGGAGCAGGGCCGACTCGTTCTGCGTGCCCATAAAGAACGAGCTGTTGGGCGTCTGGCCCAGCGGGCGGTTGGTGTTGTCAAGGACGTAGACATCGGGCGCGGCGGGCGGGTTGGCCGGCGCGTTGATGGCGGTCAGCGGGACGTTGCCGCCACCGGCACCGCCGGTCTGGCGCAGGCCCATCAGCTCAAGTGCGCGCCGCGCGACGGCGGCGGCGAGCGAGTTTGTGTAGAGATCAAGCCCGGCCTGATCGAGCGTGACGCCCTGCTGGACGTTCAGCGGGGTCGCGTAGACCACGCCCTCGCCGCGACGGTTGGCGTTGAAGGCATCAAGGCGCTGCGTCTGTCCGAAGCGGCCTTGGCGGAACTGCAGCGCCGGCTCGTCGGTGTCGGTCACGAAGATCGTCGAGCTGGGTAGCCCGGCGATCTCGGAAGCGAAGCGGGTGAAGGTGACGAGCGGGTTGCCCAGCCCATCGACGATCCCGGCGTCGACGAAGTAGGCGTTGATGCGGTCGACGAGGTTTTCGAGGATGTACTCGCGCGGGGTCAGATTGCCGGGGTTGGCGACGTTGGCGGTCGTCGGGCCCACGAAGGCCGCGAGCGTGATGCGGTTGATCGGGTCGAGCCAATCGACCTGCCCGCCATTGGTCTCGATGAGGAACGCCTGACGCGTGTCTTGCTGCACGGGCGGAGCGATGCGGAGGGTCTCGGTCTGCACGGTGTACGGCGTTGCCGAAAGGCCTTGGATGTAGACGGCGAAACGGCCCGCGGCTTCCGCGGCCTCCTGGCTGGGCGGGACGGTGAACTCGAGCACCAAGTCGCCCTGGGCGTTGACGCTGACGCGGGTGTTAAGGTCCTCGGCCAGCACGGTGTTGGGCCTGGGGTTGAGCAGGGCCGCGGGATCAATGCCCGCGACGAAGCGGCCCTGAAGGAACGAGGTGCCGTCAGGAACTTCGAAGATCGCAACCTGCGACCATGCGCGGTCAAGGGCCGCCACGCCGCCGGTCTGCCCGGTGCTGAAGGTCAATCGCAGGCGGGTGCCGGGGGTGAGGGTCTCACCGGCGTTAAGGAAGAAGACGTCGGCGTCGCCGTTGAACGTGGGCGTGGCGCCGATGGCACCGGGCACGCCGATGCTGGCGCTGACGAGCATGGCGTCATCGGTCGGCCCGTCGTCGGCGGTGCCGAAGCGCCGGTCGGTGCCGGCGGTAGATGAGGCGAAGATGCCGTCGGTCCCGGCGGTGCGGGTGACGAACCCGCCGTAAAGGAAGTTGGTGCCCACGACCCTGTCGTCGCTACGGGTGGTGATGGTTCCGTTGCCGTCGAGGCGGGCGTTGGCGCCGGTGTCGAGCACGAAGTCGTACTGCCCGCGGCGGATGACCACCAGGTCATCGGCGGTGCCCAGCGTGCGGTCGGGGCCTGCGAAGTCGCCCGGGGTCGGCGCGTTGACGTTGGCACCGACAAAGACGTTGTCGTCGCTGGCGGCGTTGACGTTGGCGGCACCTGAGCTGGTCAGGGCGGCGTTGCTGAAGACCCCGTCGATGCCTGCGTTTCGGACGATCGTCGGGCGGCCGTTGGCGGGTGCGACGGGCACGCCGGTGATGATGTCATCAGAGGGTGCGGCGAAGGTCCCGTTGCCGTTGGCGGTGCCGTTGAGGCCGTTGCCGCGCGTGAAGGTGTAGCCATTGCGGACGATGTTGGCCAGGTCGTCGCCGTTGCCCAAGATGCCGTCGGCACCGGCAAACTCGCCCGGGAGCGGGATGTTGGCCAGGCCCGGGCCCTGGAAGAGCCCGACGATGCTGCCGTCGACCAGGTCAACGGTGTTGACGGCCTCGCGATCAAAGCCGGTGTCGCCGTCGGTCCAGACGCGGATGGTCAGGTCATAGGCGCCGGTGTTTGCGGGGTTGGGCGGGAGGTTGAGCACGACGGTCGGGTCAGTCAGGGCGGCGAGCTGGCCGCTCAGCACGGGGTCGCCCGTGGTGACCATGACGATGTAGGTGCCCGACTCAAGCACGAACTGTGAGCCGCCGAAGCTGGTGACGAGCCCTGCGTTGGCGGCTGTGTCGTCGCCGGTGAAGTTCAGCAGCGTGACGGTGCCGATGGTGCTGGAGAGCTGGAAGAACTCGCCGCGCTGAAGCTCGATGGTGTACAGGTCGATGTCCGAGCCGCTGGCGAAGTCGTTGAGGTCGGCGTTGGGGTGATCGCCCAGGAAGGCGCGGTAGGTGAACGAGCGCGGGTTGTTGAGCCCGGCGAAGAACGACGACCGCTCCGGTCGCAGCGCCGAAGCGGGGATCGACGTGGGGGCGTAGAAGTTGACCTGCAAGATCGGGTTGAGAGGGTCGCCGATGATCGCGACGCCGTTGGCAAGCCGGTCACCCACGTCGCCAACGTAGATCGTCCGGACGTACGCGTCGCCGCTGATCCCGTTGTTGTCGCCGTCGAGAAGCGTTGAGCTGCTTGAGCCGCGGAGCGTCCCGGCGTCAAGCTCGATGCGGAACTGGCCCGGGCCCGAGTCAATGACGTTCCCGCCGACGTCAAGGTCACGCCCGGTGATGTCGGTCGAAAGGGTAATCACGGCGGTGCGGGTCGTGGGGTCGTAGCTCAGGGTGTACCCGCCCGGGCCCTCGTTGATTGTGAAGTTGAACGTGCCGTCCACCAGCGAGAAGAGGCGCAGCGTGCCAGCAGGCAGCGAGTAGCGCTGCTGGTTGTCAGCCACGGCGTTGATCGCCTGGCTGAAGGTCACGCGGATCGTGTACACGCCCGCCAGCTCGTTGACCGTCAGGGCCGAGACCGTCAGCGGGCCCGGGTTGACGTTGCGCCCTTCGACCAGCAGGTTGGTGCTGCCTGTGAAGGCCTGGCCGCTGGCGCGGACAGCGCCGATGGCGCCCGCGGAGGTGATGCGGTAACGCTCGCTCAAGAGCAGCGAGCCCTCGATCACGCCGTTCACCGTCACTGAGGTGATGCTGCTGGTGCCTGCGGCGGTACGGTCGTCGGGCGAGCCCGTCAGCCCGTCGCCCGCGCGGTAAACGCCCGCGGCGAGGTCCGACCGCAGCAGGTCGCCGCTGATCGACACCGCACCGAGCTTGCCGGCCCGGAAGCTGTCGGCGTCCAGCGCGCTGCCGCCGAACCGCCCGTCGCGGCCGAGGTCCACACCCACGGCGATGGTCGAGCTGATCACGCTGCCGCGGACGAGATTCACACCCGAGCCGAAGCTCGAGATGGTCACGGTGCCGATATCACGCCCGGCGCTGATGCGCGATGCGAAGATTGGGCCGGTCCGCAGGCTGGTGATAAACGCGCCGGCGCGGATCGCCGAGTCGTTGACCACGCCCTGGGAGATAATCATCGCGCCGATGTCGCGGTCGCTGGAGATCAACCCGCGCAGCTCGCCGGTGATGGTCACGCTCCCGATGTTCCCGGCCTGGACAATCGCACCGATGAGCGTCTGGTTCAGCGCGTCGACCGTGCCAAGCCCGCCGGGGGCACGCAGCGTCACGATCGAGCGTGTGTCGATCTCGATGGTCGAGCGTGCGCCGGCAACGCCAACAGTCAGCGTCGTAACGCCCTGCCCGACGCGGACGGCCGCGCCGACCACGGTATCAGAGATGCTGCGGACGTTCATCGCGCCGACGGTGCCGTCGATGGCGACCACCGGCAGGCCGCCAGCGCCATTGACGATGTTGACGCGGGCCTCGAGCGTCCCGAGGCTCGCGTCATCGTTGCCCACGATGCTCAGGCCGTTGACGGTCAGCAGCGTCGTGGCGGGGGTGCCCGCGGGGGGCAGGATGCGGAGTGTCGAGGCGCTGGTGGTGTTGTTCAGCACGATCCGGCGCGTCGCGGCGTCGTAGCCCGCGGTGCCCGGCCCGGTCAGCGAGACCAGCAGGGCCTGGCCGTTGACGGTGATCGCCACGCCCGCGCTGGTGATGGCCGTCGACCCGCCCGGGATCGCCGCGATGGTCGAGAAGGATGAGACCACCGTCGCGGTCGTCGCGACCGTGTTGCCGTTGGCCCCGTTGGCGATGCCCGTGACGGTGCCGGTGGCGCTATCGGCCACCACGATGTTGCCCGAGCTGACGAAACCGATGGGGTTGGTGATGGCCACGGCGGTGAGGCGCGAAACGCCCGCGGCCGCGGTGTTGTCACCGGTGCTCGCGTACGAAGCGTCGCCCGCGTTGACGCCCGCGATGATCGTCGAGCTCTCAAGCCCGCCGCGGAACGTCAGCGTTCCGACGTTGCCCGAGCGGACGACGTCAGCGTTGCCTGCGAGGCCGCCGACGGCTCCGTCGTCGCCCAGGCCCGTCACGCCGCCGCCAACAAAGACGCCACGGGCGCGCTGCGCGCTGGTGACGGTGTTGACCGCGTCACCGCCAAGGATGGCGGTGCCAAAGCCCGCGCTGGGGGCCGTCGCGCCGATGTTGCGAGCATCAAAGTCGATCCCGCGTCCGGCCGTCACCACGCCGACGGTGCCGCCAGCCTGGATCACCGCCTCGAAGATGCCGCCAGCAGCGGTGATGCTGTTGATGTCGCGAGCCGCGAAGATCGTGGGCCCGTCACGACCGGCGGTGGCGGCGGCGGTGCCAGCGGGCAACTGGCCGCGACGCTCGGCGGCGAGCACGCCCGTGGTGCTGTCAGCCGAGAGCGCGCGGTTGATGCCGATGTCACCGAAGATCGTGTCGCCAGTCACGCTGATGCGACCGATGTTCCCGTCGGTGGAGATCACGTCACCAAGCAGGTGGCCCTTGACGATGTTGACGGCGGTGATGTCGCCCGAACGCGCCTCGATCCGGTTGACCGAGTCGGTCCCGGCCCGGAACGAGCCGTTGGTGATCGTGACAGTCCCGATGCCGCCGGAGCTGGAGATCAGCGAACCGTTGAAGTCGCCGTTCCAGTTGAAGGCGTTGATGCGTCCGCCGGTGCGGATGACCGCGTCAGAGGCGAAGTCTTGGAGGCCCGCGAGGAACCCGCGTGCCCGCCCGGAGGTGATCGTCGCCAGGTTGCCGCCGGTTTCGATGTCGGTGTAGATGGTTCCGCCGGCCTGGATCAGCGTGACGTCACCGGGGAGCACCAGGGTGTCGGGCGTGTTGCCGTCCACGTCGCGCCGCCCAATGTTCCCGCCAGCGATGATCCGCGTGACGGCGCCAGCGAGGCTCGCGCGGAGGCTGATATCCCTGGCGGCCTGCAGCGTGCCGATGACCGCGCGGGTGTCGGTGGTCGTCAGGTCTAGGTTGATCGACCCGCGGGTCGAGATCAGCGAGCTGATCGCCCCGCTGCTGGTCACGCTGCCGGTGATGTCGCCGGCGGCGCGGATGATCCCGATCCGCCCGTCCGGGCCGGTTGAGGCCAGGATCGTGTCGGTCAGCTGCCCGCCTGCGGTGATGCTGGCAACGGGCCCTGCGATCGAGACGCGGCTGGCGAGGATGCTGTTGGTAACCGACAGACGCGTCAGGCTCGCGCCGGTGATGTCGGCGCGGACCATCGACCCCGTCAGGGTGATGGTGGCGATGTTGCTGACAAAGTCGAGCCGTGAGCGGACGATGTTGATCGCGCTGATGCTGCCGGTCAGTGAGCCGCCGGCGCGGAGGTTCAGGTCTTTGATGTCACCCCCGCCCGCGCCGCGCACCGTGATGCTGCCGATGTTGAGCCCGGCGCTGATCTCCATCGAGTAGGGCTTGGTGGTCGCGCCGTCGGGCTGGCCGCTGCCGTCGACCGGGTCGAGCGGTACGGTCGAGTCAATTATGTTGCGGGCGCTGATCGAGCCAATGCTGGTGCGCGAGGCGATGGTCGTCGCGTCGATGTCGCCGCCGTTGACGCGGATGGCTCCAATGTTCCCGGCGAACAGGCGCGAGCGCGAGAGGTTGGTGCCCGTGAGCGTGACGTTGTTGAGGAGCCCGGCGGCGAAGGCGCCGTCAGAGCCGTCGGTAAAGCGCGGCGCGTTCCACCAGCCGCCCAGGTCGCCCACCAGGAAGAACGCGCGGTCAACCGTCCCGCCGGTGATGGTGATGTTGTTGATCAGGATGCCCGCGGCGATGATGCCCTCGACCCGCGCGTTGCGGACGCGAGAGCCCGCCGTCACGGTATCGATGGCCTGGGTGGCGAACACGCCCGCGCGGGCGAAGGGCCCGTCGCCGGGGCCGATCAGCCCGTCGCCAAGGTCAACACGGGTAATGATGCCCGCAAAGATCGAGCCGACGATGCCCTCGAACACGCCGGTGGTCGCGCGGTTGTCGCTGTTGGCGATCACCGAAGCGAGCACGGCACCGGCCCCGCCCTGCAGGATCACGTCGCCGACCGAGCCGCCGGCGCTGACCAGCGTGACGTTCCCAGCGCGGACCACCAGCCCGTTGAGGATGGTGTCCATGATCGACCCACGGTCCTCCAGCGAGAGGTTGTCTGCCGCGGCTGTGTTCCAGTCGCGCGGGATGAACGCCTCGTCCGAGGTCCCGCCGATCAGCGCAGGGTCGAAGCCGATCGCCTCGAGCGGCGAGTTACGCACATCGATCCCACTGTTCTCGTCGGTGATGAGCGTGAAGCGCGGTGCCAGACGCTCGGGCCGCAGCGAGAAGGTCTGCGCCGAGCCGAGGTTGCCCAGCGTTGTCAGGCTTGTCAGGCCCAGCACGTCCACGGCAACAAAGTCGCCGCCCACGGTGCTGTTGACAATCGTCCCGATCGGGCTGTTGGTCCCGCCGCCACCGCCACCGCCTAATGGCACCGCCACTTGACGCAGCAGGCGCACGTCGATCTCGCCGGGCCCGCTGAAGGTGAAGTTGGAGCGCGTGGTGCCCGCGGCCTGCGACGAGAACTGGATCTCGCCCAGCGCCAAAGAGCCAACGCTCAACGTCCTGATCGTCACGCTCGCGCCGCCCTGCAGGTCAAGGTCGATACGACCGACCGCGATGCCCTGCCCGACGGCGATCCCGCGCAGCACGCCCGTGCTGTTGGCCGCGTTGTTGGTCAGCCCGGGCGCCAGCACGCCGCCGCTGATCAGGACCGTGAAGGTCACGCCCGAGTCGTCAGTAAAGGTCTGCGTCTGCCCGTACACCAGCGGGATGCCCTGGGCGACCTGCGGCTGTCCCGGCAGGCTTAGCACCGACCGCGGGAAGCTCGCGAACCGGATGTCCGAGCCCTGGCCCATGTTGACGATCGGCTCACTGTCGGCGATCTCGGTCCCGACCGTCCATGAGTCCACAAACGAGCCCGCCGAGGTGCTCAGCGTGAACCGCCCGCCCACGCTCACGGTCCCGATGGCAATCCGCCCGATGTGCCCGGGCACGCCCGAGGCACCGGTGGTCAGCGCCATGGGCTGGCCGACGTTGCCGGTGGACTGACGACGGAGCGTCGCGTTGGTCTGGAAGTTCTGACCGGCGAAGACTTCCAGCGTGCCCAGCGTGCCACCAATAAGGAACGAGGTGCCCATCAGCGTGCCCTCGGCAAACTGGCTGCCGCCAACGGAGATGTCGCCCACGTTCCCGCGGACGTTCAGCAGCCCACCAACCAGGTTGCCCCGGCTGGTGTAGTCGAACAGCGAGCCGGAGATGTCCAGCGACTCGGCCGTGCTCTCGATGTAGTCCCCGGTGTTGTTGCCGTTGGGGTCGATCCCGTCAACCTGCGCGGTGATGATGTTGCTCTGCCCGCCCTGATCGTCGCCGCGGACGATCCCGGCCCCGCGCATGACCTGGCCCATGCTGCCGTTGGCGAGCCGGAACGACCCTCCCTGCGCACCGCCGCCGGTGAAGAGCTGGCCCATCGTGACGCTGGCCATCCCGGTGATGGTCATCGAGTAGGCGAGCGCGGTGCTGAAGGTGCCGTCCTCCTCCGTCGCCAGCTCGACGTAGTAAACGCCCGTGCCCGGGGCGGTAAAGCTCAGGCGCCCGCCAAGGTTGGTCGGGGTGCCGTTCTCGCGCAACGTCCCGCGCGAGCCGAGGGCGGCGATCACGTTGCCGTCGCCGTCCAGCACGCGCACGTACATCTGCCCGGGGTTCTGGCCCTGCGGGCCCCACGTTGCCGTCAGGCTGACGGTCTGGCCGGCGTCGGCGGCGAAGGCGTAGTAATCGCGCCGGTCCTCGGTGTTGATCAAGTCCGAACGCCCGATGGTTCCGGTGACCTGCACGCTGCGCAGCACGCTGCTGACAAACTCGGCGTTGTAAAGGTCGTCGTTGCGGAACTCTTGGTTGCCCCACGCGGTCGGGACCGGCGCGAAGCGATTGGCCGGTGAGCGCAGGAACAACGACGCGTTACGGTTCCACTCGTACACCTCGTTGAGCTGGGTGGCGTCGGGGTTGACTGAGCGCACGCGCTCGCGCTCTTGGTAGCTGCCGTAGGCCAGACGCTGCTGACCGCTCACGCTGTCGCCCAGGACCGTGATGTTCGCCTGCGAGCGGCCCGCAATGGCGATCCGACGCGCCGTGCCCCCGACGGTGATCTGCGAGCCCGTGCCGCGGGGCACATCGGCGGCCGTAGCGGTGCCGATCTGGTCGTCACGCGTCCAAAAGCCCGCGATCCCGCCGACATAGAAGTCACCCACGTCGCCGTCGATCCGCACCGAGCCGGGCAGGTAGCCCACGCTGAACTCACCGACCGAGCCCGCGAACGTCGAGGTGCCAAACAGCATCCCGTCGATCAACACCGAGCCGATCGCCGTGACGCCCGGCGCGGTGCTGATGCCCATGCGGTTGAGCACCGAGGGGACGTCGACCACGCCGACCGCCGGCGGCGGGGGAATCACAGGATCGGTCGCGGGCGGGACGGGCAGCGGGGGGAACGGGTCCGCCGGGGGCCGCGCAGGCAAGAAGCCGCGGCCCTGGCCGATCAGGTCCGCGTCGCCCGGATTGGCCAAAATGAACGCAGCATCGACGAAGAACTGGTCCTCGATCAGCGTCCCGGAAAAGTTGAACTGCGGGACGCCCGGGCCCGGAGGCTGAAGCGCGAAGTTGAGGTTGTTGGGAGATCCCGGGATCGCCGACGGACGGTTCAGAGTCCCCTGCCCGTAATATAAGTTCGTTGTGCGCGGGTCACGCGTGAAGGGCGAACCGATGATCACCGACCCCGGGCCGCCGGGCAGGCCGATCGCGTTGCCCGTCGCGTTCTGCGCAAACCCGAAGCCCGCGGCCTCGAACTCGCTGTAGAAGTCAAACTCATCGGCATACACAAACGCGCTGTTGGTCACGGCTGCGGGCACCGCCGCAAAGAAGGTCGGCTGCCCACCGGCGTCCCGCTCGCCCCAGCCCGTGATCCGCTCAATCCGCCGCATCTGCGGGGCACCCACATCGCCAATGGCCGGTGATGCCCCGATCTCGGGCGTTGACGTGCTGGGCGTGCCCGTAAGCTCGACGATCCGGCCGCCGGTGATGTGCACGCGCGTGGTCGCGTCGCCCTGGGTGATGACGATCCGACCGATCCCGTCGTTGAAGTCGGGCACGAAGTCGCGGTTGCGGTCGATCAGTAGACGCGCGTCCCCGCCGTCGGGCACCGTCGGGTCGTTCAGCACCGCCAGCGTCCGGATCATCTGCCGACCGTACAGGTCAAAGACGTCCAGCGACGAGCCGACCGGACCACGGATCGTGATGGCGGCACCAAAGATCCGCGGCGCCAGCGGGTTCGCCGCCAGCGCCGTGTTCAAGAACGACTGTGGGATCGCGTACGCGAACCACGCCGTCACGGCACCGAACTGCGGGTTGCCCAGAAACGTCGGGTCGCCCGGGGTGACCGTCAACGTGAAGAGGTACTGGCGCGCTTCAAGCTGCTCAGACAGCGTGATCGACGGGGCTGCGGGGCTCGATGAGCCGGCGGCCTGGACCATCGCCATCGCCCGCGACAGACCCTTGGCGACCTTGCCGGTCAGGGCTGAGGCGCGCTGGGTGGTGCCGCGAATGAGCTTCTCGAGCTTGCGCATACGTGTTCCTCGCGAATCAATTGACCGACTGTCAAAGCCACACTCAAACGTGCCAAGGCCCTGCTCAACCTGGCCAA
This sequence comes from Phycisphaerales bacterium PN19_bin_20, assembly GCA_021173225.1. Classification (GTDB taxonomy): domain Bacteria; phylum Planctomycetota; class Phycisphaerae; order Phycisphaerales; family UBA1924; genus JAJTGZ01. The sequence goes on along the minus strand of JAJOLK010000003.1, from coordinate 88,221 downwards.
GGCCAGCCCCAACAAAGCCACCGCCCTGCCCGTCAAGGGGCCGCGCTGCACCGGGTCGTAACTCTAACCGGCCCGCCGACTATCCGCAAACCCGGCATCACGACCCAATCCACCCTCTACATGCCCCCCCAAACGAGCCCGCGTTCACCACAAGCCGCCCACACCAAACGGCCCCATCCAAGCACTTGATCCAAAGCCCAAACCAGAATCCAAACCTGAGCCCAATCTCGGCCTCGTCGAACTGCGCTCATGAGAGCTTCGACGCCGCTCCAACGCGCACGCTCTGCGCCCGGCCCTCGCCCAACGTCCTGATACGAGGTCTGTTGCCCGAAGGATGCCCAAACCCACTCACACCACCACGCGGCGCACCCCCACCGCCACATTGCCGGGCAATCCCTGTGATTCCCGTTCGCGGGCCACACCAACCGATCTACCCAGCACTGTGACCATACTCATTGCTGCGCTCTCCGGGCCGCCCTCCAGCGCGTGGGCCGGTGCCGGGCTCATTCCCTCGCTGCTCCTGCTGCTGGGGGGCCTGATCCTTTGGGTCGCGGGCGGGCGGCTGCTGAAATCGGGCGTTGTTCTCGTTGGCCTCGGCTTTGGCGGGCTCATCGGGCTTTTGCTCGGCAGCTTGGTCGGCCTCAGCGGGCCCGGCTCGCTCATCGGCGGGCTGATCGGTGCCATGATCGGCGGCATCACCGGGTGGATGTTCTTCCGCGCCGCCGCCGCCGTCTGCTTTGCCCTCGCCCTCGGGCTGGCCTGCGCGGTGGTCGGGCTGGCGATCGCCGGGAGCGTCGCTGGTCAGGGCGCGCAGGCGCACGCCGCGCTGGTCGCGCTGAGCAGCGATGATCCGTCACCTGATCCAGAACCCGAGGATCTCCCCACCGGGCTCGGGGGGGGTGAGCAGCCGGTCGTCGCGCCACCCGAGCGGCCAAGGCTTCCCGATGAGCCGATCGCCGACCCGGGGCCCAACCCCGGCGAGAGCGAAGAACCCGCGACCGCTCCCAACCCGCGCACCGTCGATCCAAAGATCGTCAACCGCCCGCCAGCCAACGCCAAGCCCGCAGCACCTGCCAAACCCGCCGCCGACGCGCGTCCACAGGCCCCGCGCCGGGCCGAGCCCGCCGGACCAGAGCGCAAGACCACCACCAAAGCCCCCACCAAAGAGATCGCCAAGGCCGCGTTAAAGCCCCAGTCCGCTGGCAACGGCCAGCCAAATGGCGCAAGTAGCCAGGGGGGACGCGGGCTCGGCACAACCACCAGCACGCTGGGGTACATTGACGTCAACGCCCCCGCGCTGGACGCAGAAGACTTGCAAGAGGCCTCGCGCGCCATCGGCGGCACGCTTTCGCGCTGGTGGCGCTCCGTCCCGTCGGTCGCCAAAGGCTGGGTGATCGGGCTTGGGCTGCTGGGCGCGCTGGCCGGTGGGCTCGCGGGCTTGTTCATGCCGACCAAGGCCGCATCGATCTTGACCAGCGCGGCGGGCGCTGCGCTGTGGCCTGCCGGGGCGCTCTCGCTGGCCGAGGCCCTTAATTTAAGCTGGCCCAAGTTCAGCATGATGCCCCCGCTGGCGTGGGTCATGACGTGGGTCGTGCTGACGTTCGTGGGCGTGGCGATCCAAGCCTCGGGCGGCAGGAGCACTAGGGCCACGTCTGCGAAAGTGGCCAAGAAAGCGGCGAAGGGTTGAGGGCCCTTGTAGTCGATCCCGGACATGCCGAACTCCATGGTCAGCACGCGCTTACCTGAAGGCCAGCCGGGCCGCTGAAGCACGCGGTCAACGCCCGACCTCTCACCTGGGCCCGCACCCAAGACCGATGCGGCGTCGAGCGCGGCGTTCTTCGCCAGCGTCGTGATCGAGGCTGGAGTTCGTCGGGGTTGGTGGCCACGCGCCTGCCGATCATAAGAGGCGCTTAGAAATGTATAACGGGCGAACACTTGGGGCCGTTCTTGTATGTCACCGGCTCAAGACGCCAGCGGTCCGCGTCGGTAGAGCCTCTTGTAGATGGGGGTCCCGGCGCGTGTGCCAGATCCCGCGCAAGCCGTCAGCAGCCTCGGCCGCGAATGTGATGACCGCGGACTGCTGCCGCGGGCCTTTGCCGAGTAGCTGGGTGCAGCCTTAGGGTGGCACGAACCATGCGCCGCGGGTTCCGGAGTATGAGCCCTCCCAGACGACGTCACCCCCCAATTCTTGCGGGCGACCGCCGAGCGGGCTAGCGGTCGTCGGCGTGCCGACCCGTGCGACCATGAACTCGCACTCTGGCGACTCGCGTTCGGGTGACTCGCGTTCGGGCGACTTTCGCTTGGATGCCGATCAACGCGTTCTAGTTTTCAACCACCGCGAGGGTGCCCGTCAGCTGCGCGTCGGGCCTGCGAATGTAACCGCGCGACCAATGGTCCTTACGATACACTAAGGGTCGAAATCTACAAATCTTCAACAGAGCCAGTCGCTGGCCTCGGCGTCGAGCTGATCGAGCGCCAAGGCCTCAGAGGGCGTAGCGACCATGCGCGCTACGTTGTCAGCTTTGAGCATCTGCGGCCAGACCGGCAGTCAGCGCCGCCAGAAGACCTGCTGTCAACGGTGGACCCATCGCATCTTGCAGCGGCACAACCTTCACCTTTGCCAGCGCGGCCTTAGTGTCCATAACTGAAGTGCCCGCGAGCGCTCGAAGCACACTCGCCAGCGCCGCGCTGAACGGCGCCTGACCTAGTGCCTGACTTGTCGCTTGGTTTGCGGGCGTTGCCAGTGGCGGCCCGGACGCCGACGCACGCCGCGGAAGCCAGCGACCACCGGTGCCCACGCCCACCGCGCCGAAGCCGGTAATCAAGGCGAATCTGCGCTTTCGCGCGCCTGCGCTCTCCACCGTAGTGCTGACAGGCAACGCAGGAGGGACGACCCGCGTCCCTCAGCCTGTCGAATGTTGTGCACCGAAACATTGGCGACGCGCACGTCCAAATGCAGACGCCACAGGCCGACACGCCCGTACGCGAAGACCTTTTACTGGCAGGCCTTCCTACGCACCACTTACCGCGCGTCAGCAGCTTCTGCGAGCAGAGTGGCGCTGGTCCCCGGCGGATTACGGCCGCCGCTGGGTCGTGTCGAGCCGCGCGGAGAGCGCGAAGAATGTCGGCGCCCAGAGGCCCACGAAGATGCCGAACCGCTCGGCGTGAGCCGCGTCGCCACCCTTGTAAAAGAACCAGATGGCGATGGACCCGATGATCGACACAAACCCGGCGTAGAAACAGATCATACTGAGAGTTCGTGACATTGCGATGCTCATGAGCAGTCCTTGCTGTTGGTGGGCGATGTCGTGGCGGCAGAAGCCGTCGAGTGTATGCGGCCCGAGCGAGGCGCACACAGAGTCCGCGCGGGGTTTATGCTATCGGGTATGAACCTACCGCGCTCGCCAATCGCGCATTTCGTGATAAACGCGGCCGGAGGCCTGTCAGGGCATCCGACCACGGACTATTGAAGCTCGCGCTTGGGGCCACGTTCAGGTGGGCATCATGACGCTGTCGATCACATGGATGACGCCGTTGTCACAGGCGATGTCGGCACCGCTGACGTTGGCGTGCCCGATGCTTACTTGCCCATTCTTAACCTCGATCGCTGCGGACTGGCCCTGGACAGTCTTGGCCGAGGTCATCTTCATCGCGTCGGCCGATGAGACCTTGCCCGCGACGACGTGGTACTTGAGGATGCCCGCGAGCTTGTCCTTGTTCTCAGGCTTGAGCAGGTTGTCGACCGTTCCTGCGGGCAGCTTGGCGAACGCCGCGTCATTGGGCGCAAACACCGTGAAGGGGCCAGCGCCCTTGAGGGTCTCAATCAGCCCGGCGGCACCCAGCGCGGCGGCGAGGGTCTTGAAGCTTCCGTTAGCCTTGGCGGTTTCGATGATATCAGACATGTACTGCTCCAGAGGATCGCGCTTGCGCCTCGCAGCGGGCACCAAAGTGGGCGCACGCTGGTCTGTGCATCGGGCACGTCCGTGGGCTCGCTACGTAGACCTTCGATGCGCGGGCCCCGAGGGCGCGGACTTTGGACCCGATCAAGCAATTGTCCTAGGAACCGACGCGCGCGGGGCCGCGAGCAGGGGTCGGGCGGAGGGGTTGCCTAACTTTTGGTTGCGCCGATCGCGCCGCCGCACGCCCGCATCGCCGTTCGCGTCAACCCGCGTGTACCCTCAGCTACCATGGATCAGGCCCGACACACCGCCGGCAGCGACACGGCCAACCTCGGCGGCGGCACTGGTGCCAGCCCCCCCAGACCCGCCACTGGCGAGCCCTGGGCCAAAGGCACACGCAGCGAGGGCGAGTCGGTCTTTCTTGAGGGCCCGCGCAGCCGCGGCAGCGAGTTGTTCCGCGCTTTCCGCATCTTCCTTGAGTGCATCCGCGGGTTCCGCCAGCTCCACTTCGTTGGGCCCTGTGTCACGGTGTTCGGCTCCGCGCGGTTCGATGAACAACATCCCTATTATAAACTCGCAAGAGAGGTTGGCTCGGGCCTGGCACGCCTGGGCTTTACTGTCATGACCGGCGGCGGCCCGGGCATCATGGAGGCCGCCAACCGCGGGGCCAAGGACGTTGGTGGCAAGAGCATCGGTTGCAACATCGAGCTGCCCCAAGAGCAGGAGCCGAATCCCTACCTAGACCGCTTCGTCGAGTTCCGCTACTTCTTCGTCCGCAAGGTCATGCTCGTGAAGTACTCCTACGGGTTCGTCATCTTGCCCGGGGGCTTCGGCACCCTTGATGAAATGTTCGAGGCCCTGACCCTCATCCAGACGGGCAAGATCAAGGGCTTCCCCGTCGTGCTCGTGGGCATTGATTTCTGGGCACCGCTGGTCGGCTTCATCCGCGACCGGCTCTTGCGTGACAAGACCGTCAGCCCGCAAGACCTTGATCTGCTGTTTATCACCGACAGCGTTGCCCAAGCCTGTGCGCACATAGAGAAGAGCGCCGTCGGGCCCTTCGGCCTCAAACGCTCAAACCAACCCAAGCGGCGCTGGTGGCTCATGGAGTTCGGCGTAAAGGGCACGTACAAGCCCGCGCGCCGCGACGCCACCGGCCCCGACGCAGGAGCAAGCGCTTGACCAACCCCGCACCCCAAACTCCACGTGCGCCCGGCCTGGCCAACATGACCCTGCGGGCTGTGCTTGATGCCACCAGCGCCAAGGCCCCAACACCCGGCGGAGGCGCGATCGCTGGCGTCATCGGCGCGCTCGGCTGCGCGCTCGCCGGCATGGTCGTGAGCTACTCGGTAGGTAGGAAGGACCTCGCGGCCTTCCACACGCAACTGACCGAAGCCCAGCAGCAGCTCAAGGCCTTAAGCGATGAGCTCGTCACCCTCGGCGACGCCGACGCCCTGGCCTACGCACACCTCAACGCCCTGCAAAAGCTGTTGCCCACTGACCCGCACCGCGTTGCCGAGCTTCCTGGCGCAGTTGACTCTGCCGTGGGCGTGCCGATGCGCTGCCTGCGCGTTTGTGAGCAGCTCGCAGCGCTGTGCCAGACGCTCGCGCCGATCACCAATAAGCACCTCCGCAGCGACCTGGCCATCGCCGCGGCGATTGCCCGCGCCGCCGCTCAAGCCAGCGCCATCAACGTCCGCATCAACTTGCCACTGGTTGATGACGCCGTGAAGCGCGCCGCCCTTGAACGCCAGAGCGGCGCTAGCGAGGCCCGCGCCGCCGAGCTTGCGGCGTACGTCCTGGTCGCGTGCCAGTGAGTTCAGAATCGCCATGCGCGCCTTCGCCCGCCCCAGCCCGCCCTCGCCCTTGCTATGTCCGCCGACCAGACCCAACCCGATACGCCACACGCTGTTCCGACTGCGCCGCCGACCGCGCCGACTGCGCCACACTCACACAGCGACACCAACGCCTATCACGGGCCGCTCGAATGGTTCGCGCGGGTGGACGCACCAGAGCACGGCCAGGGCCTGCGCTTCGCTTGCACGTCGTGTGGCAACTGCTGCTCGGGCCCGCCGGGATACGTCCTTGTCTCCGACGCTGAGTGTCACGCCCTCGCTCGCCGACTGGGCCTGACCACCCAGGCGTTCATCGATCAGCACACGCAGGTGGTAGAGCGCGGCCGCAGCCTTAAAGAGGTCCCCGGCCCGCGCGGTTTCGACTGCATCTTCCTTGACCGTCAGCGCGTTTCGGGCAAGGCCATCTGCGGCGTCTATGAAAGTCGCCCAGGCCAGTGCCGCACATGGCCGTTCTGGGGCCACACACTCCGCACGCCCGAGACCTGGGCCGCCGCGGGCCGCTCGTGCCCGGGCATCAACACCGGTGCGATCGTGCCGCTGCATCAGGTTCGCGTACTTCGAGACTCTGTGCCTATGCCATAGCGGGGCCGCGGGCACCACGAGCTGATCGCCGCCAACGAAGTGCCCAGCCAGCCAGCCCTCGACCCAAGCTCCTCGCCCGTAAGCGCGGAATAGTCTCTTGGGAGCCGATGCGCACCCCAGCGCCGCGTCAAGGACCCCGGCGGGATGATCCAGCAAAGAGCAGCCACGACCGCCGCCAGCCACGCCCAGACGCAAGCGGTCGTCCCCGCCCTGGCCCTCCGCCGCACGCTGCTCGCTCGCGGCCCGGGCCGCTACTCGCGCGCTGATCTTCGCGGCGACGCTCTTGCAGCGCTCGTCACCGCCGTGGTCGCGCTGCCGCTGAACATCGCCCTCGCTATCGCGCTTGGCCTGCGACCAGAGGCGGGCATCGCCAGCGCGATCGTCGCTGGCGTGGTCGCGCCGCTGCTGGGTGGAAGCCGTCACCAAATCACCGGGCCCACGGCCGTGCTTGTGGTCATCCTCACGCCCGTGTCATTGCAGTACGGCCTCGCCGGGCTCGCCGTCGCCTCGATGGGCGCCGGCCTCATCTTGATGGCCATGGCCCTGCTGCGTCTGGGGCGCTTCATCGAGTTCATCCCACTGCCCGTCACCACCGCGTTCACCGCGGGCATCGGCGTCACCATCGCGCTGCTGCAGGTCAAAGACTTTTTCGGGCTCACCGCGCTCAGCGGGCCACCGCCAACCGACTTCATCGCCCGCTGCGCGAGCCTGGCCCAGGGCTTGCAGGCCAAGTTTGGCCTTGCCATTGCTACGCCAAGCTGGAGTACCTTTGACGAATTGGCCATCGCGCTACTTACCCTCATTGTGCTGGTGCTCTGGCAGCGCCTCAAAACTCACGTCCCCGGCCCACTGGTCGCGCTGCCGATCGCGGCACTGGCGGCGTGGCTCGGCCAGCGCACGCTCTCGGGCTTCGCCGTAGACACCATCGCTTCACGCTTCGGCACACCCGCCGCGCCGCACGGCATCCCACGCTGGGTCCTAACCCTCAAGTGGCCTTGGAACGAGCCCGGTCCGATCGTTGACGGCGTCGCCCGCGCCTCCGACCTTGGCACCAACCAGGCCGTCACCACACTGCTGAGCACCTGCTTTGGTATCGCCATGCTCGGGGCCATCGCCACCTTGCTCAGCGCCGTGGTCGCCGACGGGCTGACCGGCAAACGCCATGAGCCCAACACCGAGCTGTTCGGGCTGGGCGTCGCCAACATGCTCACGCCCCTCATCGGCGGCTTCGCCGTCACCGGGGCCATCGCGCGGACTGTCACCAGCATTCGCGCCGGCGCAACCAGCCCGCTGGCCTGCGTGCTGCACGCGGCCCTCTTGAGCGCGGGCGTGCTCGCGGCGGCACCAGCAATCGGCACGCTGCCCATGGCCGCCATGGCCGCGCTGCTGGTCTTCGTAGCGCGCGGCATGATCCAGACCGACCAGCTCGCGTTCCTGCTGCGTCACGCGCCCCGTGCCGACGCGCTGGTGCTGGTCATCTGCCTGGCCCTGACAGTGCTGGTTAATATGCCGACCGCCGTCAGCGCCGGGGTGGTGCTCGCGGCGATGCTCTTCATGCAGCGCATGGCCGCCAGCTCGCGCCTTGTGCTCGTCGGCGCTGAGCACCCGGCATTCAGCCAGCCCGTGCCCAAGGGGCTGGTGATCTACGACGTCGGCGGGCCGCTGTTCTTCGGTGCCGCCGGACGCGCGATGGCCACCCTCGAGCAGGTCGGCACCGGCGTCCGCGCCGTCATCTTGGACATGACCGACGTCCCGCAGATCGACGCGACCGCGCTGGTCAGCCTCGACGCCGTCGCCACGCGCCTCGCTCAGCGCGGGACGCTGGTCGTGCTTGCCGGCGCTCGCGGGGACGTGCTCGCGACCATCAACCGCGCGGGCTGGCTCGCGCGCGACGGGCTGCTGGTGGTCGGTAGCGTCGAGGCGGGCGTCGAGGTCTGCCGCGCCGCACTGGAGTAAGCCGGGCGCGACCAGCAGCCCCCTGACTCTTTCACCCTCAACCGATCACGCTCAACCGACCACGCTCAACCACGCCACAATCACCCCGCGCGCCAGCCACACAAGCGTCCGCGCCCAGTGGCTTATCACCAGCGCGAGGTGCGTCCGCGCGTCCCACGCCAAGCTCAACCGCCCGTGCTGCGGCACATTGACCGCGAAAGTGATCACCCACACGCACGCCAGCAGGCCCAGCGCCGCGAGCCCGGGCCACCCGCGCCACGCGGCGCCCGCCGGCGCCAGTACCGTCACCAGCGTCGCGCTGCCCGCCTCAAGCAGCATTACCGGGGCCACAACCCACGACGTCCGCCGCGCGTGCTCGCGCTCGTACGTAATAAACTCGCCACGCCCCACGCGCGAAAGCAGCGGGTAGTGAACCACGGCCACAAACAAGCAGAGCCCGCCCATCATGAGCGTACACACCAACTGCACAATAACCAGCCATTGATGCATACGCGTTGCCAACTCCCCCAACTACAAATGCGGCCCTGCTAAACCGCCGCGTTCCGACGACCTCAAACACCCACGCCCATCGCCACTGCCCAGCGTTCCATCGCTCAGCGTTCCATCGCCCAGCGTGCGGGCCCAGCGTGCGAGCCCGCCATCACACGCAACATCACACGCGCCCACCGTCGATACCCCTCAGCACAGCCTCCGCGCACGTGCGCCCACTGCGCATCGCACCGTCGATACTCGCCGTGTCAGTGGTGTCGCCGCACACATACATACCCGCCCGGCCCGCAAGCACATTGGGCCAATCGCTCATGGTCAGCCACGGCGGCGACTGATCCGCCAGCGCGCGCTCGATCCGGTACGTCCGCAGGTGCCGCCAGCTCGCCACGCGCTCCGCACCAAACCACCGCGCCATCTGCGCAAGAACGCGCGCCCGCAGCGCCTCATCGCCCTCGCCGCTGACACCCAACACAGTGCAGCTTGCCAGCCCCGTGCCCTCGGGCGCATAGTCGGGGCTCACGCTGCTCATAAACGCCACGTTGATCGCCGGCCCCGCGCGCGACGGCTCCGAGATCGCGCCCTCGCCATCAAGCATCAAGATCGCGCGGTCCACCGGCACCGGCCCCTGCGTGTCAAAGTTCAGATTCGTCACCCCGCGCCACACCCGCGCCGGCTTGCCCGAAGGTCGATCCGTGCCCAGCAGCGCGCACGCCGCGTGCTCGTCGGTCGCCACCACCACGCGGTCCGCCGTGAAGACCCCGCTTGGCGTCCGCACGCTGGTTCCCTCGACCGTCAGCGCCGGCGTGCTCAGCCGCACGCAACCCTCGGGCAGCCGGGCCGCGAGCTGCGCCGAGATCTGCCCCATGCCCAGCGACGGCACCGCCGCGTCGCCTTGCGAGAAGCACTTGAACACAAACCGCATCATCCGCGCGCTGGCTCCAAGCTGCGCATCAAACGTAATACCGCCAAAGAAAGGCCTGAAGAACCCGTCAATAAACCCGCTTGAGAATCCGCGCGCCGTCAGCTCTTGCAAGATCGTCCGCTCAGCCCCCGCGGTCTCGAACCGCCCCGCGGCTTTCTGATACTCCGCTCGCATCACGCCCACGCCCAGCTTGTCACCCACCGTGCCCACCCGCGCCAGCGCGCCCTCCAGCAAGCTGCCCGGGCGACGCCACGGGTCCATGAGCGTGTGAAACCGACCCGCAGACCACACCATGCTCCCGGGCTCGAACGCGCACAGCTTCAGCGTGGCGTGGTCCAGCACGCCAGCCGCCTCCGGGTACGCCGTGAGATAAACCTGAAAGCCCCGGTCAAGCCTGAAGCCCTCGACCACATCGGTGCGGACTCGCCCGCCCACGCCGTCGCTTGCCTCAAGCACCACCACCCGCGCTCCCGCGCGCGCTAGCACGCCCGCGCAGCAAAGGCCCGAGAGACCGGCACCAATAATCGTGACATCCGCGTGCATCGCACCGATCATTGCCCGCGCCGCCGACATTCGCGCACGGCCCACGGCTCATTTCGGGCCGAGCTCTCGCGCGGGTCAGCGCTCACTGAGCCGCCCGCGCGCAGGACCCAGCACCCGGCGCTCATCGCCAGATCTGCATCGCCAGCCCGCGCGCGTCCCGCGGCACTACATCCAACCGCAGCGGATCCTCAGGCAACGCCAGACCCGCGCCGCGCGATACGCGCCACGCCACCACAGCGCACGCCAACGCGTCCAGCACATCATCAGCTGCCACACGCACCGGCGCTCCGCCCCCGACGCTGGCCATCGCGTCCGCCAGTCCGGCCGCTGCCGCTCGCGCCTGCTCGATACATGTGTCCACGCCCGCCACGCCGGCCTGCGTCAGCAGCGCCGCGCGTCGTGCGCGCCCCGCCGGGGTCTTCTTTCCTTCAGCCACTGGCCCGCCCGCCATACGCATGAAGCACAGCTCGGGATGCGCCTCGATCATCCGTACACCCGCCGGGCTTCCTTGAGCGCTCGCCGCTGCGTTATTGGCCAGCACAATCGCAACCTCATCAACCTCGCGCAGCTTGGGGAACAGGTTGAAGCTCTGCTTGCTTAGCCCCGCGCCCGCTCCTATCCCTGCGCCCGACGCGTTCGCCATGCACGCCGCGCGATACTCAACGCACGCCAGCGCTCCGCGCGTCGGCGGCGAGAAGACGCTGCTGCCACGCCGCGCACCGCCTGCGTTCAGCAGCGCCCGCGCCGCGCGGTCGCACGCCCGCCCGCCCCGCTGATAGACCTCCAGCAGCCCGAGTGGCATATCCACCGCGACCACCGCCGTCATGCGCTCCGGCAACGCCGGAACCCCGCGCACGCTGGCACCCGCACCGGCCTTCGCGCCACCACTTACTCCCGGTTTTACTATTGCTTGCGCTCTCGCCTTCGCGTGCGCGCGCGGTTGCGATTGCGATTGCGCGTGCGCTTCGGAGAGCTCCCGGACGTCGATAAGCGCCCGCACCACCCAGACCGTCGGCGTCAGCGCTCCGCGGCCACGCCCATCCAGCCGCGCGATCACCCACCCGCCCAAACAGCCGTCAGCACCAAGAACGCCACACTGGGTCGCCATAGGCCGAGCGTACCCGCGCAGGCCGCGGCCCTCTCGCACCGGTAAACATCCCGGACCCACGACCACGCCCACCCAGCCCCACCCAGCTCAACTCATCGCCTCGCTCAGCCCACAGCTTCGCTGAACCCAAAGCTTCACTTAGCCCTCAGCCCCACTCAGCTCAGCGGCCCGCGATCGCCCGCCGACTGCGTCCCGCTGGCCGCAATTGCGCTGCGCATCAGCGTGTCAGCCTGCACGTTCTTGAGCCGGTAGAAGTCCATGACCCCAAGCTGGCCGCTGTTGAACGCGTGCGCGATCGCCTTGGGGATCTCCGCCTCCGCGAGCACCACCAGCGCCTTGTTCTCCTCGATCTTCGCCTTGTTCTCTTGCTCGAGCGCCATCGCCAGCGCACGGCGCTTCTCGGCCTCGGCCTGGAACCGCTTCTTGTCCGCCTCGGCCTGCGCGTTTTGAAGCTGCGCGCCCATGTTCTCGCCCACGTCGATGTCCGCGATGTCAATCGACAGGATCTCGAAGGCCGTCCCCGCGTCAAGCCCCTTGGCCATCACCGTCTTGGAGATGTTGTCCGGGTTCTCCAGCACTTCCTTGTACGTCTTGGCCGAGCCGATGGTCGTCACGATGCCCTCGCCAACGCGGGCGATGATCGTCTCCTCGGTCGCGCCGCCGATCAGCCGTGCAAGGTTCGTGCGCACCGTCACGCGCGCCTTGGCCTTCAGCTGGATCCCGTCCTGCGCCACCGCGTCGATGGTCTGCCGGTCGCTGCTCCGCGGCGGGCAGTCGATCACCTTCGGGTTCACGCTCGTCTGCACCGCGTCAAAGATGTCGCGGCCCGCAAGGTCGATCGCGCACGCCATGTCCCAGGTCAAAGGGATCCGCGCGCCCTGCGCCGCGATGAGCGCGCTGATCACCTGCGGCACCCGACCGCCCGCCAAATAGTGCGTCTCGATCTTGTTCGTCGGCGTGTCCAGCCCCGCCTTCACCGCACGGATCCGCGAGTACACGATCGTCCGCAGGTCCACCTTCCGCAGCTTCATCCCGAACAGCTCGATTATCCCGACCCGCGCGCCGCTGAACAGCGCCTGGATGTACAGGTTGATGAACTGGCCGACCACGAAGATCAGCACCAGCACAATGATGACCCCGACCACGCCAGCCACGATCCAAATGATGTTGTCCATGCCTTCACACTCCGCGAGAACCGCCGAACGCAGGACTCACCCCGCGCCCGCACGCCTCACACGCAGTATAGCTTCCGACACTCACGCCACGGGCCGCACCTTGAGCGTCGGCCCCTCGACCGAAACCACCCGCACGCCCTCGCCCGCGCGGACCAGCCGCGTCTGGCTTACCGCGTCGTGCTTCACACCGTCAATCCGCACCACGCCCACAGGCCGAAGGTCCGTCACCACTACGCCCTCTCGCCCGAGCAGCGCCAACATCGGGTCCGCCGCCGGCGGCGGCCGCTCGTCCGCTTCCTCGCCGCCCAAGATCAACTTTCGCCCCATCGGCGTGTGCGGAAACACCTTGATACCCAGCGCAAACAGCGCTGGCCCACCCACCAGCACCAGCCCCGTCCCCGCCAGGCCCCACCGCGTGTCATGCAGGAACAGGCACACTACCCCCGCGATCGCCACCGTCAATGACGTGATCGCCAGCAGCCCCCCCGTGGGCACGAACAGGTCCACCAGCACAATCAGCAGCGCCACGCCCAGAAGCAGCAGGCCCCAAAGTAGCAGTCCTTCCATAGATGCACCCACAATAGCGCCGCGGCACCACCGCCCCCACCCCGCCATCCGCATCTCGCCACCCACTCCCCCCTCCACACGCACCCCCGTCTAGCCTCCAACTAGCAACCCCATGCCCACACCCAACCCCATACCCGCAGTCTTCCTTGACCGGGACGACACCCTTATCGATACCGACGGCACCACCGCCGACCTCCGCGTCCCAGGTGACCTGCTTATCCCCGCACGCGTCAAACTCCTCCCGGGCGTCGGCCCCGCGCTGCGCAGCCTCGCCGCCCTCGGCTACCCGCTGGTGGTCATCAGCAACCAAGGCGGCGTCTCCCGCGCTATGGGCACACTCCATGACGTCGAAGCCACCAACGACGCCCTCCGCGCCCATCTTCTTCCTCACGGCGTAACCCTGGCCGCCTGCTACTACTGCCCCTTCGCCTCCAGCGGGCACACGCCCCCTTTCAACAGCGATCACCCCTGGCGCAAGCCCGAGCCCGGCATGTATCTCGCCGCCGCCCGCGAGCTTCATCTCGACCTTTCACAGAGCTGGGCCGTGGGCGACAAAGCACGCGATCTGCAGGCCGCCGCCGCCGCGGGCCTCGCGCTCAAACGCTGCATCTTGCTAACGCGCGGCCCTGCGCCGCAGCCCTTGCCTTGGGGCCTGACTTGCCCGAGCGTCGTCGACGCCGCACGCCACATCGCCGCCGCCAGCCCGTTATCCTGACCCCCTCCCGCGCCTGACCCCACGCCCAACGCCCCACACTCAGCCTCCCGCGATCAGCCCCCCGCGCTCACACCCTGCACCCCGATGTTCACCGCCCCGCGCATCTTGATCCACCTGCCCTCGTGGGTTGGTGACACCGTCATGGCCACACCCGCCATGGCCCTGCTTCGCCATCACCTGCCCAAGAGCATCATCGTCGGCCTCGGCCGCCCAGGTGCCGCCGAACTCCTCGCCGGCTCCGAGCACCTCCTTGACGAAGTCATTGAGGCCGACACCCGCACCACCCTCGGCCCCGCCAAGGTCGCCGGCCGCCTGCGCCCGATGAAGCTCGACGCCGCACTCATCCTGCCCAACTCCTTCGCCAGCGCCATCACCGTCCGCCTCGCGGGCATTGAGCTGCGCGTCGGCTATGACCGCGACGGCCGCGGCATGCTCCTGACCCACAAGCTCCAGCCCGCCAGACGCCTGAGGCCAGGCGTCGGCGCTGACGCCGCCTGGGCCCCCGTCTCCGCCGTCGACTACTACCTCATAGCCGCCCACGAACTCCTGCTCGCCCTTATCGCCGGCGAGCGCCTCGTCCCCCAGCTCTCAGACCCGCCCATCGCCCTCGAGCTCGGCACCGCCCGCACCCAAGACCAGCTCGCGCAAGACATCCTCGCCCGCGCAGCGCTGCTCAACCACGCCAGCAAGCCCCTGCCCTACGCCCTGCTCAACCCCGGCGGCAACAACCCCGCCAAACGCTGGCCTGTCGAACGCTTCGCCGCCGCCGCGCACCACCTCATCACCAAGCACAACCTCCGCGTGCTCATCAACGGCGCGCCCTCCGAACGCAACCTTTGCGCGCTGATCGCACAGGCCATCACCCTTAATCAGCCCGCCCACGCGCACCTGGTCGCCAGCCTGCCTGACCTCGGCGGCACCATCGGCTCGCTCAAAGCCCTGACCCGCGACGCACGCCTCATGGTCACCAACGACACCGGCCCACGACACGTCGCCGCCGCCTTCGCCACACCCTGCGTCACCCTCTTCGGCCCCACCGACCCGCGCTGGACGACCCTCCCCGACGCCTTCACACGCCCCGGCGTCCCACGCGAAGTCGTCCTCGTCGCTGACCCCACGCTCCCGCCCAGCGAGGTCGCCGACGACCACCCGCAACGCTGCCGCATCGACCGCATCGCGACACCCACCGTGCTCGCCGCCATCGACCGCGTCCTGGCCTAACGCACTGCTGCACACCTGCACATGCGCACATCGGCACGTCAGGACCCCTCGCGCCCGTTCACCATTGCCTCTCTTGATCCTCCGCCCTCTCACCGGCGCGCTCGCTCTGCGCTTCCGCCTCCCTCCCCTTGCTTTCGTACCTCCCGCTCGCCACACTCTTGTTCATGCCCGCGCTCCGCACCGCCGACGTCCTGGTCCTCGTCGGCTACCTCCTCCTGCTCATCGCCACCGGCATCGTTCTGGCCCTGCGCGCACGCCGCCGCGCCGCCAACGCCCGCACCACTACCTCCACGAGCCCCGCCCGCGAGTACTTCCTCGCCTCGCGCTCCATGCCCACTTGGGCCGTCGCGCTCTCGATCCTCGCCACCGCCCAGAGCGCCGCCACCTTCCTTGGCGCTCCCCAGCAAGGTGCCAGCGGCGACCTCCGCTACCTGCTGGGCAACCTCGGGGTCATCCTCGCCGCGCTCGTCACCTGCCTGGTCTTCCTGCCAACCTACTACCGCCACAACCTACAAACGCCCTATCAACTCCTTGAGCTCGCCTTCGGCCCCGGCACACGCCGCCTCGCCAGCGCCTGGTACCTGCTCGGACGCCTCATGGCCTCCGGCGCTCGCGTCTACATCGGTGCCGTGCCCTTCTGCCTCGCCCTCACCGGCGAAGTCACGCCCCACGGCCTGCTCATCGCCGTCGCCGCCTTCATGCTCTTTGGCGCCCTGTTCACCATTGCCAGCGGCGCACGCGGCGCCATCTGGACCGACGTGGTCCAAGTCGCCGTCTACCTCGGCGCACTCGCCGTCATCACACTCGTAGTGCTCAACCGCCTCCCCGGCACCACGCTCGAAGCCCTCCACAGCGCCCTTGATCGCCCCGCCAACGCGCCCCTCATCATCCTGGGCCCACTCACAGACTCCGCCGACCTCTGGCGCACCTTCACACCGCTTACCGCCATCACCGGCGTTGCGCTCCTCAACCTCGCCTTCTTCGCCATGGACCAAGACCTCACCCAGCGCCTGCTCGCCTGCAAGTCCGCCGCCCACGCCACACGCTCGCTGCTCTTCAGCGCTGTCGCCGTCACGCTCCCGGTCGTCGCCGGCTTTGTCACCCTGGGCCTGCTGCTCTCAAGCTACTTTCGCCAGCTCGATCCGAGCCTCATTAACCCCGCCGCCGCACCCATCGCCGACGACCGCCTGCTCGTCTTGTTCGCACTCGCCCACAGCCCCGCGGGCGTCGCCGGCCTCATGCTCGCCGGCGTGCTCGCCGCCGGCCCCGCCGGAATCAACAGCTCGCTCAACGCCATGGCCAGCAGCTTCATCACCGACCTCTACCGCCCACTGCGCCCACGCACCACCGACGCGCAAGCCGTCCGCGCCGGACGCGTCGCCATCCTGGTCATCGGCCTGCTTATGGCCGGCTTCGCCGCCCTCTGCGTCCTCTGGCACCGCGCAGGCAACCTCTCGATCATCGACTTCGCAATGTCCGTGATGATCTACGCCTACGCCGGTCTCGCAGGCGTCTTTCTCGCCGCCGTCGCCTTCCGCAAACTCCCGCCGCTCGCAGGCCTCATCGCCCTGCCCGCCGGCACACTCACCGTCATCCTCCTGGGCACAGTCAGCGTCCCCGCACCAACCCCCACCGGCCACGCACCGCTCGCCTGGCCCTGGCAGCTCGTCGGCGGCACGCTTGTCGCCTTCGCCGTCTGCGCCATCGCCCGCGTCGCGAGCAACCGCACGCCCAACACACAGGCCAAAAGCCAGCCCTAAATCTCAGCTTTAAACGCCGGCCTCTAAACCCCCAGCGCACTACGCAGCACGCCCGCCTTCGCCAGCGTCTCGCGCCACTCGCTGCCCGGGTCACTGTCGGCCACGATCCCCGCGCCGACCCCATACCGAAGCTCGCCCCCAGGCGCAAACACCCCGCGCTCGTGCGCCCCGCGAACCTCCGCCGTCCTGATCGCCACGCTGAACTGCGCTCGCCCGCAGTCACTCACATACCCAATCGCCCCGCAATACACCCCGCGCGGCACCGGCTCAAGCGACCTGATCAGCTCCATCGCCCGCACCTTCGGCGCCCCCGTCACACTCCCGGGCGGGAACGTCGCCCGCAGCAGCCCCTCAAGCCCCACGCCCTCGCGCAGCACGCCACGCACCTGCGCAGTGGCTTGAAAAATCCCGCCCCCCGCGTGCGCTTCCACCCCCCGTGGCACCTCTACGCGCACGCTCCCCGCCTCGCACACCCGCCCCAAGTCATTCCGCATCAAGTCCACGATCATCGTCAACTCGGCGCGCTCCTTTGCGCTACCCAGCAGCTCGCCAATATCTTCCGCACGCGACCGCGTCCCCTTCATCGGGCGCGTCCGCACCACCCAGCTTCCGTCCGCAGCCCCACCCCCACCACCCCCACCACCCCCACCTCCACCATCCACACTCCCACGCCCACCCCGCTCCACGCTCAAAAACAGCTCAGGGCTCGCCGAGACCACCGCGCGCCCCGGCACTTCTACATACGCCCCATACCACGGCCGCGCCGCACGCAGCAGCCGCACAAACAGCCCACGCGCGCTGCCCGCAAACGTCCCGCCCAGCACGTGCGTCAGGTTCGCCTGATACACGTCCCCCGCGCCAATCGCCTCCAGCACACGACGCACCCCCGTCACATACCCCGCCTCACCCGTCGCGCTCGTCAGCTCGCCGCACGCAAATCGCGCGCCCCCTTCCGCGCGCCGGTCCGCGCGCCCGTCCGCGCCCACTTCCGCGCCCAGCCGCGGCGGGTTCGGGCCCACGCCCATGGCCGTCCCATCACGATCAATCACCAGCGCCGACGCGCACCGCAGCCACAACCCCTCACCTGCAATACCGCCAATCCCCGCGCCGACCCTTGGCTCGATCAATCCGCCAAGCTCATACCCCAGCACACCAACCCACCCACCCACAAACGGCAAGCCCGCCGCGTTAGCCCCGCCACACATCACTCCTGCGCCCACTCCTACGCCCACTCGCACGCCCGACCCCTCCAGCGGCGGCGTCAACCCCACGTGCGCAGCCGTCGGCTCAGCAATAATCGTCCACCGCCCAGCGTCATGCTCATCGCCTGATGTCAGCACCACCACCGGCGAGCTCGCCGCACCCAATAGCCAATCGCACGCTACAACCGCCCCGCGCGTAAGCCCGCCGCCACCCACCGGCACACCCGCGCCGACTTGCCGCGATTGGTTCAGCTCACTCAAGCTCGCATCTTTGTCCGCCGCCGGGCGTGCCGCCCAACGCCCCGAACGTTCGGCCCTTTTTTTAGCCCCGGACGCAACCTTTCCGCAGAATCCCCGCCCCCCAAACCCGCATTTTCTGACCGATTTCACCCCCTCTGCGCCCTCCAACCCGGCAAACACCCGCGCCCAACGCCCCCGGGGCTCGAACCGGAGCACCCAACGTCCTAAAATGCCGGCCCGACGTTCCGGCCAAGAGGCCCAAACTTCGGGCCTGCGCACAACCCCGCACCGTGTGGGAACATGCACAGCCAACCAACGACGAAGTTAGCACGCCAGCCGCCCACGCGCGCCGGCCACCCTGATCTGTTGTCCCGCCAAGGAGCTCTCATGCCGTCCCCCTCCTCGACCAAGAAGGTCCCCGCCCGCGCCGCACTCAACGGCTCCGCCAACGGCGCGCACGCCAAGCCCATCACCGAAAAAATCCAGATCACCGGCAAGGCCACGCCTAGCAAGCTCCAGGCTCACAAGATGGTCTATTACTTTGGCAAGACCCGCGTCGACGGCGACGCCTCGCTCAAGCAGCTCCTCGGCGGCAAGGGCGCCAACCTCGCCGACATGTGCGTCATCGGCCTGCCCGTGCCCCCGGGCCTCACCATCACCACCGAGACCTGTGACGCCTACTACCGCGCAGGCATGCGACTGCCCGTCGGCCTCATGAATGAGGTCAAAAAGTACATCTCCATGCTGGAGAAAGAGACGAGCAAGAGCTTCGGTTCGCCCGACAACCCGCTGCTGCTCTCCGTCCGCTCAGGCGCCGCCGTCTCCATGCCCGGCATGATGGACACCATCCTCAACCTCGGCCTGACAGACGTCGCCGTCGAGGGCCTCGCCACGCTCACCAAGAACAAACGCTTCGCCTACGACGCCTACCGCCGACTCATCAACATGTTCGGTGATGTCGTCATGGGCATACCCCACCATAAATTCGAGGACGCCTTCAAGCACATCAAGGCCAAGTACAAGGCCGAGAGCGACAACCAGGTTCCCACTGACGGCATCGTCGAGCTCTGCGAAGCCTACAAAGAAGTCTTCCGTAGGCACATCGGCGAGGTCTTCCCCCAGAACCCGCACAAGCAGCTCGAGCTTGCCATCGAGGCCGTCTTTAAGTCCTGGAACGGCGACCGCGCCATCTCTTACCGGCGCATCCAGGGCATCGCAGGCCTCAAGGGCACCGCCGTCAACGTCCAGGTCATGGCCTTCGGCAACATGGGCGAAGACTGTGGCACCGGCGTCGGCTTCACTCGCAACCCCGCCACGGGCGAGAACAAGTTCTACGGCGACTTCCTCATCAACGCACAGGGTGAAGACGTCGTCGCCGGCATCCGCACCCCCAAGCTCATCGACGAGATGCCCAAGTGGAACAAGCGTGTCTACGACGAGCTCCACAAGATCAAGACCAAGCTCGAAAAGCATTACAAGGACATGCAAGATATCGAGTTCACCATCGAGCAGGGCAAGCTCTACATGCTTCAGACCCGCACCGGCAAGCGCACCGGCGCCGCCGCCGTCAAGATCGCCTGCGACATGGTCAAAGAGCGCCTGATCACCGAGAAGGAAGCCGTCCTGCGCATCCCCGCCGGCGACCTCACCCAGCTGCTCATCCCCATGTTCGACCCCGCAAAGCGCAAGACCGCCACCGTCGTCTGCGAGGGCATCCCCGCCAGCCCGGGCGGCGCCGTGGGCAAGATCGCCTTCACCGCCGCCGAGGCCGTCGAACGCAAGTCCGCTGGCGAGAAGGTCATCCTCGTCCGTGACGAAACCAGCCCCGAGGACGTCGAGGGCATGCACTCCGCTACCGGCATCCTCACCGCCACCGGCGGCCGCTCAAGCCACGCCGCCGTCGTCGCCGTCGGCTGGGGCAAGCCCTGCGTCGTCGGCGCAGGCGAGATGCACATCGACGTCAAGGCCGGCACGCTCAAAGTCGGCGGCAGAACCCTCACACGCGAAGACACGCTCTCCATCGACGGCGCCACCGGACAGGTCTTCCTCGGCGTCATCCCCACCATCGAGCCCGAGAAGCTCGGCGGCGACTTCGCCACCGTCATGCGCTGGAGCGACAAGTACCGCACCATTGACGTCCGCACCAACGCCGACACCCCCAACGACGCACGCAAGGCCCGTGAGTTCGGCGCACAAGGCATCGGCCTCTGCCGCACAGAGCACATGTTCTTCGAGGGCGACCGCATCCGTGCCATGCGCGAGATGATCCTCGCCGACAGCCTCGACATGCGCAAGAAGGCCCTCCTCAAGCTCCTGCCCTACCAGCGCGACGACTTCGTCGGCATCTTCACCGCCATGAAGGGCCTCCCCGTCACTATCCGCCTCATCGACCCGCCCCTGCACGAGTTCGTCCCGCACGAGGACAAGCCCCAGGCCGAGCTCGCCAAGCTCATGGGCATCTCCGTTGAGAAGGTCCGCCAACGCGTCGCCCAGCTCCACGAGGCCAACCCCATGCTCGGGCACCGCGGCTGCCGCCTCGCCGTCACCTACCCAGAAATCCAGGACATGCAGGTCCGCGCCATCGTTGAGGCCACACTCGACTGCCTCGCCAACGGCATCAAGGCCATGCCCGAGATTATGATCCCCCTGGTCGGCACCGCCAAAGAACTCGAGTTCCTCAAGGCCCAGGTCCTCGCCACCATCGAGGCGGTCAAGAAGGAAAAGGGCTGGACCAAGCGCATCGATATCCCCGTTGGCACCATGATCGAAGTCCCACGCGCCGCGGTCACCGCCGACCAGATCGCACACGTCGCCGAGTTCTTCTCCTTCGGCACCAACGACCTCACTCAGATGACCTTCGGCTACTCACGAGACGACATCGGCACCTTCCTCCCCGACTACCTCAAGCACGAACTCCTCCCGGGTGACCCCTTCGTCTCACTCGACGTCGACGGCGTCGGCCTCCTCGTTGAGATGGGCATCGCCAAGGGCCGCTCCGTCAACGACAAGCTCAAGATCGGTATCTGCGGCGAGCACGGCGGAGACCCCAAGTCCGTCCACTTCTGCCACAAGGTCGGCATGGACTACGTCTCTTGCTCGCCTTACCGCGTCCCCATCGCTCGCCTCGCCGCCGCGCAGGCCGCCATCATGTACGAGAAGAAGTAAACCCCAACCCCAACCACAACCGCGCCGGCCTTCGGGCACCAGGTTCCTCTACTTCTTCAAACTCTAACCGCCCCCAAGCCCCGCACCTCGCGGGGCTTTTTCTATCAGCGCTGACTGCCTCGCCTAGAAGTGATTTCACCCTGCCCTCTTACCTTCCGCGGTGCGGGTTTATAACCCGCCGCGCCGTCGCGTGGGGCAGAATTCCACCCTGCCTTCTTCTCTTCTCGGTGGCGGCTTTCCAACCCCGGTGTCTTTCGCTCCTAGCACTCCCCCACCGCCACGTGCCTTTCGCCAAAAACATCCGCGCCCTCCGCGTCCCTCCTCGAACCGCTTTCAAGCCGTGTTCAAGCGGCTAACGACCTTCAAGCTCCCCCTCACTCCCGCGTCGCCAACCTACAGAACATCTCCACGCCAAGCGGGATCGCCGCGTCGTTAAAGTCAAACTCCGGCTGGTGCAAGCTCGCCGTACGCTCCGCACCCCCGGGGTTCAGCCCCAGGCAGAAGAACACGCTCGGGCACAGCCGCGCGTAATAGCTAAAGTCCTCCCCGCCCATCGTCGGGTGCTCAATCCGCACAACCCGCTCGCGCCCCAGCGCCCCGTCGGCCAGCTCAAACCACGCCGCCGTCAGCGCCGGGTCGTTGTGCGTCACCGGGTACCCGTCCTCCCAATGAAGCTCCGCCGTACATCCAAACGCCATCGCCGTCCCGCTCACAATCTCACTCAGCCGCCGCTTGGCCAGCTCGCGCGTCGAGCCCTTCAGGCACCTCAGCGTCGCCGCAAAGCTCGCGGTCTGTGGCAGCACGTTCACCGCCGTCCCCGCCTGCACGATGCACACGCTGACCACCACGCTGTCCGTCGGCGCCACGCTCCGGCTCGCCACGCTCTGCACCGCCGTGATGCAATGCGCCATCGCCAGCACCGCATCGCGCCCCTGGTGCGGATAAGCCGCATGCGACTGCACGCCGCGGATGGTCACCCGCAGCTCGTCCGTGCTCGCTAGCAGCGGGCCCGGGCGCGTCCCCACGCTCCCCAGCGCGATGTCAGGCCACCCGTGCAGCCCATACATCTCCGCAATCGGCGTCCCGGTGATCCGCCCCTCAATCAGCCCCTCGTCGCACAGCCGCTCGCCGCCGCCACCGCCCTCCTCCGCCGGCTGAAACACCAGCGTCACCGCCCGTGGCCGTCGCACCCGCGCCAGCACCCGCGCCACACCCAGCATGATCGCCGTATGCCCGTCGTGCCCGCACGCGTGCATTTTCCCCGGCACCGCGCTCGCGTACGACAAGCCCGTCTGCTCCACAATCGGCAGCGCGTCAATGTCCGCCCGCAAACCCACCGACGCCAGCCCCCCGCCATGCGCCCCGCCACGCGCACCGCCACGCGCGCCAGACACATCCGCCTCACCAGTCGCGGGCAGGTGCGCCACCACGCCCGTCCCGCCCGCCAACCCGTCGATGGTCCGCAGCCCAAGCCCGCGCAGCTCGCGCGCAATCACCCCCGCCGTCCGCAGCTCCTGATACGCGATCTCCGGGTGCATGTGCAGATCGTGCCTGATCGACACGACCTCCGACAGCTCACGCTCACTCAACGCCATGCCCAAAGTGCTCATGCCCCAAGGCTAGGAATCACGCCCGACCACGGCCCCATCCTCACTCCCCCCCACCTCCCCCCCCACCTTCAAACCCCACACCCGACGTCCCCACTACCATCGGCCCCTATGAAGGCTTCTCTCGCTTGGCTCAACGCCCTGCTGACCCCCCACACCCCCACCGCCACCGGCGACCTCGCCCCCACCACCACCGGCACCGGCGCCAGCACCGGCACCGGTGCCAGCACGCCCACGCCCGCTCACGCCTACCCACTCTCACCTCACGCCGCTGACGAGCTGCTCACCTTCGCCGGCATGCCCGTTGACGCGCACGAAACCCTCGTCCCCAACGACACCGCCCTCGAAGTCGAGCTCACCAGCAACCGCGGCGACTGCCTGTGCCACGCCGGCCTCGCGCGCGAGCTCGCCGCCGCCAGCGGCTACACACTTAACCTCCCCTCATCGCCGCCATTACCCGCGCCCACCGCGCCCACCGCCCCCACTGCCCCCACTACCGCCGCCGCGGACTCTGCGGCCCTCATCGACAACACGCTCCGCGGGCCAGATTGCCCGCTGTTTATTGCCACGATCATCCGTGGCGTCCGCGTCGGGCCCTCGCCCGCCTGGCTCAAAGACCGCCTCGCTGCCATCGGCCAGCGCTCCATCAACAACATTGTTGACGCCACCAACTACGTCCTCGCCGAGCTTGGCCAGCCCAGCCACGTCTTTGACCTTGCCACCCTCAGCCGCACACCCGGCAAGCCCCTGCTGACGATCCGCTCCGCCGCCAAAGGTGAGAGCCTCGCGCTGCTCGACGCGCGGACCATCACCCTCACCGGCGCAGAGATGGTCATTGCTGATGCCGCCGGCACCCGCCCGGTCTCACTCGCCGGCGTCATGGGCGGCGCGCTCACCGGCGTCACTGACGGCACCACCGACGTGCTGCTCGAAGTCGCTACTTGGGATCCCACCCGCGTCCGCACCGCCGCCCGCAGGCACAGCGCCCGCACCGACAGCAGCCACCGATACGAGCGCGTCGTTGACGCCCGCACCCTCGAGCCCGCACGCGCACGCCTGGTTGAGCTCATCACCCAGCTCGGCGGCGGCCAAGTCGAGCGCGCCGAAGCCGACGGCATCCCCCCCGCGCCGCTCACCGCCATCACCCTCCGCCACGCGCGGCTGCAAGACGTGCTTGGCATCAACGTCCGCCCCGAGCAGGTCGCGCGCGTCCTTGCCGCTCAGGGCCTCATCGCCACCCCTACCACCGACGCGTCAAAGTCCTGGCTCGTCCGCGTCCCGCCGCACCGCCACGACGTCACCATCGAAATCGACCTGATCGAAGAGGTCGCCCGGACCCTCGGCTACGACCAGCTCGGCGTTCCCGAGTTCCTCTCTGTCCGCGTCGCGGGCCTGCAAAGCAGCCAGCGGGCCCGCGCCGAGATGGCCCGCGTGCTCACGGGCCTGGGGTTCTTTGAGGCCGTCACCTTCAGCTTCACCAGCCAAAAGCAGGCCAAGCTCTTCCTGCCCGAGGGCCGTGAGCTTGTCCGCGTCGGCGATGACCGGCGCGGCGAAGAGAACGTCTGCCGGCCCAGCGCGCTCTGCGGCCTGCTGACGTGCCGACGCAGCAACCAAGACGCCCGCGTCACCAGCCCCGGCGGCGTCCGCCTCTTTGAACTCAGCGCCACCTTCAGCCAGCTCGCAACACCAGCCGCCGTCGCGCCCGTGTCACGCGAGACGCGCACGCTCGCGCTGCTGGCCGACGCGCCCGAGACCGGCACCAGCTTCGAGCGCCGCCAGGCCGGCGTGCGCCTCGTGCGTGGCGTGGTCGAAGAGCTCGCCCGCGCGCTAGTGGGCTTTGGGGCCAGGCTCGAAGTCGTGCCATTAGCCGGCACCGACGCCGGCACCGACGCCGACGCGAGCAGAGACACCAGCAGTGAGCTGGCCCTGCGTGTCGCGGGCTTTGATCAAGCCGCCAGCGGGCTTGTGGTGCTGAACGGGCGCGTCATCGGCCGGCTCGGGCTCATCAGTGACGCGGCCCGCGCGCAGTACGACCTGCAGGCGATCTGCGCTGCCGCTGAGCTTGATGCCGACGCGCTGATGGAGGCCTACCCCCCCCGCGCGATCGTGCGTGAGCTGCCCTCGATGCCGGCGGTCGAGCGCGACTTGAGCCTGGTTGTCAGCGAGAACGTCGCGTGGGCCACGCTCGAGCGGACCATCAGCCAGCACCGAGATCAGATCCAAGATCTGCACCCGGGCCGCGCGGCGCTGTTGGAAGGCTGGTCGTTTGTCGGCACATACCGCGGCCAGCCGCTGGCGGCGGGCACCAAGAGCGTGACGCTGCGACTGGTCTTTCGTGACGCGACGCGGACGCTGCGCGATGAAGAAGTCTCGCCGCAGGTTGAGGTCCTCGTCACCGCGCTCAAGGCCGCGACGGGCGCGACGCTGCGGGTGTGAGAACGCCGGGGCTTTGCGCACAACCGCGCAGCTTACAAACGACCTTCTACGATTGCTCAGGATCGCTGCGGCGAGCCCAGCCCACCCTGCGGTCGGGTCTCGCGCGCGGGGCTGTCATGGCCCTCTACGCCCGCCACAAAGGCGGATACAGGGTTACCGATATGTTCGCGGGTGCTTACGTGCGCGGCACAGCGCACAGCCGCGGCGTTCACATCATCACACGCAACTGGCCCTCAACTTGAGGGGGGCGGGTATCGCGTGACCAGAAGGTGTTTAAGAGCGGGTCGCTGGCGTATTACATGAACAACCGGGCCTGGCCGGCGGACGAGCAGGGCGCGGTGATGAGCGTCCCGGCGACGGGCAAGGACTAGCACGACCGTGCATCGCCGATCGGGGGGATGTACAACTGGAACCACTTTGGCGGGCCCAACGCCGACTGGTGCATCTACAACATCGGGGCCAGTCCCTCGGCGCGGACGATGGCGATCATGCTGGACGTGGACCGCCAGATCGACGACGGCAACCTCTGGACGGGCGCGCTGGTCTGGAACCCGGGGTTGTGGGGCGGGGTACTGCGGCTGTATATCTACGGCAACTAACTTGCAGGGTAAGTGCCCCGGCGTTTGCGCTCGGGCGTTCGCGTTGAGCGGTCGGCGCGGTAGGTGCGTACGCTCGGGCTCGCACCCCACCGGCAGGAATCACGCTTATGGCGATCACGATCGACCCGAAGACTCAGGTCCTTTTGGCGCGCGACTCGAACCAGGCGCTGGGCCTGGGCGCGTACGCCGTGGCGTTCATGGCCAGCACCGCCAAGCTGGGCTCGGCGGGCGCGCCGTCGGCGGCGGTGGTGAAGCGGACGAACCAGTTCCATGTTGACAGCGTGATCTGCGGGGCCAGCGCGCTGGCGCTGCGGACCAACGCGCCGACGATCTTGCGCAACGAGGCGCTGGAGTACGCCGCCCCGCGCGGGGGCACGGGCACGATGCGGCTGGGCGGGGTGCCGGTCTTCGGCTCCTCGCAGGGCTGCTGTGTAGAGAAGGCGATCGCGGCCAACAGCGCGGCGGTGCGCGAGTGGGACAGCAACGGGACGAACTTCGGTTACGACCCGCGGTACGGGCACTTTGCCGGCGAGTTTGGGCACAACGACTTTTACCCGGTGGCGTTGGCGGCGGCGCAGCAGACCGGGCGTGACGGAGCGTTCGCGCTGCGCGGGATGATCCTGCTCGACGAGATCCGCGGGCGTTTGGCGGAGGTCTTCAGCCTCAAGACGTACAAGGTCGACCACGTGCTGCACGGTGCGATCGCCAGCGCCGCGGCGTACGGGGCGATGGTCGGGGCGAGCGCCGGGCAGATCGAGCACGCCATCGGGATGGTGGTGTCGCACCACGTCCCGTTCCGCGCGATCCGCTACGGCAAGCAGCTGAGCGACAGCAAGGGGGCGAGCGCGGCGATCAGCACCGAGGCGGCGGTGCTGTGTGTGAAGCGTGCGATGCACGGGTTCATCGGTCCCAAGGACATCTTCCGCAACGCTGAGGCGGTCTTCTGCCTGCTGCCGGGGATGAACGGGAAGAAGACACCCAAGGGCGAGAGCCCCTTTGATCTGGCGCTGAGCACCGCGGGCGACGACTTCACGATCATGGGGATGCACTTTAAGCTGGGGCTGTACGAGCACCAGAGCGCGGGGGCGATCCAGGCGCTGCTGAACCTGTTGGACAAGAACCCCGGGTTGCTAGCGGACAACGGCGAGCGGATCCGGTCGATCCGGGTGCTGGCGTACGAGCCGGCGTTCCACATCATCGGCGACCCGGCGAAGCGCGACCCGCGGACGCGCCAGAGCGCGGACCACAGCATGGTGTACATTCTCAGCACGCTGCTGCGCAAGGCCATCGAGCGCAAGACCAGCGACTGGGCCGAGCTGATGCTGAGCCCGCACGACTACAGCGAGCAGGCGGTCTTCAACAGCTTCACGCGGCAACTGATGGACCGCATCGCGTTTGCGCACGGCGGGCCGGACTACGACGCGGGATACCCCGAGGGCATCCCCACCAGCGTGGTGATCACCGACGACAAGAGCGCGGAGCATGACAGCCAGCGGGTCATGTTCCCCAAGGGGCACGCGCGCGGGCCCAGCGGCGCGGTGCTTGAGAAGCTGCTAGCGCATAAGTTCAAGCTGCTTGGGGCCTTGGCCAGCGACGACCCGGCGGGGCTGATCAAGCGGTTCGATCAGCTTGAGAAGAAGTCGGCGGGCGAGCTGGCGGAGATCTACAACTTCCCGATCGCTTATAAGACGGCGATTGATTGAGTGCGGAATGGTGGGCCGCAGTGCCGCGGTGCGTGGTGCGTGGGGCGCGGGTCGTGGTGCGGCGAGCAAGGAGCGATCGCATGTCGAGGGTGTCCGTGATTGTCGCCTGTGCCGGGCTTGAGTGCCTGGTGCCGGCGGGCGTGGTCTTTGGTGCGAGTGGCGGCGCGGGCGAGGGCAGTGCGGGCAGTGCGGGCAGTTCGGGCGCGCTGACGCTGGATGCTTCCGCGGCGGCACTGGGCGAGGTGCGTCAGCCCTTTGGCGTGCGGCCGGTGGGCGGGACGACGGACGGGCCGTGGCGCGCGCCGGACTGGTTGACGCTGAGCTATGGGCATGCGGCGGACGGCGACGAGGGAACGCACCACCAGTTGGCGATTGCGCCGAGCTGGTTTGTGGCCGACACGCTGGAGTTTGGAGTTGAGCTTTCGGGGTGGTACTTTGACCAAGAGTCGCGCGGCACCGGGGCGGGCGCGAAGGTCGAGGACGACTCAACGTTTGGGGCGAGCTTCCGCTTCATGGCGCGCTGGCACCTGCTGGGCGGGACCTACGGCGATGCGCCGGTGGGCGCCAAAGACCTTGACTGGACGCTGTTTATAGAAGGTGGCATCGGCGTGCTGCTGTCGTCGGGCGAGGTGCCCTCGGACGGGACGCGATTGAACTTTCTGCCCACCGGGGGCCTGGGCGGGACGCTGCGGATCAGCGAGGGCGGGACGCGGCTGGTCGGCGGGGTGCGGTTGCACCACGTCAGCAACGCGCGGACGAATAGCGATCGAAAGAACCCGGACTTCAACGCGCCGCAGTTATATTTGGGGGTGAGCTGGGCGTTCTGAGGCGGAAGGCAGCGATGAGCGATGAGGGTCGGGCCTGCGCCCGCGCCTCAGAAGGCAAAGGCATGGCAGGTTGAAAACCTGCCCCACGCAGAACCAAGAGGCAGGATGGAAGATCCGCCTCCGAAGGCAACGGCATGGCGGGTTGACGAATTGCCCTCGGATTGGCAGAGGTAACGAAGGCGCGTGGGCGTACGCTGGGGGCTATGGCACCAAGCAGGGCGCGGATTTTGACGGGCGACACGCCGACGAGCACGGGGTTGCACCTTGGGCACTACGTGGGCAGCCTTGAGAACCGTCTGCGGCTGCAACGTGAGTACGACTGTTTTTTCTTGATCGCGAACGTACACGCGTTTACGACGCTGGCTGAGAAGCCCGGCGAGATTCGGGCGAACACGCTGGGGATCGTCAAGGACTGGCTGGCGGTGGGGCTGGACCCGGAGACGAGCACGTTTGTGCTGCAGAGCGAGGTGCCGGCGATCGCGGAGCTGACGTTTTTCTTTGCGATGCTGCTGCCGTTCAACAAGGTGATGCGGAACCCGACGCTGAAGACGGAGATCGAGACCAAGGGGCTTGGCGACAGCTATCCGTTCGGGTTTCCGATGTACGCGGTGGGTCAGTGCGCGGACATTCTAGCGTTTCGGCCTGAGCTGGTGCCGGTGGGCGAGGATCAGGAGGCGCATATCGAGATGTGCCGCGACGTGGCGAGCAAGTTCAACCAGTTGTATTGCGGGGTAGGGAATCGCGTGGCGGCGGAGGAGCACGTGCAGGCGGGCGGGTTGTTCCCGGTGCCGCGGGCGAAGATCGGTCGTGTGGCGCGGCTGGCGGGGCTTGACGGCGTGAACAAGATGAGCAAGAGCCTGGGCAACGCGATCTTCTTGTATGACGACGAGAAGAGCGTGCAGAAGAAGCTGAACAAGGTGACGGTGCAGGCGGATGCGGCGACTGGGCTTGTGCCGCAGAGCCATGTGCTGCTGCAGTATTGCGACGCGTTTTTACTCGACGCGCGAGCGAAGGAGATTCGGGCGATGTACGCCGCGGGCGGCGAGGTGATGCACGGTCACGTGAAGGCGGAGCTTGGCGCGGCGATCAACGAGCTGCTGGCACCGATGCGGGCGCGGCGCGGCGAGTTGGAGGCGCGGCCTGACAAGGGCGACTCGCTGGTGCTGGAGGTGCTCAAGCGCGGGGCGGCGCGGGCGAATTCGGTGGCGGAGGAGACGCTGTATTTGGCGAAGGAGAAGATGGGGGTGGCGCTCGGTCGGCGGACGCTGGGGTTTGCTGGGTGAGCGAGCCAGATTGGCCTTGGGGGGTTGCATTGCAAAGGTGCTGTTGTTGCGAGCGACGAACGCGATGGCGGGCTGAGGGGCGACCGCCGAGAGGTTTTCCATGGGCGCTGAACTGAAGAAGCGGGCTGGTTGTATGGCGTTAGAGTGGCGCTGGCGTGCGGGCTTGGCGTGGCGGGGCTCGCGGTTGGTTGCGCGGGCGGGCGCACGATTGTGCTAGAGCCTGTGCTGGCGTGGGTGACGCCGGGGCGTGTGGTGGTGCTCAAAGCAAAGACGGCCCCTTCCGCCTTGCTCGTTGCGTTCGCTGAGGCACCTTCCATTGGCCCACAAAGCTTGGGGGAGATGGCGACCGTAGCGGGACGGAGTGGGAAGATGCGGGTTGCGAAAACCTGCCCCGCGCGGAACTAAGAGGAAGGTTGGAAACCTTCCCACGCGGGGCAAGAAGGCGCGGGTTGGTCACGCGCGTGTGGTGCGGAGCAGGCGTGCGCAGAGCAAGGCGGAGGCGAGGCCGAGGGCCGCGCCGGCGACGGTGTCTGAGAGGTAGTGGTTGTTGTTGACGATGCGTGTGAAGCACGTTCCGGCGGCGAGCGGGAGCGTGACTAGGAGTGTGCGCGGGTAGAGGGTGGCGATGGCGCAGGCGGCGGCGACGCTGACGGAGCCGTGGCTGCTGGGGATGCCGAGGTCTGACCAGTTGCCGAGGCGTTCGGCGACGGGCATGAACTTGTAGACGAGCTGGTTGTCGGCGGCGGTCATGGCGTCTTCGGGGCGGAGGCGGCCGAAGATGGGCTTGAGCAGCTCAGCGCTGACGCCAGCGGTAATTACGGAGGCGGGTAGGAGTGCGGCGAGCTGCAGCGCGGGTGGGCGGTTTGGGCCGAAGGAGCGGCGTCCGGCGGCGGCGAGCAGGAGCAGCAGGCTGATGAGGGCCCAGGGCAGGGCGCTGCCGAGCTGGCGGAGGAGCTGGTACCAGTCGTATAGGGCGACGGGTTTGGGGAGGCCGCTGCGGAAGCGCGTGCTGGTGGCGTAGGCCCATGGGTCAAGGGTGTGGCTGAGGGCGACGAGCGCGCAGAGTGCGAGTGCGATTACGCCGGCGCGTAGGAGTGTTGGGCCGCGGCGGCGTGCGGGCCGGTGGAGCGCGGCGCGGGTCGGCTCGCGGGTGATCATGGTGTGAGTTTAGTGGATGTGGTGGCGGGCGAGGAGGCGAAGGGTTTGAAGCCGCGGTAGCCGAGGGCGTCGAAGGCTTCGCGGTTCTTTTTGGTTTCGCCGTCGAGCGAGCCGGTGGGCATGACCTTGTCGAAGGCGGGTGCCCACTGTGCGTAGGTGGAGCCGACGAGGACGGCGGGGCGGCCGAGGAGTGCGGGCTGATCGAGGCTGGTTTCGGGCCAGTAGTCGTGCTGGACTTTGCGTCCGCCGAGGCGGTGCTGCGCGGCGAAGACGACGGCGCGGTCTTGCAGGTAGAAGCGGATGCGCGAGGCCTGGCCGTAGTGGTCGACGATGATGAGCGGTTCGAGGCCTGTGGCTTCGCGGAGGCGTGCGCGGCGTGCGTCTACGTCGGCGGCCATCTGCTGTCCGCCGATGACGCGCTGGACGGGTACGGCGCGCGCGAGTGTGGGCGAGAGCGGGGTGAGGGCGGCGCGGAGAAGGTCGAGACGCAGGAGGCAGGCGAGGGTGATGACGCCGGCGACGATGGCGAGGTGCTTGGCGAAGCGGACCAGGCGGATCGGCTCGAACGGCTCTGTCAGCCAGAGGGCAGCGAGTGGCAAGAGTGTGAGGTAGCCGGCGAGTGGCCAGTTGGCCTCGGCCTGGGCGCGCAGCGAGAGCAGCACGTAGAAGGCCAGCACGGGTGCGGCGGTGTAGAGCAGGAACGCCGTGGGTGCGGGGCGGGCGAAGAGCGGGCCGGCGCGGCGGAGTGACCAGACGGCGGCGGCGATGAGCGCGGGCAGGACTGGGAGCAGGACGCCGGCTTGCGTGGCGAGGAGTTCGAGGGTCCACTGCCCGAGGAAGGCCTCGCCCTCGGTGGGTGCGCGAGGCGTAATGTCGCCGCCTTTGAGCCCGGCGTGGCCGAGGAGGTGGCGGACGGTCTGCCAGTCGTGGTGGCTGTTCCAGATGAGCACGGGGGCGAGGCCGAGGGCGGCGATGAGGGCGGCGAGTGCGAGCCCGAGGGCCCAGCGCGGGTGAAGGCTGAGGCGCGAGCGGTGGAGGATCGCGAAGAGCAGCAGGCCGGGCGGCAGCAGCAAGATGGTGTACTTGAAGAGGAAGCCGACGGCGAACGCGAATCCGAGGGCGGCAAAGGCGAACAGTGAGCGGCGCGTGAGCGCGTGCCAGGCGGCCCACGCGGCGAGAGCCCAGCAGGCGAAGTAGGGCCCGTCGATGGTGCAGAGCAGGGCGGTGGCTTGGAAGGCGGGCGCGAGGTTGTAGAGGGCGGCGGCCCAGAGGCCGGCGCGGGTGGGGCGGTGATTGTTGGAGGCGGAACTGGGGCCGACGGCGTGGGCGGTGATGTCTGTGGTGAGCGCGCCGAGGGCGAGTGTTGCGATGCCGGCGGCGAGTGCGGGGACGGCGCGGATGGCGAGCTCGGTGGTGCCGAGGGTGTGTGTGGCGAGCCAGATGGCCCAGGCGATGCCGGGGCCCTTGGTGGCGTAGGACCAGTCGGGCCTGAGGGACCACTCCCAGTAGAAGGCTTCGTCCTCACTGAGCTGGTACGGGCTGAACCAGGCGAGGTAGGCGAGGCGTGCGAGGGTGACGGCGGCGGCGAAGATAAGCACGGGCGCGTATGCGCGCAGGGAGCTGCGAAGGCGGGGTGATGGTGGGCTAGTGGCGGGCGACAACGCGGTACTCCAGGTACGTCCAGAGTGCGAGGGCGAGGACGCCGCCGTGGAGCAGGATCAGGCCAGCGGTGCCGTGCTCATGGACGAGGCTTTGGCCGCCGGCGATAGAGACGATGGCGGCGATGGCTGGGAGGAAGGACCAGACGTAGACCACCAGCGGGGGCGCGGTGGCGAGCTTCATGCCCATGACCGCGCCCAGGACGACCATGACAAGGCACGCGAGGGAGGCGGCGAGGCGCTCGTGCTGCTTGCTTTGGATCTCGCGGCGGAGGTCTGTTACGGCGCTCTGCAGGTTGTTGGCCCAGCGC
Source organism: Phycisphaerales bacterium PN19_bin_20 (assembly GCA_021173225.1). Taxonomy (GTDB): domain Bacteria; phylum Planctomycetota; class Phycisphaerae; order Phycisphaerales; family UBA1924; genus JAJTGZ01. Next base: position 55,239 of record JAJOLK010000003.1, on the reverse strand, counting down.
CAGAGGGCTTCGTCGCGCGCGGTGGTGGCTGTGGTGGCGCGGGCGCGTGCGGCGGCGATGAGCTCGGCGGACGTGAGCTTGATGAGCGGGGCGGTGGGGTCTTGCTGCGGGGCGAGTGCGGCGAAATCGAGCTCGGCGAGTGTTGGTGTGTTGGCGGGGTCGGTGGTGTTGGTGGCGTTGGTGGTGGTGGGGTTGGCCGGCGCGTCAGTGGTGGTGGTGGGCGTCGAATCGGGATCGGGTTGGGCCTGCGTGGTGACGGCCTCGAGGGTCAGGCCGAAGGTGACGCCGGGCGAGTCGGCGGTGACGGGGCGAGCGAGCCAGGCGCGGTTGGCGCGGTAGGTTCGCGCCGCGGGCTGGCTGGCGGGGTTCGTCGTGTTGGGGGCGAGGGGTTGGAGCTGGACGCGGGCGGAGATGACGCCGGTGGCGTCGGGGGTCAGGGCCCAGCCGCGGGCGTCGGCGGTCTTGCTGAGGGCGGCGGCGCTGATGGTGATGGTGCGGCCTGCCGGGTCAGTAAAGGTGGCCTGCCCGGTGGCGCGGAGGGTCTGATCGATCGCGTCGATGCTAAGGCGGAACGCCAGGACGCGGGCGAGTGCGCGGCGCGGCTGATCGACAATGTTGAGCGACTCGGGCGTGCGTTTGGCGGCGTTAAGCTCGGCCCATGAGAGATATTTGGGGTCGTCGGCAAAGGCGGTGGGGAGGGTGAAGCGGACCTCGGTTTGGTCGGCCTCGCCAAGGAGGCGGTTGCCCAGGCCGCCGGCGGGGTCGCGCAGGCGCATGACGACGGTGGTGATGCTGTCGCGCTGGATGTTCCAGTCGCGGGTGTCGCTATCGAGGTTGCCGCCGGTTTGGCGGAAGAGCCAGACGCGGGCGAGTGGTGCGGCGAGCTCTCGGCGGACGGTGCGGTCTGGGGCGAGGTCAACGGCGACGACGCCGCGGAGCATGAACTGGCGGTAGGCGCCTGAGCCTGGCTCGACGGGGAGCAGCTCGATAGCGTCGGCATAGACGACCTTGCCGTCACGCTCGATGGACTGCCCGCGGCTGATGGCGGATTGGAGCAGGCGTGTGGCGTCGTCAGCGACCATCTGCTGCATGGAGCGGAGGAGGCCGGGCATGACGCGGTCGGCCATGAGGAACAGGGCGAGGGCGAGTGCGAGGCCCAGCGCGATTGCGGGGGCGAGGGCGGCGCGGTGTGAGATGCCGCCGGCGTAGAGGGCGGTGAGCTCATTGTCTTGGCTCATGCGGTGGTAGACAAGCGTGGCAGCGAAGCCCCCGGCGAAGGGCAGCGCGTACTGGAGCATGGGGATGGCGGCGAGGGCCATGAGGCGGATGGCGTCGGCGGGGCCGAGGGTGCCGTTGGCGATGAAGCGGACGGCGACGGCGAAGCTGGCGACGACGACGACCACGGCGGTAGTGATGGCCAGGAGCCTGAGAACCTCGGCGAAGAGGAACCGCCAGAGGGTGGTTGTCGCGCGCGGGAGCATTCGTGGCGAGTGTACGGGCGGGAGCGGCGGGGGCGGGTGGGGGCCTGCGCAGCGTTAGGCGGCGGCGGCTGGCGGGGGAGCGGGCCGGCCGCAACCACCTTTGGATCGAGCGCCCGCGCAGGGCGGGTGTTTGAGATCCGGACGGTGAGGCAATGCAATGGCAGCAGAGGTGTTGCAAGTGCTGGCGTTTCCACTTGGACATGGAGGGGGGGGGTTGGCTAGCCTATGAGTACAGTTTACCTTTGGAGCTGAGCGATGAAGATGAGGACTTGCGGACACTTAACGCGCTTTAAACCATCCGTGGTCGGTACGTTGGTGGCCATGACGATCGGGTCAATCGTAATGGCGTCTGACTGTGGCCACCCGCCGCGGCTGCACAAGTGTGACGAGAAGATGCGATTCCGCGTCGTCCGCGAGCAGAACATCCCGCTCGGGCCGATCGAGAGCTCGGCCCGTCCGGCAATTGAGGTGCTGATCTACAACGCTTTGAAGCAGAACAATAGCTGCTTTGACGCGACGTACACGTTCGCTTATACCCAGCAGAAGACCAATGGCTATCAGGTTTCCGCGACGGGTGGTGGCGGGATCGCGTACGAGTTGGGTGTGGGAACCTCGCGAATCCTGCCTGTGATCCTCGAAGCCAAGGTCAAGGCTAACGCAAGCTTTTTGATCACGGGGGAGCTGAGCCGACAGGAAGTTGTCGGCTTCTCTTGGACCACAGAGCAGGTGGTGCCGCCGCGCTGGAAAGTGGGCATAAAGGTCTACTGGAAGACGATCGATGCGCGGGCGTCTCAGGTGTGGGGAGACCGTATGATCTGTGACATCCAGGGTGGGGGTGAGGGCAACGTGACGATCTGCAACAAACGTACTATTAAGGTGAAGGCGAACGGAACGGCCAGCATCCGCGATGAGAGTGCGTCTGCGTACAGACCTGGGTGCTGCCCCGGCGGGCCTGCGGGGGGATGAGTAACTCGGTGAGCGGCGGTGATCAAGGCACGGATTCCATCGCCCGATGGGCGATAAGGGGCGCGATATGAGACGGGGCATGATCGTTGCGTTTGTGCTTGTGCTCGGTGCGGCAGGCCTGGCTTGGTGGCTTGCTGGGCGTGGTGGCGCGGGGGGTGTGGTGCCGGCAACCGGCGGTGTTGGCGTGACCACGGCGGGCGGGGCGTCTGAGCGTCAGTTGACGGCTGACGAGGCTCTGGCGGGGCTCTTCGCTGGCTCTGTGGATGGTCATGACGACCACGAGCTGGTTCGGGGCTTGCTCATGGCGCTGCCGACGGAAGCGCGGGCGGGTTGGTGGGAGAGGTTGCTTGCGGGGCTTTCGCGGATGGACTTGGCCCAGACCGGCGAGCTGCGGCGTCAGATAGCGTTGATCGCGCTTGAAGACGGTGCGCTGGACGCTGCGTGGGCGATGCTCTGGCCGTTGACGGACTGCACGGGTTGCACTGCGCACGACCGGCTGGACGCGCTGCGGCTGCTGGATCAGTACTTTCCTGACGCTGAGCCGCGGCGAGCGAAACTGACGGCGCGGACGGAAGCGGCAGCGCGGGCGATGCTGAGCGAGCCAGAGCCACGCGATGCGCATGTGCCGCTGGTGTGGTCGGCGTATCAGCGGGCGCGTCGGGAGGGGCGGCTTGACGGGGCGATTGAGCTGCAGCGGGGCGAGCTTGTGACGCGCGGTCGGTTTATGGATTCGGCGCGGACCAGAATCCTGCAGCAGAACTTCGCGCAGGACCTGATGTCGGCGGGGCGCGATGACGAGGCGCTGCCGCTGTGGATGGAGGTTGCGGAGGCGTATCGTCGACAAGAGGCGGGCGAGGGTGTTGGCTTCAGCGTCGAGCGAGCGAGCGTGCTGGTACATGCTTCAGGAGCAATGGCCGTCAGCGACGGTGTCTTGCTGCTGTTGGGGACTTTGGGAGGGCCGGGGCTTGAGGGGCGGCCAGCAGCGGCAGTGCTGGGGCTGAACCTTTTGCTACTCCAGCAGCGGGCGGGTCGGCCTGAACTGGCGATGGCGGCAGCGGTGCGGACATGGGAGCTGCTACGAAACGGTGGCGGCGGCGCGGCCGCGCTGGGCGAGAGAACATCCGCAGAGAGCGCGGCGATGGTCTGCTTCCGGGCGTCAGAGTTAGCGCGGGCGGCAGGGCGGCAAGAGGAGGCGCAGCTGTGGCTCGACCGGCTTTTGGAACTAGCACCGGGCACCGTGACAGCGCAGAGCGTGCGTGAAGCACGGGCACGTCATGGTCGCCCTTAGGCGGGCTTGCGAGGAGTTAGGCGGTGGCGGCCGGCGGGGGCTGCAGCGCGCGTTCACTTTTGGCGACGATGGCGGCGGTCAGGGCGTCGCCGCTGACGTTGCAAACCGTGCGGCACATGTCAAGCGGGCGGTCAATGGCGATGACCAGGGCCATCCCGGCGAGGGCTTGGGGCGGGAGGCCGACGCCTTGGAGGACGGCGACGAGCATGACGATGCCGCCGCTGGGGATGCCGGGCGCGCCGATGCTTGAGAGGGTGGCGAGGAGGATCAGCGAGAGTTGTTGCGAGGCCGTGAGATCTATGCCATAGAGCTGAGCGATGAAGACGCAGCAGACGGCCTGGTGGAGGGCGGTGCCGTCCATGTTGATGGTGGCGCCGAGGGGGCAGACGAAGCTGGCGATGCGGCGGTCAACGCCGAGGCGGTTGGTGGTGCACTCGATGGTGGCGGGGAGTGTGGCGTTGCTGGAGCTGGTGGAGAAGGCCAGGAGCTGGGCGGGGGCCATGGCCTTAAAGAAGCGTGCGGGCCCGATGCCAGCGAAGAGCTTGAGCAGGATGGGGTACTCGATAAAGAGCATGATCGAGAGGCCGCCGAGGACGACGAGGGCGAAGACGCCCAGCGCGGTGATGATGCCCAGGCCGATCTGGGCAACCTGCGGCACGACGAGGCAGAAGACGGCGAAGGGCGCGAGGAGCATGAGAGCTTCGATCAGCTTGCCGAGGCCTGCGGCGAGGGCCTCAAAGACGCCGACGGCGTGGTCGGCCTTGGCGCGGAGTGCGCCGCCGAGGAGCGTGAGCGAGAGGCCCAGCGCAAGTGCGATGACGATGACCTGGAGCATGTTGCCCTCGGCCAGTGCGCGGAAGGGGTTGGTGGGGACCGTGTTGACGATCTGCTGCCAGAGGGTGGGGACCTTGGCGACATCACCGACGCGGGCCTGAACCTCGGATGCGCCGGTGCGCATGAGCTCAGCGCGGACGGCGTCGGGCACGAAGAGCCCGGGCTTGATGAGGTTGGCCAGCAGCAGGCCTAAGACGACGGCGGCGGCGGTGGTGCCCAGGTAGATAAGGACGGTTTTGAGGCCGATGCGGCCGAGGCGGCGCGGGTCACCCAGGCTGGCGCAGCCGACGACCAGCGAGCACAGGACGATGGGGACCGCGAGCGCGCGGAGTGCGGCGAGGAAGAGGTCGCCGATGAGATCAACGGCGATGACAACGGCGCGGACGGCGTGTGCGAGCGCGGTGGCGCTCTGGTTGGGGGCGGTGGTGATGGTGGCGGCGGTGGTGGTGGTGGCGGTAGTGGCGGGGCGATCAAGGGTGGTGAAGGCGGCGGGGTTGTCTACGCCGAGGGAGAGCCAGGTGTCGCGGGTCCAGGCGAGGTTGAGGATGAGCCCAACGAGCAGGCCGAGGGCGAGGCCGGTGAGGATGCGCCAGTGGAGTGGGAAGCGTGACGCGCGGGGCGGGGGCGCGATGGACGGGTGCGCGCTAGGCGGGGCTTGGTCAGGCGGCGCGGTGGAGAGATCGGCCATGGTGACATCCTACCGACGGGGGCTGGAAGGTTGAGCGGTGGTGCGATATTGCGTGCGTGACGGACGGACGGTGCGTCAACGAAAAGAGGCGACCCTTGCGGGGCCGCCTCTTTGCCGAGTAAGTGGAGGCAAGGGGACTCGAACCCCTGACCTCATCCATGCCATGGATGCGCTCTACCAAAACTGAGCTATGCCCCCGGCAATCGCGGCGATCGGTGGGCGACCGAAGGCCGAAGATCGGACGTCTTTGGTTGTCGGCTCACGGGCGGGTCAACTTCATGGCGTCGCGTGAGGGAGGAGAGTATACGCGCGGTGTGCGGCCTGGGCAACGCGGGGTCGGCGGTGCCGATCAGATGCCGCACGGACGGCGTGCGGGGGTGGTCTGTGGGCGTACGCTGACGGCGTTATGGAACCTTGGCCGGCCAACACGCTGGGTTTGGACTATGTGGCGGCTGCGCGGGCGCTGGGGCCGGCGCCAGTGCGGATGATCGACGTTCACACGCACATTCATGGGCGTGAGGCGGCGAAGATTTATGCGCGGGTGCGCGAGCTGTATGGGGTTGAGCGGACGTACACGATGACGCAGATCAGCATGGCGGCTGAGGTGCGTGAGGTGCTGGGCGAGAGCGTGCGGTTCATCACGATGCCGTGGTTCCGCGGGAACGACCCTGAGCACCAGCACCGTGGCGGGTACCTCGAGGTGATCGAGCGGTTTCACGGTGAGTTTGGCGCGCGGATGATGAAGCTGTGGGCGGCGCCGGCGCTGCGTGAGTTTTTGCCGTCGGGCGCGGTGGACGTGGCGGACATTGACAGCGCGTGGCGGCGGGAGCACGCGCGGCTGGCGGTGAGCCTGGGCATGATGATCATGGTGCACGTGGCGGACCCGGACACGTGGTTTGCGGCGCGGTATCACCACGGCGCGACGTACGGGACCAAGGCGCACCAGTATGTGGGGCTTCGGCGGATGCTGGACGAGTTTCCGGTGCCGTGGATCGCGGCGCACATGGGTGGCTGGAGCGAGGACCTTGGGTTCTTGGATCGGCTGCTGACGGCGCACCCGAACCTGCACCTGGACACGAGCGCGACAAAGTGGGTGGTGCGTGGGCTTTCGGGGCATGAGCCCTCGGAGGTGCGGGACTTTTTCACACGGCACAAGGGGCGGATCTTGTTTGGAACCGACTTGGTGACGATGGACGATCAGCTCAGCTTGGCGAAGACGGGGATGAGCCGCATGGCGGACCTGGCGAACAGCCCGGAGCAGGCGTTTGAGCTGTACTGCTCACGGCACTGGACGCTGCGGACGCTGTTTGAGACGGGGTACGACGGGCCGAGCGCGATAGCGGACCCTGACTTGGCGATGATCGACCCTGCGCGGTACACGGCGATGAGCGCGCCGCGGCTGCGCGGGTGCGCGCTGCCGGCGGACGTGCTGCGGGCGCTCTATCACGACACGGCGGCGAACCTTGTGGACCGCTGGTGGGCTGAGCACGCGTGAGGTGGGCGGGTGTGGTAGCATGGGCCCGTGAGCGCAACAACTGATCGAACGCGGGTCGGTGAGTGGGTCGGCCAGCGGCGGAGCGGTGGCTTGCGGGCTGGCGTAGTAACGCTTGTCGCGGGCGGCTTAATTTCGTTAACACCGGTATCCGCAGGGCAGGTTGGTGATCCGGCGTTGGCGCCGATGTATCGCCCCAGCGGGGGCGCGGGCGCTGGTGCGGGCGGTGGTGCGGGCGTTGGGAGCGGGGCCGCGCTGGACGGGACTATCGCGCTGAGCGGGCGCGACTTTGCAGGGCTGCAGCTTGACTTGCCCGCGCAGCGCGGGGGCATTGAGCTGGGCGCGACGCGGGCGTTTGCGTGGACCGAGGCTGGGCCGGCGGGGCCGGTGCAGCGGATGATGCTGATCGGCTCGGTGCGAGTGAAGCTGGGGCCGACGGCGCTGAACGCGGCGCGGGCGGTGGTGTGGATTGAGCGGCTTGAGGACGCCGCAGGTCCGAATGGCGGCGCAACCGGCGGCTTAACTGGTGGCGCAGTTGGCGGCGCGGCGGTGGCGCGGCATCAGGTCGCGGTGCTGTTTGATCGCGTCAGCAGCCCGACGGCGAGTTCAGGCCTGGGGGGCGGGGCGAGCGGGCTTGGGGCGGCGTCGGACCGACTGCTGGTCAGCGCGGTGGTTGAAGGCGAGCTCTCGCTGCGCGTGGATGCGCCGCCGCAGGCCCAGCGGCCTGAGGGCGAGGCGCTGCTGACGGAGGCGGAGGCGCGGTTTGCGCGGTACTTGACGGCGCTGGAGCGGCCCGAAACGGGCGCCGGTGTGGGCCCGGGCGCGGGTGATGTGGCGATGACCCCCGAGCCGCGCTCAAAGGTGGCGTACGAGCCTGGGTTGACGCGGCCGTACGAGCCGGGCTCGGCTCTTGCGCCTGACGCACCACGAGCGGTGCAGGTGGCGTCGCGTGCGGGGTCGGGGTCTGATGCGGACCCGACGCGTCTGCTGGGTGATCAGCGGCTGTTCAGCGGTTCGGGGCTCATCACGGTGTCGGCGGGTGATCCGGCGCTGATCCAGCAGCCGGGCGAGAACGTGGTGGTGATCACCGGCGGCGTGGTGCTGCAGTATTCGGAGCCAGCGCGCGAGCGTGCGCTGCAGCTCTCAGCGCAGCGTGCGGTGGTATTTTTAGACCCCGGCCCGCTGACGGACGTGGCGCGGCTGGGCGCGCAGGCCGTGCGCGGCGTGTACCTAGAGGGCGACGTGATCGCCAGCGACGGGAGGTTTAGCCTGCGCGCGCCGCGGATGTTCTACGACGTGCGGAACAACCGGGCGACGATGGTGGACGCGGTCTTTTGGACGTACGACCAGCGGCGTGGCCTGCCGCTGTACGTGCGTGCCAAGGCGATCGAGCAGACGGCGCGGAACCAGATCAAGGCGCGTGGCGTGACGATGGCGGCGTCGGCGTTCTTCGAGCCGCAGCTTTCGATTGGCGCGCGAGAGGTGACGGTGACGCGCGAGGCGCGTGATGCTGACGCGGGCGGCGGCGAGCGGGTGATGGTGCGTGGCAGCAGTCTGACGCCGCGGATCGCGGGCGTGCCCCTGCTGTGGTTGCCTGCGTACCGGGGTGACTTGGAGAGGTTCCCGATCCGCGACGTGCGGTTTGAGAACAGCTCGGCGGCGGGGCCGGGCTTGCAGACGCGGTGGGACCTGTTTGGGCTCACAGGGATCGCGGCGCCGGACCGGGTTGACCTAGACCTGCTGGTCGACGGTTGGCTGCGGCGCGGGGTGGGCGTGGGGCTGGACTCGGCGTGGGCCGGGGCCGATCAGCGCGGGGCGTTCTTCGGGTACTTCTTGCCATCTGACGGCGGCGAGGACGTGCTGGCGTCGGGGACCCGCATTGATCGCAAGGGCGACTCGCGCGGGCTGATGCTGCTGGAGCAGCGCTGGGACCTTTCGCCCTCTTGGCGGCTGCTGGGCGAGGCGAGCTATGTGAGCGACGAGGCGTTCTTGCAGACCTACGACGCGCAGCTCACGCAGACACGGCGCGAGCTGGTGAGCGGCCTGGCCCTGCGGAACACCGACCAGAACGCGCTGTTCCAGCTGCAAACGACGGGCACGCTGACGGACTTTTCACCCAACCAGTACCTGCTGCAGAGCCAGGGGTACGCGGTGACGAGGATGCCCGAGTTCAGCTACGCGCGGGTCGCGGATAACCTGTTTGGTGACCTGCCGGGCGTGGTGCAGTGGTCGCACGAGTACCGCCTTGGGCGGCTGCGGCTGGACGGATACAAGACCACGCCGCGGTCGATTGGATATGAGAACGACGCGGACGCGCAGCGGGCCTTTGGCCTCAACGCTGACCAGTCGTGGGCGGATCGGCTTGCGGCGGCGGGCGCGCCGGATGCGTTCATCACGCGGCTGTACACGCGGCAGGAGCTGGCGGTGAACATTTACGCCGGGCCGGTAACAATCACGCCCTTTGGCACGCTGGCACTGACAAGCTACAGCGACGAGCTGAAGGACGTCTCGGGCGCGGCGGCTGGGCCTGTGGGGGGGCCTGGTGTGGAGGCGATTTCGGATTCGTCACGGTGGTGGGCGGCTGGCGGGCTGCGTGCGAGCACGAGCATGCAGCGGGTGTATCCCGGTGCGCGCAGCGAGCTGCTGGGGATCGATCAGCTTCGGCACGTGGTGACGCCGAGCGTGACGTTGTTCCATGCCGACAGCGGGCGCGACTCGGCAACACTGCCGATCTTTGACCGTGAGGTCGAGGGCGTGAGTGAGGGGACGGCGGCGGCGTTCGCGATTGACCAGGTCTTCCAGACCAAGCGTGGGCTGACCGGCGACGGGCGCGGGCACGTGGCCGATTGGCTGAAGCTGCGGACCGAGCTGGTGACGAGCAACAACGAGACGGTGCGGTCGCCGATCGGGCGCTGGTATGACACGCGGCCTGAGCTGAGCAACCTGGGCGACTTTGCGACCGTCGACGCGACGATGCAGCTGACCGACGCGGTCTCGGTCAGCGGCGGGACTGTCTACGACACTGACACCAACCAGCAGGCGCGGACCAGCGCGGGGCTGTGGGTTGATCATGGGCGCGACTTCGCGGCGTTTACTGAGCTGCGTTACATCAACCCGCTGGACACCACGTTTCTCACGGTGGGCGGGACGTACCGCCTCACGCCCAAGTACACGGTTGAGGCGGCGGGGACCATCGACACCGACTCGGGCAAGCTGCGGTCGATCGCGTCGCGCCTGGACCGGGAGTTTCCTGATTTGACCTTCAGCGTCAAGATCGGTTACGACCAGTTGACGGACGAGTTTACGACAGGCGTGCTGGTGACGCCGCTGGGTCGTAACCGGCGTGTGCAGCAGTTTCGGCGTCTGGGGCGTGACCAATACCTTGAGCCTTTGCAGCCCGAGGTGCCTGGGCCTGCGTCGGGCGTGCCGTGATGTGTTGCGAGTGATGCGGCGCGTGAGAGGATGGCTGAGACGACGCGGGCGAGAACTTGGTCATCTCGGGCACGTTGATCATCTCGGACACGTTGATCGTCTAAGGCACCTTGGTCGTCTCGGGCACGTTGGGGCCCCTATCTTGCAGCGATGTGCGTCACGCAACCACGCGGGTTTCTGGCCGCCGGCGGGACCGCCGGGATCAAGCCCTCGGGTAAGCCCGACGTGTGCTTGATCGTGCGTGAGCCTGCGCCGGCTGGCGCGGTGGCGGGGTTTGCGGCGGCGTTTACGGGCAACGCGGTGGTGGGCGCGCCGGTGGAGATCGGCCTGATGCAGCGGGCGGCGGCGCTTGTGCCGGGCGGGCGCGTGCCGCGGGCGGTGCTCATCAACGCGGGTAACAGCAACGCGGCGACGGGCGAGCAGGGCGTGCGTGACGCGCGGGCGTGCATGGTGGCGGCGGCGGGGCTGCTTGGTTGTGCCGAGATGGACGTGGTGCCTAGCAGCACGGGGGTGATCGGTCGGCCGCTGCCGGTGATCAAGATTGTCGGTGCATTGCCGGGGTTGTTCGCGGCGCTTGCGCGCGGTGAGCGTGCGGACGCGGACGCGTCGCGGGCGATCATGACGACGGACCTGGTGCCCAAGGCCGTGGGCGTCGAGGTGAGCTTGAGTGGTGGTGATGGTGGTGGTGCGCGGGTGGTGCGGATCGGGGCGATCGCCAAGGGCAGCGGGATGATCGCGCCGCGGCTGGAGATGGCCTTCAGCGGTGCCGCGCGGTCGGCGGCGCCGACCGCGACGATGTTGGCGTTTGTGACCACCGACGCGCCGATTGCCTCGCGCACGCTGCAAGTGATGCTGGACCGGGCCGGGCAGGTCAGCTTCAATCGCGTGAGCGTGGACAATCACCCAAGCTGTAGCGACACGGCGATTGTGCTGGCCAGCGGGCACGCGGGCGGGGCCGCAATTGTGGCCGGGACGCCCGAGCACGCGGCGTTCGAGGCGGCGCTGACAGACGTGTGCGAGCGGCTGGCGGAGATGATCGTTGCCGACGGCGAGGGCGCAACGCGGGTCTTTCGCGCAACGGTGATTGGCGCACCAAGTGACGCGGCGGCGGAACTGATGGCGCGGCAGATTGTGGACTCGCCGCTGGTGAAGTGCGCGATCCACGGCAAGGACCCCAACTGGGGGCGGATCGTGACGGCGGCGGGGAACGCGGGCGTGCGGTTTGACCCGCGGCAGGCGAGCCTGACCATCGGGCCGGTGGAGGTTTATCGCGCGGGCGTGCCGATCACCGAGGCGCTAAGTGACCCGCGGCTGGTGAAGGCGATGGGCGGCGCGCGAGTCGAGCTGGTGCTGACGGTGGGCGCAGGGCCCGGGCGCGCGTGGATGATGGGGTGCGATCTGAGCAAGGACTACGTGTCGATCAACGCTGACTACACGACGTGAGAGCGGCGACGATGTGCGACGGCGCGGGCTTTCACTTTGGCGCTAAGTAACTCGGGGGCAGGACCACTGGGGCAGGACAACGCGATGGTCGAGCGGGTCAGGATCACCGACGTCTCGCCGCGGGACGGGCTTCAGAACGAGCCCGGGGCGATCAGCACCGCTGACAAGCTGAAGCTGGTCGAGCTGCTTTGCGTAAGCGGCGTGGATGAGGTAGAGGTGACGAGCTTTGTGAGCGCGCGTTGGGTGCCGCAGCTTGGTGATGCGGCGGAGCTTCTGCGGGGGATTGCGTCGGTGGGCCTGCTGAGCCCCGCGCGCGAGGACAGGGGTGGTGGTGAGAGTGCGGGTTGGCGGCCCGTGCTCTCGGCGCTGGTGCCCAATGACAAGGGGATGGACGCGGCGGCAGAGCTGATTGGCGAGGGTGTGCCGCTGGGCAAGCTAAGTGTGTTCACGGCCGCGAGCGAGGCGTTCTGCCAGCGAAACATCAACGCGGATATCGCGCAGAGTCTCGAGCGGTTTGTGCCGGTGATCGCGCGGTGCAAGGTACTGGGTGTGCCGGTGCGCGGGTATGTATCGTGCGTGATCGCGTGCCCGTTTGAGGGGCCAATTGCGCCGGCGCAGGTGGCGAGCGTGTGCGAGCGGCTAGCGGCGCTGGGGGTTGATGAGATCGACCTTGGCGACACCATTGGCGCGGGTACGCCCGAGATGACGGGCGCGATGCTGAGCGCGGTGGTGGGCGCGCTGGGGCCCAGGTGGCTCACGCCGCTGCGGCTAACGCTGCACCTGCACGACACGTTCGGGCAGGCGTCGGCGTGTGTGCGGGCGGCGCTGGCGGCGGGCGTGCGGTCGTTTGATTCATCGGTCGCGGGGCTGGGCGGGTGCCCGTACGCGAGCGTGCCGGGGCGGCGTGCGCCGGGGAACATCGCCACCGCGCTGCTGATGCGGACGCTGCGCGAAGAGGGGTTTGCGCCGGGGCTGAGCGCAGACGTGGACGACGGGGCGCTGGAAGAGGCCGGGGCGTTCGCGGCGGGCGTGGTGGCGCGCGCTCGCGCAACAGCAAGCCAGAGCTCGGCGGGGGGCACATCGTGAGCGACCACAGCCAGAGCATGGGCGAGGGCGAGCTGGTCAGGCTCGTGCGACAGGGGCCGCTGGCGCTGCTGGCGCTCAACCGCCCTGACAAACGCAACGCGCTGACGCCGGAGATGCTCGAGCGGCTGCTCACGCTGCTAGAAGCGCCCGAGGTGCTTGAGGCGCGGGCGATTGTGCTGTGCGGCGAGGGCGGGGTCTTCTGCAGCGGGTTTGACATGCGGCTGGTGCACGCAGACTCGCGCGCGCTGTCGAAGCTGCTGACGGTACTGACCGGCGTGGTACGCGCGATGCGCGCGTGTCCGCGGCCGATTGTGGCGGCGGCGCACGGGGCCGCGGTGGCGGGTGGGTGCGCGGTGCTTGCGGGGGCGGACGTGGTAGTGACCGACCGGGCGGCGAAGCTTGGGTATCCGGTGACGCGGCTGGGCATCTCGCCAGCCGTGACAGTGCCTGGGCTGCTGGGCATGATGAGCGCGGGCGGCGCGCGGGAGCGGACGCTGGATTCGGGGCTTATCAGCGGCGAGGAGGCCGCGCGCACGGGGCTGGCGCATGTCTGTTGCGATCAGCCTGAGGACGTGATCCCCAAAGCGACGCGGTTGGCGCAGCACCTGGCGGAGAAGCCCGGCAGTGCGGTGGCGGCGATGAAGGGTTTGCTGGCGCGGCTCGGGAGTGGGCAGGAGGACTTTGAGCTGGCGCTACGCGCATCGCTGGGGCTGGTGGGCAGTGGGGATCAGCTTGCGCGGGTGGCGGCACTGTGGCCCATGCCGGGCGGCGAACGTAGCGGTCCACAAGCAATTTCGTGAGAGAGCGTTTGAGGTGAGCATATTGCGTTCTGATCCTGGAGATGACGATGTCACTAGCGACGCTGAGTATTGATGGGCCGTTGGCCCGCCTGACAATCAACCGCCCCGAGCAGCGCAACGCGCTCTCGCTTGAGCTGTTGACGGCGCTGCACGTGCGCGTTGACGAACTCACGGCCATGACCACGCCCAGCCCTGAGCGGACCAGCGCCGGTCCGCACGTGCTGGCGCTGACGGGCGCGGGCAAGGCGTTTTGTGCGGGGATGGACCTCAAGGCGGTGCTGGGCAGCGCGGAGCGGTCACGCCGTTTGCTGGTGCTGCTGGCGGAGCTGACGTACAAGCTGCGTCGGCTGCCGATGGTGGTGGTGGCGGTAGTGAACGGGCCGGCGATCGGCGGCGGGTGCGGGCTGGTGACGGTCTGCGACCTGCAACTGACATTCACCGATAACAAGATGGGCTTCCCCGAAGTGGACATGGGCGTGTGCCCGGCGGTGGTGGCCCCGTGGCTTGTGCGGCGGATAGGCCCGGGGCGCGCACGGCAAGTGCTGCTCTCGGGCGGGCTGATGAGCGGGGCCGAGGCTCATCGCCTGGGCATGGTCACTGAGTGCGTGCCGACGATTACCGACCTTGCGCCGGCGGCGGAGGCACTGCTGGCACAGCTGGTGGCGGGCTCGGCCGACGCGCTGCGCGCGACCAAGGGCCTGCTGAACACGCTTGATGGCTCTGAAGATTGGAACACTCTTGAGGACGCGGCCAAGCTCTCTGCGGATGTCCTGAACACGCCCGAAACGCAGGCGATGCTGACCAAGAAGCTGGGGGCCTGAAGTTTCGCGCGGGCGATATGAAGTTTGGGCGCGCGGTCGGTTGGAGGGCGATGACGCGCTTGCGGCGCTTGTGGAAAGAGTGGGGACGCGCTGAAAGGAGCGGTCGTGACCGAGAGCAGCGGGCGTGGCAAGAGCGGTGATGGGCGCGGTGGTGCAGACGAGGGCATCAGCTCAACGCTGGTGGAGCGCCGGGTCTTTGCGCCGCCGTCGGCTGAGAGCCTGGGCTTTACGCGGTGGCACGTGGGCTCGATGGAGCAGTACCGCGCGCTGCACGCGCGGTCGGTGCAAGACCCGGAGGGCTTCTGGGGTGAGCAGGCCCGGGCGCTGAACTGGTTTCGCCCGTGGGACACGGTGCTGGAGTGGAACGCGCCTGACGCGCGGTGGTTTGTCGGCGGGCGGCTAAACGCGTGTTACAACTGCCTGGATCGGCACGTAGTGGAGGGCTTTGGCGAGCGGACGGCGCTGGTCTGGGAGGGCGAGCCGCTGGTGGCGGCGGCTGGCGGCGTGCCGGGCGTTAGCGGCGTGGCTGGGCCCGAGATCCGGCGGCTGACGTACCGCGAGATGCACGCAGAGGTCTGCCGGTGCGCCAGCGCGCTGAAGACCTTGGGTGTCAAGCGTGGCGACGTGGTGACGATCTACATGCCGATGATCCCCGAGCTAGCGGTGGCGATGCTGGCGTGCGCGCGGATCGGCGCGGCACACAGCGTGATCTTCGGCGGCTTTGCCCACACGGCGATCGCCGAGCGCGTCGGTGACGCGAGTAGCCGGGTCATTATCACGGCGGACGGGGGTTTTCGGCGCGGCGAGGTGGTGCCGCTGCTCAAGAACGTCCGTGACGCCGTGGTGCAGCTCGCGGGCGCTGGGCACGTGGTCGAGCATGTGCTGTGCGTGCGGCGGACGGGCGGGCCAGAGCATGTGGTGGGCGCTGGTGATGGCGGAATTGACGGCGCTGGTTTGCCGACGCAGACCGGTCTGCACTGGTGGCACGAGCTGGTTGTTGAGGCGAGCGAGGCGTGCCCGTGCGAGGAGATGGGGAGCGAGGACTTGCTGTTTGTGCTGTACACCTCGGGCAGCACAGGCAAGCCCAAGGGCATCATGCACACAACCGGCGGCTACTTGGTTTATGCGCACATGACCGCGCGGCTGACGTTCAACCTTGAGCCGCAGGGCGCGGTCGCGCCAGGTGAGCTGCGTGCGTCGGGTGAGCCGCGTGCGTCGGGTGAACCTGGTGCTTCAGGTGCGCCTGGTGCTTCGGCTGCACCAACTGGCGAGGCGTTGTACTGGTGCACGGCGGACATCGGATGGGTGACGGGACACAGCTACGTGCTGTACGGAATCATGGCCAACCGGGCCGCGACGCTGATGTACGAGGGCGCGCCGAACTACCCGACGCTGCCGGGCGGGCGCGGCGAGCGGTTCTGGGAGATCATCGCGCGGCACAGGGTCACGCACCTGTACACCGCGCCCACAGCGATCAGGACGTTTATGAAGTGGGGCGATGACCTGCCGGCGCGGCACGACCTTTCGAGTCTGCGCGTGCTGGGCTCGGTGGGCGAGCCGATCAACCCCGAGGCGTGGATGTGGTACCGCACGCATGTTGGGCGCGGGCGGTGCCCGATCGTGGACACGTACTGGCAGACTGAGACGGGCGGGCACGTCTGCACGCCGCTGCCGGGCGCGGTGCCGACCAAGCCGGGGAGTTGCACGGTGCCGATGCTGGGGATCGACGCGGCGGTGGTCAGCGAGCAGGGGCACGAGCTGGGGCCAAACCAGGGCGGATTGTTCGTGATCCGCAAGCCTTGGCCGGGGATGCTGCGCGGGGTATTTGGCAACCGCGAGCGGTTCGTGAGCGCGTATTGGAGCCGCGTGAAGGACCCGGCAAGCGGCGGGCCGTACTACTTCAGCGCCGACGGCGCGCGGCGCGATGAGGACGGGTACTTCTGGGTGCAGGGGCGGATTGACGACGTGATCAAGGTCTCGGGGCACCTGCTGGGGACGATGGAGGTTGAGAGCGCGCTGGTGAGCCACCCGGCGGTAGCAGAGGCCGCGGTGGTGGGCTTCCCGCACGAGCTCAAGGGCAGCGCGATCTGCGCGTTTGTAACACTGCGGCCGGCGTGGCTGTCACACCACGGGCGCGTGCCGGATGAGGCGCTCAAGAGAGAGCTGGCGGCGCACGTGGCCAAGGAAGTCGGCTCGCTGGCGCGGCCTGAGGTGGTGCGGTTTGCCGACGGACTGCCGAAGACACGCTCGGGCAAGATCATGCGCCGATTACTGCGTGACGTGGCGGCGGGGGTCGAACAAATCACGCAAGATACCAGCACGCTGGAAGACTTCAGCGTTATGAGCAAGCTGCGGCAAGACGAGGAGTGAAGAGCGGCAATGGGGAATGGTTGAAGAGCGGCGATAGGAATCGGGCAACAGGCCATGGGCGCGCGCGGTGCCGATGTGCCCACTTGCAGATGTGCCGATGTGC
>JAJOLK010000003.1:0-38335 GCA_021173225.1 Phycisphaerales bacterium PN19_bin_20 | reverse complement strand
GTGCCGATGTGCCCACTTGCAGATGTGCCGATGTGCGGACGTGCTTCGCCTCCGCCGGGCCGGTGGACGGCGGCAACAATCGGGCATGAGCTCACTTGCCGCCGCGCTGCCCATCGACATTGACGCCGACCGATTGGCGACCATCACCATCGAGCCGAACCACGGGCCGATGGTGATCCTGGACCGCGCGCTGATCCAGCGGCTGGAGGCGACGATCATCGCACTGCGCCCGCAGAACCCCGCGGGACTTGTGCTGGCCAGCGGCTCGCCGCGGCTGTTCATTGCCGGGGCTGATCTTAAGAGCATCGACGCGATGACCACCACCGAGCTTGAACACTATCTGGCGTACGGGCAGCGCGTCTTCGGGCTTTTGTGCACGCTCGCGTGCCCCACCGCGGCAGCGATCAACGGCGCAGCGCTCGGCGGCGGGCTGGAGCTCGCGATGCACTGCGACGGGCTTATCGCGGCGCCGCCAGCACCGGGCAGAGATGGGACCATTAAGCCTTACCCGGTGGGGTTGCCCGAGGCGGGGCTCTCGATCTGCCCGGGTTGGGGCGGGACGAACCTGCTGCCGGCGCGGATGGAGCCGCGCGAGGCGATGGAGCGGACGTGCGAGGGGCGGACGCTGACGTTCGATCAGGCGGTCGTTGCGGGGCTCTTTGATGAGGTCGCACCAGGCCAGGCCGAACTACTCGGTACGGCCAAGGCGTGGCTCAAGCGCCGCGCTGACGTCGTCGGGCGGCGGCGTGACGGGCTGCCCCTGCGGTGGCTCGGGCGTGACGGCCCGCGCAACGCGGCACACGCGGCGCTGGTCGAGCTGTTGCCGACGCGGATGGCCGCCGACCCAGGGCGTGCCTGCCTGCTGGCCGTGCGCGCGGGGCTTGAGCACGGCTGGGGCGCGGCGCTGGTGGTTGAGCGCACCGAACTCAACCGCCTGCGCCATGAGCCAGCGGGCAAAGCGGCGATCAGCGCCTTCCTGAGCAAGAGCAAGGTGTGAGTGGCGCCTATACGAACGGGCGCGCGGACTTCGGGCGCCACGTGCTGACTGACTCTATCTTCGGCTACAACGCCCGCGACCAATCTCTTCGACGGCTCACCACGGACACGTTTGCCACGGGTGTGTGGTGAGGTCGCGGATCTGTAGCCCGTCAGGACCCACCGGTACCAGTTTCGGTTGCACCGGATCACCAATGTTGCCAGGGAGTATGCCGCCGACGCAGAAGCCCTCAATCCACGAGACGGCACGGCACTGCTCAACATCCGCCGATAGGCGGTCGACAAGACGAGAGCCGGGGTTGTTCGGTGGAAGCGTGCGAACGATCCTGCGTTCGTAGCGGGTGCACAGGCGAAGGTAGCACGAACGCAAGTCACCGACACCGTTGGGCAGTGCCCAAGCGACCACTCTGCTCCACGGGCTAAAGACAGGGTTGATCGGCGAAACGGGACGGATGTAGTGTGGATCGACCGGAAGATGGAACAGGATCTGGCGGAAGCAGGGCGAGACGCCTTCCGTCGTGACCGAGCCTTGGAAGAGCATGGGCAGTCCGGGCAGGGTGTTGTCGGGCGATGACCATCCGTTGCCGGGGTACGGGCTGCTGCCGGGAGGCCCTTGGTCGGGCGGGAACGTCACGGGCTCGGGGGAGATCGAGTCGATGATCTCAAGCAAATACTCAAGGCTGCCCTGCGCCTGCGCGGGGGTAAGCGTGCCGTTCTCGTGCAGAAGTGCGACCTGCGAGAGCGTCGCGAGGAACCCGTCGCGGATCGCGGTGGAGCGCCAGTTGAGCGTGTCAAAGTCGGTCACGCCCGCGGGGTAGCCCATGGCTTTGAGGTACTGCACAATCGACTCGGGGTTCTGTGCTGCCGCAACGATCGCCGCGAGCGCGTCGTCGTGCTGGATTCCCATGATCAGCTCAGTCCGCAGCGTCGCCGGGAGGTGGTCTTGCGCAGCGACGTTGACGTCCCAGAGCGCGAAAGCCTCGGGGTTGAGATCGCGGTCAAGAGAGATCTGGCGAAGGCACGCCAGCCAGTCCTCGGGGTTCTTCCAGCTCACGACCGTCCACCCCGCGCCGTTGACATGCGGGACCAGCTCGAGAACGGCATAGTTATCACCTGTAATGCTGCCGCGCGTTGCGACCGCCACCACGCTAGTGGCCACGAGTGGGTTACTTGCGTCGTAGAGGACGTGGTAACGCCACAGCGGCGTCTGCAGCTTCAGCTTGGCGATCCGCCCAGCGCCGCCGCCGGTGATGAGCAGCGAGTCGGCCCGCGCGCCGGGGCCCCAGAGCCCGATGGTGATCAGAAGCAGCACGAGGAGGAGGTTTCTCATGCGGAGAGAGTACCCCCCCCCATCACGTCAAGTGCTTTGGTGTTCCACCGCGCGGGGTTTGTGAGATCTTTAGAAAGCAGCGCCGCCTTGCCCGGCCCCCCCTTGAGAGCTGGTCGTTCAGATCAGCGGGTTTTTCGCGCCGACCGTGTAATCACGCGTCGGGCTGAGATTCGGCTCGATGTTCGCGTACACATCGCTATAAAGCTCGGGCTCAATCTGCGGCGCAGGGCTGGCCTCGGCAAACTCGACTGAGTCCACCGCGATGTCCTTGCACTCGGCCACGATGCGGTCAAAGTCACCCTCGGACAGGCACTTGCGGTCGTGCATCAGGTGCTGAGCGAGGCGCTCGATGCTGTCCTTGCTGCGGTGCCCGTCAACCTCATCCTTCGTGCGGTACTTCTGCGGGTCGCTCATCGAGTGGCCCTGGTAGCGGTACGTCAGCAGGTCAACAAACGCGGGGCGGCTGTTCTCACGGCAGCGGTCAACCAGCGGCTTGAAGTAGTCGTAGAGGTTCAGCACGTCGGTGCCGTCGATCTGGATGCCTTCCATGCCGTAGGCGCGGGCCTTGGCCGTCAGGTCATGGGCCATAGTTGTGCCACGCTCGATGGCGGTGCCCATCGAATAGCGGTTATTCTCAACAACATAAATCACCGGGAGATCCATGAGCCCGGCGAGGTTCATGGCCTCGTGCAACGCGCCCTGGTTCAGCGCGCCGTCACCAAGATATGCGAGCGAGACCTTCTTCTTGGCCGGGATAAACTCGCCATCAGGTGCCGGCGAGCCGTCGGGGCGGTTCACGGCCCGCTGCATCACGTCGTGCTCATACTTGGCGGCGAAGGCAAGGCCCGTGCCCAGCGGGGTTTGCGCGCCGACGATGCCGTGCCCACCGAAGTTCCAGTTCGGACGGTCGAACATGTGCATGCTGCCGCCCTTGCCCTTGGCGCAGCCGGTCAGCTTGCCGAACATCTCGGCCATGCAGGCGCGGGCCGTCATGCCGCGTGCGAGCGCGTGCCCGTGGTCGCGGTAGGCCGTCACGATCGGGTCGTCGTGGTTCAGGCTGTTGATGGTGCCGACGGCGAGCGCTTCCTGCCCGATGTAAAGGTGGCAGAACCCACCGATCTTGGCCTGCTGATAGCTCTGAGCGCAGCGGTTCTCAAACTCGCGGATCATCACCATGTCACGCAACCACTTCAGCAGCGTCTCGTTGCTCAGCTTGTCGCTGGGCCGCTGCCCAGGCGCAAACCCCGGCAAGGCCTGACCCGCCACAGCGGCACCGGGCGCGATCGTCCCGCCCTCACCAAGTCGGACCTTGCTGGACGTAATGTGGTACAAGCCGGCCGTGCCGGCAGCGGGCGTGGCACCGGGGCTGGCCCCATTGGCGGCGGCGGCGTTGCTCGAAGTGGCTGATGCGGGGGTGCTCATGGCGGTCACAGATGGGGTCCTCGGTGCAGACGTCCCGATCGGCCCGGCGGCTCGGGCCATGGCAGCCTGGGGCGCTGCGGGCTGAAGCATCGCGGGCGGGCGGGGGAGTAAAGCAGGCGGGTTTTCGAGCGTTTCGACCGGCATGATAGGCGAACGAGCCGGATCACCCGCCAACCCTAACAAGCTTCGTCCAGAAACGGCGACAGAACTCGCTACAGGGCCTGCCCCAGAGCTCACCATGGGGCCGACTCGCGCTTCGTTTTGTAGCTGCCGCACCACGGCTGATTCTGACCCGCCCATGCCGACCGCGGCACGCTGCGTCTCTAGCCACGCTGGCGGCCTCACCAACCCGCGGACCGGCAACCTCTGCCTGAGCACCACCATCGGCGTGAGCTGTTCTGCGTAGTGGGTCGCTGGGTTGGGCAGCGCTGGGTTCGGGCGCTGCGCGAGTCTGGTCAGCGTGACGCCGCGGACCACAACCCTCGGCATACCCACACCGGGCGCGGGAGTGGGGGCGATGCCCTGCTTGGTCCCGAGGGCCTGCTTGATCCCGAGGCTTTGTGCGCTGAACAATCGCTGCGCCGGCCCGCGGGCTAGCCCATACGGCGGACGGCCCAAAGCACGCCGCAGCACGCGTACAAGCCGTCCACGCAGACGACGCCAGATCACCTCCGCTCGGTCCTGCGCGAGCGGGGCCAGTTCCGGGCGGGCCCGTGTAGGGCGTGCCAGAGCGGGGCGTGCGAGTGCGGGGCCTGCCGCGTCGGGACGCGTGTGTTCCGGGCCCGCTTGTTCGGCCGCGCTTGGACTTCGGGATGTCTGGTCTCGATCCACCGGAAGACTTTACTCGCCCCGGGCGTGCCGCGCGAGCGCTGCGCCCGCAGCTGTCGGTTGCGCGGCCTTGCTGTCGCCGCAGGCGTGTTGATTGCTTCGGCGCATGGCTCACCACGCTGGCGCCGTTCGACGGCGCGAACGGTGGCACACCCTCTTCCGAACTGAAACTGCCGCACGAGACCCTGTGTGGGACGACCCGAAACTGCGGCGTTAACGGCCAAGGCACGTTCTTCGCAATTGACCTCACTCGCACCGCGTCCGATGTTGCTGGCCCAGGCCCAAATGTGGGCCCCGACCGCGAGCCGACCGCCGGAAACGAGTTCGTGTTCATCAGCCGGTTCATGGCCGGGTGCTGAAGCGGTTGGCATTCGAAAGTGGGGAAGCTACAGCAGGCGCGGGGCTCAGCGTTCGCCGATGGGCTTTATTTGAAACATGACGAGGGGTGGCGTGGTTGGTGAGGCCGCTTGCAACCCCACCCCTGCCCTTGCCCTCGGGGACGGCAGTTCAACATACACCCGCTTACAGCCGCGTCGTCGCTTGTGATTCTTCCTTGCGGCGGCGCTTCAGCTCCGCATCAATAAACGGCTGGATGTGCCCGGCCAGCACCTTTCTTACATCGCCAGACTCTTCGCCCGTGCGATGGTCTTTCACGCGCGAGTCGTACTCCACATAGCTGCGGATCTGCGTGCCCCAGCCGCTCTCCATCGCCCCGCCCTTGGCGGCGTTGATCTCGCGCTCGCGCTTCTCTTCGGCAAGCTGCTCGAGCTTGGCCTGGATAATCCGCAAGCACTGGGCCTTGTTCTGCGGCTGGTCGCGGTAGGTGTTGGCCACCACCGTGATGCCCGTGGGCCTGTGCGTCATACGGATGGCGGTCGCAACCTTATTGACGTTCTGCCCGCCGGGCCCGCTGGCGCGAACGAACGGCACGATGTCCAGGTCGCGATCGGGGATCTCAACCTTGACGTCCTCAAACTCGGGCGTGACCTCGACGCTGGCGAAGCTGGTCTGGCGCTTGCCTTGGGCGTTGAAGGGGCTGACGCGCGCGAGGCGGTGCGTGCCGCGCTCGCACTTGAGGAACCCGAAGGCGTACGGGCCCTTGACGTGCAGTGTGACGCTGTCGATGCCGACCTCGGCACCGAAGCCGCGCTCGACCTCCTCGATCGCGAAGCCGGCCTTCTCAAAATAGTTCAGGTACATGCGGAAGAGCATCTCGGCCCAGTCGTTGGCCTCGGTGCCGCCGTCACCGGCAGAGATAGTGACGAAGCAGTTACGGAGATCGTGCCGCCCGCTCATCAGGCTGCGCATCTCGATGCTCTCGACCTTCTCGCTCAGCTCAAAGAGGATCGCGTCAGCCTCGGCTAGGAACTCTTTTTCGGGCTGGCCCGGCGTGCCAGCCTCGCGGGCCATCTCAAAGGCGGTTTTGGCTTCATCAAGGCGGGCGAGGAAGCCCTCGACAGGCTCAAGTACGGCACCGAGCTGCTTGAGCTCAGAGACGATCTTGTTGGCCTGAGTCTGGTTGGACCAGAACTCGGACGACTCCATCTGGGCCTTCAGCTCGGCCCTGCGCGAGGCCTTTGGCTGCCAGTTAAAGCGAGTCGCGGATCGTCAACATCCGCGCCTCATAGCCGGCGATCAGCGGTGCGTGTGCGTCAAAGTGCATGCGACCAGCGTATGCGCGAGGGAGCCGGGGTGGAAGGCGGGGCCACAGGCAGTTGGCCTAACCACGGGCCCAAGCACGGGCCTAATCGCTGACGCAGATCGTGGCGTTGGTTCGCGCGCCCGGCGCGCTGCCCGCGCCCGCTAACCCAGCAGCTTGACGTCACGCCAGGCGGGGAACTCGGCACGCCACGCGCGGACGCTGGCCGCGTCGATTGTGACGCTCAGCACGCACTCCTCGGGCCCGGCCTCGCCGAGGGTCTCACCCTTGGGGCCGATCGCGAAGCTCTCGCCGGCGTACTTCAGGTGCGGGTCGTTGCCCGCGCGGTTCACGCACAGCACCACGGCCTGGTTCTCAATCGCCCGCGCCACGCACAGCGCCCTGCGGTGCGCGGCCCGCGCCTGTGGCCAGTTCGCAATCACCGTGAAGACCTCCGCGCCGCTGAGCATCCCGTACCTGTACAGCTCCGGGAACCGCAGGTCATAACAGATCGTCGGGCACACTCGCATATACGGCACAAAGGCCACACTGCTTGCGACCACGCCCTTGCCGCTACCACTGCTACCGCCCGCCGCGCCCGTACCAGCGCGCGCAAGGCCAGCGCG
This sequence comes from Phycisphaerales bacterium PN19_bin_20, assembly GCA_021173225.1. Classification (GTDB taxonomy): domain Bacteria; phylum Planctomycetota; class Phycisphaerae; order Phycisphaerales; family UBA1924; genus JAJTGZ01. The sequence continues at coordinate 31,494 of JAJOLK010000003.1, read as the reverse complement.
ACCAGGGCCGGCGCGTTCAGGTCCGGGTCGCCCAGGGCCAAGGCGTTCAGCGCCGGCGCGCCCAAAGCCAGCGCGCGCTTGCTGGGACGCCGACTGCTGCGCCGCCTCGGTGGGCCCGGTAAACAACCCGGAGCGGACCCGCTCTGCCCACGTCATGCCGCCGCCAGTGCTGCTAGCACCAGCGCCTGCGCCGCCCGCCGCGCTACCAGCTTGGCTCGCCGCAGAGTTTGACACAGAGCCCCCCCCGCCAGCAGGGTCAGGCTGCGCCTGACCGCTGGCCGCAGCCGATGTGCCGGTTGGGTCTTCGACCACCGGCGCTTCCCACTCAAAGAGCATGACCCGCGACCCGCCGGTGAAGTGCTCGCCCTCTTTGCCGAAGGAGAACGGGTGGACCTTGTCGTATTCGCAAATGATCGCGCCGTCCGGACCCGCAACCGTGCAGCGGTTTCGCCCGCGTCCGTCGGGCCCCAGCACCGTGCGCGAGCCAACCAGCGTGATCTGGCGGCGGCCCGCCTCCTCACAAATGAACCGCTGGGTTGACCCGTCGGCGTCGGCCGTCACCGCCAGGTTGAACGAGAACCCGGTATCAAACAGCTCGGGCAGCACCGCGAGGTCGCCCGGTGCCAACCCCTGGGTCTGGGTCGCGCGGTCAAGCAGCGCCTTGGCCCGGCGGCGGTTGGCAGGGCGGTCCTCCCAGGCGGTGTCCATCTGGATCAGGTGCGCACGCATGGGCGCAGTGTAACGCCGACAGACATAGAGTCTGCAGGGCCGAGCGGCATGACGCCCACCGGCCAGACTGGATGAACCAGACCCAGGGGCGGGTAGCTCAGCTGGCTAGAGCGCGTGCTTTACAAGCATGAGGTCCCGGGTTCGAGCCCCGGCCTGCCCACTTTCTCGGCCCTTTTCGGCCTCCAGGCTCCCTACGCCTTCGGACATCGGACCAACCGCACGTGAACGCTCTGGACGTTGGATACACCTTGGCCGCCGCCGCGCTGGCCCCGTTCTGGGCCCGCAAGCCGCGCGCCGGTTGGGCCCAGCGAATGGGCAAGGACTTGGGCGTAGAGCCGCGGAATGAGCCCTTCAAGGGTTCGCGCGTGCTGCTGCACGGGGTCAGCGTCGGCGAGGTCAACGCCCTGCGCGGGCTCGTTGAGCTTCTTCGGGCCCGCGGGACCGAGGTGATCGTCTCGGCCAGCACCGACACCGGCATCGCCCGCGCAATTGACCTTTACGCGCGCGGCGACTTTCCCCGGTCCGTCGTCCGCTACCCGCTGGACTTCTCGTGGGCCGTCAAGCGGTTCCTTGACGCCGTTCGGCCAGACGCCGTCGGGCTCTGCGAGCTTGAGGTCTGGCCCAACTTCGTCAAGGCCTGCGCGCGGCGCAACATCCCGGTGGCGGTGGTCAACGGGCGGCTCAGTGAACGGAGCTTCAAGGGCTACCGGCGCGCGCGCTGGGCCCTGCGCGGCACGTTTGCACGGCTCTCGGCCGCCGCCGTGCAAGACGACCAGTACGCCGCCAGGTTTGTCACCATGGGCGTGCCGCTCGCGCGTGTGAGCGTGAGCGGAAGCATGAAGTGGGACAGCGCCCGGCTGGACCAGTCGCCCGCCGAGGCCGACGCGCTCGCGACGGCTATGGGCATCGACCGCACGCGCCCGCTGATTGTCGCCGGCAGCACCGCCGAGGGTGAAGAGGCCATGCTGCACCAGGCCTGCCCGCCGGGGGTTCAGTTGCTCTGCGCGCCGCGCAAGCCTGAGCGCTTCGAGCAGGCCGCCGCCGACTTGCCCGGGTGCATCCGCCGGTCGTGGAGCAAGCCGGGCGGCGCGCAGCCGCTGCACGTCCAGGGCTTGGGCACCACGCGGCAGCGCTACCTGCTGGACACCATCGGCGAGCTGCGTGCCGCGTACGCGCTCGCGGACGTCTGCATCGTCGGGCGGTCGTTCGGCAAGCTCTTCGGCAGTGACCCCATCGAGCCAGTGAGTCTCGGGAAGGCCACCGTCATCGGCCCCGCGTTTGGCGACTTTGCCACCATCGTCGCGGCCCTCAAGAGCGCCGGGGCTATTGAGGTGACCGCCGCCGGCGACCTGCGCCGCGTGCTGCGCAGCCTGCTAGACGAGCCGGCCCGCCGGACGCGCCTGGCCGCGCGCGGGCGCGCGTGCATCGCCGAGCACCAAGGCGCAACGCTCCGGCACGCGACGCTGCTGCTGACGCTGGCGACCCATGGACCAGTCACGTCTCAGGCGTCAGTCACGGCCCAAGACCCGCTTGCCACGCGGCCCCCACTCAACAACCGGCCCCCGCTTTCGACCCGGCCCCCGCTCAACAACCGGCCCCCGCTTGCCAATGGGCTCAACAACCCAGGGCCTGCCGCGGGCACATGGCCCGCACGCACTCCTAAGACCTAGCTCGCTCAGCGGCCCTCACACCCTTACTGCGTGCGCGGTGCCTCCTCAACGCTCAGGGCCCTGATGCGCGCGACGAAGGCCGGGTCCTCGCCGCGCAGCAGCGTGGGCAGCAGCTCGCGGAACTCCTCGCGTCGGCACCACTCGCGCATGTAGTCCTCCCAGCTGCGCCACAGCCGCGTTGTCTTCGCGTCCATCCCGGGCTTGTACACCATGATGTACGCCCGCTCGAAGAGCGCAACGAGGATGTTGAGCATCGCGTAGCGCCGTTCGAGCTGCTCGGCCGTGAGCTTCAGCTTCTCAAACGGCGCAGGTACCGCCACTTCATCGGGGCTCGTACGCCCGCGCCGCAGCAGGCCGAGGTCCGCGTTCTGCAGCACCAGCTTGATAAAGTCGGTGTACTCATCGCTCAGCCGCTGGTAAATCTCCTCCTGCTGCATCAGGCGTGCCTTGCGACGCTCCCACGCGAAGACTCCGATCGCGAAGGGCAGGCCGACAAACAGAGAGAAGTTCGCCAGCAGACTCCACAAGTCGGGGTCGAAGATCTGGCGCAGCAGGTGCATGCCCACAGTCTAACCGAGCGCCGAGGACTTATGGGAATGGACTTGGTGCGAGAACCTGAGCGAGGACTTGAGGCAAGCCCCATCGGCGACGCCCGCGAGCCTGCTCAGCGCCTCTTACGCGCCGCCCGAGTTCTCACGCTAGACCTGCGCTTGGGCCTGCGCTTGGGCCTGCGCTTGGGCCTGCGCTATGGCGCGAGCCTGCGCATACACACGCTCAAGCTCACTGACCATCCGCTGCGTGCTAAACCGGTCGATGCACATCGCTCGCCCGGTCTGGGCCAGGCGCTTCCGCTGTCCCGCGTCACTGGCCAGGCCCAAGAGCGCCGCGCGCAACTGCTGCACGTTGCCCGCCGGCACCAGCACGCCTGTCTGCCCGGTGATGCACGCCTCGCCCGTCCCGTCCACGTCGTACGCCACCGCGGGCAGCCCTGCCAGCAGCCCCTGCGGCACCGTCCGCGGCAGGCCCTCGCGCGCGCTCGGGTGTACCAGCACATCGCTGGCCCACAAGTGCTCCGCGACCCGCTCGCTGGGCACCAGCCCAGTCAGCACAATCGACGAGGTCCTGCCAGCGGCACCACCATCGCCACCTCCATCGCCACCACTATCGCCACCACCATCGCCGAGCGCATCGGCCTCGCGGACCATAAGTCCCATCGCGCGGGCCCGCTCAATCAGCCGCCCGCGCCACCAGCCGTCGCCAACCCAAAGCAGCTTCCACGTCGGATTGTGCCTGAGCGTGTCGCCCAGCGCCGACAGCAGGTCGTCGTGGCCTTTGTGCTCGCTCAGGCGCGCGACGGTGACAAAGACCAGGTCCTGCCCGTCGATGCCCAGCCGCGCACGCAGAGCCGCGCGGCGCTCGACCACATCGCTCGGCGGCAAGTACCGCTCAACCTCCATCCCGCTGTAAACCGTCTCGTACAGACCGGGCGTCCCGATCCCGCGCGCCAAAAACTGCTCGGTCATCGCTCCGGCCACGCTCAGCACCTTGTGGCACCGCGCGGCGGCAAACTTCTCACTCAGCGCGTACGCCCGGTTGATCGCACGGCGTTTGAGCCGCTGGAGCATCCCGCCCTCAACGGGCATGAACGGCGGGCCGTGGATCGTGTGCACCACCGCGGGCCTCGGCGTCGCGTTCCAAGCCGCCGCTCGCCCGATGATCCCGGCCTTTGAGCTGTGGGTGTGGACGACATCAGGCCGCAGCGAGCCGATCAGCCGCGCCATCTGGCGATAGCACCGCGCGTCGCGTCGCGGGTTGATCTGCCGGATGAGATCGGGCACCACGTGCACGCCGACAGGCTGCGCCGCCGCGCCGTTCGCGCAGCGCTCAAGCCCCTGCACGCACCGCGCGTTGAAGGCCTGCATACGCGCTAGCAGTGAGCCCTCGGGCCCGTAGATCGGCCCAAAGGCCAGGTGTACTTCGTGCCCCAGGCGTGCCTGCCCCTCGCACGAGAGCACCGTGTTCTCTTGCGAGCCGCCCAGGATCAGCCGTGTTGAAACGTGGAGGATGCGCACAGGCAAAGTTACGCGCCCTGCGCCCGCGGCGGACCAGCTTCCGAACCCACCCCGCCCGCCTCCGCGTACCAGATCCGCTCCAGGCACAGGCCCGTGGGCGGGGCCGTCGGCCCGGCACTCGCGCGGTCGCGAGCCAGCAAGGCGTCGCTGACCCACCCCGTCGGCCGCTGCCCCAGGCCTACGCGCAGCAGCGTGCCCGCGACGATCCTGACCATGTTCCACAAGAAACCGTTGCCCTCGATGGTCACCACGACGCGCTGAGCGTTGTCTTCTGCGCTGAACAACCCCTGTGCGTCCAGCCCCTGTGCGCCCGGTCGCGGCAACAGCTCAACCCCGCACGCAAAGACGGTGCGGACCGTGCTCAGCCGTCCGTGACCAGTCGCCGCAAAGCTCGCAAAGTCGTGCTCGCCAACAAGCGTCTGCGCCGCTTCGTGCATCGCGTGCGCGTCAAGGCTGCCGTGCTTGACCCAGCAGACATAGCCCCGGTCCCACAACGGGCGTTGCCCGCCGGCGCAGAACGTGTACGTGTATCGCTTGCGCACCGCGCCCGCGATCGGGTTGAACCCCGCCTGCACAACCTCTGCGTGCCGCACGAGCACATCCCGGTCAAGGCGAGCGTTCAGCGCCATCACCAGCCGCTCGGGCCCGCGCTCACGTGGCCAGCCCGTGCCGCGCGCGTCAGGCCGACTTGTAAACGCGCAGACCTGCCCGCGCGCGTGCACGCCGCTGTCGGTCCGCGAAGCACCGACCAGCTCGACCCGCTCACGGACCACCTCACGCACCGCACGCTCAACTACGCCCTGCACCGTCCGCAGCGAGGCCCGACCGGCACGGTCGCTGGGGATCAGCGGCGTAGTCGCGGCGTATGCCCGCATTGCCGGCACCCGCTCGGGCCCAAGGGGCCCACGGGGCCCAAATATCTCCCCGTCCGGCTGCGACGCATTGGCCACCTTCGCGCCAGAGGCCTGCCCATCAGGCTGCGCCCCACCAGTCAGCGCCAATCCAGCCGACGACTCGCCCGAAGGCTCCGCGTCAGATTCTGCCTGCACACCGGCCAGCGGGGGCTCTTGCTTCTGCCAGCCGCAGAACTCGGTCCCGTCATACGCCACCGTCAGCATGTACCGCACGGCCGACATACCGCCAAAGACCGCGCCCGCACTCGCGTCTGCGCCGGTGGCCGCATCCGCGCCCGCGGCTTGACCACCTTCGCCCGTATCGCCCGTCACGCCCCACCCACCGCGCCCACGCGCACCACCATCAACGTGCGGTCATCCGTCAGCGTGTCGCCCGCGTGCGCACGCACCGCACGCAAGATCGCGTCGAGCCGGTCCTGCGCGCTCGGCAGCGCCGGGCCCAGCACCGCGTCCAGCCGCTCGGTGCCAAACAGCTCACGCGTCGCGCTCATCGCCTCGGTGATCCCGTCGGTATACAGCGTCAGCTCATCGCCCGCGGCCAGCACCACCGTCGCGTCGGTGTACTGCGCATCCGAAACGATCCCCAGCGGCAAACCCTGGGCTTGATCCAGCTCAACTACCAATGAGCCATCCCGAGCAGCACCACTCCCAGCCCCAACGCTCACTCCGTTACCGGCCCAGCCCGCTGAGTCCAGGCCCGCTGAGTCCAGGCCCGAAAGCCGCCCGCGCCCGTCGGCCACTCGCAGCCGCGGCGGGTTGTGCCCCGCGCTGGCGTACTGCAGCGCGCCGGTCTTCGGGTCGTACAGCGCGTAGAACGCCGTCACAAACGTCCCGCTCAGCCGCGTGTACCGCTCGCACAGCTGCTGATTGACAAACGCCAGCCACTCGCGCGGCGGGATCGGCTCACTGGGCTCGCTATTGCCCGAGAGCTGGCACTCGCCCAGCCACGCCTGGTTCATGTGCGCAATGGCGTGCAAGATCGCCATCAGCACCGCCGCGGGCGTTCCGTGCCCCGACACATCCGCGATCAGCACACCCAACTTGCCGCCAGGAAGCCTGAAAAAGTCGTAATAATCGCCGCCCGCGTTCTTTGACGCCTGGTAGTACCGCGCGACCTCAAGCCCCACACTCGTCGGCAGATCCAAGTCCGTGGGCAGCAAGCTGCGCTGAATGTCAGCCACCACCTGCAGCTCGCGATCAATCGCGTCGTACGCCTCTTGCACCTGCTTGCGCAGCACCAGCGTGCTGGTAGCGCGCCCAAACAGGTTGCTCTGCCAGAAGACCTCCGGGAACCGCTCGGGGTCGAACCCGTTGGGCTCGTTTCGCAGCACCACCACCATGTTCAGCGCCTCGCCACCGTCGTACTGCGGGATCACCGCGATCGACCGCGCCGCGCCGAACAACGCCGCCGCCGGGTCAAGCTCGGGCACGCGAAAATCCTGGATCAACCGCGCCTTGTCCGCATACAGCAGCTCGCCCAAGATGCCCCGCGCATAGATCGGCGTCTTCTCCGGCTGCGTCCACGGATTCACCGACTCGCTCCACGCCGAGGCCCGCGTGACCTTGTAGTTCGGAAACGACAGCCCGCGCCGCGAGACGGCGATGATCCCGTCGTTCTTCTGGATCGCCCTGACCCGCTGGGCGTACGCCGCCACCATCTTCTGCGGGTCGGTTTGGGCCGACATCTCACGCATCAGCTCGACGATCGCGTCCAGGCGCTGCTGCCAGGTTGATGCGCCCGTCCAAGCTGCCAGTTGGTCGTTCATAAGTGCCCGATGCCTGGCCGCGCCGTCCTGACCAAGCCCGGCCAAGCGAGCATCCAGCGTACGCCCATGCCAGCGAACCCGCCCCCACGCCCGCCCCCAGGCCGGCCCCGCACACTCGATGCCGCCCCACGCTTGCCCCATGAACTCAGCCCAGCACGCGCCCGCCACGTACGCTTGCCGGCATGTCCAAGACCATCATTATCCAAGGCCTGGTCAAGCAGTACGCCCCGGTCATCACCCCCGCGGTAGACCGAGTCAGCCTGCGCGTGAGCGCCGGTGACCTCTTCTTCCTGCTCGGGCCCTCAGGCTGCGGCAAGACCACCCTGCTTCGCATGATCGCCGGGTTTATTGAGCCCACCGCCGGGACCATCCGCCTGGCTGACAACGCCGACCCGCACGGGCGTGACGTCACGCACCTGCCCCCCAACAAGCGCAACACCGGGATGGTCTTTCAGAGCTACGCGCTCTGGCCGCACATGACGGTGTTCGACAACGTCGCCTTCGGGCTCAGTGTGCGCAAAGTGCCCAAAGATGAGCTCAAGCGCCGCACCACCGAGGCGCTCGAGATGGTCCAGATGGGCCAGTACGCCCAGCGCAAGCCCAACGCCCTCTCGGGCGGGCAGCAGCAGCGCGTCGCCCTCGCCCGCGCGCTGGTCATCCGCCCAGACGTGCTCTTGCTTGATGAGCCGCTCTCCAACCTTGACGCCAAGCTCCGCGTCGACCTCCGCGCCGAGATCCGCCGGATCTGCAAGACCTCCGGCATCACCACCGTCTACGTCACCCACGACCAGAAAGAGGCCCTGAGCATGGCCGACCAGGTCGCCATCATGCAGAACGGGCGCGTCATCCAGCAGGGCCCGCCCGGCGTGCTCTACCGCGCGCCCGCCAGCCGATTCGTCGCTGAGTTCCTTGGCGAGACCAGCTTCCTGCCCGGCACGCTCGACCGTTCGGGCACGGCCCTGACCGTCAGCACCCCCGCGGGCACACTGACCACCACCAACCCACCGCCCGAAGGCGTCGCCGCCCTCCTCGTCAGCCTGCGGCCAGAGGCCCTTCGCGTCATCGACGACGCCGCAACCCCCGCACGCAACACCATCGCCGGCACCATCGAAGACTCGGTCTACCTCGGCGAGATCGCGCAGCTCACCGTCAAGATCGGCGGCGGGCACACCCTCCGCGTCGCTCAACTCAACCCCGCGCTCACGCGCCCCACACCGGGCACCCCCGTCAGCCTCACCATCGACCCGCAAGATGTCGTGCTCATCCCCGCATGAGCCTGCTTCCTCGCAGTAAAATCAAAGGGGCACCGTGCAACTCGCACGGCACCCCTCTGGTGTGTGGGCACACTCGAAAACTAAGCAACGCCTGGTCGGCTCGACCAGAGCAGGGCATGAGCACCCTGACTGATCCCCCTGAAACCGACCGCCGCCCTCCGGAAACTTTGACGCACTGAGCGCTTCAACTCCGGTCGCCCCGGCCTTTATAGAAACCTGATAGCCATGACCCGATCACCGACCGGCACCAGCAATCAATACTGATTATCGCTTCCAAACCCGCAGCGACATCCCCATCTTCTACCCAAGCACTGCAAAGACTCTACAAAGACCCAGCCCAGACCCAGCCCAGACCCAGCCCAGTCCCAGCCCAGACCAAGCCCAGCCAAGCCCAGCCCAGACCAAGCCCGGCTGACACCCCGCCAAGTTCAAACACCGGAGGCAACATGGCCAGCGTCCTCGTCATCGGCCCACACCCAGACGATCAAGAGCTCGCCATGGGCGGCACCATCGCCCTGCTCGCCACCCAGGGCCACCGTGTCCATCTGCTTGACGTCACCGATGGCTCGCCCACACCCCATGGTGATCGCGCGTCACGCTTGCTCGAAGCCCAGGCCGCGCTCAGCGCGCTCCAGCCCACGCCCGCCGAGCTGGCCGCCGGCGCACAGCCCATCACCCGCCAGTTGCTAGACCTTCCCAACCGCCGCGTCGAGCACACCATCGAGGCCCGCCACAAGCTCGCCGGGGTCATCCGCGCCGTGCAGGCCCAGGTCCTCTTTGTTCCATACTTTGAGGACGCGCACCCCGACCACCTCGCCGTCACGCGCAGCGCCGAAGACGCGCGCTTCGACGCCAAGCTCACCAAACAGCCCATGCCCGGCGACCAAGGCCGCCCACCCATCTACCCGACCTGGCTCTTTTACTACTTCGCCACGCACCTGCGGATCATGCCCACGCCCACCTTCCTGATCGACACCAGCGCCACCGCCGAACGCAAGCACGCCGCCGTCCGCGCCTACGCCAGCCAGTTCCAGAACAACCCGCTCAACCGTGACGTGACCGCCTGGGTCCGCGCTCAAGACGCCTTCGTCGGCTCACGCGTCCGCACCAGCTCAGGGCACCCCGCCCTCGCCGCCGAGGCCTTTTTCACCCGCGAACCCCTCGCGCTGCTCGATCTGGCCAGCCTCTGCGGCCTCGCGCCGACGCAAGACTGAGCTTGCGCCGACCCCAGCCACCGGCCTCGCGCCTTATCACTCCTCGTCCAGCGTCAGCTTCCGCCGTAGCAGGTGGTGATACGCCTGCGCGAAGCGGTGCGCCTCGTCTCGCACGGCCTGCAGCAGCCGCAGGCCAAGGTGGCTCCGCGAAACCCGCAGCGGCTCGCCCTGACGCTGCACAAACACCAGCTCTTCCTTCTTCGCCAGGCTGACCACCATCGGCGGCCTGACCTCCAACTGGTCAAGCACGCCCAGCGCCGCGTGCAACTGCCCCAGCCCGCCGTCGATCAGAACCACGTCGGGGTACAACTCATGCCCTACGCCCGCCTCGCGGTACCGCCTGCCAACAACCTCCGCCAGCGCGGCGTAATCGTCGTTGGCCACGCTCGAAACCTTGAATCGCCGATAGCCCTCCTTAAAGGGCCGCGCGTCGATGAAGCAGACCTTGCTCGCAACCGTCTGGTTGCCCTGCAGGTGCGCGATGTCAAAGCCCTCCACGCACCGCACCGGGGTCGCCAGCCCCAGCATCTTCTGCAGGCTCAGGCAGCTCGCCCCCGCGTCAATCGGCGCGATCTCCGTCTCGGGCTGCCAGCCGTCACTCACCCGCGCCCGCTCGCTGAGCTTCTCGATCAGCTTGATCTGATCGCGCAGCTTGGCGGCACGCTCAAACTCCTGCGCCGCGCTCGCCTGCTCCATCTCGCCGCGCAGCTCACGCAGCATCACGCCCTGCTTAGAGCCCAAGAACCGCGTGAACCGCTCCACGTCCTGCCCGTACGCCGTCACGCTGATCCGCTCTGCGCAAGGCGCCGTGCACTGGTTGATGCTCGCCAACAGGCACGGGCGGAAGTAGCGGTTCTTTTCCGCGCCAGCCTCGATGTCCAGGCTGCACGTGCGAAACTTGAAGACCCGCTGCAGAACACTGACGGCCTCACGCAGCGACCCCGCGCTTGTAAACGGCCCAAACACCTTCGCGCCACGGCTCACACCCTGCTCAGAAGGGTTCCGCGAGACAAACACCCGCGGATAGTCCTCCCCCTGCGTCACGATCAGGTACGGGAACGTCTTGCCGTCCTTGAGCCGCACGTTGAACCGCGGCGGGGGCTTGATGTCCTTGACCAGCCGCGCCTCGGTCAGCAGCGCCTCCCACGCGCTCGCGCACTCGATGGCGTCAAAGTCCTCAACCACATCGAGCATCGGCTGCTTCTTGAAGCCCAGGTCCGCCGACGCCACAAAGTAGCTGCTCAACCGGTCAGGCAGACGGGCCGCTTTGCCCACGTAGACCACCGTGCCATGGGCGTCCTTCATCAGGTACACCCCAGGCACGCCTGGCAAACTCCGGGCTTTCTTCAGCAGACGCTCGAGCCGAGCGTCACGCGCCGCGTCAGACACGCTGCATTATTGCGCTACCCACGCCGCGGGGCACTAAGCCCGGATCCGCAAATCCTCGGCGGGCCTTTCGACCCGCCGCCGGAGGAGATGAACAGCACGACGCGACCGTGCCGAGACCCTACAAGGTTAATCCTGCACACAAAGCCATCGACCCCGGGGCCCTCGCCCCGCAGGCTTCACTCAGATGCTTCACGTCTCCCGCTCCGCCACCCGCGGCCCGCCATCAGCAAGCTCGCAAGGCCGGCCCGACATCAGCCCAAAGTCGCTCGCCGCGATTCCCAGGCTCGCAAGGTTGTACGACTGTCAACATACCATTGTTGCATGACCGCGCCGTAAAGCTCCACCAATCATGCTGCTTTTAGCCCTTTTCGGACCTGAGTGCCAGTATCAAGCAGCCCTCCTTGAGGCCGAGTCCGCTAATCGCCGATAACCACTACATGACCGTTGCCCCCGCGCCGCCGAACCGCCCGACCGCTCTTCGCACCTTCACCACTGTGCTCCCGCGCACCGGCGTGGTGCTCATCGGGACGACCGCTAGCGTCCGCGCGCTCGCAGGCAATCTCGCCGCGTTCGCCGATGGGGTCATCCCCGCTGGCAGCGTGCTGGTCAACATCCTGCCCACCGCCCACGACGCCCGCGCGCTCGGCATCATGCCCCCGGTGCTCGGGCACATCGATGAGCTCATCACCCTGCACGCGCGCTACCGCTTCCAAGCCGCCGTGCTCAGCATGCCCTGCGCAATGAACGCCGACGCGCGCCGCATCACCGCGCTGCTGGCCCAGCTCGGCGTACGCACGCTGACAATCCCCACCTTCGAAGACCTTCTCTCCGGCCGCGCCGCCGGAGCCACGCCCGGGGCCGGGCAGGCCAAGCTCGACGTGCCCGGGCTCATCGGCCGCACGCACTGGGGCGTTGACAAGGCCGCCGTCGGACGCATCATCAAGGCCAAACGCGTGCTGATCACCGGCGCTGGCGGCAGCATCGGCAGCGAGCTGGCCCGCGTCTGCGCCGGCTTCTCACCCGGGCACGTCACGCTCATGGAGCGCAGCGAAAACGCGCTGTTCGAGATCGACCAGCAGATGGGCCGGCGCTTCCCCACCGTCCAGCGCTCCGCCGTGCTGCACGACGTGGTCGACGCCGACGCGACCCGCCGCACCCTCGAGCGCCTCAGGCCCGATGTGGTCTTCCACGCCGCCGCCCACAAGCACGTCCCGCTGATGGAAGACCACCCAAGCCACGCGGTAAACAACAACCTCTTCGGCACCGCCAGCATCGCCGACGCGTGCGTGCACGCGGGCGTCGAGCGGTTCGTGATGATCTCAAGCGACAAGGCCGTCAACCCCACCAGCGTCATGGGTGCCACCAAGCGTCTGGCCGAAATGTACGTCCAAGGCCTGGCCGCAAACGCCACGGCCACAACGAGCAAACGCCCCAGCGGCACGCACCCCGGCCGTACGAGCCCCGGCCCAACGAGCACCTGTCGAATGAGCATGGTCCGCTTCGGCAACGTGCTCGCCAGTGCGTGCAGCGTCATCCCGATCTGGAGCCAGCAGATGGCCGAGGGCCACCCCCTCACCGTCACCGACCCGCGCATGACCCGCTACTTCATGACCATCCCCGAGGCCGCCACGCTCGTGGTTCAAGCCGCGGCTCTTGACCAGCCCCAAGGCCTCGCCCCCGTCTACGTCCTCGACATGGGCGAGCCCATCAGCATCCTCGAAATGGCCGTCCGCTTCCTGCGCCAGCACGGCTACGAGCCCGCCATCGACACCCGCACCCTCCCCAGCCGCTCCGCCGCCGACCCGCTCCCCGAACCGATCGCCGCCCTGCTCAGCCAAGGTGGCACGACCACCGACGATGCGCCCGACGCCGCGTGCTACCCGATTGTCTTCACAGGCGCCCGTCCGGGCGAAAAGCTCTTTGAAGAGCTGGCCTACGGCGCCGAGATGCTCAGCCCAACCGCCCACCCGGCCATCGGCCAGTGGCAAACCGCCGCCACGCCTTGCGTCTCGCAGCCGCACCCCGCCTCGCAGCCGCCCAGCGCATCAGCCCTTCGCGCCGCGTTTGACCACCTGCGCGATCCCTCAAGCCCCAAGGCGGCGGTGGTTGAAGCGATCCGCACCGCCGTCCCCGAGATGAAACGCTCCTGATCGTACCGCGTGAGAAGTTCCCGCGCTGGCCTTGCTCCCAACGCGCCGCACATCATGCCCCAAGCTCAAGACGCGCAAACCTTCACGCCCGGGGTCGACAGCAGCTTGGCCAGTCGGGTCTTCTGCGCCGGCGACAACCGCCGCTTCAGCTCGCGGGCCAGCGCACCCGGTGATCAGCTCGGGCCCGCCACGGGCACAAGCCGCACGAGTTGAAACGGAAGGTTCACCAAGAAGACGCCCGGCTTGACCGCCGTGATCTCAGGCCGCCCGGCGAGCAGGCCCGCTACCGCGTCGTGCGGGTACAGCGCCGGCCAGTGGATCCCATACCCCTCACCCATCAGCCTTGAGTTGCAGCCGCTGCGCAGGCTTGGCCACCGCCGGCGTCGGATAGAACTTCAGCGGCACGGCAACCGCACGCCCGTCGTCCAACATCAGCACCATCTTCGCGCCCGGTCCGCCGGCTTATGACAACGAAACCCGCCGCGCCCGCAGCCCTTCAGGCAACGCGCCCACCCCCACGCTCATTCTGGAAGTGCTCAATCCACGTGTTCGGCAGCTCCACGCTCCGCTGTGACACCACCCGCTCGATGCCGCGAAGCTGCGAAGTTATAAACCCCGACTGCCAAGCCAGACGCGACGGTGCAGGCCACCACTTGCCCAGCGCCGCCCGGTTCTCTGCATGAATGTGCGGCCGCAGCTGCCCCCCGTTAGAGTAGAACAATGCCAGCACCCGCCAATGACAAACACCGTTGGCGTCGAGCGCTCACCGCTAAAGGTTTCCGCGCCGGTCCTGCTCCAGCTCTAGCGCCTCAAACAGCGCCTTGAAGTTCCCCTTCCCGAAGCTCTGCGCACCGCGGCGGCAGATGATCTCAAAGAACAGTGTCGGGCGGTCCTGCAGCGGCTTGGTAAACAGCTGCAGCAGGTACCCCTCATCGTCAGAGTCCACCAAGATTCCAAGCCGCTTGACCGCCTCGTGGTCCTCACGCACCGGCGTGTGCCCATGCGCCGTCAGCATCGCGTCCACCCGCTTCCAGACATTCTCGTAATACGCCTCTGGCAGCGTCAAAAAGTCCACCCCGCGCCCGCGCAGCGCCGCGATCGAGTGCAGCTCGTCGTCGGTCCGAAGCGCCAGGTGCTGCACGCCCGGGGTGTTCTGGTGCCAGTCCAGATACTCCTGCACCTGGCTCTTCTTCTTGCCCGCCGCCGGCTCGTTGATCGGCATCTTGATCAGGCCGTTGCCGCTGCTCATCACCTTGCTCATCAGCGCGCTGTACTCGGTGCTGATGTCCTTCTCGTCAAAGTGCATGAACATCTTGAACTCGAGCACGTCCTCGTAGTACTTCACCCACCGGTTCATCTGCCCCAGCTCAACGTTGCCCACCAGATGGTCCACGTACTTAAGCCCGCACGGGCTCTTGCGGTTGTGCTCGTTGATGCTCACCACGCCAGAGCCGCCCGCGCCGCCCTCCATCCGCTTGAACCGCGGCGCAAACGCCCCGCCCAGCTTCACCTTCGCCAGCTCGTACGCGCCGCTGCGGCTCACAAACGTGTGCACCAATCGCCCGTACGTCTTGATCGCCGCCACCGTCACAGACCCGTGCTCGTCGCGGTACACCCGCGGCTCGTACGCGCTCTCAGCCCCGTTGGCCACCGCACGCTCGTACGCCTTCGTCGCGTCAAAGACCGTGAACGCCACGTCCTTGACCCCGTCGCCGAACATCGCGCTCTCCATCGCCGCCGGGTGATACGCCGTCAGCGCACTGGTCAGCAAAAACCGGATGTTCCCCTGCGTCAGCAGGTAGTGCGTCGCGTCGCGGCTGCCCGTGGTCAGATCACAGACCTGCTCGATCTGGAACCCGAAGCAGTGCGCGTAGAAGAACGCCGCCTGCTTCGCGTTGCCCACGTAAAACTGCACGTGGTCAACGTCGATCAGGTGCAGCGGGTCCGTCAGTTGGGCGGCAGTCGGCGTCGGCATCGTCGCGGTCATCGGTGGGCTCCTGGGCCGGCGCGCAACCCGCGCCAACACGCAAAACTCTACGGGCCCCGCACGCACCCGTGGAACAACCCATCCTCATCCCCCACAGCCCATTCCCATCCCCCACCGCCCACCGCCCACCACGGCCCACCAAGCCCGCCAACCACCAACCCACCGCACTTATCGCCCCCAAGCCCCCACGCCGTGATCGCTCCTCACCCCCACGGCACGTCCACCAGCCCACCCCCGCACGCCCCACGTGTCAAGCTGGGCTAATCCGTCCGCCTCTGCCGCCAAGTAACCCGAATCGCCGCCGCAACCGCGGCCCGATCGCTGGCCACCCAGCGCGCGGGATCGCACGCTCTTGTCACGCGGTCCAAGCACCCCTGCCCACGACCGACCAAGCCGCACACAACAGACACGGAGCAAGCACCGATGAACCGCACGAATGCCGCCGCCATCTTGACCACTCTCGCCGCCGCCGCCACCGCCAGTGCCAGCCTCACCGTCCAGGGCTCCGCCGGCGCAGGCTGGCAGGCCTTCCCCACCGCCCTCAACAACTACCACAACCCCGCCCGCCCTCACTGGGATCAGGACACCATGGACCGCGCCGGCGAGATCAATAACCGCAACATCGGCAACTACCTCTCCAACACCTACACCGGCTCGCTCCCCGCCGGCGCGCTGCCCAGCCTCAACGTCAAGCCCAGCTGGTGGGGCAAGCCCTCGGGCTCGTTCGCCGGCACCATGGACAACAACATCTCCTTCGCTCGCTCACCGACCTCCAACGTCGCCAGCACCATGCGCCTCGAGGTCGCTGGCTTTAGTAACCTCAACACCATCGGCTGGTACAACCTCAGCGACGCCCAGGGCTCAGAGACCCTCAACACCATCTTCGCCGGCTCGGACGGGCCCGCCGCCTCCGTCACCTTCGCGCCCGCGGTCGCCTTCGGCCTCTACATCCGCACCGGTGCAAACCAGATCTTCTTCTCACAGTCTGGCCGCAACCGCGCCGACGGCGGCACCGCCCTCACCGCTGATGACCGCTCCATACAGCACTTCGCCATCTTCCAGACCAGCGGCGGCCCCGGCAGCGAGAGCTACCTCATCGGCGTCGAAGACCTCGCCCGCGCCAATACCGGCCGCGAGCTATTGGGTGATTACAACGACCTGGTCTTCAGCCTCGCCGCCACGCCCGTGCCCACGCCCGGCGCCGCCGCGCTGCTCGGCCTCGCTGGCCTCGCCGCCGCACGCCGCCGCCGCCGCTAAGCCCGCGCACTAGGCCCGCGCATCAACACCGCGCATCAGCCCAAACGTGCCGCGACCACCAGCCGCTCAATCACACGCCAGCCCAGCTCGGGCTGGCGTGTTCGTTCCGGGTGCCACTGCACACCAACATAAAACCGCCGCGCCGGATCATCCACGGCCTCAACCACCCCGTCCGCCGACCGCGCCAGCTCACGCAGCCGCCCCTGCGTCTCATGCCCATCCACCGCTTGATGATGATTGCTCGCCACCAGCGCCAAGCCGTTGAGCCCCGCCAGTACCGACTTGCCCCACGCCGGGCCCACCACCAGCCCGTGCTCACGATCATCGCGATGGTCCCCAGCCGTCGCCAGCTCGTCATCAAGATGCTGCACAAGCCGCGCGCCCGCGTGCACGCCCATCAGCTGCATGCCCAGGCACACACCCAGCACCGCCAGCTCTGGCCGGGCGTCCACCGCCGCCAGCAGGGCCAGCTCAAAGCGCTGCCGCCGCGCGTCCATGACCGTCGCCGCCGGGTGCAACGCCACGCCAGCACTTGGCCCTTCGGTCAGCAGCCCCGGGTCGATGTCCAGCCCCCCGGTCATGATGAGCCCATCAAGCCGCGCCACGTACGCACCCACAAGCTCAACCCGCGGGCACAGCAGCACCGGCACGCCACCAGCCGCCACCACCGCCTCGGCGTATGTCGTCGCGCACTTATACCGGCTCGCCACCACCGAGGGCCGCGGCACGTCCTCCACATCCGCAGTGATCCCAATCAGCGGCCCACCGCCCCAACCACCACCATCACCGCCCCCACCAACCAACTTCGCTTCAGGCTCGCCCATGACCCACACTATCGACCCTCGCACCGCTTAACCTCTCACCATGAGCGTCCGCTCGGTTGTCGCACTCCTCATCTTGACCCTCCTGCTCGCCGGCGTGGCCCTCTGGACGCTCCGCCCACCCGCCCGCGCCACCCTCAACGCCGCCCCCGGCTCGCGCTTGCTCACCCTTGACCTCGCCGCCGTCACCAAGCTCCGCCTGCGCATCGCCGACAACACCGGTGCCCCCGCCGCTCAAACCTCCGGCGAGCAGGTCATCACCAAAGCCCCATCCAACCCAGGCATGAGCCCAACTTCAGAAGCTTGGACCTGGCGGCCCGCCCCCCCAACCCCCACTAACTCCACAACCCCTGCCAGCCCCGCGCGCGCCTGGCCACTCGACCCCACCCGCGTCCGCGCCCTCCTGCGCCTCATCGCCGAGGCCCGCGTCCTCGCGCCCGCACCAGCAGGCCAAAGCCTGCCAGAAGACGCCCTCACACTCACCATCGAACCCAACCTCGGCGTCCTCCGCATCGCCCGCCGCGCGCTCGCCGGCGGCGTGCTCGCCAGCTTTACACCCCCCGGCTCAACCACCCCCGCCGCCCCCGTCCTCATCGACGCCACACTCCTTAACGTCCTGACTCAGCCCGGCCCCAGCGCCTGGCGCCCGCGCCAACTCCTCGGCGAGCTCGCTCTCACCGCCACACGCATCACCATCACCAGCCCCACCACCCCCACCGCCTCCAACGCAACCAGCGCGCCCACCCAAACCATCCAGCTACGCAAACGCGCTGACCGCTGGGACCTGCTCGCCCCCGTCGCCGCCCCCGCCGACACGACCGTTGCTCAGGCTCTCGCCGCCGCGCTCGAGCGGTTGACCATCACCCGCTACATCAGTGATGAAGCGATCACCCCGCAGCGCGCCGGACTAACCAGCCCTTCCGCCACCATCACCCTCACGCGCGAGAGCACCAGCGGCGCGGCCTCCGCCGCCGCCACCCTCACCCTCATCCTCGGTTCCACCGCTGACGCCGCTGGCACCTCGCTCTACGCCAGCATCGACGACGGCACAACCATCGTTACCCTTGACGCGCCGCAGCTCACGCCGCTGCAGCTCAGCGCCAACCTGCTCGTCGCCAAGCCCGCCGCCAGCG
The DNA here is from genome assembly GCA_021173225.1 of Phycisphaerales bacterium PN19_bin_20. Taxonomy (GTDB): domain Bacteria; phylum Planctomycetota; class Phycisphaerae; order Phycisphaerales; family UBA1924; genus JAJTGZ01. The sequence continues at coordinate 13,118 of JAJOLK010000003.1, read as the reverse complement.
ACCTGCAAGCCCCCGACATTGCCGCCATCGACCTCACCGGGCCCGCCGGCACCCTCACCCTCACCCGCACGCCCGCGGGCTGGACTCTGCAAAACCCCGGCGCACTTCAAAGCACACCGCTTGACCCGCAGCAATCCCGCGTCGCCCAAAGCCTCCCGGGCTTTTTTACCGCCGTCGCCGCCGACGCAATTGACCTGCTGATCACCGCGCCCACCGGGCCCGCGACAACCATCACCCTGCGCGACAGCAAGAACAACCCGCTGGCCGTTATCGCGGCAGAGACCGCTGACACCGCTGACACCGCGCCACTGACGCTCACCACCGGACAGGTCCGCCGCAGCTACAAAACCCCGCCCGCCGAGCTGCGCCAGTGGCTCAGCCTCGTCCGCTAATTTCAACCGCGCGAGTCCCCCAGTAGCCCTAACCGTCGGCCACCCGCTTACGCCGCCACCTGCGCGCTCTGGCAGATGTGGCACAGCTCCTCAAGCAGCGCCGCCAACGCCACCCGTTGGCCCCGGTCCTCAACATGCTCGTCACGCCCGATCAGCTCCGTCATCCGCTGATGCGCGGTGATCACCGTGCTGTGGTTGGGCCGCCCGATTGCCCGCGCGATCTCCGGATAGCTCGCGCTGGTCAAACGCCGCGCGACCGCCGTGGACATCGCCCGCGCCAGCACCACGCGGTGGTGCCGCCCGCGACCAGCAAGCTCCGCGTGCGTCACACCGAGACGGTCGCAGATGCTCGTGACGACCTGCGCCGGCGTCAGCGGCCGGCGCGCCCCGCCATGCCGCCCCCGACCCACAACACTCGCCTCGTCCAAACCCATCGCCCGCCGCACCGCGATCAGCCCAACCCGCGCGCCAACCTCGCGCACGCCAGACCCCGCACCACCGCCAAGCTCACGCTGTGCGCCCCCCGGCACCGTGCCAGCGCTCAGTGTCGCGCCCAGCAGCCGGTGCACGGCCTCAACCTTGGTCACCGCCCCCTCAAGCTCACGCACCGACACCCCCCGCCACGCACCAGCCACACCAGCCACACCACCCGCACCACCCGCACCACCCACCCCTGCGCTGCCACCGGTGCCCACGCCCGCCGCGTGCGCGACCGCGCGGGCCACCGGCTCATCAAACACCAGCCCGCGCCGCGCGCCAAAGCCCACCACCAGCTTTGTCGCCGTCGTCACGTCCGGGCCCTGCACCTCGACCACCAGCCCGCCAGCAAGCCGTGATATCAGCGCCTCGATCAGCCCCGAGAGCCGCCGCGGTGGCAACGCGCCCGCCACCACCACCGCGCCGCCCGACGCATCACCCCCGCGCCGCTGCAGCAACGCATCAAGCGTGTGTACAAGCTCTGCCTGCATTCCTTCCTTACCCGCCAGCGTCTGAAGGTCGTCGACGCACAGCAAGTCAACCCCGCGCACCCGCTTGCGGAACCCGTCAACCCGCTGCGACCGCACGGCCGAGCCAAACTCATTGGCAAACTGCTCCGCCGTCATGCACCGCACCTGCCCGCCCACCCGCTGACCAACCCAATCACTCGCCAGCGCCCGCAGCAGGTGCGTCTTGCCCACCCCGCAGTGCCCGTGCAAAAACACCGGCACCCCCGCCGGAAGTTGCCCACGCAGCACACGCAGCAGGCTCTCAACCGCCAGCCGATTTGACGGCCCCACCACCGTGCTCGAGAGCGAAATCTCTGGCCCCCACCCAGCCTGCACACCAGCCTGCAAACCCTCACGATGCGCCGAGCCGCGCGCAACACCGCCCCCGCCCACACCATCACCCTGCAAAGTACCGCCGCTGGCACCACCCGCCTCGGCGTGCGCGCCCAACCCGCCGCGCGGGCCAAACGCCTCAACCACCGACCACTGCACCGCCCGCCCGCACGCACTCGCCAGCTCGCTTAGCAGCGGCCCGTACCGACGCTCCAGCACGTCACGCACGCCCGCCGACGCCACGATCACCTGCACCACCGTCGCCGTGGGCGTCCATATGCCCGGCGTGCTCGGACCACTCGATCCACTCGGCCCACTCGGACCACTCGGACCACTCAGACTACCCGCCCCACTTAGACCGCTTGCCGCCCCGCTTGCCACCCCGCTTGCCACATCGACCCTCTTGGCCGGGCTGCTCGCCGGGCCCAGCGGCAAGTCGCGCGCCACCCGCTCGGCACCCAGCCGCGCCACAAGCTGCTGAATGATCCAGCCGCGATGGTCACCCTCAGGCACCAGCTCCTTAGACACTAGCCCCTTAGGCACCGGCCCCTTGGGCACCGGCCCCGCAGGAGTAACCTCCGCAGCAGCTACTTCCGCAGAAGCCACTTCCTCAGTAGATTGGCCAGCCACACCGTCATCAAAGCGCACCGACAGCGCCGAGTGTGAAGTCAAGGAGCACACCCCATCTACGCCCGCTACCGGACGTACGAAAGCGACAACCTCAAGCGCACCGGGGGCAACCCCCGCCGCACCTGCTGCGTCGAACCAACCATGAGTTGTTCCCGAATCCGTTCGACGGCCGACCTCGCCACTCGAGCACCCACCGGCCTCACGCACACCGCCCGCTGATTGGAGTTTTAGAACCCCCCATCAGCGTGCCATGGACGCCGGTACGTGCTCGATTGACGAGGCCGCTGGTCGCTCCAGTGACCACGACCCAGCGTAGCACGATGCGCCAATCCTGCAAGCCCGCAGGTCATTGTGAAGCGTCTTTGCACTTCTCGAAACAGCCCATTTCCCATGCAGAAAACCGCTCTAAAAGTTTTCTTTTCCACGCCCTTGGTCGGCCCTGTGGAGATCCTGTGCCCGACGCCCACCCGCCCGAACCGCGCCGCCACCACCGACCACCTCTACCGCCCCCAACCCACCTCAAGACCGCGCGAATGTCACCACGATCGCACCACGTTCCGCACCGATCCACGCCCCGCACGCATACACTCACCCCTGCGATGAGGTTGGCCCGCGCGACAACGCCCGGCCCAACTCCACGCCGCGTTTGCTCCACAGCCCAAGAGGGCCAACAGTCCACCGGACGCCCGAGACATCCCGCGGGCGACCTCCGAAGGCGTAGCTCAGTTGGTAGAGCAGCGGACTTTTAATCCGCTGGTCGTGGGTTCGAGTCCCACCGCCTTCATTCCCCCCGACCATCGCCGACCACCGTCGTCCCGCAGCCCAGGCCTCCATCGAGCCGCGCTATGAACACCACCGTCCTGCACGCCAACTGGAGCAGCGGGGCACTCTGCCTCTGGGCTGAGGCCGCCAGCACACTCACGTCACACGCCTCCACCATCGCCACCGCCACCACCACCACCTCCGCCCCCACCGCTTTCCAGCCGCTCACCCAAGACACGCCCCACGCCCAGCACCCCTTCGCCGCCAGCACCGGCGCCCTGCGCGAGGCCCTCCAAGCCATCCTCCCCACGGCCCTGCTCAACACCGCCGCCGACGCCACACTCCTGATCCGACTCCCCGTCCACACACTCCCCAGCGGCCGCCTCGTCCCGCTTCCCAGCCCGCGCGCCGCCCACTTCGCTGGCCAGCTCACTCTTGAAGGCGAACCCACCGACGCAGAGCCCACCGACGCCGAGCACCGCGTCGTCGTCCTTGACGCCATCACCATCCCCTGCCTCCGACTTGAAGGCCCAGACGCGCCCGCCGCACTCGAAGCTCTCGACGGCTGGCTCGCACTCCAAGACGCCATCGCCCACCCAACCCACGGCGTCCTCGCCGGCCCGGGCGTTGACTTCCTCGTCACCGTCGCACGCTTCACCGACTGGCTCCTCGCCCAGCAGCGCTTCGTCCCCGCCCTCATCCAAGACGTCGGCGGCGGAGTGCGCGGGCTCTGGCAGCCCTGGCTCGCCGACGAAGCCACCGCGACCCGCGCGCTGCTCCTGCTCCGCGCCATGCCGCCGATTGTCCGCGCACCCATCGACCTCATGCAGCACGACGCCTGGGCCACGCTCGAAGACGCCCTCGTCCGCCTATGTGACGCCAAATGCCGGCGCGTCATGGTCGCTGAGACCATGGGCGACACCATCGAGTCACGCCGCGCAAAGCCCGGGCCCACCGGCGACGCTCAAGAAGACCCGCATGTCACCTGGCTCGCGGGCCTGCTCTGTGAGCCCGACGCCGTCGGCGTCATGGGCGTCAAACGCACCGAGATGCTCAAGCGCGTCCGCGGGTGGATCGGCGGGCTTGACCAGCGCAGCAGCGACGCGGGCTGGCGACTGTGCCTCAGGCTCTCAGAACCGCCCGCCATGCCCGAGGCCGAAGCCCCCGCCGGCGCGCAGCTTGATCTCGTCGCCGAACGCGCACGATGGGGCCTTGCCCTCTTCCTCCAATCAGTTGAGAACCCCGCCTCGATCATCGCCGCCGCCGACATCTGGCTCCTGCCCAGCGACGGCGCCGTCGTCGCCGGCAGACGCATCGACCAGCCACAAGAGCTCCTGCTCGCAGAGCTCGGCCGCGCCGCCCGCGTCTACCGCCCCCTCGAGCAGGCCCTCACCCAGGCCGAGCCCGCGCAGCTCGCCCTCACCACCCAGCAGGCTTACGAGTTCCTCCGCGAGCACCGCCCGCTTCTCATCGAGCAGGGCTTCGGCGTCCTCGCGCCCACATGGTGGGATTCGCCCGCCGCACGCCTGGGCGTCCGCCTCAAGATCGACTCGCCAGAGAACCTCGAAGACTCCTTCGCCCCCGCCGCCCCCGGCCCCTCGGGTTCCGCGCCGCGCGTCGGCCTCGCCGCGCTGGTCAACTACAAGTGGCAGATAAGCCTCGGCCAAACCACCCTCTCTATCGACGAGTTCCAAAAACTCGCCACCCTCCGCAGCCCACTGGTCTACGTCGGCGGCAAGTGGGTCGAGGTCAGGCCCGAAGACATCAGGGCCGCCGTCGCCTTCATCCGTGATAACCCCGGCGGCGAGATCGAGATCGGCAAGGCCCTCAAGCTCGCCTTCGCCGCTGACAGCAAGTCCACCGGCGTACCCGTCGTCGGGCTCGACGCCACGGGCTGGGCCGCCGCCATCTTCGGCTCCACCGGCACCAGCGAGCAGCAGAAAAACTTCTCCATGCCCATGCTCGACGCACCACCCGGGTTCGTCGGCAGCCTTCGCCCCTACCAGGTCAAGGGCCTCTCGTGGCTCGCCTTCCTTGATCGCCTCGGCCTCGGCTCGTGCCTGGCTGACGACATGGGCCTGGGCAAAACCATCCAGCTCCTGGCCATGCTCCTGCACGAACGCGTCGGTTACGGCGCGTGGATCCCCGCCGCCAGCAAGCCCACCATACAAACTACACCGGCTATTGCAACTTCTATTACTCCCTCGAACACCGAGGCCCCCACCCCCGACACAACCCCCGGCACCCACACCTCAACCGACACCAACACCCAGACCAGCGCCTACACCGACGTCGGCCACCGCGGGCCCGCCATCACCGGCGGCACCGACGTCGGCCCCACACTCCTGATCGTCCCCATGAGCGTCGTCTCCAACTGGGTCCGCGAGACCAAACGCTTCGCCCCAAGCCTCCGCGTCATGGTTCACCACGGGGCCGAACGCCACCGCGGCCAGGCCCTCATCGACGCCGCCCGAAGCGCCGACCTCGTCGTCACCACCTACGCCCTCGCCCACCGAGACCGCGAAGACTTCGAAAAAGTCGGCTGGCACCGCGTCGCCCTCGACGAAGCACAGAACATTAAAAACCCGCAGACCAAGCAGACTCAGGCCGTAAGAAGCATCGATGCGCCACGCCGCATCGCCCTCACCGGCACGCCGGTTGAAAACCGCCTCACCGAGCTCTGGTCCATCATGGACTTTCTCAACCCGGGGCTCCTGGGCTCGGGCCAAGAGTTCCGCACCCGCTTCGCCATGGCCATCGAGAAGTACAACGACGCCGCCAAGGGCAAGCAGCTCCGCGGGCTTATCCAGCCCTTCGTTCTGCGCCGACTCAAAACCGACCCGCAGGTCATCGCAGACCTCCCAGAAAAGGTCGAGACCAAAGAGTTCTGCTACCTCACCCCAGAGCAGGCCAGCCTCTACGAGCAAGTCGTCAAAGGCATGCTCCAGCAGGCCGAGGCCGCCGACGGCATCCAGCGCCGCGGCGTCATCCTCGCCGGGCTCACCAAGCTCAAGCAGGTCTGCAACCACCCGCTGCACTACCTCAGGCATGACCTTGACGAAGACGGCGCGCCCCTCACACCCATCGGCCCCGCCCCCAGCCACCGCTCCGGCAAGTGCACACGCCTGGTCCAGATGCTCGACGAGGTCGTCGCCTCTAGCGGGCATGCCCTGGTCTTTACGCAGTTCCGCGCCATGGGTGAGATGCTCGCCGCCACGCTCCGCCATGAGCTCGATACCGAAGTCCTGCTCCTCCACGGCGGAACCTCCGCCAAAGACCGTGACACCATGGTCCAGCGCTTCCAAAAAGGTGACGGCTCAGCGCCCATCTTCGTCCTGAGCCTCAAGGCCGGCGGCATCGGCCTCAACCTCACCGCCGCCAACCACGTCTTCCACTTTGACCGCTGGTGGAACCCCGCCGTTGAAAACCAGGCCACCGACCGCGCCTTCCGCATCGGGCAGACACGCACCGTCCAGGTCCACAAGTTCGTCGTCGCCGGCACCCTCGAAGAAAAGATCGACCAGATGATCGAGGCCAAAGCCAGCCTCGCCGACAACGTCATCGGCGCCGGCGAAGCCTGGCTAACCGAGCTGAGCCTCAACCAGCTCCGTGACGTCCTGGCCCTCCGACAAGACGCCGTCGATGCCGCCGAGCTTGATATCGTCGACTGACCCCCCACCGCCCACGCGCACAGCCACTACACGCACCGCCCTCACGCACAGCCACTGCCCGCACAGCCACTACGCGCTCAGACCCCGCGCGCACAGCCCCGCGACCCAAAGCCTCCTCTCTGAAGCCCCCGTCCCGGCACGTCTACCCTTATCCCTGCGCCGCACCAATCCCAGCCCTCACTTACCTTCCCACCCAAAAGCCCAGTCCAACCACACCGCATGAGCCAAGGGCCGACCGAAAAGCCGAACGGCGTCCGCAAGGGCGGTGAGCTCCCGGGCCTGAGCCTCGAGGCCGCCGCCGCACGCGCCACCGTCCCAGGCCAGTTCATACCCCGCGCCGCCGTACCCACCGCCCACCCGCGCAAGGTCAAAAACGGGCTCAAGCTCGCCAGCCGCTCCGGCCCCGTCTCCGCCGCCTGGGCCGCCCAGCGCTGGCTCCGCCTGGTTGAAGACTTCGCCGGCGCAGGCGCCATGAACGAAGGCCTCATCTACGCCCGCACAGGTCAGGCCCGCACCCTCAGCATTACCCCCGGCACCATCGGCTCCGCCGTCCAGGGCCGCATGCCCTTCGCCTATGACGTCCGCATCACCCTGCCCGTCCTCGGGCCAGACCAATGGGCCAAGGTCATTGACGCCATGCTCGGCGAGGCCCGCCACCTCGCGGGCCTGCTTGCCGGCGAAGTCCCCCCCAACATCGAAGACCTCTTCAGCCCGCTGCGCCTCCGCCTCTTCCCGCAAGAGCAGCCAGACCTCGCCGTCACCTGCTCCTGCGGGCTCTGCGGGCCCGGCTCAAGCGCGGGCCCCGGCTGGTGCAAGCACGTCGCCTGCGTCATGTCCCTCGTCGCCGAACGCCTGGGCCTCGACACCTTCCTGATCTTCGCCCTCCGTGGCATGCCGCGCGAAAACCTCCTCGATGAACTCCGCCAGCGCCGTGCCGTCGGCCAAGGCACACGCACCGGCTCCGCCGCCGGCACACCGGGCACCGCCAGCGCCGCACGCCCCGTCCCCGCCTACCTCCCACGCCTGCCCGGCCTGGCCGACATCCCGCAGCCCCCGCTTGAAGACGCCGTCGACTCGTTCTGGACCGCCACCACCAGCGCCCACGAGATCGACCTGACCATGACCCCCCCCGCCGTCACCCACCCTCTGCTGCGGAGACTGGGCGCATCGCCCTTTGACGCCAGCACCGGGGCCAAGTTCCCGCTCGTCGGCCTGCTCGCCACCTGCTACGACGTCATCACCGAGCACACCCTCCGCAACGCCGAGGCCGCCACCAACCTCGCCCCGCCCCACGGGCACGACGGCGACATCGACAACGCGAGTGAAAAAGAAACAGACGCCAACGCCACTGACGCCGACGCTTAACTGCGGCAACGCGTGGCCACGAGTCCACTTGAAGACCGCGGCACCCTGCGCCACGCGGCCCACCAAGGACCCACCCGGGGCCCACCAGGGGCCCACCAAGGGCCCGCAACGGGCTCACCGCCGCATGCCCAGCGTCACCGCGCCGTCCAGCCAAAGCAGGTTCCGCTCAGAGCATTAATCAAAGCACCCCTGATAATCTTACGAGCGTGTATTATCGTCTCGGCTCGCCCTGAGACAGCCCAGTTCACAATCCTGGTGCGTTCCCACGCACGGCTGGCTCCGAGGGCTGCACTCCGCCGGCCCCACTGACAACCCGGCGTGTTGAAGTACGCGGCCAGCGCCATCGACCCCACCATCGCTAAACCAAGCACTCGCCCCGTCCATTGCCCATCTGCCGACGTGCCCATGTGCCGATGTGCCGATGTGCCGCTGTGCCGATGTGCCGATGTGCCGATGTGCCCCCATACCCTCACGCATGGACATAGGCGTGATGAGCCACGACAACCCGTTCGCCGTCTTCACCTTCCTGGTCGCACCGGCCATCCTCACCAACGCCAGCACGCTGCTCACACTCAGCACCGCCAACCGCCTGGCCCGCTCCGTTGACCGCACCCGCATCATCGCCGAGGTCTTGCTCGACCCCGCGCACGCACCAACGCACCTTGGCCATCACCCCGGCATACCCGCCTCGCTCACCCGCGAGCTCGCCCGACAACAGCTCATTCCCGCCGCCAAACGCTCGCGCATCATCATCCGCGCCCTGCGCGGGTGCTATCTGGCCATCGGCTGCTTCGCCGCTGGCACCTGCGTCGCCATGGCCGGTGCCTCCATGAGCTTCTTCGGCTACCAGCAGCCCGCGCAGGTCGCCGTCGCCATCGTCATCCTCGCCAGCGCCGTCGGCGTACTCGCTATCGCCTACGCCGCCGCCAACCTCGTGCGCGAGTCCACCAGCACCCTCGAACTGCTCAGCGCCGAGCAACGCTCCGTTCAGGCCACCCTCGACCACGCGCCGCCCTAAACCTCACGTGCCCCCGCGCGCCCCCACGCGCCTTTACCGATGTGCAGATGTGCCCACGTGCCCAGGTGCTACGTGCTATCGGCCTGCCCTACTCAATCCGCGGGTCCACAAATCGGTACAGCACGTCCACCGCCAAGTTGAACACAATCAGCATCGTGCTGAACACCAGCACCACGCCCATGATCAAAAACAGGTCCTTGTTCAGCACCGCGTTCACAAAGTGCTGCCCAAGCCCCGGCACCGTGAACACACGCTCCACCACAAAGCTCCCTGTCATCGCCAAGGCCGTCGCCGGCCCCAGATAGCTCAGCACCGGCAAGAACGCGTTCTTCAGCGCGTGCTTCATCACCACACTCCGCTCAGGCACGCCCTTCGCCCGCGCCGTCCGGATGAAGTCAGCCCCCATCACCTCGATCATCCCCATCCGCGTCAGCCGCGCGATATACGCCGCGAACGGCAGGCTCAGTGTCAGCGCCGGCAGCAGCATGTCCTCAATCCGGCCCCAGCTCGCCACCCCGCCAATCCCCAGCATCACAGGCCCCGCCAGCAGCAGCAGCGTCCCGGTCACAAAGCTCGGCAAGCTGATCCCCACCAGCGCCACCGCCAGCGTACCCACGTCCGCCACTGACCCAGGCCGCACCGCACCCACGAGCCCCGCCGTCAGCCCGATCACCATCGCCAGCACCATCGCCAGCCCACCGATCGTCACCGACACCGGCAAGCTGCCCGCCAAAATCTCGTTGACACGCCAGTCCTCATACTGCAGGCTCGGCCCCAGGTCAAACACCGGCCGCGCCGCCGGCGCCTGCCCCAGCGCCCGCGCCGCCGAGTCCTCCGCCGCCATGCTCCCGCTCGCCCAATCACGCGCGTACTTCAAACCCGACGCGCTCCCCAAATAGCTGAAGTAGAAGCCCCAAAAACTGTCAAGGTTGTACCGCGCCTCCATCGCCTTGATCACCTCTACCGGCGGCAACCGCCCCTCGCCCTTGTCCATCGGCGAGCCCGGCACCGCCCACGCCAATGCCAGCGTCAGCGTGTAGATCGATAGCACGATTAACGGCAACTGCAACAGCCTGCGAAGAATCAATGTCAGCATCACCGCGACAGTACGTCACGCCCAGACACCCCGCGCAGCGTGTGCAAAGCGCGGTAGATGTCGAAGGTGTGTGCGGCCTCGGGGATGGCGCCTTCGCCCGTGGAGATGCCGGGGAGCACGTCGCGGACGTTGAAGGGCGCCGCGGAGCCGTCAACGAAGGCGAGCAGGGCCGGGATGTTGTGGTTGTCACGCGCGCGCAGCGCTTCAGGCTGGCGGTCCTGCGCTTCGGTCACGTTCAGGGCCTTGAGCTGAGGATGGGTCACGTCCGCAGTCCGGGTGGCCTTGAGTTGACCGCTATCGAGGCGCGTTGATGGGTCCCAAAACTCGGGGCGAGCCAGGAAGGCGCACGGGTATAGAAACTGGCCCGGCGACCCGCTCCCTGGAAAGCGTTCATCGCTGGGCACAGCTCGAGCGTCTCCCAAAACCTCAGCACCGACCATCGCGGTCCAGCTTGTGTATGCGAAAAAGTAATGGCTGAGTAAAGGTGGTGCTGGCGCAATTGGTGCCAGCGGCTGCGGGAACGCATCCTTCCAGTTGATCGTGTAGACGATGAAGCCGCGAGCGATGACCTGCTGCGACGTGAGCGCGCGGGCCTCGCGTGCAGCCATCCGCGCGCGAAAGAGCGCAGGAAGCGAGACCGCCAGAAGCACACCGATGATGGCCAGCACAACCAGCAACTCGATGAGCGTGAAAGCACGGGCCGACGCCCCAAGCTGGGTAGGCGCGCGCGGATCGCTCTGGCCCGGCTGGAGCCCCGCCTCGATTGATGACCGCGCGGCCAGCCATGCCACAATCAGCAGCAAACCCATGAGCACCAGCGGCTTGGCCAACGCGAACCGCGCGTCCGACATCCACTGCGCGTGAGCGCTCAGCGCCCCAAAGCAGCGGCAGGGTGGAATTTCACCGCGAAGCAGAAGGTGGGCCGCAAGCACCCCTGCCATCGCGCTCAACAGGGCAACGGTAAACGCTACCAGCGGCCGCGATCGCCAGCGCCAGAGCAGCAGCGACCCAGCGGCCACTTCGAGGGTCGGCAGGGCGAAAGTCGAAACGTGCCGCGCCCACTCGGGCAACAGAACAAAGGCAACAAGGCTTGAGGCGAACTCATCAAGGTCCAGCAGCTTGAGCAGCCCCGCTACAAGTAGCAACGTAGCGACGAGCTTTGTAAGAGTCGATGCCACAGCGGTTCTGAAACGATCGCTCTTGATCACGTCACGCTCCGTCGGGCCGTGCAGGCCCGGAAGTCATCGCCCTACGGGCAGATCTGACCGGTGGTTGTCGTGTTGACGCAAGTGGACTGAGCAACGACCTCAGGCAAGCACTGCCCGGGTTGCGAGCCGCACGCATGCGTCTTCGTTGTGCACGCGACGGGGTTCGAAGTATCCAGGTTGTTCTGGCCGCTCTCAAAGTTGCCCAAGTTGACCGGCCGCACGACCTGGATGTTGACGGCGCCAGTGGAGCTACCCTGACAAAGCCATACGAGACCCTGGCGGTTGTTGCAGATCAGTTTGGGTGCATCACAGCACGGGGCCGGCCCGTTGTTAACCCAGCACGCGACGACCGTGGCCATGGCCGCGGGTGCTACCGCGGCAGCCGTGAGCAACGCAAGGGCAGAGAAACGCTGCATCATTACCTCCTCAGCGCAGACGCCTTCCACCAAACAAACCCGGCCACCGTGGCAGCCAACGCTCCGAGAATCCACCAGCCCGCAACGAGCCTGCCGCTTGCTGGCAAGCGCGACGAACTGTCGCCGGTTGCTTGGCTCCCGTTCGGACTGTTGCGACGCTTAGTCTCGACGAGCTTCTGAGCCGTCCATTCGAACGCCCCGTAGCGCACCGTTGGGTTCGCTGCGCTTGGCGGCACCAAAAGAGCATCAAAGTCTGCTTGCTCGATCTGCTTGATCGAATCGAGGCGGTAACTGTTTAGCACGCGACCAGGAACCTCGCCGAAGTCAACCCGTTTACACACCATCTGACCCAGTGTCTCATCCCACCGCCAGCCCTCGAACCGCACGAAGGCGCGGGTGCGCTGGGATGAACCGATGGTGTCAACCGTGTCCTTGCTACGGGTGATGAGGAACGGGGGCTTGTCCGAAATCACGCCTTCGAGCGTGATCAAGGTTGCGGCACCGGTCTGGTCCTGCTCCTTGAACACCACCCGCCAGTCGCTAGAGCGCAGGCTGACGCTATCAACCCGGGTACCCGGCCAGTGGCGCACGCCACCTGTTAGGAAATTCTCAACAGCGCGGGCAAACTGCCCAGCGTAACCGCCCATGCCGCCTGCGAAGGTGTCGGGGGAGAAGGAGTCCCCGTCCATGAGCTCGCCATTCTTAAAGCTGTCGACCACCCAGGGGCCGCGCTTGCTGTTGGCGTAGTGCTCCTGGTCACTGCGAAATTTGTCCATCGACGAGTAACGCCACTGTCCAAGCTGATCTCGTACGACGACCTGCACGCCCGTCGCCGGCTCTCCCCGCCTAGAGATTTCCTGGCACAGCTTTATCATCGTCCGAGCAGGATGTTCCCGTTTGTCCTTGATATTCGGCCACATCGCCTCGATCTCGCCCGACGTCCACGGGCAAAACCTCAGCGTTCGGAATGAGACTTGGACCAGCGGCGGAAAGTCCAGCGAGCCCGAACCCTTCTGCAACTCCTCCACAAACGCACGCAGCTCAGCCTCCGTCCGTGGCGGGCCCTCACGCTCAACCGCCAGCGCCGCCGCACTCCCCCACGACCACAAACACAGCAAAATTACTGCTGATTGGGCCGCCATGCTCCGCCACCGTGCCCACACTCGGCTTGCGTTGGTCATTCCCACAGACTACCCCCTGACCTCCCCGCTTTGTCAATCAAAGTCCAGATATCCCAAAAG
>JAJOLK010000026.1 GCA_021173225.1 Phycisphaerales bacterium PN19_bin_20 | reverse complement strand
CCCCACTGCACCCCACGCCCCCACTGCACCCCACGCCCCCACTGCACCCCACGCCGCCGGAGCCTCAAGATGCGCACCAAGGCCCCAAAGTCACCCGTGAAGTTCACCAAGAAGTTCACTAAGAAGCCCGCTCAGGCGTTCGGGAGGGCGTCCGCGAAGGCGACCAAGATCGTTGTCGCACGCGGGGCACGCCCTGGCAGCAACGGGGCCAACGTCAGCTACGGCACCAACGGAACCAACGGCACCGCCCGCAAGCCCGCCGCCAAACCCGCGAGCAAGAGCAGCAATAAGCCCACTTCCAAGGCCACCTCCAAGCCCACTTCCAAGGGCTCCGTCGGCACCCGCCACTCCACTTACAACATATTCAAGACCACTCAAGAGTTCCTCTCCACCTCCAACCCCATCATCTACGTCAACGGCATGATGGTCCCCAAGAGCCAGGCCCTCGTCAGCGTCTACGACCACGGCCTGCTCTACGGCGACGGGGTCTTCGAGGGCATCCGCATCTACAACGGCAAGATCTTCAAGTGCGGCCAGCACATGGAACGCCTCTGGCGCTGCGCCGAGATGATCCGCCTGCGCATCCCCGTCTCGCGTGATGAGATGGTCCAGATCCTCCGCGACTGCGTCGAGGCCAACAACCTGCACAACGGGTACATCCGCCTGCTGGTCACCCGCGGCGCCGGGAACCTCGGGCTTGACCCGCGCAAGTGCCCCACCGCCGGCGTCGTCTGCATCGCTGACCAGATCGCCCTTTACAGCCAGGACCAGTACGAAAAGGGCATGAAGATCATCGTCGCACACCGCCCGCGCACACCCATCGAGTGCCTTGACCCGCGCATCAAGAGCCTGAACTACCTCAACAACATCCTCGGCAAGGTTGAGGCCATCGACCAGGGCTGCGACGAGGCCATCATGCTCAACCTGGACGGCTACGTCGGTGAGTGCACCGGTGACAACATCTTCGTCATCCGCGAAGGCAAAGTCTTCACGCCGCCCACCGAGAGCGGCATCCTTGAGGGCATCACACGCCGCTTCGTTATGGACCTGTGCGCCGACCTGGGCATCGCCTGCAACCTGCGAAACATGAAGCCGCAGGAGGTCAAGAGCGCCGACGAAGTCTTCCTCACCGGCACCGCCGCCGAGATCATCGCCGTCACGCAGATCGACGACATAAAGATCGGCCACGGCAGCGAGGGGCCCGTCACGCGCCGCCTGCGTGACGCCTTCCATAAGGTCGTCACCTCAAGCCACATCCCCGAGGATTGACCGCGTTTTGAGGGAGGTGTGCCAGAGCCGTCCGCGGTCAGCCGCGCGGCACCCGCCGCTACGCTCTGCCATGCCCGAGCTCTTTGATCCGTTCGCCCTCCGAGGGCTGACGCTCCGCAACCGCGTCGGTGTCTCGCCCATGTGCCAGTACTCGGCCCACGATGGCGAGGTCAACGACTGGCATCTGGTCCACCTTGGCTCGCGAGCCGTCGGCGGCGCAGGGCTGATCATCGCCGAGGCCACGGCCGTGCAGGCCGCCGGACGCATCACGCCCGAGGACGCCGGCCTGTGGCGCGACGGTCATATTGAACCTTGGGCACGCGTGACGCGGTTCGTCATACAGATGGGCGCCGCGCCGGGCATCCAGCTCGCCCACGCTGGACGCAAGGCCTCAACGCTACGCCCGTGGGCACCAAACCGCCAGCGCGGGACGCTCACCACTGAGCAAGGCGGGTGGCCGATCGTTGGGCCCAGCGCGGTCCCGTTCACCGATGGTTACGCGACCCCGCGCGAGCTGTCCGCCAGCGAGCTGCGCGAGCTGGTGCACGACTTTGCCGCTGCCGCTCGGCGCGCCGTGCTTGCCGGCTTTCAGCTTGTTGAAGTCCACGCCGCGCACGGGTACCTGCTTCACTCGTTTCTCTCGCCGCTTACCAACCGGCGCGCTGACGACTTCGGCGGCTCATTCGCCGGTCGCACGCGCCTGCTGCTCGAGGTCACCCGCGCCGTCCGCGCCTCGATCCCCGAGGCCATGCCCCTGTCAGTGCGCCTCTCGTGCGTTGACGGTGTTAAGGACGTCGAGGGCGTAGAAGCGGGCTGGACTTTGGACGATTCAGTCGCGCTGGCCAAGCTGCTGCGCGACGAAGGCGTTGACATCATCGATTGCTCATCGGGCGGCGCAACCGCGACAGGCCAGACCGTCAAAAGCCCACAGCAGCCGCTCTTCCAAGTCCCGTTCGCAGAGCGGATCAAACGCGAGTCGGGCGTTGCCACGGCGGCGGTTGGGCTGATCCGCACGCCACAAGAGGCGGCGGAAATCGTGCGCTCGGGCCGCGCCGACATGGTGCTCTTGGCGCGTGAGATGCTGCGCGAGCCGTACTGGGCCGTAAGTGCCGCGCAAGCCTTAGGCACACCCAAGGGTGCCCCATGGCCCGCGCAGATCGACTATTGGGTCGGCGCCAGCGCGTAGCCCGAATCTCGACGCGCCGTGTTCTGCGAACACCCGCGCTCCGCGTAAGCGCGCACCCGCGGGTCAGTGGGTTCGAGAGTCACGCCCGGGGTCGGTCACACGCCCTGAGTGTTAACCTCAGTCCGGCGTCGTAGCCTCGCCGCGCGGCAAGAAATTCATGCGGTACTCCGCTTGCCACAGCGGAAACTCACACAAGCAGCGAAAGCCCACAAACTTACGCGCGTCAAGCTGCTGGCTCGCCAGCAGGTGCGCCACAAGCTCGACCTGCCGCGGATGCTCACGGCACCGCGCGCCATCACCGCCCATGCCCCCCAGTAGCACCAGGCGTGTGTCCTCCGGGAACCGCTCGTGCCAGTGCTCATCAGGCGAGCTACCCGGCAAGTCCCCTGGCGGGGCGCCTTGCGAGAACACACCCAGCACCGGGCTACCAAGCCCCACCAAGCTGCTGTGAACCAGCACGTCGAGCACCAGCAGCCGCGTCGGCTGACCGATCCGCGCAGCCAGTGAGAGCCGGGCGTGCGGATCTTGGCGAGGGTCGGCGACGGCGTGCCCAAGGAACTGAAGCGTCACGTCCGCCGGGCCGCGCCATCGCGCCGGGTCGGCGGCCCCGCCATTGCCTGACGCGTCGCCTTCGAGCGCGTCGCCCTGCACGCGAACGTCGTCGCCAAAGTCTGCCACCAGCGCCACCCGCCCGCCGCCCTTGCTTAGGAGCACCGGCTTGACGCTGACGCTCGACATCGACTCTACCAAAGTCCAGCCCATCTCCGAAGCCGCTCTGGGCCCGTCGCCAGAACCATTGCTCGGCGCGTTCCACCAAGAGCCGAGCACGGCGGGCGTAAACGGCCTGGCAAAGCCGCGCCGACGCACGCCCACAGAGCTCACCATCGAACTGATCTCAAGCATCCCTGGTAACGAGGCCGAGGGCTGCACGAGCGTCACTATCGCTTTGACGTCTACCGACTCGCCCGTCGCGGCGATCGCCGCCTCTGTCAACGCGCGGCGCTGCTTCACACCCGGCGGCCCCGCGTCCTCGGCGCTCGAACGCTGCATGCCAGGCACCGAGCCGTGCTCGGCAATCAGAGAAAGCAAAGACCGCTGACTGCGCGCGTGCGCCCGGATGAACTGGTCGTATTGCTCAACCCCGGCCCGCGCGAGCGCTAACGTTTCGAGGCCCACGCCGCCCTCGGCAGAGCGCTTTCGCGCGCCGGCCAAAACCTGCTCCAAAGCCGCCGGGCCCGGGAGGCGCAGCGGGACAGAAGCGGGCTCACGCACCGGGTTTAGGGCCTCAAGAAGCCGCTGGCAGGTCGCGGGCGAGACCCCTAGATAGGTGGACATCGCGGCGGTGGTCCGGGCGCCGGTGGGCAGTTCTCGGACCAATGCCGCGAACGCCGCGCGAAGCCGCAGGCCAATGGCCGTGAGCGTCGCCTGATCGGGTACCTGCCCGAAGCTTGTGCCACCCCCTGCGACGCCGTTTGTGTCGGCGCGGGCCCGGGGCCAGGCGCTGGAGAGGGATCGAAGTGTGGAACGCTTTGGCACTTTGTTTCACCGGCCCGAGAGATATATCCAACGAAGTGAGATGGTCGAATGTTCAGTCGATGTTTGCAACGGGTCAGCACACAAATCAGAGGTTATCCGTACAGCCTGTGCGGCCTGTACACCCACTGGGGGTACCAATTCGACGATTGTGACCGTAGGAAGCCCGATAACACACCGCATTGAGGTGCCCATCTGAGCGCTGCCCCAAATCCCCCCCAATTGCCATCCCAGCCCGAGCATGAGTTGTCAGATGGAGGGCTGCCGCTCCCTGGAGTAAGGTGGTATGTTCGCCGCGAACGTGGGCTAGCCAGAGTGCGTAGGGGCCTGATCGAGCAGATGGCCCGAATGCGCAAGGGCGCGGTGGGGTTGGCCGATACCCTTCAACTGTTGGTGGAGGGTTGGCTAGGCGTCGCCGGCGGCGAGCGGCGCTGGAAGGAACTCACGCATGTGCGGAATCGTCGCCTACGTCGGCTCAAAGGTTGCCCGTCCGATCCTGCTTGAGGGGCTCAAGCGCCTTGAGTACCGCGGGTATGACAGCGCGGGGATCGCGGTGCTGACTGGGGGCAAGCTGCATGTGGCCCGGCGGGTGGGGCGAGTGGCGAACCTGCAAGAGGCCATCGAGGGCCAGGCGGCGTTTGACGGGTCGCTGGGGCTGTGCCACACGCGATGGGCGACGCACGGGGGCGTGACAGACTTCAACGCGCACCCGCACACAGACGACCGGCACGGGATCGCGCTGGTGCACAACGGGATCATCGAGAACTACGCGGCCCTCAAGACCTACTTGCAGGAGAAGGGGCACAGCTTCAGCAGCCAGACGGACACCGAGGTGTTGGTGATGCTGATCGGTGAGCTGTACGAGGGCGACCTGGAGAAGGCCGTGCAGGCCGCGCTGCGTGAGGTGACGGGCGCGTACGCGATCTGCGTGATCTGCGAGAAGGAGCCGGGCGTGCTGGTGTGCGCGCGCAAGGGCAGCCCGCTGATGGTGGGGATCGGCAGCGACAACGAGTATGTGGTGGCCAGCGACGGTGCGGCGATCATCGCGCACACCGGGCGGGTGGTGATGCTGGACGACTACAACGTGGTGAAGATGGACGCGGGCGGGTTCCGGACCACCGACATCCACAACACGCCGCTGTCACCGCGGGTCCAGCAGCTTGAGATCGAGCTTGAGCAGATCGAGCTTGGGGGCTTCACGCACTTCATGCTCAAGGAGATCTTCGAGCAGCCCAAGAGCGTGCGGGCGTGCATCAGCGGGCGTCTGGACATGCGCGAGGGGCGTGTGGTGCTGGGCGGGCTCTCGAGCTTTGCCAAGGAGCTGACCAAGGCGCGGCGCGTGGTGATCACCGCGCAGGGCACGGCGCTGCACGCGGCAATGATCGGGCGGTACATGCTCGAGGACCTGGCAAAGATCCCGACGCAGACCGAGTACGCCAGCGAGTTTCGCTATCGCAACCCGGTGATAGAAGAGAACACGGTGGTGATCGCGGTGAGCCAGAGCGGCGAGACGGCCGACACGCTGGCGGCCTTGCACGAGGCCAAGGAGCGCGGGGCGCTGGCGTTGGGGGTGGTCAACGTGGTGGGCAGCTCGATTGCGCGCGAGACTGACGCGGGGGTCTACCTGCGGGTTGGGCCCGAGATCGGCGTGGCGAGCACGAAGGCGTTCATCGGGCAGGTCACGGTCTTGAGCCTGATCAGCATGTACATGGCGCGCAAGCGCTTCATGAGCGCCGATCAGTGCCTGGACCTGATGAAGGAGATGGAGGCGATCCCCGGGAAGATCGAGCGGATCCTGGAGCAGGCCGGGCGGATCAAGCGGATCACCGAGAAGTACGTAGAGCGTGAGAACTGGCTGTTCCTGGGGCGCGGGTACAACTACCCCACGGCCCTTGAGGGCGCGCTGAAGCTCAAGGAGATCAGCTACATCCACGCCGAGGGCATGCCCGCGGCCGAGATGAAGCACGGGCCCATCGCGCTGATCAACGAGGGGATGCCGGCGGTCTTTATCGCCAACCGCGGGCGGCAGTATGAGAAGGTCATGAGCAACATTCAGGAGGTCCGCTCGCGGGGCGGGCACGTGATCGCGGTGGCGACCGAGGGCGACACGGAGATCGCCAAGCATGTGCAGGACGTGATGTACGTGCCGGACGTGTGCGAGCCGCTGAGCCCGATCTTGACGGTGGTGCCCTTGCAGCTCATGGCGTACTACGCGGCGGTGGCGCGCGGGCACGACGTGGACAAGCCGCGGAACCTGGCCAAGAGCGTCACGGTGGAGTGAGGCGGCGGGCCGTCGGCGGCGCTAACTGATACGGATGAGCAGGTGCCGGGTGACGCGGCCGTGGCGCACAACGCACACGCCAAGGTTCGCGCACGAGCCGGGCGCGATGTGCGCGCGGCTGTCGTAGATCCAGAGCTCGTCGGCGGGCGTAACGGTGGCGCGGAGTTCGAGCCAGGCTTGACTGGCAGCACCGAAGGGCACGCCGCGGTCATCGGTGAAGATGCGCTCGGCCTCGTCGGGCGTGACGCGCCGGTAGAGCCATGTGGGGGGGATTGGCGAGGGCGCAGGGCCCTGGGCGCACATGCGTTGAAGGTAGGTGGGGGTCAGAATCCTGGCATGAGCGGCCCGGCGAACGAGACTGATGCGGTGAGCTTGGCGGTGCACAGGCACGTCGCCGCGGCTCTGCGCAGTCGGCCAGAGCTGGTCGAGGTCGCGCGCGAGAACTTGCGGCGGCGGTGGGCGGCGGCGGGCGGCCCTGCTGACATGGGGGTTGCGGGCGGACGCGCCGATTGGACGGGGCTGCTGGAGCGGCCAGTAAGAGAACGTCTGTGAGCTGCTCGAAGACCAGGGCGAATGTGGGCAGCGGCTGCGCAGTTGCTCGCCGTGCCCGGGGGTTCTATCGCCCGGGCAGGTCTGGGCTGTGAAGCGCGAGGCGCGGCTTACGGCTGGGTGGCGGGAGAGGCTTGTGCCGCTGCGCGGGCCCGGGACGGGCGCGGCCACTGGGTGATGCCTTGAGCCGCACGACTTGGCGGACTCAAAGCTACTGGCGGAGCGCGAGAAGGATCGGCTCTTCGTCGCCGCTCTGCGGACCGCGCTGCCTCTTGATGCTGGGACCGTGCTCATGCGCCTCGCAACAACCGACGCGGCGGGGCCCGTGGTTCAGGACGCACGCGGGCTGTGGGCGCGGCTGACGGCGTCGGTTATCGCGGCTGCCACCAATAGAAAGGGGCCGGGCGTGTGCCCAGCCCCATTAGGGATGAAGTAAAGAGTCGCCGCGCGGGTCAGGCGTGGCGGCTGGGCGTGTGTGATCAACGACGGCGGCGACGCATGGCAACCAGGCCGCCCAGGCTCAGCAGTGCCGCGCCAGCGGGGGTGGGGATGGCGGTGCCGGGGGTGACCTCGACGCCGCGGAAGAACTGGCCCGCGGCGGGGGTGGCGAGGGTCGTGAAGACGGACGAGGCGCCCGCGTCAACGACGGCGACGAGTCGGCCGCCGGTATCGATGCCGTAGATGGTGTTCTGCTGGCCGTCGGTGGTGACGGTAATGGAGCGGAGGCCGGCGAAGACGTTTTGGGCGTTGGCGACGACCTGGTTGATGACGTAGGAGAGGGCCCAGGTGGTGCCGTTGAAGTCCCAGCGCTGGAGGCCGCCCCACTGCGCTGGGGCGTTGCCGGCGGAGCCGTCGTCAGCGATATAGAGCGTGGTGCCGGTGATGAACTCGAAGTCGTTGGGGCCCCATGCGCCGAAGGCGGGTGCGGCGAAGCCGGGGAGCAAGACGGCGTTCCCGCTGATGACCTGGTAGAGGCCGGGGGTGATGCCGGCGGTGGCCTGCTGGGTAGCGATGATCACGTTGCCGCTGAGGTCGCGGGCGACCTGGCGGGTGTTGACGAGGCTGGGGACGAGCACGTCGGGCGACTGAGCGCCGGTGAGGGCGACAGAGTTAGGCCCGCCAGAGAACGAGCGGGCGCCGCCGGTGGCGCGGTTGCCGGTGTTGTTGGTTAGCGAGGTGCCGCCGAGGAGGAAGCCGCTGCCGTCAACCACCGCTGTGCGGAAGTTGCTGCCGCTGTAGGTGTTGCCCATGAGGGTGTAGGAGGTGGTGCTGTAGTTAGCGGGGATGGAGGCAACGATGCGGGGGACGTTGGCGGCGAAGGTCGTACCGGTGTTGCCAGCGAAGTTCAAGGTGCTGGCCACGGAGCCGGTGGTGAAGCTGGTGTTGCCGCCGCGGAGGACCCACGTGTTGTACCCGGCGAGGCCCAGGGTGGTGCGGTCGGGCGAGAGGGTGAGGTTGCCCTCGCTGGTTGCCGAGCCCGAGAGCACGAAGCTATTGGCGACCGTGGTGGTCTGGTTGGGCGAAGCCGGCAGGGCGAGCACGCGCGAGGCGTTGAACGACCCGCTCAGGCCGGCGAGGTCAAACTGCTGGACGCTGACGGGGCGCCCGGTGTTGGAGCTGGTGCCGGGCATTTCAACGATGCTCACCACCAGGTTGCCCGGGGTGAACGACTGGGCCATGGCGGTGACACTCACGGCCAGACCGGCCGCGAACGACAGAGCGAACTTGGTCATCTTGAAACTCTCCCTACCTCGCGTTGGCCCGCTGGTGCGCCTGGGCGTTGACCCGGGCGATCAGCGGGATGGATGGACACAGCCGCGGGGCCCGCAGCCGACACACGCCAACAGTACCACACGCCGAGGGTGCGGGCCAGAAATCGCAGCAGAAGGGCGTCGGACGGGGCGGCAGGGGCCCCCCTCTGGCCCCACGCCTATCTTCATCGCGCCGGGTGGGCCTTGCGGGCCGACCGGGAACTGACTCTTACCGGCCATGGGCCGAAGGACGCTTGCGCTATGGCCACACTGCCTGTTCCGCCCGTGAACGCCGCCGACGTCGGGCTTATCGGCCTTGAGGTGATGGGCAAGAACCTGGCGCTGAACATGGCCGACCATGGGTTCCAAGTCGCGGTCTTCAACCGCACGACGGCCAAGACCGAGCGGTTCACGGACGATAACCCCCCGGCGGTCTTTGGCGATACCGGCGGTGGGCTGGTGCCCGCGGCCGAGCTGAAGGACTTTGTCGCCAGCATCAAGCGTCCGCGGCGGGTGGTGATCCTGGTCAAGGCCGGCGGCCCGACCGACGCGACCATCGATGCGCTGGTCCCGCTTATGGACAAGGGTGACTTGATCGTCGACGGCGGGAACGCCGAATGGCAGGACACGCAGCGCCGCGAGAAGGCCCTGGGCGAGAAGGGACTTCTGTTTGTCGGCTCGGGCGTTTCGGGCGGTGAGCTTGGCGCGCGGTTTGGCCCCAGCCTGATGCCCGGCGGCAAGCCCGAGGCGTGGAAGCTGCTCGAGCCGGTCTGGACAAAGATCGCGGCCAAGGTTGACGCCAAGAGCGGCAAGCCGATCGAGGGTGCGTCGGCGGGCAAGCCCATCAGCGGCGGCGTGCCGTGCACGACGTTCATCGGGCCTGACGGCGCTGGGCACTATGTCAAGATGGTGCACAACGGGATCGAGTACGGCGACATGCAGCTGATCTGCGAGGCGTACCACTTCATGCGCGAGGTGCTGGGCCTGACGCCCAAGGACATGAGCGCGGTGTTCACCGATTGGAACGCCGGCGAGCTGGACAGCTTCCTGATCGAGATCACGGCGGACATTTTGCAGCAGACGGACACGGGCGGGCCGGCCAAGGGCGCGAAGAAGCCGTTTGTAGATATCGTGCTGGACGCCGCGGGCCAGAAGGGCACGGGCAAGTGGACGATCAACAGCGCGCTGGACCTTGGCGTGCCGGCCCCGACGATGGCCGAGGCGGTCTTCGCGCGGAACATCAGCGCGATCAAGGAGCAGCGCGTGCTGGCGAGCAAGAAGCTCAAGGGCGCGACGCCGGCGAGCCTGGCGGCCTTCGGCATCACGCTGGGCAAGAAGAAGACCGACTGGGCTGAGTGCGTGCGCGGGGCGCTGTACTGCTCGAAGATCTGCTCGTACGCGCAGGGCTTTGCGCTGATGGCCGCGGCGTCCAAGGGCCAGAACTGGAACCTGAAGCTCGGCGAGGTCGCGAGCATCTTCCGCGGCGGGTGCATCATCCGGGCCCGGTTCCTGCAGAAGATCACCGACGCCTACGGGCGCGACGCACAGCTTGCCAACTTGCTGCTGGACCCGTACTTCGCGGGCGTGATCAAGAAGCAGCAGGTCGCCTGGCGCGCGGTGGTGGCGCGGGCGGCTATCGAGGGCATCCCGGTGCCGGCCTTTGCCAGCGCGCTGAGCTACTACGACAGCTACCGGGCCGCACGGCTGCCCGCCAGCTTGCTGCAAGCCCAGCGCGACTACTTCGGTGCGCACACGTTTGAGCGCGTTGACCGCCCGCGTGGCGAGTTCTTCCACGTTGATTGGCCTGAGAAGGGCCGTCCGCAACTGAGGGTGTGAGCCGGAGCACGCACGGTGACCAGCGACGCGACCAGCGCAAGTCCCTCCACCCCGCTGCACGCTGCGCCCACGCTGGTCACCACGCTCACCACCGCGCGGCTAGTGATCGTTCCGCCTGCGGCGCGGCACCGCGAGGTCTGCGTCGCTGCTTACGCCGCCAGCAACGCGCTATGGAGCAGCTATCTCGCCAGCGCGGCCTCGGGCGAAGCGCTTGAGGTCCAGTTCAACAAGCGGCTTGAGCGCTCGGTTGAGGGCTGGTCAAAGGGCATCGTAGCGGGCACAGAGTTTGTATTCGTGGCCGTTGATCGCGCCACGGGCGCCTTTGTTGGCGACTGCAACCTCGGGGGCCTCTTCCGTGGGAGCGTTTAGGAGTGCAACATCGGCTGGCGTGTGGCGGCGGATGCGCAGGGCAAGGGCCTGGCCTTTGAGATGGTGCGGGCCGTGGTCGCTTGGGGCTTCGGCCCTGAGCCGGCGGGACCAAACCTGCACCGGATCTGCGCGGCGATCATGCCGGGCAACGACCGGTCGATCCGCCTGGCGGAGCGGCTGGGGTTCGCGTTCGAGGGAACCAAGCGCGAGCTGATCCTGATCGGCGGCACCTGGCGCGACCACCACCTTTACGGGCTGATCAACCGGGCGTGGGTCGCGCGGTGAGCGCCGTGATGTACTAACGCGCTGGCGGCGCGGTCTTGATCGCCCGCCAACTGAAAACGCCACCCACTGGGTGGCGCTCATTGATCCGTCAAAAACCAAGACTCTCTGCTACCGCGCTGCCCACCACGACCGCACTTTAGTGCGCGTTGGCCAGGTAGAACGGGCGCGGCGTCGCGGGGTCGAGCGGCTCAACGTGGACCTTGCGGCCCATGAACACGACCTTGCCCTCAGCCACGCTGTAAAGCGTGCAGTCCTTGCCCATGCGGACGTTGAAGCCCGGGTGGAAGGGCGTGCCGGCCTGGCGCACGATGATCGAGCCGGCCTTGGCCGTCTCGCCGCCGTAGAGCTTGACCCCGCGGTACTTGGGGTTGCTGTCACGGCCGTTCTTGGTCGAACCCTGGCCCTTCTTATGCGCCATAGCAAAGCTCCGAAAATCAATGCGGCCTGAAGCTCTTCACTCCAAGCCTGGCCTGTCTTCAAGACGGGCCGGGCCAAGAGTCTAGCCCCGCGCCAAAGCCAAGGCCAGTCCCAAGATCACTCAAGCGACAACCCACCAGCCACGCTTGAGCTCCGAGCAAAGACCAATAAGGCAAAGCCCGCCCTTTACCGCATGACCCAGCGGGCCTCGGCTAAATCCAGCGGCAAATCACGCCGCCCGGCCAAGTCGCCCGGATCGGAAAACCGCAACTCCTTGGTTCGGCGGAGCGTGATGAGCTGGCTGGCCAGCTTGCCACCCTGAGCGGTGCGAACCTCGGGCGTCCGGACCAGGGCCGTCTCGCCGCTAAAGCCCGCGGCATAGACGCGCATCTCGCCGGGGGTCAGGTCGTTGCACGCAAAGACCACAAACCCGACCTTGGCGTTCTCGCGCCCTTGGCTCATCGGACCAATGACTGAGATCGGGTCTTCGATCAGCGCGCCGCCGAGCTTGGCCTGCGCGGCACTCACGGCCTCTTGCGGCACGTCCTTGCCCGCACGCGTGACCAGCCCGTCGCCATCAACCAGCTCAAACGTCGGCGCAAAGGTGATGTCACGCCCCGAGGTGTTGACGGCCTCATACCCCATGTAGTAGAACGACCGCGTGCCGACGCTGGTCGCCACCGTCAGCACCCGCATCGGACCCCAGTTGACGTCAAGCTGCCAGCGACGCGGGACCGCCTCGGGCTGCGGGGCCAGCCCGCCCAGCACGACTGCGATCATCCCCGCCGCGCTCAGGATCAGTCCTGCCGCACCGGCCCGACGCATAAAGGGTCCGCTCAAGCGGGGCTCGCTGAGGCTGGGCCGACTGTCGCAGGGCTGGTTGGTTGGACGCGCAGGAAGATCGCTTGACATGCTTCGCTCCGTTGCTGCCGCGGCGGACGGCCACCGTCGGGGCGCTAGTGTACCAGACCGCAGCCCGGCATGCCGCCCGCAAACCCCTCCAACCCCGAGCCGCCGCCCTCCCAAGGCTTTACCTGCGGGATGCTCGCCCCGGGGCTGGTGCGCGGCGCGCTCGCACGCTTGGTGTCTGCGCGGCAAGACCCCGCCGAGCTGGGCCGCCTGGTTGATCAGTACGCCCAAACAGCCCTGGCCGAGGGCGCCGACCCGCGCTGGCTGTTTGGGACCCTTGAGCCGCCGACTGCCGGTGAGAGTGAGTCCGGGCCGAACGGCGCGTCTGACGCCGGGCCGCGAAGCGCACCTGAAGGCGGGCCCATGCTCGGGCAAGTCTGCATGTTGGCGGCGTCGCCTGGACGAACCGTTGGGGTCTATGTCTCGCGCGATGCTGAGCCGATCGATCTGCCCAGCAGCTTTGAGGGTGCGCGACTCTCGCGCGCGAGCCGCGACGGGCGGGCCGCGCAGCGCGTTGCAGTGGTCGAGTTTGCCCGGAACTGGCTGATCGCGCGATCTGCCACCGGCGCTGAGCCGGCGTTTGACCTTGCCCAAGCGCTGATCGAGCCGCACCACGCTGACGTGCGCGAGGCGCTGCTGCGGGCGGGCTTCTCGACCTTGGCTGAGCTTGGGTACATGCGTACGGAGGTGCCGCGCACGCCGCAGGTTGTGCCCGCGTGGCCGCCGGGCGTGCGTGTGACGTCACTCGCGAGCCGCGGCTGGCCGGCGAGCACAGACTTGCTTCTGCGCGCAATGGCGCGCAGCTACGAGGGCACGCTCGATTGCCCGGCGCTCTGCGGCATCCGGCGGACGCAAGACGTGCTGGCCTCGCACCTTGCCGTCGGCGCCTTCGACCCAGCGCTGTGGTTTATTGTCTTTGCGGGCGATGCGCCCGAGGGTTGCATGCTGCTGACGCGGTTTGACGAGCACGAAACCGCCGAGCTTGTCTACCTGGGCCTGGGGCCCCCACTGCGTGGCAAGGGGCTTGGCGCCTCGCTGCTGAGCATGGCGATGACCGAGCTCTCGGTGCGCGGGGCGACGGCCCTGGCGTGCGCTGTCGACGGAGGCAACGAGCCAGCATTAAAGCTGTACAAGGCCGCCAAGTTCCGGCGATTCGCACGGCGTGTCGGCTTCATCGCGGACGTGCGCGCGACGGGGAGAGTACATGACTGAAACGCGCTGGCATCACCTTCTTGCTTTAGGCGGTGCTTGCCGTCCAGTGGACGATTCAGGCGCTGAGCGCGGGCATGAAGATTGACCGCTCGTGGTTCGGCAGACAGCACAGAAGGCCGTGGCCTGTAACATCGCGCCGCGAGAGTTGACGGGTTCTATGGTGGTTGGTGTTGACTCTCGTCATTTACATCGCCGTGATGGCGCACGGGTACGCGGCTCGGACTTGGCCCGAGCTATTTGAGAAATTTGGGTCGATGGCTGTCCCTTTGATTGCGCTCTGGCTCCTCATGCATGCCTCGTTCGTCACCCTCTTCGCGAAGCGTTGGCTCGCGGAGCGCCGCTACAAAGGCCAAACCACCCCGCGTTGCGCCGGGTGTGACTACCCGAGTCTGTCCGGGTCTGACGCACCCTGCCCAGAGTGCGGCGCGAAGGACCGGCTCATCGGGCTTTCGAGGGTGCCGCCTGCCGACGAATCGCGGCACCAGTCCCCGCCTCAGAAGCATGTCGGGGTCGCGATCGTCAAGCTCCCGCCGAACTGACAGCCTCTCTCGCGGCCCTACTCTGCGGCGTGCACCCATTCTCGCCGATCGCTGAAATCCTTGACGAGCTGCGCGCCGGCAAGATGATCGTCCTAACCGACGATGAGTCGCGCGAAAACGAGGGCGACCTGGTCCTGCCCGCCCAGTTTGCCACGCCAGAGGCCATCACCTTCATGCTCAGTGTTGCGCGCGGCTACCTCTGCCTGGCGCTGCCAGAGCACGACTGCGACCGCCTCGAACTGCACCCGCAGGCCAGCGTCAACACCACCGTCCGCGGGACCGCCTTCACCGTCTCGATCGACCTGCACCCAAAGCACGGCGGGACTACCGGCGTCTCGGCCCGCGAGCGGGCCCGCTGCGTGCAGATGGCTATCGACCCGCGCTTCGGGCCTGAAGACTTCGTGCGCCCCGGGCACATCAACCCGCTGCGCTCGCGCGATGGGGGCGTGCTGGTTCGCACCGGGCAGACCGAGGGCAGCGTTGACCTTTGCCGCCTGGCCGGGCTCACCCCGGGGGCCCTGATCATCGAGGTGATGCGCGACGACGGCGAGATGGCCCGCCTGCCTGACTTAGTCACGCTCTGCGCACAGCACAAGCTCAAGATGTGCTCGGTCAACCAGCTTATTGAGCACCGCCTGGCGCGAGAGAGCCTGGTGCGGCGTGTTGAGCCGCTGACGGGCACGCCGGTGCGGACTAGCGCGGGCGACTTTAAGATGTTCTTGTTCGAGAGCCTGGTTGATCCGCTGCCACACGTGGTGCTCACGATGGGCGACGTCGGCCTGGTCGACGCGGCGGGGCGGGTGCTTGAGCACGAGGGGCCCACGCTGGTGCGGATGCACCGCCGAAACCTGCTGGGTGATGTCTTTGAAGGCGTGCCGATCGTGGCTGGCTTGGGCCAAAGCCAATCCCCATTCGCGTCGCAGGGCCAAACCTCAGTCCAGTCACACGCCACCATTTCATCGCACGAGCAGCTCATGGCCGCGATGCGTGCTATCGCACAGCACGGGCACGGCGCGGTGGTCTACCTGCGGCCAGAGGGGCACGCGACGCCAGAAAGCCCGCTCGAAGCGCGCCTGCAGACCATTCGGCGCGGGCCGGCCGACCCCGCCACACTCCGTGGAAGTGACGCGCCCGACCTGGCCCACCCGATGGGCCACGGCGGGGCCATCCCAGCCACCATGCGCCAGTTCGGTATCGGCGGACAGATCCTGCGTCAGCTCGGCCTTCGCAAGCTGCGCTTGCTGACCAACAGCCGTCAGGCCATGCCCGGGCTTGAGGCCTTCGGTCTGCAGGTGGTTGAGCACGTGCCGCTGGGGTAAGCCCGCTGTCTCGCGTGGGCCGAGTATCTTGGCTTAGCCAAGCGCCGCCGCGCCGCCGATGATCTCGGTCAGTTCGGTGGTGATCTGCGCCTGGCGGGCCCGGTTGAAGGCGCGCGTGAGCATCTTCTTGGCCTTCTTGGAGGCGTCGGTGGCGCTCTTCATGGCGACCATGCGGGCCACGTGCTCGCTGACGACCGCGTCGTTAAAGATCTGGAAGAGCGTCGCCTTCACTGTCTCGGGCAGCAGGTCGGCCAGCAGGCCCTCGGCCGCGGGGCTGAACTCATAGACCAGCGCGCTACTACTCTGGGCCGCACCGGCCGCACCGGCCACACCACTCGCGCCTGCCACCTTCGCCGGCGGCTTCAGGGGCAGCAACGGCGTGACCTCGGGCTGCTGGCGCCCGGCAGAGAGGAACCGCATAGAGACGACCTTTACGCCAGTGATCTCACCACTAATAAATCGGTCCATGTACCCCTGAGCCAAGGCCGCGACCTTCTCGAAACTCGGCTTGTCGCCGAACTGGGTGTAGTGCTCAGAAACGGGCACGGCGTTGTACCGCAGGAAGCCGGCACCCTTCTTGCCAACCACGTCCACCTGGGCCCCGCGCGTCCCACTGACCTGGGTCTTCAGGTGGTTCATCAGCAGCCGCAGCGTGCTGCTGTTGTAAGGCCCACAGAGCCCGCGGTCAGAGGTGATCACCAGCGTCAGCTCGCGCGCCGCGGGCGTAAAGCCCCCGCCGGGCCCGGAGATCAGCGGATGGTTGATGTCGCCAGCGGTCCCGGCCAGCTCGGTGACGAGCCCAAAGAGCCCCTCGGTGTAAGGCTTGGTCGCCGTCGCCGCCGCCTGGGCGCGGGCGAACTTGCTGGTGGCGATCATCTGCATCGTCTTGGTGATGCGGCCGATGTTGCCGACCGCCTTGATGCGCTTCTTGATCTCACGGGTCTTGGCCATGGGGGGCAAGCATAGGCGAGGGCCATCAAACTGACCGCTGGCGGCTTGCCGAGGCGCGGTTAGGGAATACTATCTTGGGTTGATCGGGCGGCGCGGCCGCTCGCGCGGTGTAAATCTGGGTCGCGCCGGACCTTGAGTGGGCGCGGTGCGGCCCCCGATCCCTGGAGTCTGCCGATGCGTCGCACGATCGCTGCCTGTGTTGTGATGACCGCCTTGATCGCTGGCGTGGCCCTGTGGCCCAAGGTGAGCCCGGCGGTGCAGCCCGCTGCGGCGGTAGCGCTGCCGTCGAATATCGGCGTGGTCGACGTTGAGAAGGTCTTCAATAGCCTGACGGAGCGCAACGACCTGCAGAAGCAGCTTCAGGACTACGCCATCGGTCTCCAGAACGACCTGAAGAAGGCCGAGGAGGACGCCAAGGGCGCGACGATCACGGCCCAGGCGCTGCCTGATCGGACGGCGGAGAAGCGCACTGCGGTGGGCAAGGCCGCCGAGCTGCAGATCTCACTAAAGGCCAAACGCGAGGTCAGCGAGGCGATGCTCGACCAGCGGACCAGCGAGCTGTTCCGCAACCTGTTCGAGAAGATCCAGGCCGCGACCAAGAAGCTCGCCGAGGCCCGCGGCGCGACGATGGTGATCGCCAGCGACGAGTCGATCAAGGTCGCCGAGCAGGCCAGCACGGCCGAGACGCAGCGGATCATCTCGATGCGCCGGGTGCTGTTTGCCAGCAAGACACACGACCTGACCGATGACCTGATCGCGCTGCTGAACAACGAGTTCGCCGCCGCCAGCAAGAAGTGATCGTAACCCAAGGGCCCAGCCTTGCGGCCCGCACCCCGCACGCCCATGAGCGAACCGAGCACAGCGCCGATAGGACTGACGGCCCACGCGCTGGCCCGCGCCCTTGGTGCTGAGCTGGTAGGTTGCGGCGACCTGCTCGTTACCGGCGTCGAGGCCCTGGACCGCGCCGGGCCCGCGCACGTCACGTTCGTGCGCTCGGCCAAGTTTGCCCAGCGCTGGCCCGCCAGCCACGCGACGGTGGTCATCGCCCCGCGCACGCTGACGCTCCCGGCGTTTGACCACCAGCAGCGGGCGGCCCTGCTGGTCGACGACCCGGACCGCTCGGTTTGTACGCTGCTGGAGCTGTTCCGTCCCAAGGTCGCGCCGCCAACCCCGGGCGTGCACGCGAGCAGCATCATCGAGCCCGGCGCGACAATCGACCCTACGGCGCACGTTGGTCCACTGTGCGTGGTAAGTGCGGGCGCGCACGTGGGCGCGGGGGCGGTGCTGGTCTCGCACGTGTTCTTAGGCGTGGGGGCCAGCATCGGCGAAAAGACGACACTGCACCCGCACGTCAGCGTGCTGGAGCGGTGCCTGATTGGCGCGCGGTGCACGCTGCACGCGGGCGCGGTCATCGGGGCCGACGGGTTTGGGTACATCGCGGCCCCGGGCGGCGCGGGGCTGCAGAAGGTCCCGCAGATCGGGCACGTCGAGATCGGCGACGACGTCGAGATCGGCGCCAGCACGACCATCGACCGCGGCAAGTTCGGTGCGACGGTCGTCGGACGCGGGACCAAGATCGACAATCAGGTCCAGATCGCCCACAACTGCCGCGTC
The DNA here is from genome assembly GCA_021173225.1 of Phycisphaerales bacterium PN19_bin_20. Classification (GTDB taxonomy): domain Bacteria; phylum Planctomycetota; class Phycisphaerae; order Phycisphaerales; family UBA1924; genus JAJTGZ01. The sequence goes on along the minus strand of JAJOLK010000026.1, from coordinate 13,542 downwards.
GGACGCAGCGTGGTCATCTGCGGGTGCGTGGGCATCGCCGGGAGCGTCACAATCGAGGATGGGGTCATGATCGGTGGCGGCGCGGGCGTGGGCGACGGGGTCACCATCGGGCGCGGCGCGCGGGTTGCAGCCCTCGCGGGCGTCATGCACGATGTCCCAGAGGGCGAGACGTTCAGCGGCTCGCCGGCGGTCCGCCACCGCGACTGGGCCCGCACTCAGATCGCGCTGCGCCGGATCATCGAGGGCCTTGACCGCACCGCCAAACACCCCTGACCAGCCACGTCACAACCTACGAGCACCGCAAAGCGCAGGGCACACATGACCGCCAGCACGCCCGAACCTGCGATCCGCAACCAGGTTCACCGTGTACCAGCGCGACGCCTGATCGCCCCCGTCACACTCGCGGGCACGGGGCTCTTTTCACCCTTGGCCGTGCGCCTGACGCTGACGGACCACCGCCACCTCGAAGCCGCCACGGCCGCGCACGGGGTGGTCTTTCAACGCACCGATGCGCCGGGCGCGCCCCTGATCCCCGCGGACGTGCGCCACGTCGCCGGGGGCCTGCGATCCGGGAGTGTCGGCCGCAACACCGTGCTGCGGCTTGAGCACGGGCCGAGCGTCAGTACGACCGAGCACCTGCTGAGCGCGGCGTACGCGCTGAGCCTTTGGAGCCTGCTCTGCGGGCTTGATGGGGGCGAGGTTCCGATGCTCGACGGCTCAGCGAGCCGGTTCTTTGACGCGCTCGCCGGCGCTTCAGAGCTCACGCCTGGGCACGGCTCGCCGCCGCCGCTGGTGATCCGCGGACCACTCAAGGTCGCCGAGGGATCCGCGTGGATCGAGGCCGGCCCGCTGAACCCTGCGCGGCACCCGCCCCGGGCACTGGTCATCGACTACGAGCTGGATTACGGCCAGGCCGCCGAGGGGGCCACTCTGCTTGGCGCGCCTTTGTTGGGCGCGCCTCTGTTGGGCGCGCCTCTGCTGGGCGGGCAAGGCCCGCGGCGCGCGAGCTTAACCCTCAACTGGGACGACCCGGTCGGAACCGCCCTCCGCTTCCAGCGCGAGATCGCCCCGGCCCGGACCTTTTGCACGCTGGCCGAGGCGGAGGCCTTTAAGCAAGCCGGCCACTTTGCCCATGTTGACACTCAGCACGTGCTGGTGCTGGGGCCTGACGCCCTGCACCCCGGCGGTATCGCTAGCGGGGGCCCATTGCGCGTGCCTGACGAGCCGGCCCGGCACAAGGTGCTCGATGCAATTGGCGACCTGGCCCTGGTCGGCCGCCCGATCATCGGGCACGTTCGGGCCGTGCGCTCGGGCCACACGCTGAACCACGCGATGGCCCGGCTGATGCTGGATGCGTTCGGGGCCTGATCGTGCCACGGGGATGAAACCGCACCGATCAGCGAAACCTGTCGGGCACGAGCCGATAGAACAAGGGTGAGCCGAGGCCCTGTGGCCGTCGGGTCATCTCATGCCACGCACGCACCACCATCACCGCAAGACCCTTCACCGCGCCCGCCGCGCATGGGGGTTCACGCTGATTGAGCTGCTGGTGTCCATCGCGATCATCTCACTGCTGGTGGGCATCACGCTGCCAGCGCTGAGCAAGAGCCGCGAGGCCGCCCGGCGGACCAAGTGCCTGATCAACCTCAAGAGCTTCGGGCTGGCCTTTGAGGGTTATTTGCGCGATTACAAGAGCGTGCTGCCCGATGCGCGGGTCTTTGGCGGGCCCGCGCTGGCGGGCAACGAGCGCAAGGCGCTCTGGGAGTTCATGGTTCCTTACCTGGACACCACACCGCCCGCGCGGATCGACCTGAACGACCCGGCCAGCCCGTTTCTGGCCAAAGACCCGTACTTTTGCCCAAGTGACCGCGACCTCGAGGGTGGCCGCGTTTCGGGCTCAAGCTACGAGTACTGGGGCGGGGTCATCATCCGGGCCTTTGAGCTCGGGCGGCGCTTCCAAAGCCCCGGCGGCACGCCCCCGAGCATCCGAGAGCTCGAGCGCCAGGTCAGCTTTGCCACCACCAAGTTTTATGAGTCCAACACCGACTTTCCGCTCCTCGGTGACGCGGGCGTTTGGCACAAGCAGACCGGGCAGACCGGCAAGAATGCGCTGTACTTTGGCGAGTGGCGCGTTGACTGGCTCCAATTCCCGCAAGAAGATCGCATCCGCCAGATCGAGCAGGGCCTCGAGGGCGGCGGGGCGATTGTCCCGCCGGGCTAACCCCGCCAACTGACCATTCACCAACACCAAAGCCTCTTCTTAAGACAAGCCTCCGGAGTGAACCGCATGGACCCGATCCTCAAGCCCGAAGACTTCCGCGGCACAACCCTCAGCGGCCTGCGCTTGCCCCCCAAGAAGTACCGCGAGCCCCTTGGCACCACGCTGGCCCGCTGCCGCGACCAGGCCGGGGCCTGGACCGGCCAACGCCCGTGGTTTAAGCGCGCTGGCCTGAGTGCGCTGATTGTGCTGGTGTGCGCGGGGTCGGCGATGGCGTATGTCAGCACGCGCCCGCGCGCAGTGCCGGACGTCTTCGACGCTGATCTGGCCGACGTGCTTGACTACACGCTGGTCTCCGAGGACTTCAACCGCCTGCCCATCGACGAGCGCTTGCGCCTGCTGCGCGAGCTGATGAAGAAGATCCGCGGGATGGACTCGGGCGACTCGGCGCTGATGGCCGCGTTCGCCGAGGGCATCACCGGCAAGGCCCGCGCGCAGCTTCAGCGCAACGCCGAGAAGCTGGCCATCGACGTGTGGGACAAGTTCGCCCTCGAATACGCAAAGATGGCCCCCGACGCCCGCGGCGGGTACATGGACCAGGCCGCCGTCGAGATGGCCCGCCTGATGCGCGAGCTTGGCGGTGACGCGGCCGACCCCGCCGACGACGACAAGATGCTCAAGCAGATGAAGGAGCAGGCCAAGCGTGACGAGCAGCGCATGCCTCCCGCAGGCGGGCCCATCGACCGCAATCGCGTCGCGCCGTTTATGAACTTTGTGGACCAGGTTGGGCAGCGCGGCACCTCGCCGGCGCAGCGCGACCGCATGGCCGAGTTCGGGCGCGACATGACCCGGCATCTTCGCGGCTACGGCACGCCCGGCGGCTGAGCACGCCGCGCACCGCGTTCACAGCCAGACCATGGACCCGCGCCCGACCGACTCGCTGGCGTCGATCTTCGTGGCTTTCGCGCGCGTTGGCGTCCTGGGCTTCGGCGGGCCCGCCGCACAGATCGCCCTGACGCAGCGTGAGTTCGTTCAGCAGCGCCGCTGGGTTGCCCCCGAGCGCTTCACCCGCGCGCTGGCGGTCTATCAGGCGCTTCCGGGGCCCGAGGCCCTCGAGATGTGCTGCTGGCTTGGCGCGGTGCGGCGCGGGCGGGCGGGCGCGCTGGCCGCGGCCTTGGGCTTCGCGATGCCCGGGACAGTGCTGGTGCTGCTCGCGGCGCTGCTCTACGCACGGGCCATCGCCGGGGGCGGGCTGCCGACGCCGCTGGGCTGGGGCCTTGCGCTTGCGCAGCCGGTGGTGCTGGTGCTGATCTTCAAGGCGGGGCTGGACCTGGGCCGGCGCTGCCTCGGACCCCGCGCCTGGCTGTGGACGCTGGCGCTGACCTCGGCTACGGCGTGGTTCGTGCTCGCGGCCCCCGCTGCCACGCCCAGCCAATCGCTCGCAAGTAACCTCGCGACGAGCGTCCGCGAAGACGCCGCGCCGATGCGCGGGCCCGAGGCGCTCGTGCTGGGGCTCAAGGCCGGGAGCCTGAGCTTTGGCGGGGCGTATACCGCCCTGCCGATCCTTGAGCGCGGCACGGCGTCGCACGTCACTCGCGCGCAGTTCCTTGACGCGCTGGCGATTGTCACGTGCCTGCCCGCACCTCTGGTCTCGATCGCGGCCTTCCTTGGCACGCTCGCGGGCGGGCCAGTGGTGGGAGTAGTCATGGCCCTGGGTATCTTTGCGCCGGCGGTCGGGATCACACTGATCGGGCACAAGACCCTCGAAAGGCTCGTGGGCTGGCCGCGCGCACACGCGGCGCTGGACGCGCTGGCCGCGATCGCCATCGGACTGGTCCTGGGCGTAGCGGCCCTGATGGTTGGGCCCGTGCTGATCGACGCAATAGGCGCCGTAACCAGTTCCGCGGGCCCCGCGCGACCGGCTCGCTGGGCCGTGGCGATCATCGCCGCCTTCGCGCTAGCGCTAAGCGCGGTGATGGCGGGCCAGCCAAAGCCGACAGGCGGTCGCTCGATTTGGCCACTTGCGGCCCGATTTGCCCCCGCGAGCCTCGTGCTCGGCGCGCTGGCCGCCGGCGCTGCGCTCAGCCTGATGAGTGCGTGACCAACCCGCGCGCCCAGCCCGCTCGCCCACTAATGATCCCCTGTGACGCTCACCGTCCAGACCGACCTGGCCCCGATGCTCGCCGGCCTGCTCGCCGCGGTGCTCTGTGGCGTGCTGGGCGGGCTTTTGGTGCTGCGCCGCAGCGCCATGATGGGCGACGCGCTGAGCCACGCCGTGCTCCCGGGGCTCGTGCTTGGCTTTATACTCACCGGCTCACGCGCCAGCCTGCCGATGCTTGTCGGCGCAGGCCTTGCGGCGCTCGCGTCCGTCGGCCTCATCGCGCTGCTGCGCCGCGCGGGCAGGCTTGAGCCCGGGGCCGCGATGGGCGTGGTCTTTAGCGTCATGTTCGCCCTTGGCATCGTGCTGCTGCGCGTCGCGGGCGACCGCGTAGACCTTGACCCCGACTGCGTGCTCTACGGGGTGCTCGAAGCCATCCGCTGGCCCGGCGTCAGCTCACTTGCTGATCTGACGCAACCCGCTGCGTGGGCCGCGGCGCCGCGGCAGGTCGTCACCCTCGCCGCCGTGCTGGCGCTCGCGCTGGCCGTGCTGGGCGTGATGTACAAGCAGGTCCGCCTGTGGTGCTTTGACCCTGCGCTCGCTGGTGCGATGGGCCTGCGCCCGGGGCTGGTCGGGCTGGTGGTGATGGCGCTGGTCGCGGCGGCAACGGTCGCGAGCTTTGAGGCCGTGGGGTCGATCCTGGTCGTCGCGTTGCTGGCCTGCCCGGGGATCGCGGCCCGCCAACTCACTGACCGCTTCGGCCCGCACCTGCTTCTCAGCGGGCTCATCGCGGGCGTGGCGGCGATCGGCGGGTACCTCGGGGCCGTCTTCCTGCCAGCGCTGCTCGGGCACAACCAGGCCGTCTCTGCGTCAGGAAGCATCGCGGTGGCCAGCGGGCTGCTGCTGCTGCTGGCCATCGCCGTCCGCAAGCTGCGGACCCGCCTGCGGAGCCGCGCGCACGCTGGCGGCATTGGCGCTCAAGCATCCGCCGCAGGCCAAGCACGAATGGACGCTCAGGGCGTCTAAGTGAAGGTCGTGGGGCCAGAACATGCCGGCCAGAACATGCCGGCTAGAACGCGTTGGTTGAACGAAAGATCAAGCATGAAGCAGATACACCGGCAAGCAGCACTGTGCATGGGCCTTGCCCTGAGCCTTACGCTCGTTGCCAACTCGCCCATGACCCAAAGTGCGCTCGCCCAGCCGGGCAAGCCGCCCACCACCACTACCCCTGAGGCCCGCACGCAGGCCGCCCGCGCCGAGCTCATGGCGGCCGTCAGCGCAGCCCGTGGCGAGGGCAAGCTGCTGATTGTCACCTATTCCAACAGCCCGTCCAACAAGGCCGCCAATCAGCGGGCCCTCTCCAGCGGGCCGACTCGCGCGTTCATCGCGCGGCACGCGCTGGTGGCTGACGTCACCGACGTCGGGCTCATCCGCGAGCTGACCAACGACAAAGGCCCCGCCCTTTCGGACAAGCCCGGTGGCGACCCGCTGGTCTTCCTTGACGGGAAGCTCATGGCGCTGAACCAAGCCGCCACCGAGGTGACGAACCCGCCAGCCAAGGCCGTCGCCGGGTCGTTTGCGCTGGCGGCCCGTCTAGATTGGTCTGTCCGCCGCCTGCAGAGCGCCAAGGCCCACGCCGCGTTTGTCGTGCGCTACGACCAGCGTGACGCCGCTGCGAACGCAGCGCTTACGACGCTGCACAACACCGACGGGCAGAAAGTCCCGGCCTTTGACCCCGCGCCGGACTCGAAGCCGCTGGACGTGCTCGATCAGGCTCGCGCGGCGATCAAGGCTAAGAAGCTCGAAGCGGCCGCGGGAATGTACACCTGGCTCTGGGAGCGCGGCCCGAGCGCGGACGCATCCTTCGAGCCCGCACTGCTGAGCGTCGTCGCCCCCGAGATGTTCCTGCTCGCCGGCGCTTCGCCCGCCGCGAAAGACCGCTTCATCGCCCTGCGAAACCTGGCGGGCGAGAGCCTGCTCACGCGTGACGGGGTCGCCCTGCACCGCTACCTGATCCTGTGCCGGATCGTCGAGGATGAGATCTTCAACCTCACGTTCCTTGACGATGCACTGAACCAGCCCGCCTCGGCACTCTCGATCCCGCCCGCCGACCGGCGCACCGCCGAGCTGCTCCTGCGGCACTGCCACTTCAACGATCCGGTCAAGGGTGTTGCCGAGCCTGGGGCGCTGATCGCAGGCCTCAGGTCGCGCCTTGATGAGCTGCGCCGCGACGCGCAAGAGCTGGCCAAGGCCGCCGAAGCTGACGCCGCCCGCGCCGCGCGCGTCAAGGCCCAGGCACCGCTGGTGGCGTATGTGTCGTGGCTGAGCGATGTCGAGTTGGCACGGCGCTACGCCTACGCGCTCAAGGCCGGGCCTGAGGGAGGGCAGAAGTTGCTGACCAAGGCCGGGCTCGCGGGTGCCAAGAGCGGCGACGCGGGGGCCCTGAGCCTCGCGCAGCAGGCCATGCTCGCGACGACGTGCAAGGCTCTGGGCGTGACGGCCCCGTGAAGGCCCGCTTGCTCGCCCTGCGTCTTACTCGCCCTGCGTCTTACTCGCTCTGAGTCTTACTCGCCCTGCGGGTTCGTGTAAGTAATCGCGCCCGAACGCCGGCGGTACTCGGCCTGGCCCGTGCGGACCTCGCGCCCCTGCGGCGTGATCAGGAACATCGTCACGGTGTATCGACTCGGCGAGATCACGTTGAGCACCTGCCGCTGCGTGAAGGTTGAGTTCTCAGGGCCCGCGAACGGGCCGGCGAGGGTGATGCCCATCGTCGCGCCGTCGTACGTGCCCGTGGTGTGCATCATCGTCGTTGAAAGGCTGTCAACCCACGAACCAACAAACCGGCCTAGCGCGTTGTCAAAGCCCAGCGTGCCTTGGCCGTCAAACCGCCCCAGCGCGGGCGAAGCACCGGCGTAGCTCTGCTGCAGCCAGCGCCGCCCGAGCGTCCATGTGTTGACCATCGTGCCGGTCACAACGTCGGTCCCGCGCCCGTCGCCAAGGTCAAACTCGGCGCGGACGTCCCACGTCCCCTCAAGCGTCCCTAACAGCGCGTGCATGGCGCCAGGACGCGATAGCGCCAGCCAGGGGTCAGCGCTGGCCGGGTCCGCACCATCGACCGCGGCCGTGCCTGACCCAAGCTCGGCCTGAAGTTGAGGCTCGGGCGGGAACTTCACGTGGCTGGCCCGCCCGGTCGCGTCGGCGTGCTCGGGCCCGCCTGAGCTACTGCGTGACGGGCCGGCGGTCAGCATGTCGGGGTGCTGGCGCAGCCGCGCCCACGCCCGCTGCTGACTGGCCGAGACGTTGCCCGAAGAAGATGAACTCGTGGCCCCGGCATCCAGCGGGATCGAGATCGCGCCGACACTCGGCGGCGCTAGCGCGGCCGGTGCCGACGAACCGGCGCTCAGGCCCGCCTCCAAGCCTGAGGCTGAACCTGAACCCGAAGCGGCGGCGGGCGTCCTGGCGCGGGCCCGCAAGCTCGGCAGCATGCGTGAGATCGTCTCGCCCAGCACACCGTTGCTCTCGCCGGTAGGCATGGCACTCGTGGTGGTGGTGGAGGTGGTGGTGGAAGTGGAGTTGGAGGTTGCTGCCGCACTTGCTGCCGCACTTGCTGCCAACTGCGCGCTGGCGGCCCTGGCCAGGGCTTGGGCCTGCGTTTGGGCCTGCGTTTGGGCCGCAATGCGGGCCATGTCCTCAAGCTCTGCGGCAAGCGCTGCCGGTGAGGGCGTGACCAGAATTGGCTCGGCGAATGCCTGATTTGGCTCCGCGGCGATCGCGGTCGGTGCCGTCGTCCCCGCCGCGATTGCCAGGGCCAAGAGCATCAGGGGCGAGTGTGAGCGTGCGGGGCGCTGCGACATGGCTGAAAGTCCTCTTCGAGTATCGACGGCACATGGCGGAACCGTCCCTAGCGCTTATCGGCCCGAACCGGCACACAGTTCAACGCCCCCATGCCTGGACCCGCAGGGAGGCGCAGATCGCAGATCTGCCGAGTGTGAAGGCGGCGCAAGGGTCTTGCAAAGTCTGTGTAAGGGTGGGTGGAATACCGACGACCCGGGGCCAATCGTGGGCGATACTCCAAGCATGATGCTGCGTGTTGACCTTCACGTGCACACCCGCGTAAGCCCCGACGGGATCACCCGTCCGGAGCGGGTAGTCGCCCGTGCCAAACGCATGGGGCTGGACGCCATCGCGATCACCGATCATGACCGCTGCGCGGCCTATGCCCACCTGGTGGCCATGGGTCTGGCAGACCCGTCTGGCCGGTCCGTCGATGGCCTGCTGGTCATCCCCGGGGTTGAGGTCTCTTGCCAGCAGGGCCACCTACTGGTGCTGGGTGCGAGCTATGACTCGGCCCGCAAACCCACGGCGCGTGACGCCGTCGCCCGTGCGCATGATCTGGGTGCCCTGGCCGTGGCGGCCCACCCGATGGACCTTTCGCGCAGCGGGATGGGTGCCGCGGTCATGGACGGGCTGCCGCTCGACGCCGTCGAGGGCTGGAACAGCAAGACGCTCTCGCGCGGGGCGAACCTTCGGGCCATCGCCTACGCCGACCAGCGCGGGCTCCCGATCGTCGCGGGCAGTGATGCGCACTTTGCCGGGACGCTCGGGCGGGCCCACACGCTGGTGGATGCATCGGAGCTAACCACCGCCAGCGTGCTCGGCGCTATCGCCGCTGGCCGCACACAGATCGTTCCCGGGCAGCACCGCCCCAGCGAGCTGGCCCGATACTGGGCCCAGGGCTGGCTGACGCGTCCGTGGCTGCTGGACGTGACCGCCCGTGGCATCGCGGCCCGCTTGACCCCGAGGCCGCGCGCGATGCGGCCCGCGACCGCGCCGTTCGCAAACGCGACGGCTTGAGCCGGAGCATGTGTTGGCCAGCTCGCCCGCGCTGGGCTCGTGCCGATCATGACGATGTTCACCCCCTCACGCCGCCCGCTGGCGGCTGGCGGGGATCAGCTCGGACTTGCCGGTCCTCTTGTACTCAAACTCTGAGACCACCGCCGTGAGCGTCTGGTTCTCAAGGGCCGCGAGCTGCCCGAGCTGCCAAAGCCAGGTCCGGGCCACCTCAAAGTTGCTCGCTGCCCGCGCGACGCGCGACTGGACCTCGCCAGCCGCAAGCCCCGCAGTCGGCGTCCCCGCGATCATCTCGAACGCGGTCATCGCCTCGATGGCGGCTTGACGCTCACGCGTGACGATCGTCTTGCCCGAGCGGGCAGCACCCGGCCCGCAGACCTCCTGCCCAAGCACGTCCATCGCGCAGCTCGGGTTCATCTGCGCTAGTTGCACGCTCTCGTAGCCCAGCGTGATGATCCGGCGATAGCAGTCCTCGGGCTCGGGGCGCTCCTCCAGATCGAGCGACGATCGCGCGTCGGCGATCACCGGCGTCTTGAGCCACTTCAGCAGCCGCCACGCCAGCTCCTGCGCGTCAAACTGCCCGCTGGTGAGCTGGCGGCAGAACCCGCCAAGCCGCTGCGCTAGCTCAACAGGCACGCACAGGTTCAGCGGCGAAACGGCGCGGAACCCACCGCCGGTGATCGGTGCATCGGCACGCTCGTCTGGCGCCAGCGCGTACCCCGTGAAGACCCGCGTGCCGAGCAAGAACCGGTCGATCGTGCGCTCGGGCTTGAGCGGGGCAAGCCGCACCGGGCCAGTTGAGATGACACCGCCCTTGGCAGGCGACGACGCCTGCACCCGCAGGTGTGATTCCAGCAACGTCGGCGCGCACAGCGCCGAGTCGGCGATACACAGCGCGTACTTGCCCCGGGCCGCCTCGAGCAATCGGGCCCTCGTGGCGGCCTGGCCGCTGCGCGGGAACGAGAGGATCGTGACGTTTTCTGGGCTTGGGCCAACCGACTCGAGCTCGCCGTTCTCGGGGCCATCTATACCTACCAGCACCTCGAAGCGGTCGCGGGCCAGCGTCTGGCGGGCCAGCGTCGTCAGCGCAGCGCCGAGCTTGTGCGGGCGGCGCGAGGTCGGGATTAGTACCGAAAGCTCCATGCTCAGTGAGGATCGGCCAGCAAGGCGGCGCCCTTGAACCCGTTCATCGCCCGCGCTGTCCGCCGACAGACGCTGTCCGCCCACATGTGGGGGGCGGGGCGGCGTGACCCGCTTCGCCAGCACAGACACTCCGCCGGCGTCAACTTGCCCCCCGGAGCAACCGATAAGCAACGCATGGAACACGGGCACCACGACAGCAGCGGTACGCGCGAACGCAGGATCTACCCGCGGCACCACGCCTACCGCCCCGCCAAGCTCGCGGCCGCCGGGCTCAACAGCGCGTGCCCTGCGCAAACTCAAGACTACTCCGCCGGCGGCACCCTGCTTGACGTCCACGCCGTCCGCCCGCTGACCCCGGGCCAGCGCGTCGAGGTCTGGATCGAGTTTAAGGTCACCGGCGTAATCCCCGCCAGCGGCCTGCACGCGGGCACGATCGTGCGGGCCGTCGCCATCGGCGAGGGCCAGCAGCGCGTCGCCGTCCGCTTTGACCGTGTGCTGAACCGCGCCGGCGACTAAAGTACCGTTCCAAATTCAAGCCGCTCCAGCCTGGCCCTCAAACTCAACCGCACCACGCCAAGGCAAATCGGCCCAGATCGTCGTGCCCTCACCCCACACGCTCGACAGCCCCACCGACCCGCCCAAGGCCGTGACGGCGTGCTTGACAATCGCCAGCCCCAGGCCCGTCCCACGCCGGCTGGTAAAACCCGTGCGCGCCGGGTCAACCTGATAGAACCGCTCCCACACGCGCTCCTGGTGCGCCAGTGGTATGCCCACACCACGGTCGGCTACTTGCAAACGCAGCCCCGCGCCCGGCGCACCAGTACCGCTGGCCGCTCGCGCCACGCGAACGACAATCGCCGTCCCCTCGTGCGCGTACTTTGCCGCGTTGTCAATGAAGTTCCGCAGCACCAGGCTGACCAGGCGCGGATCGCTGACGAACCCTTCAACCCCGGGGCCGACGCCGATGTCGAGGGTCAGACGGCGCTGCGCGCACAACGGCTCAAAGGTCTGCCGCATCGTCGCGACCAGCTCGTGCCAGTGCACCGGGTGCAAGCGCGGCGCGAGCCCGGGGCTCTCAAGACGCGAGAGGTCCAGCAGATCACGCACCATCTCCTCCAGGCGGTGCGCGTGATTGTCGATGGTCCGCAGCAGTTTGTCGCGCATCGGCAGGTCGTCGACGGCGCCGTCCTGCAGCGTCTCGGTCGCCGCCCGGATCGCCGCGATGGGCGTCCGCAGCTCGTGGCTGGCGTTGGCGACAAAGTCGGTCTGCATCTGCACCGCCTGCGCCAGGCCAGTGATGTCACGCAGGAAGAGCATGGCCCCAAAGACCCCGGTGCCCCAGGCCGCCGGCAGCGGCGCGGCCGTGACGTCGTACGTTCGCACGCCCGATGACGCCGTCAGCGTTACGCGCGCCTGGCAGCTCTCGCCGGCGTGGGCCCGCGCGTGCAGGTCCAGCACCTCGCGCCGGGTGAACAGCCCGCGGATAGGGCGGCCCACCAGCGTCGAGCGCGGGGCCGAGAAGAACCGCTCAGCCGCGGCGTTGCACAGCAGGACCTCGTCGTTCTGGTCCGTCACCACCAGCGGGTCTGCCAACGTGTCCACCAGCGTCTCGAGGTTACGCGTCTTCTTGGCCGTCTCCTTTATCTGACCAGCCATCCGCTCGCCAAGCTGGCCCAGCGCCTGACGCAGGCCCGCCAGCTCATCGTCACCCTCTCTGGCGCTTGACAGCGCACGCGAAGCCTCGACCAGCGGCTGGTGGCCCGGGCTCAGCATCCGCTGAACCTGGTGGTTGAGCCGGGCGACCTGCGCGCTGCGGCGCACGGCACCGGCGATCACCAGCGCCATACCGCCCGCGACCGCCACCGCAATCAGCAGTTGCCGCGTCAATAGGCCCGGCACCATCGACCCGGCGATGTACGCCACCGCGCCCGTCAGCAGCACCGCTGACATCGGGACCAAGAGCTCGCGCCAGCCGCTCTTCATGACGGAACTAAAGACCGCCGCGACGCCCGACGCCCGGCCCGGCAAACCAGTGCCCTTACCCGCGCTGACCGGGCCCGCCCCGGTGCCAATGGCGGCCGCCTGCGTACGAACCGGCACAATGTTGACCCCGGTGCCCACGGGCCCAACCGGCTGTGCCGGCGCGGGTTCGTCAGTGGCCAGGCGGACCCGCAGTGCGCTCAACGCGGTGCCTCGTCGGCGGTGGCTTCTTCGTCTGCGAGCAGCTGGTAGCCAACCCCGCGGATGGTGCGGATGTACGCGCCGTAGGCGCCCAGTTTTTTACGGATGCTCGCGACGTGCACGTCGATGGTCCGGGCCGTGACGATGATGCCCGGGCCCATGACCCGCGCGATCAAGTCAGCCCTTGAGAGCACGCGCTTGGGCGACTGCAACAGCGCCACCAGCAGGCGGAACTCGGTGACCGTCAGGCGTGCCGCCACGCCCTCGACCGTCACGGCGTGCGCGCCCAGGTCGGCCACGATGGGTCCGAAGCTCACGGAGCCAACCTGCCCGTCACCCTCGGGCTGCGCAGGCACCCGGCGCAGCAGCGCCTCAACCCGGGCCAGCAGCACCCGCATACTGAAGGGCTTGGTCACATAGTCATCAGCGCCGGCCACCAGGCCCGCGACCTGGTCTCCCTCTTCAGACCGCGCCGTCAACATTAAGATTGGTATCAGGCTCGTCGCCGGGCTCCCGCGCAGCTCGCGGGCCACGTCCAACCCCGAGAGCCCCGGCAGCATCAGGTCCAGCACCACCAGCTCTGGTGGGTGGCCCTGCGCCAACTGCACCGCCCGGATCCCGTCGTGAACGACGATGGGCACGTGCCCTGCCTTGGTGAGGTTGTACGCCACCATGTCGGCCAGGTCGCGCTCATCCTCCACCACCATGATGCGTCGGCCTGAGGACATGTCTGGTCAGCTCCACAAACAGGGCGGTCCAAACTTAAGCACGGGCCACAATTCAGCGCAAACCTGGCCGGCCCCAACAATCTCAACCCTCGGCTTGTGCAATACTGAGGAAACCTTCGCCCTTCCGACCCTTCCGCCTACCGACCAGGGCGTCTTGGGGGCCAAACCAGACACCTCAGATCAGCAGTTTGACGGTTCTGCCCGGGTGCGGACGGTCAGGACGAGACTCCTAGATCCACAAACGGATTCTTTGTTTGTGTTTTGAAAGGTTTTTGGCGCAAAGATCGGTCTGGGTCGGTCGTCGTAGAGGATTGCGAAGGTAG
>JAJOLK010000041.1 GCA_021173225.1 Phycisphaerales bacterium PN19_bin_20 | reverse complement strand
TCTGTATACTCGTCGGCAGCGTCAGATGTGTATAAGAGACAGGTTGCGGGTTGCTCGCGGGCTGGGATCGATTACACTGTGTCCTCGCATCGGACACGACAAACAGGGGCTTTTCGCGGCGTTGCGGCCGCGAAAACCGCCTGATCCGGACACTGCCGACACCGAACAACGCCGAGTTTTCAGGTGGTGAGTCGTGGGGTGTGTCAGAACAGCGTCAACTGCTCCGGCGGTTGTTCGGTGGTCTGTCGCATCCCGCCCCAGAACACCTGCATCCGCTCAAACTGCTTGTCGGTCACCTGCATCGTCCGCACCTCGCCGTCAATCGGCACCGCGGCCTCGACCCGCCTCTCATGGACATCGGCGTTCTCGCGGCTGGCGCAGCACCGGGCATAGACCGAGTATTGCAGCCGGTTGAACCCGTCCTTGATCAGGGCCTTGCGAAACCGCGCGTACCGCTTGCGCGCCTCGCGATCGTCCATCGGCAGATCGAACATCGCCAGCACCCACATACACCGGTACCCCGAAAGATACATATGGCCGCCTCACGTCCGGCGTGAAACCACAAGGGCCGGCGGCCGTGCCGATCAGGGCGTTCCTTCGTCCTCCTCTTCGCCGTTGTCGGTTAGCGTGGATGCATTGTGGATGGATTTCTGGGTCAAATGGCTGAGCGTTGGCAACCAGTGTGGCAAGATAGGAAAGCTCATGCTCTCAGCGCTCCCCGCCACGCCCGATTCGAGGATGCGGACGAACGAGGCCACCATGCGTTGGGTCGCGATCATGAGCGGCCCCTGATCCCACTGGCCGCGCCGGGTGGCCGAAGGAAACAGGACCGGCTCGGCGAGCACCTTCAGCAGCTCGGCCTTGTGGTCCTGATCGAGCACGAGCTCCTGGGCGGAGGCCGCCCGCAGGCAGAGATACTTCACGCGCGCGTCGATCATGGGGCGCAGCGGTTCCATCAGATCGTCCGCCAGGCAGAAGGGGTTGCTCCGCCCGCGGTGCTGAATGCCGATCGCCGGAAGCAGGCCCGCCGAAACGACCGCGCGCGCCACCATGGCGCGAATGGCCGCGTATCCATAATCCAGCAAGTTGTTTGGTGGAGCCCCGGTGACTTGCCCGCTCTCTGGATCGTTCGCCACCGAGTCACGCTCGCTCGCGGCGGGCGACGGACCGGACCGATCGGGGACAACCATGCCGCGTCCGGCGACACGCCGGAACGGCGGTTTCACCGCCGGGCAAGACGCAAAGTGGGCGGGCCAGTAGGCAACAGCGCCCTGACCCTCCAGATTCTCCGGATCGCCCGAACGAACGCGGTCGGCGAGCGCGAGCAAACGCTGCCGCGCGGCGGTCTCGGGCAGCGTGCAGGCCTGAGCACGGAGCTTGGCCCGCACGACCATCTGCCAGAGCCGTTTGACGGTGGGCTTGCTGGCGTTGATCTGGGAATCAAGCCGTGACGCGAGATCGGTGGAGGTTGAGATGGGCAGGAGCATCGCTTCGGGCAGGTGGTTGCGGCCGCACAGGACCACCGCCGCGCCGGCTTCGGCCATGCTCACCAGCGCGTGATGCGAATAGCTCGCCTCACGCTGATCGACCATCACGATGCCCAGATCCTCGACCGGGATCGAGCCGCCCGGCGCGAGGTTGGGCGGCATCGCGGGGATCGCCTTGGGTGGCTCGGTCTTGTAGAGGATGAGGAGCTGCCCGTCGCGCACGGCCAGATGCACGCCGTACTGCCCCCGTACGCTGCCCGCCGTGCCCGCGCGGCTGATCTCGATGGTGCGTTTGATCATGTTCAGTCCACATCTCGCCAGAGATGGCGCGCAGCGCAATGGCCAGCAGGAAATCGGCAAGAAGCACGCCCGGCGTCAATCGCACTCCTGCAACGCCACCTTCCCGAGCGCCGACACGCGGACTTTGACGGCGTGCGGGTCGTCGCTCACCGCGAGGGTGCGCAGGTCGTGGGCGGTAGCGCTGAACTGGTCACGGGCTGAATCCGTCACCTTCTTGCCTTCAGCGTCCTTGCGTTCGCCCGCCGCGCGAGCGTCCCAGTGCGGCACGAGCACCACCGAGGCGGGCTTGTCCAGCTTGGCGACAACAAAGTACCCCGGCTCGCCGGTGTCCTTGTGCTTCATCCGCACCGTTTCGCCCTCGGCGAGGCTCATCACGAACGCGCCGCCGAGTTCGTCGTTGTCACGACGATCGACGATCGGGTGCTCGGCCTCAATCGCCCGGATCACCGGACCCCAGCGCTTGCGGAGCTTTTCCCGCTCCGCCTTCGGGGTGGTCGCGTCGCGGAAGACATCCGGCTTCGGCACCCCCGCCGACTTGAACGCCCGCAGCCGCTCGCGCTTTCGCTCTGACGCCTCGAAGGCCGACACGATCGTCGCGGTCCACACGGTCATCGTCTTCTTGCCCTTCAGTGCCGTGCTGACGCGATACTCGACGTGATGGTTGTTACCGCTGACATACGCCCGCTGGCTGGCGGGATCGGGGTCATACACCATCTTGCCGGTGAGATACTCCGGCATCTTGCGCCGGATCACCACCGGCTCGCTCATGGTGCGCAGCAGCACGAACGAGCGGATCGGCACGCCGGACTTCTGCGCGACCTTCCCCGCCTCGGCGAGCTTCTTGATGTCGCTGTCCTTGAAGTCGTCAGGGTCCAGCCCGGCCTCCGTGACGCACTCGCGCAGTCGCTGCCGCAGTGCGATATCTCGGACGAAGCCGCTCTTGCCCGGCGGCGGGTCGATCAGCGTCGGCGTGTAACCCTTGGACTCGACTACCGCGCGGGCCCAAGCCTTCGCGTCCTTCTCGGTACTCTCCGCGATTGTGTCCAGCCGACGCCGCGTCAATCGCTCGATCGCTTCTTTCGGCGTTTCATTCCGTGGCATTCGCAGGTGGTTCGGATCAAGGGAAAGGATGCCCTTTTTCGCAGTGTACAACCCCGTCAGCGTGCCGTCGGCGTCCAGCACCGGGCCGAAGTGCGTCGCCTCGTGCAGCGCCCCGATGAGCTTGCGCTTCACCGGGCGGTGGGCGATGGGCTTATGGAAACCCGAGCGGTCCTTGGCGTCGCCAAAGACCGCGAGCATGACATGGCGGCGCAGGTCGTCGCGGTCCTTGAACGGCGCGGGCGGCGCGATGGGGTTCGCCCTCCGATACGCATCGATCTGCTCTTCCGGCGGCGTGGATGATTGATAGTTGATCGCCAACTCGGCCGCCCGCTCGCGCACGTCCCATTGGTTGCGCACCTGCTCGGTTGTCAGCGCGATCACCACGGCGTCGATGGCGTGGTGCCGATGATCGCCGCGGTTCTTCTCCAGCGCGGCGTGCTCCTCCTGGTTGCTCAGCCCACCCGCCTTGGCTCCGTGCGGATCAAAGAAGAGCCCCCACTCGCGGCGCAAGCGCCAGGTCCACTGGCCGTCGCTTGCGAAGATTTTGCGTGGCCCGCCGCGCTCCGGCAGCCCCTCACCGCCGTAGAGCGCATCGGCGAGATAGGCCATCACCTGCCGCGCGGCGTACTTCGTCGCGGCGTCCTGTCGATTGGTCATGTCCTTGATGTCCGAGATGTCCTTGGCGAACTGATCGAGCTTGCGGGCATCGTCGCGGAAGTCGAAATAGCAGGACCACAACGCGTCCCCCTCGGCCTTCTTGATCTCGCTCGGTTTCGGACGCAGCACCTCGCCATAGATCGACTCGGCGATCTTCATCCCCTCGTCAAAGCCGCCCTTGAGCGTGTCGGCCCAATACTCGCGCGGGGTGCGCTGCTTCATGTCACGGTTGCACTTGGTGTGCGACAACACCATGTTGCCGTGACCGTTGTGCCCGCCGCGGCTGCGCGGCAGGATGTGGGCCAGTTCGCAGTCCTCGCCGCTTGAAGCCTTGCGGGGGGTCAGTCCGCCCTTGCCGCACAGCGGGCACCGCTGCGCCTGCTGCACCGCCAGCACCACGCGCTCCAGCGCGGCGCGCTGCTGGTTGAACGAGACGCGGTCGAGCTTGAACTCCTGCGTGATGTCGTTCTTGATCCGCGCGCGAAGCCGGTTGCGGAACAGCGCTCGATCGGCGTCCTTGGCACCCATCTTCGCCTCACGCGCCAGCTCCACGCGGATCTCATCGGGAAAACACTCAAAGGTGCGCACATATTCCACGATGTGCCGCCGCACCTCGTGGATCGCCTTGCGGACCACCGGGTTGCTCAGCATCGGCGCCGGGGGCAGGTCGTGCGGATGCTTCTTGAGGTAGTGCCGGTCCCGCGCCGAGAGCCCCTTGGCCCCGGTGGCGTAGCGGCGGCGGGCGTGCTGATCCAGCGGCTGGCCGGTCGAGACATCGCTGAACCCGGCGTCCTCGGCGATCAGCTTGCGCGCCGCGATCTGCGTGAGCCACGCGTGCTTGTCCGGCGCGTTCACATCGGGCCACGGTTGGGCAACGCCGCGCCGGTCGCGCTTGTCCATGATGGACAGAATGTTCAGCGCGGCCTTGCGGCTCATGCTCAACCGCTTCTCCAGCTTGGGGCGCGTCTTCCACGCCGCCACCAGCGCGTCGGCGCGGGCCTCATCCAGCCCGCCCCACGACAACGCTCCGGCCTTGAGTTTCGCCGCGTCGCCCTCGTCCTCGGGCTGGTGCCGCAGGATCGCGCGGTTGAAGCCCTCACGGAGCGCAGGGGCCATGGCGTCCCACGCATCCGCACCAATCGCGCCATACACCACGGCGCGGCTGAACCAATCGGTGTTGATCTCGCGGTCCTCGTCGCGCTCGATGTTCAGCCTGGGCCATTTGTCCTTGCCCCCGCGGCCCAATCCCAACGCCACGCGAATATCGGTGACGGAGCAGGAACGCTTGAGCTGGCCCTTGAACTTGCCGCTCTCGTGAACGCCCAGCGGGCCGCGTAGAAGGGCGATGATTTTCTCTCGTTCGTCGATGGTGATCGCACGCTCACCCGTGCCGCGATCGAGCACCTTGATGTTGTTCACCGTCTCGACGACTCGGTAACCGCTGGCGTGCATGTCCGCGTGCGGTGCGCAGCGCTCGGTGGGCTCCAGCACGCAGCGGCCCAGCGTGCCCAGGTCCCACGTCTGGCGACGCTGGCCGAACAGCAGCCCCTTGTGCTTCCACGTGCTGTCGCCGGATTCGTCGTCCAGCGCCACACGCAGCGATTCGGTCAGCGTCTTCGCTGCCCATGACGCGAGCTTCTTCTGAGCCTTCCAGAGTTCGGTGAACTCGTCGCGGATCATCGCGCGATCGGCGCAGTGCTCATAGCTGGCGCCCTTGTTGCGGATCGCGCCGCGAAACTCTCGCACGCCCACGCGGGCATCGAGCGGGCGATTGTCCGCCGAGGTGATCGCCGTCACACGCTTGTCACGCTTGATGGCCATGAGCTCGCCAAACGTCCGCGCTTTCAGCGTGAGCATCTCGGCACGCACCCGCCCGATCGCGGCCTTGACCTTGCCATCTTCACCCGCGCCGTCCGCCCCGAGGTCGTCCGGATCAGGGATGTTCAATCCCAAGGCTCCGCGCCGCTGGGCCAGGTGCAGCAGCACGCGACCGAACTCGTGCGGCGTCAGCGCGGAGTCGAGCGCGCGTCGCCGCAGTTCCCACGGATCGGTCTTCTCCAGCAGCACCGTGAACTCGTCGGCGGTCGGCGGCAGCAACCCAACATCGATGAGCTTGAGCCGAAGCTCGCGCTTGCGCTCGGCCCGCCGCGCCAGCGTGATGCGCGTGCGCCGCACGGCACGGCGAGCGGCATTCTTGGGCTCTCCACGCTTGTCGTCGGATTCGTCAACGCCCGCGGGGAAAATCGAGGTGCCCACCGTGAGCGGCGAATCGCCCCGAGCCGGATCGAGGTCGAGCCACGCCGACCCGACGGAGTTGGAGCCAATGTCGAGCGAGAGGATGCAGTAATTGGACTTCCGCATGAGAACCCCCATATCCACAGTCAGTCGAATATACTCTCAATCACCCTGCGAGAACTCTCGTTCCCGCAGGGCGGACCGGATTGTACCACGGGCGTCGCTTACGCGGCGTCCTTGGTTTCGCACATGGGTCACGGGAAGGGTGCAATGCGCCATTCAGTCCGCCG
>JAJOLK010000015.1 GCA_021173225.1 Phycisphaerales bacterium PN19_bin_20 | reverse complement strand
GCGGCGGGGCGACGCGCGGGGGTGGCGCTGGCGCTGTCGGCGTGCGATGTGAGCGCGACGGCGCTGGAGGCGGCGCGAGCGCGGGCCGAGGCGGCGGGCGTGAGGCTTGAGCTGCACCGCTGCGACGTGCTGGGTGCGGTGGAAGATGATGCGGGCCTGCTGGCGGCAAGCTCGTTTGACGCGGTGGTGTGTTCGCTGTTCCTGCACCATCTTGACCCGCCCGAGGTGCGGCTGGTGCTGGAGCGGATGGCGCGCGCCGCGCGGCACATGGTGGTGGTCAGTGACTTGGCGCGGTCGCGCCGCGGGCTGCTGCTGGCGCGGGTTGTGCCGCGGTTGCTAACGGCCAGCGCGGTGGTGCATACCGACGCGGTGCTCTCGGTGCGGGGGGCATACACGCGTGGCGAGCTGCTTGAGCTGGCGCACGGCGCGGGGCTGGCTGGCGCGCTGGTGACGCGCGCGTTCCCGCAGCGCTTGCTGCTGACGTGGCGGCGTGCCGGGGCCGCGGCATCGGGCGGGGGCGCAGCATGAGTGGCCATGTCAGCATGCAGCAGGCCGGCGCGGGCGTGTGGGACGCGCTGGTGATCGGCGCTGGGCCTGCGGGTGGCGCGGCGGCGACGCGGCTGGCACAGGGTGGTGCGCGTGTGCTGTTGGTAGATCGCGTAGCGCTGCCGCGGGGCAAGGTTTGCGGGTGCTGCCTGGGGCCGATGGGCGTGGGCGCGCTAAGAGCGTTTGGCGCTGAGGGCGTGCTAGCTGGCGCGCGTGATGTGCGTGATGTAATGCTGGTGTGCGGCGGGCGCGGCGCGGGGCTGGCGATGCCGCCGATGGCGGTGATCGGGCGTGAGGCGCTGGACGCGCGGCTGGTTGAATTTGCGCAAGGCGCGGGGGCGAGTGTTCTGTGGTCTGTGTCGGCGCGCGTGGAGGCGGACGACACGGTGACGCTGACGGACGCAGATGGATCGAGCGTGCGGGCTCGCGCGCGGGTGGTGCTGGTGTGCGACGGGCTGGCTGGAGCTTCACTGCGTGAGCGGCCCGCGATGGCGGCGCGGGTGTCGTCTGATTCACGTATCGGGGTGGGCGCGGCGGTCGAGGCGGGTGCTCGCGAGCTCGACCTCGTGGGTGAGGGGCTGATGATGTTGGTGGCGCGGGGCGGGTACTTGGGCGTGGTGGCGCTACCTGACGGTAGAGTTGACCTGGCGGCGGCGCTCGATGCCGAGGTGGTGCGGCGGGCGGGTGGCACGGCGGCGGCGGTTCAGCGAGTGATCGAGGAATGTTGCTTAGTTGACGGCGGCGCGGTGCGCACCAGAGTGAAGGGCTCTTTGGTGAGTGATGATTCTGGAGGGAAAAATGGCGAATTTCTCGTGTTATTAGCACGTGCGCTGCTTGCGCTGGTGGAGCGCGGGGCTGAACGCAAGGTTTGGCGCGGGACGGCGGCGCTGACGCGGAGCCGGGCCGTGGTTCAGTGCGGGCGGCTGGTGGTGGTAGGTGATTCGGCGGGGTATGTCGAGCCGTTCACGGGCGAGGGGATGGGCTGGGCGCTGGCCGGGGGTGCGGCGGCGGGAGGGTTGGCGCTGCGTGCGATTGGTAGTGACGACGCGGGCGTTGAGCGCGTGCTGGGCGCGTGGCCTGGTGAGCTGGCGGCGCTGGTGGGGCGTCGGCGGGGCAAGTGCGGGGTGGTGGCGTCGCTGGCGCGGCGGCCAAGGGTTGTAAGTGCGCTGGTGCGGGTGGCGGCGTGGTCACCCGGGGTGTCTTCAAGTTTGATCACGGGGCTGGGGTTGGCGGCGCGGATGCGCGAGCCGCACTGGAGCGCTGCTTGAAAGTTCGGCTGATGTCGATTGGTACGGCGACGCCGGCGGGTGTGCTGGAGGCCGCGCGGGCTCTGGAGCTGGCGCTGGCGCTGAAGCATCCTGAGGCAAGCGCGGCGCTGATTCGGCGGCTGCATGCGGGCTCGGGCGTCGCGCGGCGCGGGGTGGAGATCATTGGTTCTGACGGCGGGCTGCAGTTGTTTGTGCCCGGTGAGCGGCCGAACCCGACGACGGCGCAGCGGCTGGCGTTGTATTCGCCGAGCGCGGGGCGGCTTGCGGTTGAGGCGTCACGGCGTGCGATGGCGGGGGCGGGGCTGGGTGCGGGCAAAGATGGCGGTGCGGGATTGATCACGCATGTGGTAACGGCTTCGTGCACCGGCGGGCTTGCGCCCGGGCTTGATCGGCGGTTGATCGACGAGCTTGGGCTGCGGGCGGATATTCGCCGTACACATGTGGGGTTCATGGGCTGTCACGCAGCGATCAACGCGCTGGCGGTGGCGGCGGCGTTTGCGCGTGCCGACGGCGGGCGCGTGCTGGTGTGCTGCGCGGAGGTGTGCAGCGTGCACATGCACCATTCAGCGCGGCCGGACCGGCTGGTAGCGAACGCGTTGTTTGCTGACGGCGCGGCGGCGGCGGTGGTGGCGGTGAGTGACGATGTGCGCGGGCCGAGTGTGGAGGTTGCCGAGTCGGTGGTGTTGCCGCAGACGCAAGGGCTGATGGCGTGGGAGATCGGTGATCACGGGTTTGAGATGACGCTGGACGCGCAGGTGCCGCGGGTGCTTGGGACGCTGGTGCCTGGGTGGCTGAGCGGTGTGCTAGAGCGTCAAGGGCTGGCGCGGGGTGATGTGGCGGGGTGGGCGATCCACCCTGGCGGGCCGCGGGTGGTGGGTGAGATTGCGGAAGGGCTAGGGCTGAGCGCGGGGGCAACGGGGGCGTCTTTGGATGTGCTGCGGGAGCATGGGAACATGTCCAGCGCGACGGTGCTGTTTGTGCTGGCGCGGCTGCTGGGTTGGGACGGCGATGGTGGTGGTGGGGGCGCGGGTGTTGTGGGCGGGCCGTTGGTGATGGCGGCGTTCGGGCCCGGGCTTGCGGGTGAGGTGATGGTGTTGCGGGCGGGCTAGTTCGCGGTCTTTGTCGAGGTGTGCCTGGCGGTGGGCCTAGGCGCGGTGCGCTTTGCCGCGGCGGAGTTTATTGCGTTGGTATTTGCTATTGAGGTGCGTAAGCGTTCGAGCGGGTGATGGTCTTTGTGAACCTGCTTGAGGCGCGTGCGGTCTACGTGGGTATAGACCTGGGTTGTGCCGATGTCGGCGTGGCCGAGGAGCTCCTGGACGACGCGGAGGTCAGCGCCGCCGGCGAGCAGGTGTGTGGCGAAGCTGTGTCGCAGCGCGTGCGGGTAGGCCTTGGCGATGCCGGCGTTGCGTGCGGCGGCCTTGACGATGTTCCAGACCGAGACGCGTTCGAGCGGTCGCCCTGAGCGCGAGAGCAGCAGGCGGCCTTGCGCGAGTGCGGGGCGCGATTCGAGCGTGGGGCGCGCGTGATGCAGGTAATGGTCGATGGCGTCCCACGCGGGCTTTCCTGCGGGGATCATGCGTTGTTTGTTGCCCTTGCCGGTGACGATCAAGACGCCAAGGGCGGGCTTGAGTGCGTCGAGCATGAGTGTGGCGGCTTCGGAGGCGCGGAGCCCGCAGCCGTAGAGGAGTTCCAGCAGCGCTCGGTCGCGCAGGGCGAGTGCGTGCGTGGCGGCGGCGAGCTTGGTGGCGGCGGCGAGCTTGGGCTCGCTGACGGCCGCGGGTAGAGCGGCGCTCGCTTTGGAGTGTGGCGTGGGTGCGTGGCTGTTCAGCAGTGCGCGGGCCTGGCCGGGGCTAAGGACGGTGGGGAGTTTGCGCCAGCGCGTTGGGTTGTCGATGGCGCTGGCGGGGCTCTTGTCGAGCTTGCCGGCGGCGACGAGCCAATCAAAGAACACGCGGAGCGTGGCGAGGTGGCGGGTGACCGAGGTGCCCGAGAGGCGGCGGGCGGTCTTGAGCGATTGCAGGTGCTCGTGGAGACGGCGTGGTGTGACGGCCAGCAGGTTGATGGGCGTGCCGTCGAGGGTTTGGCCAAGGTCGGCGAGCAGGTCGCGGAGGTCGGCGGCGTAAGCGAGCTGGGTGTTGCGGGCGAAGCCGCACTCGATACGGAGGTAGGTTTGGAAGGTGCTGAGCAGTGGGTGGTAGAGGCCAGCGCCGGGGCGTGTGGATGGTCTGCCGCGCTTTCCTGAAGCTGGTTGCGCGTGTGGGCGCGCGGGGGGGCGCGGCGCGCGGGGCTTGGGTAAAGGCATGGAGATGGGGATCGGCAGTGCGGGGCCGCGTGGGACAAAAAGAAAGCCGCCCGGGGTTGAGTCCGGGCGGCGCGAGGAGTCAGGTTGTTGAGCGCCGCGGGGTTTGCTTACCGCAGAAGCTGCAGGGCCGACTGGGGCTGGCTGTTGGCCAGGCCCAGCGAGTTGCCGGCGGCCTGAGAGAGAATCTGGCCGCGGGTAAGCGCGGCGGTCTCGGCGGCGAAGTCGGCGTCGCGGATGACGCTCTCGGCGGCGGAGCTGTTTTCGAGCGAGACGTTGAGGCTGCGGATGGTGGCGCCGACGACGTTCTTCTGGAAAGCGCCGAGTCGGCCGCGGAGGCCGCTGACCTGCTTGATGGCCTCCTCGATGACCTTGCCGGCCGCGATCAGGTCGCCGCTGACGACGTTCTTGTCCTTGCCCGAGGCGAGGTCGCTGAGGTTGCCCAGGGCACTGTTGCCCAGCTTACGGCTGGAGACACTCTGGATGCCGACGGAGGTGCGGCCGGAGAGGTTGACCTTGGAGTCAAGCTGGAAGTTGGCACCGCCACCGGTGATAGTGAGGGCGGCGAGGCTGCCGGGGGCGCTGGTGGCCTGACTGGCGGAGAGAGTAATCTCAACGTCGAGGAAGTCGTTGGCGACCTTGAGGGTGCGGCCCTTGCCGGTGGCGAGAAGGCCGTTAATAGAGCCGGCGATGTCCTGGCCTGCGTCGCGGACCAGGGCCGAGGCGGCCAGTGCGGTAGAGGTGCCGGTATAGTCGTCGGCGTCGGTGGCGGTACCTTGGACGAGCGCACCGGCCACGCCGGCGACGTTGACCACGCGAGCTTGGACGAACTGTTCTGAGCCAAACTCGGTGCTATTGAGGGTCAGGCCCGAGGCGTTAACGGAGGCGGAGACGCCGGTGACGTCCTTGAACTGGTTGATGGCGGTGACGGCCTGGGCGGTGGTGGTGCCGTTGCCGAAGGCGAATTCACGCGAGCCGGTGGCGCCGGTGATCTCGACGGTGAAGAGTGCGCCGCCGGTGGTCTGGATGGTGGCGGAGTTGAGGTCAACCAGGAGCGAGCCGCGCTGTGCGGAGGCGGTCTGGCTGGTCGAGACGGCCTGTGTGGGGCCCGAGAGCTTGGCGGAGTTGATCTTGAAGTCGCTGACGTTGGCGTTGACGCCGGTGGCGGTGAAGTCAAGGTTGCCGTTGAGGAGCTTGACGCCCTGGAAGTTGGTGGCGTCGCTAAGTCGGTCGATGGTCTGGATGATCGAGTCGATCTGGAGCTGGTTGGCGGCCTTCTCTTCGCCCGAGAGGCCGGCGCTGTTGGCGGTGCTGGTGACGAGCCCGCGGAGGTCGGCGAGCAGACCGCTGACCTCGGAGAGGCCACCCTCTGCGATGTTGACGAGCTGGTCGGCGCGTTCGGCGTTGCCGATGGCGGCGGAGAGCGCGACCTTCTCAGCGCGGAGGTTCTCACTGGCGATGAGGCCTGCGGGGTCGTCCTTACCGCGGTTGATGCGAAGGCCGGTGCTCAGTCGCTCGAGCGTGGTGTTGAGCGCCTTGTTGTTGGCGTTCAGGTTGCGCTGGGCGATGAGGGACGAGGGGTTGGTGTTGATACGGCTCATGAATCCTCCGTGTGTGCCTGGGCGGGAAGGGCCGCCGACCCGTACGAATTCCCGCCCCGCTCCAGCCGAGCGTTCGGCTGTCAAGCGAGCGGTGTTGCCGCGTCGCCCTCCTGAGCGTTCGCGTGCCCTTCGCGTGCGACGGCGTTGGGCAAGGAGAACATCGGGGCGGTGCGGGCGGGTGTTGACAGCTTGGGAGAAGCCCGACGTGGTGGGGGCGTGTGTGAGCCGTCACAACCGTCAGGGTTTGTGCGACCGGCATGGAGCGCACCTCTGAGCGGGTGGTGGTCGGACGTTCAAAGCGGTTGAAGGTGAGGATGTAAAAACGCCCCCGGGCGTGGGCCTGAGGGCGTTGGGTCGTCAGCTTATTATCAGGGCGTTTGAGGCCGAGAGGCCGGATTAGCTTCGCAGGAGCTGCAGGGCGGCCTGGGGCTGCTGGTTGGCCAGACCCAGCGAGTTGCCGGCGGCCTGGGAGAGGATCTGGCCTCGCGTCAGGGTCGCGGTCTCGGCGGCGAAGTCGGCGTCGCGGATGACGCTCTCGGCGGCGGAGCTGTTCTCGAGGCTGATGCCGAGGTTGCGGATGGTGGCGCCGATGACGTTCTTTTGGAACGCGCCGAGTCGGCCGCGGAGGCCGCTGACCTGGCGGATCGACTCCTCGACGACCTTGGCGGCCCTGAGGATGTCGCCGCCGACGACGTTCTTGTCCTTGCCGCTGGTGAGGTCGCTGAGGAAGCCCAGGGCACTGTTGCCGAGCTTGCGGCTGGAGACATTCTGGATGCCGATGGAGACGCGTCCATTCAGGTCGACGTTGGAGGCGAGCTGGAAGTTGGCCCCGCCGCCGGTGATGGTGAAAGCGTTGACGGCGCCCGGGGCGGCGGTGGCCTGGGCGGCGGTGAGGGTGATCTCGGTGTCGAGGAAGTCATTGGCGACGCGGAGGCTGCGGCCCTTGCCGGTGGCGATGATGCCGTTGATGGAACCGTTGATGTCCTGGCCGGTATCACGAACGAGCGCGGAAACAGCAAGTGCGGTAGAGGTGCCGGTGTAGTCGTCGGCGTCGGTGGCGGTACCTTGGACGAGCGCACCGACGACGCCGGCGAGGTTGACCACGCGGGCTTGGACGAACTGTTCTGAGCCGAACTCGGTGCTGTTGAGGGTCAGGCCCGAGGCGTTGAGGGCGGCGGAGATGCCGGTGACGTCCTTGAACTGGTTGATGGCGGTGACGGCCTGGGCGGTGGTGGTGCCGTTGCCGAAGGCGAATTCACGCGAGCCGGTGGCGCCGGTGATCTCGACGGTGAAGAGTGCGCCGCCGGTGGTCTGGATGGTGGCGGAGTTGAGGTCAACCAGGAGCGAGCCGCGCTGTGCGGAGGCGGTCTGGCTGGTCGAGACGGCCTGTGTGGGGCCCGAGAGCTTGGCGGAGTTGATCTTGAAGTCGCTGACGTTGGCGTTGACGCCGGTGGCGGTGAAGTCAAGGTTGCCGTTGAGGAGCTTGACGCCCTGGAAGTTGGTGGCCTCGCTGAGGCGGTCGATGGTCTGGATGATCGAGTCGATCTGGAGCTGGTTGGCCTGCTTCTCTTCACCGGAGAGGCCGGCGCTGTTGGCGGTGCTGGTGACGAGGCCGCGGAGCTCGGTGAGCAGGCTCGAAAGCTCCTGGAGGCCGCCCTCAGCGATGTTGACGAGCTGGTCTGCGCGTTCGGCGTTGCTGATGGCAGCGGAGAGGGCCGACTTTTCGGCGCGGAGGTTCTCGCTGGCGATGAGGCCTGCGGGGTCGTCCTTGCCTCGGTTGATGCGCAGGCCGGTGCTGAGGCGCTCAAGCGTGGTGTTGAGGGTTTTGTTGTTCTCGTTGAGGTTGCGCCTGGCGATCTGAGACGGGACATTGGTGTTGATACGGCTCATGTGTGCCTCCGTGCCGAGCGTGTTGCCGGCAGTCCTGCTGGTACTTTCGCGGTGAGGCCGAGTGCGTGACACACGCCCACGGTTTGCTCGTCCGCTCCCCCGTCCATTGGGGGATCCCGTGGCCCGGGAATATCGGGCCATTTGAGCTATCGGAGGTGCAAGGTCCGGGATTCAGCGCCAGCGGCGGCAAAGTGGTCACAAACGTCACAGGCGGTACGTAAAAGCACCCGGGCGAGTGGCCCGGGCGTTAGTGATGGGGGTTATTAGGACGGGCTTTGGGCCCAAGTCGGCAACGCTTGCGCCGCTGGTGGCGGCGGTGCGCGTGGTTACCGCTGGAGCAGTGAGAGGACGCTCTGCGACTGCTGGTTGGCGAGCTGCAGGACGCTGGTGCCGGTCTGGGCAAGGATCTGCGAGCGTGTGAGGCTGCTGGTTTCCTCGGCGAAGTCGGCATCGCGGATGACGGACTGGCTGCTGGTGAGATTCTCGACGGCGGTCTGGATGGAGCGGACGTTAGTATCGAGTGTGTTCTTTTCGATGGCACCGAGTCGGCCTCGGATAACGCTGATCTCGTCGATAGCACCGGAGAGGATGTCGCTGGCGAACTGGAAACGGTTGGAGTTCAGGTCGTTGGTCCCGCCAGACTTGATGGATTCGAGGAACTGGGTGACGCCCTCGATGAGCTTGCCGCCGAGGCGGCTGGCGGCGACGGAGGGGAGGCCCAGGTTGATCTGCTGGCTCTGGTTGATGGTCCCGCCGAGCTGGTAGAGCGCGCCGCCCCCGGTAACGTAGAAGGTGCTGATGGCGGCGGAGGGCCTGGTGGCGAGGTCTGCGGTGAGCGAGAGCTCGAGGCCCAGAGTGGTTGAGTCGGGCAGGTTGACGGTGAGGCCTCGCCCGGCGGCAAGCGAGCCGTTGATCAGCGCGAAGACGTCGCGGCCCTCGTCACGCCCGGAGGCGACAAGTTCGCCCGAGGTGATGCGCTGAGCGATGGTGCTGGTGGTGAAGGGGAGAGTGTCCTGGAGCTTGTAGGACTGGAACGTAGTGGCAACGCCGGTGGCGCGGAGGTTGGTGAGGCTGACGAACTCGTCACGCCCGAAGCCCGAGGAGCTGATGACCAGGCCGCTGGTGTCGTTGGCGCCGGCGAGTGAGGCGGAGACGCCGGTGGCGGGCGAGAGGGCGTTGATGCCGTTGCGAACCGAGGAGAGTGGGGTGTTGGCAAGGAACTCAAGGACGCGGACGCCGCGTGGCCCGGCGACCTCGAGGCGGACGGCTGAGGTGAGCCTGCCCTGCTGGCCGGCGGAGAAACCGGCGAAGTCGCCGCGGAGGAAGAGCCGTCCGGTTTGTGCGGACTGGAGGACGTCGACGTTGACCTGGATGGCGGAACGTCCGACGAGGCTGCCGTTGAAGATGCGGGCGCGGCTGATGGCGGAGGTTTTGAGGCCCGAGAGGACGTAGTCGAGCGACCCGTTGAGGAGTTTGAGCCCGCCGAAGCTGGCGGACTCGCTGATGCGGGTGATCGAGTCGATGGCGGAGTCGATCTGGAGCTGGTTTGCGCGGCGTTCCTCGGCGGAGATGGCGCCGGTGTTGGCGGCCTCGACGACCAGGCCCTTGATGGAGTTGAGCAGCTCGCTGACCTCGTTGAGCCCGCCCTCGGCGGTAGAGATCACGGAGCTGGCGCGCTCGGTATTTTTGATGGCCTGGTTGAGCCCGCTGATCTCGCTGCCGAGGCGCTGGCTGATGATAAGGCCTGCGGGGTCGTCGGCACCTCGGTTGATGCGCAGGCCGGTGGACAGGCGTTGGAGCCTGGTCTGTAGGTCTGCGTTCGCCTTGGTGAGGTTCGATCGGGCGAGCAGGGCCGGGATGTTGCTGTTGATGCGCGACATGCGAGTCCTCCGTGACTGCGATGCACGGCGAGTCTGAGATCGTCAGGCGGGGGTGCCTTGACTTGAGAAATAGCCGTGGCGTGGGGAACGGGTCTGT
Source organism: Phycisphaerales bacterium PN19_bin_20 (assembly GCA_021173225.1). Taxonomy (GTDB): domain Bacteria; phylum Planctomycetota; class Phycisphaerae; order Phycisphaerales; family UBA1924; genus JAJTGZ01. Next base: position 87,805 of record JAJOLK010000015.1, on the reverse strand, counting down.
TGTGGATCGGGACTGTTGAGTGGTGGTTGCGGGTCGGGTTACGGGGTCGGGTCGGTGCCGGTGCGGCCCAGCCTGGGCGGTCCGGTCTGCGAGGTCATCTGTGGAGCGGTGTGCTGGTTGGCTTCTGCCGGGCGTGGCTGTGTGCGGTCACGCAGGGGCCCTGGGCTGATGTCGGCGCGTCCGGGTGGTTGGGCGGCGCGTGGTGGGCGCAGGCCGGCGAGGTCTGGCTCGCTGAGCTGGCTGGCGCGCTGGTTCTCGGTGCGGATCGCCTCGTAGACCTCTTTTCGGTGTACGGCGATGCGCGAGGGCGCGTTGATGCCCAGACGGACCTTGTCACCGCGGATGTCAACCACGGTGATCTCGATCTCGTCGCCGATCATGATCGTCTCATCGCGCTGGCGAGAGAGCACGAGCATGGGGAGTCCTTCCGTGCGTGTCCGCGGATGGCCGGGCCCTTCGAGGTCCGGTTCGCGGCGGGCCATCCATGGCCCTTGGTGAGTGCCTGTCGCGCGCGCTGGGCGCGGTCGGGCGGGTGTTGGTCGTCGTGTCGAGGCTGGGTGGCGGTTGCGTTTTGGTCGGGGGCGCGGCGCCCTGGTCAGGCGCTCATGGCCTGCTGGCCCGGGGTTGCGTTGAGGCGGAGCAGCACGTGGCGGGTCGTCCACTTCTTTTCGGCCAGCACGAACTGCTCGCCGGTGCGGGTCAGGGTGTTGATGACCAGCGGGCCCTGGAGGTTGCCGGTCAGGGTGTTGTCAACCTTGTTGACGATGACAAAGACCTGTGCGTCGGCGAGCTGCGGGATGCCCAGCTCGGCCATCTGCTCTGGGCGGATGGGGACCGAGTACTCGGGCACGAAGAAGTTCGGGTCGGTGACGACGAAGGCCAGGGCCGGGTCGTCGAGCGACTGAAGCCAGAAGAAGCACGCGTCGTCGGCGGGCTCAAGCAGGCAGAACCGCGTGCACGAGCCGAACCCGAGCATGCCCTTGGGGAGGGTCAGGACGCGGTCCTCATTGATGCTCACTGTCCCGAACCGAGTGGTACGAACCTCCATGGTGCGCTCCGGTTGAAAGCCCATTTCGCTCAAGACCCCGGCGACTCCCGCCGGGCGACATCCTGTCACCGGCGCTCTGGGCAGCGCGCCGGTCGTAATCGAGCGTTTCCTGCGCGTTAGCGCAGGAAGTCGAAGAGGGTCCGCCCCTGGGTGCGGGCCGTGGTCGCCAGCGTCGCCTCGAGCTGAGTCGAGAGCTGGTTGAGGCGGACGGCGGCCTCTGTGTAGTCTGTCCCGATCAGGTTCGTTCTGATCTCTTCATCAAGGAGCTGCTGATCGGTCACGAGAGTCTGCTGCTGCTGAACACGCTTGTTGAACCCGCCGACGGTACCTTGAGCGGACTGGAGGCGATCGAGGGCGGCGGTCAGTGATTCACCCGCAAGAGTGATGCCAGGCGAGTTGTTGTTCTGGAGGGCGGTGCGGAGCTCGATCAGCGCCGTCAAAACGTTGTCAACGCGAAGGCCCGCGCGGTCTTGCCCAACCAGCGCGCCGCTGGTGGGCTCGAGGGTTAGCGCGGTGAGCCCGAGGCCCTCGGCGGCCTGCGAGTTGTTGAGCGTCCCGACGCTGATGGTGCCCGGGCCGACGGTTTGGGTCAGGGCCAGCCCGCCGGGGCCGTCGATAAGACCGGCGCTGAACTGCCCGGCGGCGATGGCGGGGGCGGCGGTGTTGTTCTGAGAGCCGACGGAGTCATTGAACTGCTGGTTGATGCGGTCAAGAACGGTCTGGACGCTGACCATGTCTTGCGGTCGCAGGTCTACGTCAAAGTACTGGCCGTTGCCCAGGGTGACGCGCATATCGGTGTTGAGGTCGGGGTCGATCGCGCCGGTGGCCTGGTTTGTGCGGCCGTCGATGACACTGACGCCGCGGCCGCTGTTGAAGGCACTGACGGGCGTGCCGGCGAAGAAGGTGCGGATGCCGAGCTCTTGAGCGGTGGGGTCACCGCCGGGAACATCCTCAACCGAGAGGGTGCGTCCGGCGACCTCGTTGAAGATGTCAAGGCCCGTGGCGTCGTCATTGATGCGAACCCGCGCGCCCAGGCCGGCGGACTCGATGCGCTGGCGCACCTGGTCAAGGCTGTTGGCGCCGGCGAGATCGACATCGCGGACGGAGCTGGACGCGCCGGGCCCGGACATGCGCAGGCGGATGACCCCGAGCGGGACGGTGAGGCCGGGGATTGCGCCCGGCGGCGTGGCGGACGTGAGCTTTGGCGCCAGCGCGGCGCTGACGGGCGCGCCCGAGGTAATCATGGCCTGCGAGAGGCCGAGGTCTGAGGCGGTCGTTGAGGTGGCTTCGTCGGTGAAGGCCAGCGCGTTACCGGCGGCGAGGTCAAAGAGGAAGCCCTGGCCGACGACGTTGATCCCGCCCGCGCCAAGGACGGTGGTGGAGGTGGAGGTCTCGAAGGCGCGGATGGCGCTGGTGAGGCGGACGGCGACGTCGGTGACGGAGGCCGCGCCGGTGAGATCAACGCTCAGCGGGGGGCTGCCATTGATGGAGAGGCGGACTTGGCCGAGCGTGACGCCCAGGCCGCGGGCCCCGCGCAGATCGGTGATCTGTGTAGAGGATGTGAGGTTTGGCGAGAGAGTGGTGGTAGAGCGTTGGCGTGCGGAGAGCTCACCAAGTGCGTTCGCCCCGCCAAGGGTGATCGGCACGGCGTCGCCCAGGCCCAGGTCTGCGAGCAGGCCGTTGCCCTGTGCAAGGAAGCGGAAGCCGCCGTCTTGGGCGATCACGGGCTGTGTGCTGGGCGTCGAGCCGCCGAAGAGGTAGACCCCGAGGGTTCTGCGGTTGGCGATGTTGACCAGTGTTTGGATGGCCGTGTCAACCTGGCTGACCATGGCGGCGCGCTGGCCGGGGTCAGAGAGCACGCCGATCTGGGAGGAGGCGAGGTTGCGGACGTTGACGACCTCGTCATTGGCGTCGCTGAGGGCTTGGTCAAGGGTGCCGAGGACAGAGTTTGCACGGTCGAGGTTCTGGAGGCGCTGGGTGGTGAGGCCGAGGCGGTCATTGAGGGCGAGGACGCCCGAGGCGCGGATGGGGTCGTCGCTGATGCGTCCGATGCGGTTGCCGGTGGTCAGCTCGTTTTGCACGCGGAGCAGGCCGATGTTGGTGCGGTTGATTCCGGAGATGGAGAGCTGCGCCGCGAGGAAGCTGGGGACCCGCGCAAGATTGGCCGGAAGGATTGCCATCGGATGATCGCTCGCAAGGTGCGTGCCGCGCGTTGCTGGGTCAGGTGAGGGGTGAGGGGCGGGGTGAGGGGCGGGTTGCGCGGGGCGGATCAGACAAGCTGAAGGAGCGACTGGGTCAGCTCTTGGATAACGCTGATGAAGCGGGCGCTGGCTTGGTACTGAGTCTGGTAGAGGACCAGGTTGATCGCTTCTTCGTCGAGGTTGACCCCGGCGATGGCGGAGCGCTGAGACTCAAGGTTCTCTCTGACGGCCTTGGACGCGTCGGCCTGCGTGCCGGCGGCGGAGACTCGGACGCCGAGCTGCTGAACAGTGGAGGACCAGGAGTCGCCGAGGGTGACGCCGCCGAGTGCGGCAACCTGTGTGTCGCGGAGTTTGGCGACGGAGCGTGCGATGAAGGCGTCGTCGAGGTTGCCGTTGACCACGCCTCGGGCGTTGAGCAGGTCTGGCCGGCCGACGAGATCTGCGCGGAGGGCGATGTCGGCGGCACCTGAGCCTTGGAAGTAGGTGTTGACGCCCAGGGTGGTCAGAACGCCGCTGGTATCACCGACGAAGGAGAAGCTGCTGCCGTTGGCGGCGGTGATCTTGAGCTTGCCGTCGGGGGTGAAGGTGGCGTCGAGATTGGGGAGCGCGTCAAGCGATGCACGGAGCGATTCGAGGGTGGTGTCTTGGTCAAAGCCGGGCGAGCCGTCGTTGCGGAGCCCGTCAAGGTCAATGGGGATGGCGACATCGCTGAAGCTTCCGGTGGCGTCGTTTCGGACGCGGACGACCAACTGTCCGCTGCCGGGCGGGAAGGGGGCGACAGAAGTGGTCGAGTTGGTGGGGTCGTTGATCGCGAGTGTGCGGTCAGCCAGCGGGAGCGCGAGGGTCGAGGTCATAGAGGTGACCGGCGTGGCGCTGATGCCGGTGCTGTAGACACGGTTGACCTGGTAAATGAGCGCCGACGCGACGGCGTCGAGCTTGGTGAGGGTGTCGCCGACGCCATCCTTGCGCGCCTGCAACAGCGCGCCAAGCTGCCCGCTGACGGCGGGGAGGCGCTCGCCGCGGTCGGCGGTGGTAATTGTGGGGACGGCGACGCCATCCTCGGAGATCTGCTCGTAACGAAGGCCGCGGTTGAGGCCGGCGGTCACGAGCTGGGTGCTGCCGATGAGCACGTCGACCGACCCGCTGGCTTGGGTGACGGTGGTGATGTCAACCAGTTCGGCAAGGCGGTCAAGGGCCTGGTCGCGGCGGTCTTGGAGGGCGGCCGCGTTGGGCCCGCCGTTGTTGACGATCTGGACGTTCAGGCGTGCGATCTCGCCGAGGAGCCCGTTGGCGGTAGCAGCGCTGTTTCGCAGCTCTTCATCGAGCCCGCGCTGCTGGTTGACGACGTCTCGGCGCAGGGTGCGGATGTACTCGCTGGCGGCGCGGCCCTGCTCGAGCACGCCGGTGCGGGCGGCGGTGAGGCTCGGGTCGTTGGCCAGGCCGCTCCAGGCGTTGAAGAACGCGCCGAGCTGGGTGGAGAGGCCCGAGTCATCAAGGCTGCCGACGAGGCGCTCGAGCTCACCGAGGCGCTGGCGCGAGGTGCTGCCGGCGGCGTCGTCACTGATGGCGGCGCGGAGGCGCTGCGAGAGTGCGTCGTCAGCGGAGCGGCGGATCGAGAGGATGTCAACCCCGCGCCCTATGCGGCCGCGCCCGAAAGCTTGGTCGGCCGAGGGGGCCAGGCCCAAGGTTTGACGCGAGTAGCCCGGGGTGGCGGCGTTGGCCACATTGTTGCCGGCGACGTTCATGCCGACCTGCCCGGCGGTGAGGCCCGAGCGTGCGATGAACATGGCGTTGCTGATCATGGTCTGCTCCGCGGTCGGTGTGGGCGTGTGGGCGTGTGGGCGTGTGGGCGTGTGGGCGTGGGTGTGGAGGTATGGCGCTCAGCTCAGGACATCAACGGCGCCGCTGGCGGCGGTGGGCGCAAGGCCGGGCCTGACGTAAACGCCTGTTTCGCTCAGGCGGCGGGCGATCTGGGCCATCAGCCCCCGGGCGTGGCCCAGCAGCGATGCGCTGGCGAGGGCGATGGACTCTTGAGCGCGGACGCAGCGGGTCATTAGGGCCCGCAGCCCGGTGGCGCGCTGGCGAAGGTGTGCCGCGAGGCCCGCGGGAGCGCGGTCGCACAGTGCGCTAAGGGTGACGCCCGGCACGGCACCGGCGGCGCGCAGCAGCACGGCGCGGCGGTCGTCAAGCTCACTGAGGCGGACGGCGGCTTGCTGCTGAGCGAGCACGCAGTGGGCCAGAGCGTCGCCGTCGGCCCGCGCGATCGCGGCGCGGTGCGCCTCAAGCAGGGTGAGCTGCTGGTGATGGTGGGTTTCAAGATCGGTCAGCAGCAGATCGAGCTGAGCTGCGAGCTCGGGGCTGAGAGCGCGTGCCGCGCGGGGCGCGGGGGCGACGGTTGACGCTGGCGTGTGGTTCATGGCTGCTCCTTAGAGCGTGGGGCGCTTGTGACGCCGGGTGGTGGTGCGTTCTTCAGCGCGGCCAGGCGCGCCGTGTCTGCCGGTGAGCCGGTCTGGACCTGCGTGGTGCCGCGGGCGTTGACGCCAGACTCGAGTGTGCGGACCATCGAGTCGATCAGTGGCCAGCGGCCGCCGCGGACGATCTGGCGTGCGACCTGCGCGTCGGCGAGTGAGCGGAACTGCTTTTCAGCGGGGCCCGGGCCCAGCGGGGGCGGGCTTTTGTCGCTCTCGCGGAGCGTCTTGAGGATGGGCTGGATGAGGGCGATGGCAACGAAGTCTTCCGCGGCCTTGCGCGGGTCGGCGTGCTGCCTTGACGCGCCCGGCCCGCTGAGCTGACCGGCGAGTGTGCTGGCAAAGTCTTGCTGGCGTGCGGCCTGCGCGGCCTCGGCGCTGGCGGGTTCGGCCGCGGTGCGTTTCGCGCCTGTCAGCGCGGGCAGCGGCTGCTGGGTGGGTCGCTCACTGAGCTGGCGGAAGTCGATGCTCATGGTGTTGTCGTGGGTGCGAGGGGGCGGATGTTGTGGGCTTACTCGACGACGAGGCGTGCGTGCAGGCGGCCTGCGCGGTGCAACTGGGTGATGATGTTGATGCGGTCCTCGACGGGGACGTCAAGCTGGCGGAAGGCGGCGAGAAGGTCCTGGATTCGGGCCCGCTCGCGGCCGCGGCCTGAGGTGTCAATCGCGACCATGCGGTCGGTGACGCGTTGCGGGCCAGCGGGCGCGGGGATAGGGCGCCCGGGCTGCGCTGGCGGCTGGATGATGGTCGTGATGACCAGATTTTTATGGCTGACGGCGACGGGCGAGATCTCAACGTTCCCGCTAAAGACAATCGATCCGGTGCGCGGGTTGACGCGGACCTCAGCGGGCTGCTGCAGCAGGCCCAGGGTCACCTGCGTGCCCATGATCATGCCGACAAACTGCGGGACATTGCCGCGCTCTTGGTCGGGAATGCGCACGACGATGGTCGTGTCGTCAATGGCCTGCGCAAGGCTCAGGCCGCTGCCTGTGGTCTGAGCGTCTTCGCCGGCGTCTTGCGGGTCGCTCAGCGCGCCGTTGATCGCCTCGGCGATGCGGGCCGAGACGGTGTGGTAGCGGTACTGCGGCATGAGGGTGAGGGTCAGCCTGCTGACGATGGCGGGCATCGTGATTGGCCGGACGATTCGCGCGCCGCCGCGGATGACCGCGGAGGTCGGGGTCTGTGCATCTTCGAGGTAGAGGGTGCCGGCGCCCATCGCGAAGACGCCCTGGCCCGGGAGCGGGCCTGAGATCGGTGAGATCATCAGTTGCCCGCCCGCGAGGTTGGTCGCGGAGTGCAGCGTGGTGACGCGGATGTCAAACTCATCGTCCATCTGCGCGCCTTGGGCGGGGATGACGACTTCGAGTGCGACGAGGGCGGCGTTCTCAGCCTTGGCCAGCTCGCGAAGGTCTGGCAGGGGGTTGCCGTTGGCCTCGTAGACCTTTGCCAGCGGGCGCGCGAGTGCGAGCTCTGAGCCCTTGTCACCTTTGCCCTTGCCAAGGCCTGTGACGATGCCGATCCCGCGCAGAACGGTTGAGCCGTGGCCGGCAATGCGGGTAAGCTCTTGCACGGTGACGTTGTCGGCGGTGGGCCGTGACTCGGCGGCTGGGCGGCTGTCAGCGGCGGGTGCCTGAGCGAGTTGGCGCGCGCTGACGCCGGGCGTTAGCAGCAGGGCCAGAGTCAGGGCGAGGGCCAGGGCGAGAACGCTGGCCGAGGCGCGGGGCGTGCGCGAGTGGTCGGCAATCGGTGCGCGTGCTGGCCCGTGGTCTGCGGTCATGCTGCCCATGACGCAAGGCGCGTGCCGGGGGCGGTGGGGGTGGTGGGGGTGGTGGGGGCCGCGCTGATATTCGTGCGCAGGTGTCAGTGCGCTGGTATCCGTGCGATGGCGTCAATGCGCTGGGGTCAGTGCGCTGGTGTCCGTGCGTTCATCAGGGGCCGAAGAGCCCGTCAAGCACGCGGGTGATCCAGTTCTTGGTGGCTGCGTCCTTGACGTCGCCTGTGTGCTCGATGCGGATGACCAGGTTCGCGAGCTGCGTGCTCTGGACGGTGTTGGCAGAGGTGATGTCTTTGGGGTCGCAGAGGCCTGAGAGGACCAGGGTCTTGGTTTCGCGGTCGTTAATGATGGTTTCGCGGGCCTCGACCAGGAGCAGGCCGTTGGGCTTGACATCCATGACCAGGCCGCTGACCTGGGCGGTCAGTCGGTCTTTGCGCTCGCTGGTGCCCTGGCCCTTGTAGTTGGATGAGCCGCTGCCACCGACGTTGGGAGTGTTGGAGCCGATGCCGTCTTTAACTTCGCCGTCACGGAGCAGGGCGCGGAGGCTGGGGAACTGGCGGAGCTCGGCGCGGAGGTCGTAGTTTTCTGTGGTGTCGAGGTTCTGTTCGAGCTTCTGGGTGCTGACCTCGTTGATGATGACCTGGACCTTGTCGTTCTTTGCGTGCTGGCGCGGCTTGATGGGCTTGACCACGAAGAGTCCGGCCTGCTCGAGCGAAAGCCCGGCGCGCGCGGCGGGGGCGGGCTCTTGCGCGCTCGGTTGAGCGGCGGCTGGCGAAGCAGAATCGGGCTGGCCCGAGCTGGGCTGGCCTGAGCTGGGCTGGCCTGGGCTGGGCTGGGCTGAAGTGGGGGCTGGCGTCGACTCGCGCTCGGGTTCTGGGGGCATCGGAGCGTGAAAGAGGCTCTGGGCGTGCGCCGTGACCGCGGCAGCGAGTGTGAGCGTGAGCGCAACCATCGCGCGGGCCGTGGCATGGTTGAAGTGATGTTGAGGGGCTTTATTGGGCATGGCGTCTCGGCGGTGTTCAGGGGCTCTGGGCGTTCGACAGTGGCGCGAGGGCCGGGAGCGGGTCGGTGGCGAGGCTGGCCTCGTCGTCGGTGAGTGTCATCACGGCGCGGCCGCGGCCGTTCATGCGGGCGGTGAGCGTGCGCTTTGAGTTGTCAATCGAGAGGCGGACCAGCTCGCCGTCGCGGGCGTTCTCGGTGGCGCGGGCCTTGGCTCTGACCACCAGCGGCCCGCTGATGCACTCAACCCAGACCTCTTCGCCGCGGCGGATGACGATGGGCGTGGTCACGTCGCCGGCGGTGATGGGGCGGCCGGGCTCGATTCGGCGGCGGGCGCTGGTGCCGATGAGCTGATCGAGGCGGGTTGGCTCGGCCTGGCCCGCGGGCTGCCAGCGCTCATCAAGGCGGACCGAGGCGGCGTCGATTGGCGCGTCACGGCTGAGGGCGACGGCGGCGACAGGAACCCGCGTGCGGACGCGCGTCACGGCTTGCACGCTGGCGTCCAGCGCGACTCGGTCGCCCGCGAAGGCCTCAACGCGCACGGGCGTGCGGCCGTTGACGCCGAAGCCTGAGATGGTGATCCGTGCCCTCCAGTCGGCGGGGGTTGGACGATCAAGCCAGGGCGCGTCGCGCGTGCTTGAAGCCTCAAAGCGGACTTGGACGTCTTGCTCGGGCAGGCTCAGTTCGCGTGCGATTTGCTGACTGATCAGTGCGCGCATCGTGCCGGGAAGGGTCAGCGGATCGGACGAGGGCTGTGCGGGCGCGTTGGTGGTAGAAGAACTGGTCGGGGTGGAGGTAGCTTCAACGGCGGTCGGCGCGGGGCTGATGAGTTCAGAGCTCGCGAGCACGGAGGTGATAGGCGCGTCTGGGGTGAGAGCAGCGGCAGGCGCGGGCGTGGGGGCAGGCGTGGTAGCAGGCGTGGTAGCGGGCGTGGGGGCAGGCTGAAGGGTTTCTTCAGGCGCGTCATCGCTGGCTGCTTCGATCAGCACGCTCGTGGTGCGGCCCCGGACCAGTGTGGTGCCGAGGTTTGCGCCAGCGGCTTCGAGCAGCGAGCGCACTTTGTCACGCCTGATGACGATCGCACCGGCGGTGCCGCTGGGGACCTCGCTGGCGTGCAGAACCACCAGTGTGCCGAGCTGAGCGGCGGCGGGGCCGGTGAGCTGCGCCACATCGCGCAGCAGCACAGGCGCGTCGCCCGGGACGCTGACGCTGGCGCGCATGACAATTACGGTGGCCGGTTGCTCGGCGGCTGAACGCGCGGCGTGCGTCTGGGCCGGTGTCTGTGCGTGCGTGCTGGCCGCGGCGGGGCCGAGGGCAAAGGCCATAACGGCGAGGGCGAGCGTCAGCGTGCGGCGTGTGGTGCTCATGCGTGGCTTAGGTGCGTGTCAGGGCTTAAGAGCGGCGCAGGTTGCTGACGGTTTGGAGGGTCTGGTCGGCGGCGCGGATGGTGTTGCTGTTCATCTCGAAGGCGCGCTGGGTGCGGATCAGATCGATCAGCTCGCGGGTCGGGTCAACGGCGCTGCCCTCGATGAAGCGCTGGATCAGGCTGCCGTAGCCCTCGGTCTCGGGGGTGCCGTTGACGGCAGGCCCGCTGGCGGCGGTGGCCTCGTACATGTTGGCGCCGATCTGCTTGAGCCCTGCGGGGTTGATGAACGAGGCAAGCTCGATAGCGCCGATCTCCGAGGGTTCCAGCGCGCCGCTCTCACGAACAAAGACGCGCCCGGTGCGGTCGATGGTTAGCTCGGTGGCGTTCTCAGGGATCGACAGCGGCGGGTCAAGGCGGCGGCCAGAGTCAGCGGCCAGAACGATCTCGCCGGCGGCGTTGCGCGTGAAGCTCCCGGTACGGGTGTAGGCAAACCCGCCCGGGCTGTCGGCGGCCTGGACGCGGAAGAACCCTGCACCGTCGATAGAGATGTCGAGCTCGCGGTCGGTGTTGATCGGCGGGCCCTGGGTGAACTCAACTTGCGTGCCCGTGACGCGGACGCCAAGGCCCACGTAGAGCCCGATGGGGCGCTGCTCGCCGGTGGCGTTGACGGTACCGGGCTGCTGCCGCTCGACGTAAAGCAGGTCTTCAAAGTTGGCGCGGCTGGGCTTGAAGCCCGGAGTGTTGACGTTGGCCAGGTTGTTGGCCGTCACGTCAAGGCTGGTGTTGAGCGCGGAGAGGGCCGAGGCGGCGGAGTGGAGGCTGATGATCGCCATGGGTTCTTTCTACGTGAGTGAAGGGGCTTAGGCGAGGCGTGCGAAGGTGTTAATGACGCGGCCCATGATCTCGTCGTGCATCTGGATCATCCGGCTGCCGCTGCCGGCGGCGCGCTCGGCCTGGCCGATGTCGAGCATCGCGCGGACGGCGTCTGTGCCCGAGCGTTCGATATTGCGCTGGATGACGCGGGCTGTTGCGGGCCCGAGGGTGGCGCTCTGCGGGGCCTCGTAGAGCCCCGAGCCGCGCTTAGAGAGCTGGGTGGGGTCGTCAATGGTGACCACGCCCAAACGTGCGACGGCGGTGCCACCTTGGATGATCGAGCCGTCGGGGTCGATGGTGACCGGCAGGCCGCTGCGCAGGGTGATGGCGCGGCCGCCGTCGCTGAGCACGGGGATGCCTGTGGAGGCCTGGACGAGCTGGGCGTTGCTGTTGAGGGTGAGGCGTCCGTCGCGGGTCAGTCGGGCTTTGCCGTCACCGCCTTGAACGCGCAAGAAGCCTTCGCCTTCGAGGGCGACGTCAAGGTCGTTGCGGGTGGATTCGAGAGCGCCTTGGGCGAAGCGGACGCGGTTGGGCGCACCTGAGACCCCGCCGCCGAGCCTTTCGAGCAGGGCGTTTGAGGGCAGCGAGGTGATGCCGTCCTCTTGGCGGGCGGCGTCGCGGGCCATGGTGGCGGTCAGGTCGGGCTTGAAGCCGGCGGTCTCGCTGTTGGCGAGGTTGTTGGCGGCAACGTCCATGCGGTAGAGGGCGTTGAGCGTGCCCGAGGCGGAAATGTATAGCCCGTAGTTCATGGATGGGTCTCCGCTTGTGTGTGGCCCGAGGTGCCCCGCATCAGCCCGCGCAGGCGGTACGCCTGATCGCGCACAAGCTGCGCCTGACGGGCCTGGTCCTGCGCAGCCTCGGCCTGCTGCTGGGCGTGCTGATGGGCGTGCAAAGCGGCGGCGGCGCGGGCCATGCGGGTGATCTCGGCCCCCAGGCGGGCCATGTCAAGGCCGGGCTGCTTGCGTGCGAGATCTCGCAGGCTTAGGGCCTGATCTTGTTGATCGGTGGCGCTGCGGTCTTGCGGGGTGGTCTGTGGTTTGAGGCCCATCGCGCGTGCTCCGTCGCTTGGTGCGTGCGGAGCAGAGACTCAAACGGCGTGCCAGCCACTGACCCGGGGTGGCGGAAGCTGGTGGCGCGGGGGTGAGCGCGCGGGCGAGAAGCGGACTCAGTTCTTCAGGCCGCCGCACGAGCCGCGGGCTTTGCCGCACCCGCACATGCCCGAGTGGACGTGCCCGCCCGAGGTGCTTGCGCTGGGGGTGCTTCTGGCGGCGGTACCTCCGGCGGCGAAGGTGCTGGCGATGCGCTTGAAGTGACGACCTTTGGACTCGGGGTCGGTTACGGGCTTGTCGGCGTCGGCCATAGAGCGAATGAGCTCGAGCCTGGTGCCGTCGGCAGCTGTGTACTCGTAGATGGGCATGCGGAACTCTATGAGGTCGAGGCCGGTCGGGTGCTGTGGAGGCAGGGGCGGAAGGTGGGCGGGCTGGTCGGCTTGCAGATAACCTGCCACCTATGAGCACACTGACCTTATCGCCGGCCTGGCAGGCCCTGACGGCCCACGCACAGAGCACCGAGGGCACGCACCTGCGCGACTTGTTCGCGGCCGACCCCGCGCGGTTTGAGCGTTACACGCTGCGGCTGGGGCCACTCCTGCTGGACTACTCCAAGCACCGCATCGACGCGCGGACGCTTGAGCTGCTGATGAAGCTGGCCCGCCAGCAGGGCGTTGAGGCGCTGCGCGACGCGATGTTCGCCGGCGAGCGGATCAACGTGACTGAGGACCGCGCGGTGCTGCACACGGCGCTGCGCAACCGCCCGGCTGCCGGCGGCGGGCAGGCACGACCAATCTACGACCGGGGCGTGAACGTGATGCCCGAGGTGCTGGCGACGCTGGAGCGGTTCACGGCGTTTGCCGAGCGCATCCGGACCGGCGCGCACCGGGGGCACACCGGCGCGCGGATCACTGATGTTGTCAACATCGGGATCGGCGGCTCGGACCTTGGCCCAGTGATGGTCTGCGAGGCGCTTAAGGCGTACTCGCAGCGCGATTTGCGGGTCCACTTTGTGTCGAACATCGACGGGACGCACATCGCCGAGACGCTGCGCGGCTTGGACGCGGCGACGACCTTGTTTGTCGTGGCCAGCAAGACCTTTACCACGCAGGAGACGCTGACGAACGCGCAAACGGCGCGGGCGTGGCTGGTGGAGCGGCTGGGTGCAGGGGCGGGCGAGGCCGGCGCGGTGGCCAACCACTTTGTCGCAGTGAGCACCAACGCCAAGGAGGTCTCGTCGTTCGGGATCGACACGGCCAACATGTTCGGGTTCTGGGATTGGGTCGGCGGTCGGTACAGCCTGTGGTCGGCGATTGGGTTGTCCATTGCGCTGTCGATCGGGCGTGACAACTTCATGGCGCTGCTTGACGGCGCGCACGAGATGGACGAGCACTTCCGCACCACGCCGCTGGAGCAGAACTTGCCAGCGGTAATGGGCCTGCTGGGCGTGTGGTACAACAACTTTTTGGGTGCGCACACGCACGCGCTGCTGCCTTACGACCAATACCTGCACCGCTTCGCGGCTTACTTCCAGCAGGGCGACATGGAGTCCAACGGCAAGCGGGTCAGGCGTGACGGCTCGGCGTGCGACTATCAGACCGGCCCGGTGATCTGGGGCGAGCCTGGGACCAATGGTCAGCACGCGTTCTATCAGCTCATCCACCAGGGGACCAAGCTGGTCACGTGTGACTTCATCGCGCCGATCAACACGCACAACCCGGTCAGCCCGCCCGGCACGCCCCCGGGCGAGCATCACCGGATTCTGCTCTCGAACTTCTTTGCGCAGGCCGAGGCGCTGGCGTTCGGCAAGACCGAGGCGCAGGTGCGGGCTGAGCTGGTCAAGGAGGGTTTGGGCGGCGAGGCGCTGGAGCGGCTGGTGCCGCACAAGGTGTTCGCGGGCAACCGCCCGAGCAGCTCGATTTTGGTGGATCAGATCACGCCGCGGACGCTGGGGATGCTGGTGGCGATGTACGAGCACAAGATTTTCGTGCAGGGTGCGGTCTGGGGGATCAACAGCTACGACCAGTGGGGCGTGGAGCTTGGCAAGCAGCTGGCGAAGGCGATCTTGCCTGAGCTAAGCACGCCGGGGCCGGTGACGGCGCACGACTCGAGCACGCGCGGGTTGATCAACCACTTCAAGTCGCGCGCCGAGCGGTGAGTGGGCCTGTCGCGGCGGCAGAAGCAAGCTGCTCCGTAAACGTCCGGTGTATCGCGGGCCGTGGTGCAAAGGGAAACGCGTGCCCTTTCGCCTCATTCGCTGCGCTCACGCTGCACCTTCCCCTCGGCCTTAGAACTGGGCGGGGTAAGGACCTTGGTGCCGGGTCCTCCCCACCGACAAAGTCGGCGGGGGAGGTGGCGAGCAACGCGAGACGGTGGGGGAACTTTCAGACATAGGCCTGCCTGGCGAGAGCGTTTCCTACAGCGCGCAACCAAATCAGCCCCGGCGCGGGCCGGGGCTGTGGTCAGAGCGTTCTCGAGCGCGGCTGCGCGGTTGATCGGGGCGTCTTAGACGCTGCGGCGGCGGCGCGAGACGACGAGGCCGGCGAGGGCCAGGCCGGCTGCGGCCCCGGGGGTGGGAATGTTAGTGAAGGTGAAGCCGGTGATGGCCTGGCGGTCACCACCGAAGGGCCCGTTGGCGCCGGCGAAGCCAACCCAGGCCTTGCCGTCTTCGTCGAAGGCTGAGGCCTTGCCGAGGTCAACCTTGACATTGCGGAGGATGACCTGCCCATCAAGGAAGACATTCATCAGGCCGGGGACGTAGGTGATGCGAACGCGGTTGGCGATGCCGTCAGCGGTGCGCAGTATGTTGTTGGGTACGGGGACGGAGGCGATGGCGGGCCCGTTGGCCATGAGGCCCGAGGGCCCGGCCTGGCGGATCTCGATGGCGGGGTTGCTGCCGGTGCGGATGCCGATGGCGACGGCGCTGCGGATGCCGCCGAGCCCGAGCTCGCGTCCGCCGGTGCCCAAGGCGGTAGCGGCGCGGTTCTGGATAACGAAGGCGAGGCCCTCACCAACGGGCGAGCCGCCGGAGGCCAGGTAGGTGAAGGAGGCGTCGAAGCCCTGAGAGACGTGCTGCTTTTGCTTGATGAACGCGGTGCCGAAGCGGTGGGCGGCGGCGGGAGTCAGGGCGAGTTGGCGCGAAAACAGGGTGGAGTTTGCGTTGAGCTGCCACTCGTTTCGATCCGAGAGGGCGGTGGTAGCAACGCCTGCGCTGGCAGAGGTGATGGTCACGGCGGCGGCGGCAACGGCAACGGCGGTCAGCAAGGCGGTGTTCCCACGCATAGCACGGCTCCTAAATGAGGTCAGATCTTTTCGTTCGCAGAGCTTGAGGGGCTCGGGCCCGACGGACAGAGCATCCAATAGGCTCTGAAAGTGTGCCACTGATCTTACGTCGTGCCCGCGAGTTGGGGCTCTTGGCAGAGCGATGGGGCAATCTTGGTAATCTAGGGTCGGCCCGGGGTGGGTTGCGGCGCGGGGTGCGGACGTCCGCTATCCTCGGGGCCCATGGAGCATCCTTGGCATGATCTAACTCCAACGGCGGGCACGGGCGATTTGCCCGGGCACTTTAAGGCCGTGATAGAGATCCCGCAGGGCTCGAACCTGAAGTTTGAGCTGGACAAGGGGTCCGGGATGCTCAAGCTGGACCGTGTGCTTTCGTCGGCGGTGTACTACCCGGCGAATTACGGGTTCATCCCGCAGACTTTGGGGGAGGATCACGACCCGCTGGACGTGCTGGTGTACTGCACCGAGGCCATCCCTCCGATGACCGTGTGCGAGGCGCGGGCGGTGGGCGTAATGACGATGCTGGACCAGGGCGAACCGGACGACAAGATCATCGCGGTGCTCAGCAGCGACCCGATCTACGGCGAGCGGCGCACGCTGGACGATTTTCCGCAGCACACGCTCAAGATGCTGCGCCGGTTCTTTAAGGACTACAAGACGCTGGAGCTCAAGCAGGTCGAGGTCGACCAGATCAAGCCCGCCAGTGAGGCGGACCGGATCATCGAAGCGAGCCTTGACCGGTACTTCAAGGCGCGGCAGCGCGGGACGATCAAGGGTTTGATCAGCTAGGCGGGCCGGCAACGGAGGCAATCAATGGCCACGACCAAGGTTCTGATCTCACGCGAGCAGATCGCGGCATGTGTTTCGGCGATGGGCGAGCGGGTCTCGAGAGACCTGCGGGCCGAGCAGGCCGCGGCGGTGGCGCGGGGCGAGCCGCTGCAGCCGGTGACGCTGGTACCGGTGCTGACTGGCGCGCTGGTGTTCGCTGCGGACCTGATCCGGAGCATGGATGTGCCGCTGAGCATCCGCCCGGTGACGCTGAGCAGCTACCCGGGGGCGTCGACGACAAGCCAGGGCGTAACGTCGCCACACTCGTTGCCGGGCGACCTCAAGGGCCAGCGTGTGCTGATCGTGGACGACATTTTGGACTCTGGGCAGACCCTTGGGCTGCTGCGGCGAGTGTTCGCGGCGCAGGGCCCAGCGAGCCTGCGGATCGCGGTGCTGCTCAACAAGCGCAAGCCGCGCGGGCGTACCGAAGAGGTGCCTGTGGAGTACTCGGGCTTTGACATTGATGATCGGTTTGTGGTGGGGTACGGGCTGGATCACGATGGGCTATACCGCAACTTGCCTGACGTTTCGGAACTCATCCTGTGAGCGCCCCCGCGCTGCCCTCGACCCCCGGCCTGACGACCGCTGGCCTGCTGCAGGACGGTGAGGTGGTGATCGTGGCGTGCAAGCCCAGCCTGTGGTTCATCTTGCTGCGCAAGGCCGGCTCGTTGCTGCTGGCGGGGGCGGTGGCGCTGGCGGCGTATTTGATTGACGTGGTCGGGGTGGTGGACTTGGGGCGGCCTCAGGCCGTGGCGGCGGCCGGGGTTGTGTGCACCTGCGGGGTGCTGATCTGGCTGACGATTGACCGCGCGACGCGGCTGTACATGCTGACGGACCGGAGGATCGTGCGCGTGAGTGGTGTGCTGCGGCAGAGCGTGGCCGAGGCGCGTTTGACCGATGTGGTCAACCTGACGCTGTATCGGTCGCTACGAGAGCGGCTGTTTGGGCTCGGGACGATCGTGGTGAGCACGGCGGCTGCGGGCGGCGTGGCGGGTGAGTTTTCGTGGTTCATGATCGACCAGCCGCACCAGCGGGTGGCGCTGACCCGCGAGGCGATTGACAAGGTTGCGGGGCGCGGGCGGTGAGTGCGCAACAGGGCGAAAGTGCGGGGGACGGGCAGGGCGCGCGAGATGGCCACAGGGCGCGGGGCGATCGCGCGGTGGGATTGGTGGTAATCGGTCTGACCGGCGGAATCGGGGCCGGGAAGTCGGCCGTAGCGCGGGCGTTTGCGCGGGCCGGGGCGGCGGTAAGTGACTCGGACGCGACTGCGCGGGCGCTGCTGAAGACGCCGGGCGTCCGAGACAAGCTGAAAGAGTGGTGGGGGCCGGGGGTGCTGGACGCCGAGGGCGAGGTTGACCGGGCGTTTGTCGCGGCGCGAGTGTTTGCCGACGCTGCGCAGCGGTCGCGCCTGGAGGGGCTGATCCACCCGCTGATCCACCTTGAGCGCGGCGAGGAGATGCAGCGGGCGATCAAGGCGGGGGCGCGCGTGTTTGTCATCGATGCGCCGCTACTGCTCGAAGCGGGGCTGGAGACAGAGTGCGATGCGGTGGTGTTCGTTGATACGCCGCGCGAGGTGCGGTTGGCGCGGGTCAAGGCCACGCGCGGGTGGGACGAGCATGAGTTGGATCGGCGCGAGGCGGCCCAGTGGTCACTTGAGCGCAAGCGGGCGGCGGCGAGGTTTGTGGTCGATAACTCGGCTGACGGGGGGCCGGTGAGTGAAGGCTCGCACCTGGACGCGCAGGCACGGACGGTGCTGACGGCGTTGTTGGGGCGTGGCTGGACCGGGCCGGACTCGGCTGGTGCAGGCGCATGAGTGTGGGCGGCGCGTGAACGGGCGGCCCAAGTTCGGGCGGCGTGAGTGCTGATGCGCGAGTGCGGGGTGGGCGGCTTGCCTCGGGGGTGGCGAACATCTAAACTGGAGGCCCGCGCGAGAGCGTGGGAGCAGTCCCCTGGGCGCGTGCCGGAGTGGCCAATCGGGGCAGACTGTAAATCTGTTGGCTTAACGCCTTCGGGGGTTCGAATCCCTCCGCGCCCACTTCTCTACTTTGACGGGGCCTACGCCTCAGCACCAACCAACACCGGTCCCGAAAGGGCATCGGGGTTGTGTGCTTGACGGGGCTCGCTCGTTTGCGCGCGCTGCGGCGGCGGGCGTTGCTCGCGCTGAATGCTGATGCGCGGCGGGCGGGCGGTTTGGGGGCTACGGCGTGAACGGCGGCGAGCGGAAGGGTGGGGAGGGCGTGGGAGCGTGGGGGCGTGGGGGGGCCGAGAACACCGGGGGGGGCGGGCCCGATCAGTGGGCCGGCCTCGACGGCTCTCACGGCAGAAACATTTTTGGCCCAATGGCGTCTCGGCTCCGCATGTACTGCGGGTTGGGGGATGTTCGCACACCACGCGGCCAAGGAGCCACAGATGATCGCGCACGCCACACAGCGGATGTTAAAGATTGGGACAATCGGCGCTGCGCTGGTCGCGGCCGGACTTGGCGGGATGGCGTTCGCTGGGCCGCTGTTGCCGCCGGCTGGGCCGGTGGCACCGACGAACAAGACGCTGCAGGAGGTGGAGCCGCGCATCGCGATCAATGCGACCAACACGCCGGGCGATGCCAACAGCGTGTTTATCATTACGCAGAGCGGCTCCTATTACTTTGCGAGCAACCTCACCGGCCAGTCGGCCAAGCACGGCATAAGGCTCAACGCCCCCAACATCACCATCGATCTCAACGGTTTCTCATTGATCGGCGTCGCCGGCTCGCTCAACGCATTCACGTCAGGCGGCGCACTCAGCAACAACGTCACCGTGCGCAACGGCATCGTGCGTTCGTGGGGCAACGGGGGCGTGCACCTGGTTGATCAGGTTGGCAGCAAATCCATCGTGCAGAACATCCACGCCATCGGCAACGGCTGGGACGGCATCAACGTGGGCCAAGATTCCACCGTTGAGAATTGCATCGCCGAGGGCAACGGGCAGAACGGCTTCCGCGTCGCTAGCGGCGGCGTGGTGCGTGGCTGCGTCGCCAAGTCAAATGCACAGGCGGGCTTTCGCCTTGGCATTGCGTCGCGGGCCACGGATTGCGTCGCCAACAACAACGCCTTGCAAGGCATCGATGCCAGCACCAACTGCGTGCTCTCTGGCATCACGGCCTACACCAACGGCGGCGCAGGCATCGATATGGGCGCGAGCAGCGTACTTACCGCCAGCGCGTCCAATCAAAACACCGGAAACGGCATCACCACCAGCTTTGGGTGCGTGGTCCGCGATTGCACCGCAACTAATAACATCGGTAACGGCATCGCCGTAGGCGACGGCAGCCGCGTGGAGTCGTGCGTCTCCCGGAACAACACCGGCAACGGCATCAGTGCCGCTTCGGGCTGCTCCATCATCAACAACACCTGCACCCTCAACGGCTTCGGTGTCGCGAACGGAGCGGGTATCCTGGCCACCGGGGGCGACAACCGCATTGAAGGTAATAATTCTGTGGGTGCCGACCGCGGTATCGACGTCGACGGCGCTGGCAACATCATCATCAGGAACACCTGCAGCGGCAACGCCACAAACTGGACCATCGTCGCCAATAACTATTACGGCCCCATCATCGATCGCACCGGCGCCGCCACCGCCGGCGTGAACGGGAGCGGGGCTGCCAGCACCCTGACCACCACCGACCCCAACGCCAACTTCTCGTATTGAACATTTTGTCGCTGCACTTTGCTAGGAGACCACCAATGAACGCACAGACCGCTCGGACCGTTGGTTTCGCAACCATCGCCACCGCCGTGCTCATCTCTATGGCGGGTTTCGTGTTCGCCGGGCCGCTCACGCCACCGGTGGGGCCGGTAGCCCCGACGAACAAGACGCTGCAGGAGGTCGAGCCGCGCACGCCCCTCTCTCAGTCGCAGGTCCCCATCACCGTCTCGCAGCCGGGATCTTATTACCTGACGGGGAACCTTTTCGCGCCCTCTCTCGTGACGGCGATCATCACCGTCAACGCCCCCGGCGTCACGCTCGATCTCAACGGCTTCCAAATCGACGGCGTGTCCGAGGTCGGCGAGGCAACGCACGCGATCAAGATCAACGCCGTCGCCGCCCGCTGCAAGGTGCTTCGGGGATCGGTCATCGAGGCGACCGGCAACGGGATCGATTGCGACGCGCCGGACTCTTCGTTCACCGAGATCCACGCCGCAAGGTGCAGGCTGGACGGGATCAGCATCGCAGGCGGTGCGATCGTCGAGAGGTGCGTGTTCACGGGCAACGGCGGCGACGGACTCGACTCGGTTGGCTTCGAGCGCTCCGTCATCCGGGGCTGCATCGCCACCGGCAACGCCGGGAGCGGGTTCGAGGTGAGCGGAGTTATCGAGGGCTGCGTGTCTCAAGCAAACGGCGGCAACGGCTTCACCGGCGGGGGCACGATCACTCGCTGCCAAGCGACACAGAACAACGGCTATGGCATCAACATCAGTAGTGGCATTGTCTCCGAATCCGACGCCTCGGGGAACACCGACGGCGGAATCCGCGCCGGGAGCAACGTGGTCGTATCCCGGTGCGTCGCCCAGCTCAATTCCGGCCCCGGCATCACCCTTACGTGGCGAGGTGTTGCACTGGACAACAACTGTTCACAGAACGGAGGAACCTTCGGCAACACTCAGCCAAACATTCTGGTCCTCAATAACGACAACCGAATCGATGGAAACACCTGCACAAATGCCAACCGCGGTATCGACGTGGTCGGCACCGGTAACATCATTGTCCGTAATACCTGCTCGGGAAACGCCACCAACTGGGTCATCGTCGCCAACAACAGAGTCGGTCCCATCGTCGTCGCACCAAACAGCGTTGCCATCAGCGGCGACACCGGCGGCGCTGGCATCGGCTCGACCAACCCCTGGTCAAACTTCACGTTCTAAGCTAGCTTAAACCGCGTTGAATCGCGTCGATCCTCACCGACTCCTAAATGGCGGTGTCGCGGGGTAGGGCCAACGCCCCGCTCGGCGGCTCGCTGCGCCGGCCAAGGTTGCGGGCGCAATGGGAGCGATTGCGAATGGTCTCACACGGCACCGATCGCGTGTGCGTCGCGGTCGCAGAGGTTCGCGGTGCCGCCGCCCATGGATGCCGGAAGTTTGCGTGGGCGGACGGTCGCGTCGCGTTTGCGGCTGCGCTCGCAGAGCGGCTCGGCCCGCAGGTCTGCAACGGTGACGGCGGTCGACGCCGGGCCCAGCGTTATGCGCGAGACGTTGAAGAGGTCGGCCAACTCGGCGGGGTTGAACCGTGCAAGCTTGCCCTCGTCGTCGGGCAGCGTTAGGCCCATGTCCAGCGGGTTCTCGACGCCGAGAGACTTCTTGGCCCCCTCAATGGCGACCATCGCGCGTTCGCGAAGGGCCATGACGTTGGTCCACGCGGGGTCGGCCGTGACGGCGAACGCCGGTTGGCCGAAGGAGGGTTGGCCCGCTGCTAAGCCGTGCGCGATGAACCGCTTAAGGTGTACGCAGGTTTGCGGGTCGGCGCTCTGGCCGGGCTCGCCGACCTTCCACAGCGCGCGGTAGACCTCGTCGGCGGTATGACAGAGCACCGGGGCGAGCAGGCGGGAGAGCCCGTCGACGAGCACGAAGAGCACTGTCTGTGTGGCACGGCGTCGCGAGCTGCCCGGCGCGTCGCAGTAAAGTCGGTCTTTGATGGCAGCGCAGTACACGGCGCTGAGGGTATTGTTGGCGAAGTCGTAGAGCGCCAGGTGTGCGGCACGGAACTCATAGTGCTGATAGGCGGTTGTGGCCGCGCGAGAGAGGGTGTTGAACTGGTCCAGCACCCAAGCGTCCAGCGAGGTTGGCGCGAGCCCTGCCAGGTCAATACAGTGCCCGGCGTTGGGCTGGCGGCCGTCGCCATCGCCCTCGACGCTGGGCGTGAAATCGAAGAGGTTGCTGAGCATGAAACGTAAGGTATTGCGGATCTTGCGGTAGCTCTCGCCAGCGGCATCAAAGTAGGTCTCGTCGGCCTTAACATCGTTCTCATACGCTAGCGAGCTGACCCACCAGCGCAGCACGTCGGCTCCGTACTTGGCGAGCAGGCCCTCAACGCTGTCACCCTTTGATTTGCTCAATTTCTTGCCGTCTTTGTCGACCATGAACCCGTGGGTCAGCAGGGTCTTGTAAGGCGCGCAGCCCATCACGCCAAGGGCCGGCAGCAGCGAGAGCTGGAACCATCCTCGGTGCTGGTCTGAGCCTTCGAGGTACAGGTCGATAGGGAAGTCAAGCCCGCGCTGACGCATGCAACTGTTCCAAGAGCTGCCGCTCTCAAACCACACGTCAAGGATGTCAGGCCCTTTGCTGAGGCCCGCGAGCGCCGCTGGCCATGCACCCAGCGCCGCGGCGGCGGGGTCAGGGTCAGTTGCAGGGTTGTAATGCTTGAGCAGTTCGGCGGGCGTCTGGGTGAACCACGCGTCGGCCCCGTCCTCACGGACGACCAGCGCCACTGCGCGGATGCTTGCGGCGGTCATGAACGCCACCGGCTCGCCCTCGGGCCCCACGCGCATGAACGCCGGGATCGGCAGGCCCCAGGCCCGCTGGCGGCTGATGCACCAGTCGGGGCGGCTCTCAAGCATCCCGCGCATGCGGTTGCGGCCCCACTCGGGCACGAAGCGCACGGCGTCTGGGTTGGCCAGGTTGACGGCCCGCAGCGCCATCGCGCGCAGGTCAACGCCCGCCTTGCCGCCACGCCCGTCGATGGCGACGAACCACTGCTCGGTGCAGCGGAAGATCACCGGCGTCTTGCTGCGCCAGTCGTGCGGGTACGAGTGGGTAAACGTGTGGTCATGGAACAAGTGCCCGCTGGCGCGCAGGTGTTCAACGATCTCGGCGTTGGCCTTCCAGATGAACTTCCCGCGCAGCCACTCGGGCACGGTCACGTCGTAAGTCCCGTTAGCGCGGACGGGGCAGTAGATGGGCAGGGCGCAGGCTAACCCGGTTTGGTAGTCCTCGGTGCCGTGGCCCGGCGCGGTGTGGACGAGCCCGGTGCCGTCATCGAGCGTCACGTAATCGGCGGCGACGACGCGGAACGCCGCGCCTTCGTGCAGCGCGTCCTCAACGAACGGGTGCTTATAGCGCAGGCCTACAAGCTTGTCGCCGTTCGCCCGCGCCAGCACCACCACCTCCTCGCTGCGGGCCATCTGGCAGACCTTCTCGATCTGGTTGGCGGCCATGACCGTCACGTTGCCATCGACCCAGACCAAGGCGTACTCGAGGCGAGGGTTCACCGCTATCGCGACGTTCGCCGGCAGCGTCCACGGCGTGGTCGTCCAGATCATGAACGTCGGCGTCTGATCAGGCAGCTGCCCGGGCACGGGCTTGCCGGGCTCATTTAGCTCAACCTCGTCGCTGGCGTCGGTGGCCGGCTCGACCAGACCGAAGGCGCGATAGACCGCGTCTTTGTCCGCGGCCTCGAAGTCAACATACGCGCTCATGTCCTGGCGGTCATAATACTCAAGCTCGGCCTCGGCAAGGGCCGTCTGGTTGTCGATGCTCCAGTGCACCGGCTTGAGCGCGCGGTAGACCAGCGACTGGTCCATCAGCCCCGCGAGCACCTCAAGAGTCGCGCCCTCGAAGCTCGGGGTCATCGTCAGGTATGGATGAGCGTAGTCGGCGTTGGTCAGCAGGCGGGTCATCTGCTGTTTGTGCAGCTCTACGTACTTGGTTGCATACGCCTGGCACGCGGCGCGGACGGACATCTTCCGCTCACCCTCGGGCATTGCCTGCAGCTTGGCCAACTCTTTCTTCTCGGCAAGCTCGGTCATCACCTTGTGCTCGATAGGCAGGCCGTGGCAGTCCCAGCCCGGCACAAACGGAACATCAAACCCGGCCATCGTCCGGGCTCGGACCACGAAGTCCTTGAGACACTTGTTCATCAGGTGCCCGAGGTGGATGCTGCCGTTGGCGTACGGCGGGCCGTCGTGCAGCACAAACCGCGGGCGGCCCTCGCCCAGCTCGCGCAGCTTGGCATACAAGCCGATGCCGTCAAGGGCGTTCCAGCGCTGCACGCTGGCCGGCTCGTTCTTGACCAGGTCGGCTTTCATGCCGAAGGTCGTCTGCGGAAGGTTCAGGGTGTCCTTGAACGGGTTGCCCTTGCGCGGCTCGCCTATGGCTGGATTCGTGGCGGCAGTGAGAGGCGGGGCGGAAGTGCGGGGCGTGGGGGGCGTGGGGGGAGTGGGGGGTGTGGAAGCGGACATGGCGGAGAATCCTTGAGCGTGGCCTCAGCGGGTCGGGGCCCGGCGGTCACGGCCGAAGTGTGTGCTTGCTGCGGGCGAACGCCCAGTGTACGGAGCGACGCCGGAACGGGAAACTCACCAGCGACCTGTGCGGCGCCGCGCTTTGAGCTGCAGGTCTGGCAGGAGGGTGGTGAGTAGATCGTGCGGTTTGAACAGCGACGCCAACGAGCCCGCCCAGACCCCGTAGCCCCAATGCGAGGGCGATGCAGGCAACGGCGGACCTCTCAAGCCCCTCTACGGGGCCAGCGAATTCGAGCAGCGATGGTGCGGCAGTGCGTCATGGGCGGAGGATGATAGCATTTCCAAGCCGTGCCCCGCTGCAGCCAGGTTGAGGCTGCCCTGCAGGATGTTGAGTGAAGCAGCGTCGACAGCGGGCGATCTTCGACAAGCGGGGCATCCGCTCTCTCGGAAAGTCGCTGTCATCAGCAGATTCACGTCCCATCAGCACGCCCGGCGCGCTGCAGCGGTGCAGCTCTACGATCGACCACCGCCGCTTATCGGCTCGGGGCGTCAGTAACCAGACGCACCGCCAACGGTTCCGCGGCGGGCACAAACCTTTGCGTTAGTGGCGGCCCTTTGAGCACGAGGTGTCGATCCGCTAACGAAGTACCGCGTGCAAACAAGTAATAACGCGAGCCTTCCTCCTCGGGCCTCTGGAAGACGGACGTCTTAGGCCCCAGCTCTCAGGCGTTAAGCATTGGCACACAGCAACGAGAGAATCTTTGACACAGCTATCCCCTTCAAGACGCTCAACCACATTCGTATCCCGTCGCGGCGACTGAGCCGGGCAGTTTCACCCTGCCCGCAAGCTGCCGACGCGTTCGCGTTCGCCGGCCAGAAGGCGGAGCTTATCAACACGAGCGTCGATAGTTCAAAGCTCTGCAGATTATAAACAGATTCACGAATCAGTGTGACCACAAACGCCCACAGTATAATCTACAAGCATACCGAAAACCGCCGTCGCGAGCCCTCGTGCGGCGACTATCCCTAGTGGTTGCGTCGCTGGATGGGTCGGGCCGCAACAGCCTGATTTCGCACCCGAACACCCGCCGTTTACCGCAAGGCACGGCCCCGTCCAGCGACCCACCGGTGATGATCGCCTTACCCTCCAGAGACCCGCACCGGCCGCCGCACCGATGAACGCCCAAGAACCAAACCCAGCCCACATGATGGCCTGCACCGAGGTCTGGGGCGGGCACGGTCTGACCGATCAGGCCGTCGCCATGCACGGGATGGACGCCTGGATCCTTGCCAGGCCGTATCAACGCGCCGATGCGGGCGGCGATGTGCACCTGGTCAGCTCGTGCGGCACCGGGCGAATCTCCAGGCTGCTGCTGGCCGACGTGAGCGGGCATGGCGTGAAGGTCGCGCCGATTGCCGTCCAGCTCCGCACGCTGATGCGCCGGTACATGAACCATGTCGAGCAGCGCGAGTTCATCGAAAGACTGAACGCCGCGTTTGAGAGCCTGACTTCCAGCGGCGTGTTCGCTACGGCCGTGGGCGTGACGTACTTCGCCCCCACCGGCGCGCTGAGCATCACGTTGGCGGGCCACCCGCGTCCGCTGCTGTTCAACAACGCCATAAACCGCTGGCGAGAGATGCCCGCGCCGCCGTCGAGCGCAAGCTCAGCGGGCGGCACGCCCCCGGGCCTTCCGCTCGGGGTGTTTGGAGACACGCCATACCCGCCGGTCGAGTTTCGCACGACGCCCGGCGACCTGTGCGTGCTGTATAGCGACAGCCTGATTGAGGCCTCGCGTGCGAGCGGCGAGATGCTTGGCACTGAGGGGCTGGTAAAGCTGATGCAAGGCCTTGACGCGACTGAGCCAGAGCGGATGGCCAGCGGGCTTTACAACGCCGTGCTTGATTGGGCTGGCACAAGCGAACTGGGCGACGATGTAACGGTGCTGGTGCTGCGGGCCACCGGCACCAGCCGCGGCGCGAGCCTTGGCGAACGGCTCTGGGCCAGTGTGAGGTTCTTTGGCGACATCATCCGCTGGCCCCTGGGCGGGCGTACGCCCGCGTGGCCTGAGATCAGCGTGGCGAACATCGTCGGGAGTATTGTGCCCGCGGCGGAGCGGCATGTGGGGCGCGGGGCGATGGACGTGTGACCAACCCC
The DNA here is from genome assembly GCA_021173225.1 of Phycisphaerales bacterium PN19_bin_20. Taxonomy (GTDB): domain Bacteria; phylum Planctomycetota; class Phycisphaerae; order Phycisphaerales; family UBA1924; genus JAJTGZ01. The sequence continues at coordinate 61,553 of JAJOLK010000015.1, read as the reverse complement.
GCGCCGCCAGGCGCCCGCTACGTTTGCCTCATGCCCAGCCCCCGACCAACACTCGCCAAGATTCTCGCCACAGTCGGGCCGGCCAGCGAGTCGTATGAAGTCATCGGCAAGCTCATCGACGCGGGGGTGGCCTGCTTTCGACTGAACTTCAGCCACGGGACCCTCGAAGACCACCTCCGCCGACTCAGCGTCATCCGCAGCGCGGCTGAGGACCGCGGCGTGCCCGTGGGCGTCCTTGGTGACTTGCCGGGCCCGAAGATCCGCATCGGCACCGTTGCTGACGGCGGCGTTCGGGTCTCGGCGGGCGACGACTTCCTGATCGTTCCCGGCTCTGGCACGGCGTCAGCGCTCGAGCCCGGTGCCGCGGCCCGCGGGCCGGCGGTCTTTGACTGCACTTACGCGGGCATCTGTCGTGACGTGCGCCCGGGGCACAAGGTGCTGATCAATGACGGAGCGATCCGGGCGCTGGCCGTCGAGCCCGAGCCCGGCGACGGTGCGCGGGCCCGCGGCGTCGCGGGCGTGCTGCGCTGCCGAGTGATTACCGGTGGTTTGGTTACCAGCGGTAAGGGGATCAACCTGCCGCAGACGGAGCTTGCGATTCCCGCGCTGACGCCGCGCGACTGGACGTGCGTTGAGTGGGCCGTGCGTTATGGGCTTGACTTCCTGGCCCTGAGCTTCGTGCGCAGCGCGGCCGAGGTCCGCGAGCTCAAGGACAAGCTCGACGGCATGTGCAGCGTGGACGGCAACGCCGGTGGCATCGCCGGGGGCGCGAGCATCCCGGTGATCGCCAAGATCGAGAAGCCCCAGGCGCTGACAAACCTCGAAGAAATCGCCGCCGCCAGCGACGGGCTGATGGTCGCACGCGGCGACCTGGGCGTAGAGATGGACATCGCGCAGGTGCCGGTGGCGCAGAAGCGGATCGTCGCCGCCGCCGACGCCTTCGGGAAGCCCTGCATCGTCGCGACGCAGATGCTCGAGAGCATGATCATCAGCCCGATGCCCACGCGGGCCGAGGCGGGCGACGTGGCGACGGCGATCTTTCAGGGCGCCGACGCGGTGATGCTCAGTGCTGAGACCGCCGCGGGCCAGTATCCGGTCGTGACGGTTGAGACCATGCGCCGGATCATCGAGCACGCAGAGGCGTGGTCGCGTGAGAGCGCCCCGGCGGTCGCCAGCCCGCCGCTGAAGGTGCTGGCTTCGGGCTACCGCACCGCCAGCCTCGCGCACGGGGCTTGGTATGTGGCGCGTGACGTGCGCGCGAAGCTCATCGTGTGCTGGAGCCAGCGCGGCGGGACGGCCCGTTACCTTTCGCAGACCAGCCCGGGCATCCCGATCATCGCGTATTCCAGCAGCGTTCGCGAGACGCGACGCATGGCCCTGCTCAAAGGCGTCATCGCCCTGCGTATGGACCCGCCGCCGGATTCAAGCCTCGCCGCGTGGAACCGCGCGGTGGATCACGACCTGCTCACGCGCGAGTGGGCCAAGCTCGGCGAGCCGGTCGTGCTCATCGCGGGCCGGCCCCTGGGCGTGCAGGCCCCAGCCTCGGCGCTGATAATTCACTATGTTGGCAGCACCGACAGCGGCTTCCACGCGTTCTAACGCCCACACCCGGACCAAGCTCGGAGCATCACGACATGCGTTCGCACCGTACCGCGGCCATCCTGAGCACTGGCGACGAGCTGGTCCTCGGCCAGTTGCAAGATACCAACGCACGATGGCTGGCCCAGCGCCTGACCGACCGTGGCGTCCGCGTAGTTGAGATCGCCGCCGTCGGTGACGAGCTTGCGGAGCTGGCGAGTGCGATAGTGCGCCTGACCGCCAAGGCCGATGTACTGGTGATGACCGGCGGGCTCGGTCCGACCGATGGCGACCTGACCCGCGCAGCGCTGTGCATGGTCAGCGGAGACGCGATTGTTGATGATCCTGCGCAGGCCCAGGCGCTGACCGAGAAGCTCTCCACGCGCGGGCGAAGCGTCAACGCCCGCCAACTCCGCCAGACCCAGCGCCCCGCCCGCGCGCGCTGCCTGCCCAACGACTTCGGCACCGCGCCGGGCCTGTACTTGACGCTCAACCTACCAGCTTCTGACGGCTCCCACAGTTGCGACGTGCTGGCGCTTCCCGGACCGCCGAACGAGCTGATGCCCATGTGGCACGCGCACGCAGAGCCGTTGCTGCGACCGTCGCGGGTCGTCCTGACCCGACTGGGTTACGTGCTTGGTATGCCCGAGGCCGAGTGCGCCGCGCGCCTTGGTGCTCTGACGGCGCGCGACCGCACGCCGCTGCTGGGCATGACCGCCAGCGGCGGCATCCTTACGCTTCGCCATCGCTACGAGGGTGACGACGCGGCCGCGGGCGCAGTGCTGCTGAATGCAGACCAGGCCGCCGTCCGCGAGTTGCTTGGCCCGAACCTCTTTGCGAGCGCTTTAGGCGGCGGGGCCGAGGGTGCAACGCCGTCAGACGCTGTGCTTGCCGCGGCGGTGCTCGAGCGCCTGCGCGGTGCCGATCAGCGCCTCGCCCTCGCTGAAAGCTGCACCGGCGGGCTTCTTGGCGCGCTGCTGACCGGCGTGCCCGGCTCTTCCGCCGCGATGCTGGGCGGCGTCATCAGTTACAGCAACCAGCTCAAGCAAGGCTTGCTCGGCGTGCCAGCGGAACTGCTCGCGCAGCACGGGGCCGTCAGCGTGCCCGTCGCGGCGGCCATGGCCACCGGCGCGGCGCGCGCCTGCCGGGCCGATTGGGCCCTCTCAATCACCGGCGTCGCTGGGCCGGGCGGCGGGACTGACGCCAAGCCCGCCGGGACCGTCGTGATCGCCGTTGCGCGCCGGACGCTGGAGGTAGACGCTGAGAGTGCTAAGCGCGACGCGCAGCAGCTCCAGCCACAGCATGGCCAAGCACATCAGCCCCAAACACAGCAGACCTTTGCACAGGGGTTTCATGCCGTGGACGTCCGCACATTCCTGTTTACCGGTGACCGCAACGATGTGCGGCACCGCGCGTGCGTCTCCGCGCTCGCGATGCTCTGGTTCGCGCTGAACCCCGCTTCCGGGCCAGTCCGCCTGAGCTGGGAGATGCCCGTGGGCTGAGCCTGGCGCGTCACGCCCCGCCTCGGCCTGCGCGTTACACTCAAGCCATGAACGCATGGACGGGTTCATACACCATCGGACGCCCGCAAAGACGCTGCTCAGCCACCGGGCGAGTGCTGGTCGCGGGCGAGAAGTATGTCGCCGCTCTTCTCGATCCTCCTCTTAACCCTCCTGCCGACCTTCCTGCGCACGCTGTGCCCACGGCCTCAACGCACGCGCTCGGTAAACCTGAGCGGCGCGACTACGCGCTCGAGGTGTGGGACGCCGCCGAGCCGCAAGGGCGATTGTTCGAGCCCGGGCGGCTCGTGGGCGCGTGGCGCTCGCAGGTGGCGACGGGGCAAGAAAAGCCCAAGGCGATCCTTGATGACGAGGCAATGCTCGATCTGTTTACGCAGACCCAGCAGAGCGGGCCGGCCCGAGCGGGCCTGCGCATGGTGCTCGCGCTGCTGCTGATCCGCCGGCGCGTCCTGGCCCACGAGGGCACACGCAACGCGGACATGCTCGTGCGTGTCCGTGGGACGCCCAGGCCGCCGCAGGGCCCGCCGCTGATCCACGTGCACGACCCGAGCCTGAGTGACACCGCGATTGCCGAGCTGCTCGGGCAGCTTGAGTCGATGTGTCAGGGCGCTGATGAGCCTGAGACTGCTGCCACTAGACCTGGCGCTGATCCCGCCGCCGAACCTACCACCGGCACCGCCCCAGCGAATGAAATCGAGAATCCCGATCCCGCACCGCACGCCAGCACGGAGGCCCGCGCGTGAACAACCCGCGACTCTTGGCCCCGCGCGGGCTGCTGGCGATCATCTTGACCGTCCTCGCCGCGGCGCTCGCCGCATGCAATCGCAACGGGCGTGACGCCGACCTGCCGCCGGTGCTGGTCGATCCTGCCACGCTCCGCTACGACCTCTGGGCCGCGCGGCACAACGCCGGCGTGGCCGAGCTGCGCCAGGTCTGGGCCAACGCTGTCGTCCGCCTGCGCTGGACCGACGCCGATGGTCGCCAGCGCAGCGAGCAAGGCGAGGGGCGATTGCAGATCCAGCAGCCCGACCGCGTCGCGCTGAACATCGGCAAGGTTGGCGAGACCTTCGTCTGGATCGGCTGCGACCCGCAGCGCTATTGGTGGATCGACCTGACCGGCGACCAGCGCGTCGCGTTTGCGGGCCGGCACGGGCTCTATCAGCAGAGCCGGGCCCGCTCTTACGGCGTGGTCGTGCCTCCGGTCGAGCTCACCGGCCTGCTGGGCATCCGCGAGCTGCCACAGAGCGGCGGCGCGATCCAGGCCTCAAATGACGGTCGATTAGTCGGCCTGACCACCAGCATTGATCGCCGCGGCACACGCCAACGCACATGGCTTGACGCCGCCAGCGGGCGCTGCGTGCAAGTTGAGCTGTTCAATCCGCGCGGCGAGCCTGACATCGTTGCCAGCCTTGAAGACTACGACACCGTTGCGCTGACCGGGCGCGGCGAGACGGCCCAGATGGCCAAGCGCGTCCGCATCGCGCACGCCGCCAGCGGCTCACTGATCACGCTTGACCTCTCCGACTTGCAAGACGGTGTCCGCCGCATGAGCCCCGACGCCTTCAGCCTCCCGGCCCTGCTCAACCAGATGAACGTCGGGCTGCTCTACGACCTTGACCTGCCCGCCCGCGTGCCCAACTCTGGCGTTGACTCTGGCGCCGGTGCTTCTGGCGGCGCTTCTGGCGGCGCTTCTGGCGGCGCTTCTGGCGGCGGCGCTGCCGATGGTCGTAGTGTGGGCGGCGCGCCATGACCAGCTTCATCCCCAGGGGTCTTCTGCTTCTGGCCTGCATGCTGACGCTGACGGCGGGTCTCACACGGGCAATTGCCGCTCAGCGACAGCTCCAGCCGTCTCAGCCCGAGCAGGCGAGCGATGACGTAACTGCGCCCTCGCGATTGATAGTCACCAGTGACCTCTGGCTCGGCGGGCCGAACCGGTCAGGCCACGCGTGGAGCCTGCTCCCGCAGGGGCCGGGAGTGGCCGACGTTGTACATCTGCCCGCGCGAGGCGATGGCCCCCGGGCCCGCGCCGGTGCCGCCCGCCTTGTGCTGCCGGTCATGGGTCTCTATTCGCACGCCGCCGCGTGGGACGGGCGCCTTTACCTTCTGACCGTTGGCGGGACCGACGCGCAGGCCAAACGCACGCTGTGGACCCACGCCGCCAGCGCGATGATCACCCCGGGAAGCTGGACGTACACGCCTGCCGGGCGGCTCGAGGCGCTCGCGCCGCTGACGGGCGACGGGCGCGTCATCGGCCTCATCGGGACCGCGCGTGGGCCCGCGGCCCTGCTCGCACTCGATCCCACAAATCCTTACGTGACCGGTGACACACCGCCCGAGCGTTGGCGGCTGGCGATCTTGGACATTGACCGCTGGGTTGAACTGCCGTTGCCGCCGGGCACCGCGCAGGCCGAGGCTCTGGTGCTGCTTGCAGACCAGCGCGGCCTGGCGCTCGGCGCGATGCTTCAGCCGCTCGCTGGCCAAGTGCCGCGGCTCGCGCTCCACGTCGGCGAATTCACACGACCCACAGGCCCGAGTGATGCGACGAAGCCTGCCCAATCGACAGACACGGCAGCAAGCATCAGCGCGCCGCCCGCCGAAGACCTTTCACCCGGCGCGGCACCGCGCGCTGTTCGCCGCGCCGCGGCGAGAGACCAAGACCGCGATGCGTCAAGCACACCCGCGCCCACCGCGCTGACGGTCACGTGGCCCGCCACTCCCGCCGCCGAGGTTGACCTGCCAGCGAGCGTGGCCAGCTCGATGGTGACGTTCCTCGAACAGCCCGCCGCACCCAGCGGCGCACCCAGCGCGGTCGCTAGCCCGGTCGCCGATGGACTCCGCACCGATGTGCTGCGTGTGGACGGACGCCTGTACGCCGCGCTGGTCCAACTTGCGCCCGACAGCGGCCTCGCGCCAGAGTCTGGTGCAGCGCGATCAGCCGATCCTCAAAGCCCAGCCGTCGGTGGGGCCAAAGTTGGTCCGCCCGGCGCGCTAGAGGTGCTCATTTACGACCTGCGGCCCAGCGACCGAGGCCAAGGCTTTTCGGGCTCAACCGCGAACAGCGACAAAACCCCCACGCCCCAGCAAGCCCCGTTGGCACGCCTTCGCGTGCCCGGCCCGCTGGTAGGCGTTGCTGGCCTCGATGGCCTTTCGCGCCTCGCCGTCATCAGCGCGACAGCACCCCGCACAACGCAGCGCGCCCGCGGCTCGCTTCTGGCCCGCGGCCCGATCCCTGACATCGCGCGACTGAGCGTTACTGAAGTTTCGCTGGCGTCCGGGCTGGTCATGGCTGACGCGACCGCCGCGCACGCCGACGGGCCCGTCTCGCGTCATGACATGCAGATGCTTTGGCTGGTGCTGCTGGGCATCGGCGCGGTGACGCTGGTGTTCGTTGTCCGCAGCGACGGGCCCACGAGCGTCAGCCTTCCGCCTCATTGCTCGCTGGGCACACCTGGACGCCGTATGTTCGCCGGCGCGATTGATCTGATGGTTGGCCTGACGCTCGTGGGCGCGGCACTGGGCCAGTCGCCCATCGGCCTGCTCAGCGTTCAGAGCCTCGCCAGCGGCGGCTTGGCACCTCTGCTGGGCGCGCTGATGGCCTGCTGCGTGCACTGCACCGTCAGCGAGGCGCTCTTTGGTCGCTCCATCGGCAAGTTCGCCATGGGCCTGCGCGTCAGCTCCATGCGCCGCGCCGGCCCGGCTGGCGTAGCTAGCAACACACCCACCACCACCGCGTCCATCACGCCGACCTCCGGGCCAGCGTGGGTTCCCGGCGAGCCGACCTTCGGTCAGGCCCTGGTCCGCAACCTGGTCCGCTGGTGCCTCCCGCCGATCGGAATGATGATGTTCCTCGACGGCTCATTCCGCCACGCCGGTGATCTGCTGGCCAAGACGCTGGTAGTCCTGCCCGATGTTCCGGTCGATCCACCGGACGAGCCCTGACCCGTCGGGCCGCCCACAGGCAAATCGCGCAGGCCGATAACGCCCGGCTGGCGGCCTTCACGACGCACCTGGGTATCAGATTGTCCCGGCGAGGCCCGGGGCCCATCAAGGCCGAGGTGCCGAGGTTCCGATACATCACTGTGAGTGCCACGCCCGCGCGGTTGCTGCGCGTCGTGTGGCACGCGCTGTCTGACAGACCCTTGTGAGTACGTCACCCGCACATCCCGGCGCAGGCGCAACCCCCAACGGTGGCAAGCCCGCGCCTGGCACGCCCGCTTCGAGCAATCCCGGCCCGGGCAAGCCGGGCGCTGGCGGCTTCAAACGCGTCCGCCCGCGCGTTGACTGGAAGGCCGTCTGGCCCATCCCGCTGGCGCTGAGCTCGGCGGCGCTGCTGGCCAGCGGCATCTTTGTGGGCGTGCTCAAGATGCCCAAGGACGACCCGGCTCTCCCGCTGCAGCAGGCCGGTGAGAACTACGAGCAGGGCCGCTTTGCTGAGGCTCTTGCGGTGCTCAACCACGACGGGGTTGACATGTTCAACCGGGGGCTGATGCTCCCTGAGCAGCAGCTTGAGTTCTACACGCTCCGGGCCCGCAGCCTGTACTTCGGGCAAGAGAAGCTGGGCATCGAGCTTGAGAACAATTACAAGCGGATCATCGAGGCCTACGACGCGGCCCAGCGCGCGGGGCTCAAGACCACCGCCTCTGACACCGGCGCGCTAGCCAACGCCAGGTTGTTCCTCGGCGAGACCGACAAGGCCGTCCGCCTGGCGCGCTCGCTGGCCGGGGTTGATGAGACGCGCCGCCTGCGCCTGTACCGCAAGATTGTTGAGCGTTCGCTGCGCGCTGCCGAGCAAAGCACCGCCCGCGGTGGCCGGGGTTCGAGCGGCGATGTAGCGCGGGGCGGCCCGGCGCTTGAGTTGCTGGCCGAGATGATCGAGATGCCAAACTTGAGCCTGCCCGAGCGGGCCTGGGTTGTGGCGCGACAGGCCGAGCTGCGTCTAGCCGCGGGCTACTACGAGGAGGCGTCGGTCCGCCTGCTGCGCGACCTGACCAAGTTCGACGAGCTGGACCGCCCGAGCCGCGCGGAACTGATGTTCCTGCTGGGCAAAAGCTACATGCTGGCGGGCAAGGGCCTGCGCGCCACAGACTTTCTAGAGGCGGCTGAGGCGGACTTGCCCGAGTTCGATGACCGCCGCGCCGAGAGCCGCGTGCTGCGCGGGCAGTTGCTCGCCGCCCAGGGCGATGCCGAGGGCGCGCGCGAGCAGTTCGAGCGGGTCGTTGACGCCTTTGACCAGTCGCCCCAGCAGCTCGCGGCCCTGGTGGGCCTGGGCGATGTCGAGGCGGCACTTGGCAACGCCCCCGGCGCACTCAAGGCCTTCCGTGAGGCGATCCGCCTGGTCGCCCAGCGCGGGCCCAAGGTCGGGGTTGACTTTGACCTGCTGGGCCAGCGTTTGTTGGCCAAGGCCCAAGACCGCCTGCTGCAAAACGAGCCCGGCGAGGCGCTGGCCTTCGCAACCCTAAGCCAAGAGGCTCTGCGCCGGCTGGGCCCCGTGCCGGCACCGGTCAACATCGCCCTCGCGGTCGCCAACCGCGCCAGCGCCGAGCGGATCATCGCCGACGCGGGCGGGACCGGCCCGGGCGTGGACTGGTCCGCGATCTCTGATGTCAGCGCCACCGAGGCCAAGGGCTTCCTCATCGACGCGGGCATCAGCTACCGCCAGCACGCGCGGCAGATGACCATCGCAGACTACCAGGTCCAGATGGACAGCCTCTGGAACGCCGGCGAATCCTTCGATCGCGCGGGCGACACCGAGGCGGCCATCGAGGCCTTCAGCTCCTTTGTGCAGGGCGCGCGCACTGACTTCCCGCGCCGGGCCGAGGCGATCTTCCGGCTCGCGCAGGTCTACGAGAGCCGCGGCGAGTTCGGGACCGCCTCGCGCTTGTATGAGCAGCTGGTCGCCCAGCGCGAGAGCCGCGACAGCTTCGCGGGCGTGTGGGCCGACCGCAGCCTGGTGCCGCTGGCGCGCTGCTACATGCTGGGCACCACGGGCGAGAGCACCGGCCCGGTGGTCGATGTCAGCACCGGCGCGGCAGAGCCCGGCGCGAAGCAAGAGGGTCAGCCGCCTGCCGCCAGCTCAAAGGACCAGAAGGCCAGCGGAGAGAAGAACTCCAAGCCCGCTGCCGCTGCCAATTCCACGCGGTCTTCGGCCCCCACGCCTGACCAACTCAAGGAGCGGCGTGAACGCCTTGAGGCCAATCAGGCCCGCGCCGTCCAACTTCTCTCGAGTGTCGTTGACGGCGGCGCACTGCTCGAGCCCGACGCGCAAGGCTTTGTCGAGGCCCTCAGCCTGCTCGGTGAGCTGCACTACGCCCGCGGCGAGTACGAGCCCGCGGTCGAACGCCTCCGCCAGACGCTGCAGCGCGCCGGTCCGGGCCCGACCAGCGTGACCGTCCGATACAAGCTCGCCGACAGCCACCGACGCCTCGCGCTGGCGGGCACCGGCGGGGGCAGCAACGAGCCGCTGAGCCAGCGGGCCGTCAGCGAGGCGACGCGTCAAGGCCACCTAGAGGCCGCCGAGCGCCTGTACCGCGAGGTTGTCTCTGACCTGGCCAGGAAGCCCGCGGCGCGGGTCACGGCGATGGAAGCCTTGCTGCGGCGTAACAGCCTGTTCTACGCCGCCGACTGCGTCTATCTCGCGGGCCGCTACGCCGAGGCGGTTCGGCACTACTTGGCCGCCCGCGACCAGTACCCGCAAGACCCCGCGTCCATGGTCGCGATGACCCAGACCGTCTCTGCGCTGGTCAAGCTCGAGCGCTGGGACGAGGCACGGACGGTGCACGAGCGGGCCAAGGTTTTGCTAACGTCGATCCCCGACGAGGTCTGGAGCGACCCCGCACGCCTGCTGCCGATGGAACGCCGCCACTGGGAGGCCTGGCTCGACAGCAAGATGCAGATTGAGCGGCTGCCCGCTGCGCCAGCCCTGACCGGTGCCGGCGCCGCCCGCCAAAGCCCCCCCTGACCGAGAGTGAGCCCAGGGCTCAGTCCCGGAATCAGACCGAAAACGAGCTTTGGCTCCAGACCGTGCTCCAACCGGAACTGAAACCCGCGCACAGCTCACGCAAACTCAAGCGCCGCCGCCCGGCACGCCGATGCCCCCCAAGCCCCGGAGGTGTCCGGCGGCAACGCGGCTGCGCGGCCAGGAGGGTCGGCCCGCCCGCCCCACACCCATCGGTGCGGGGCTGATCTCACCAAAGGCCGGAGGCCGCCGATGGCGACGCAGAGCGAACGGCTTGATTTCGAGGCCAGCCCCAAGGCCCAGCCAGAGTTGTGGCTGCCCAGGATTAACCGTCTGCTGCGCGAGCAGCTTGAGCATGCCGGCCAGCTCCGCGTGCTGAGCGAGCAGGCCGCTGGCGCGATGGGCGCGGACGATCATGAGGGCTTTGACCGCACGCTGGATCAGCGCGACGCTGTGCTGCGGAGCATGGGCCTGAACGCTGAGGAACTTCGCGCCCCGCTCGGCTCGTTTACATCGCTGGCCGCCTCGCTGACTGACGAGCAGGCCCGTGAGATCCGTGAGGCGGTCGCCACACTCAACCACGCGCTCGACGGCGTATCGGCGTGCGACGAACGGGTCCGGCTTGAACTCGAACGCCGTCGCGGCGAGCTTGGACGTGAACTGGCCCGCGAGGCTGAGCAGTGGGGGCGGGCCCGCGCAGCCGCTCAGGTCTACGGCAGTTCCGGGCACGGATCCGCCGCCCAAGCCAGTGACACGGAGGCCTAGCCGTGAGCGAGCCAGCGACCCTGACAAACCCACCCGCCGGGCAACTTCAGCAGCTCTCCGAGCCTGACCTTGGCCAACTGATGGCCGTCTTCACCCAGGCCACGGCCCGCCTGAGCGCAACCCACGAGGCGCTGCAAGGTGAGGTCACGCGGCTTCGAGCTGAGCTCGCCGAGGCGCGTGGACAGGTTGAGCGGTCAAAGCATCTGGCGCTGCTTGGAGAGATGGCCGCGGGCATCGCCCACGAGGTCCGCAACCCGCTGGGCTCAATCCTGCTGTACGCCCGACTGCTGCAAGAAGACCTTCACGAGCAGCCCCAGCCGCTGGCGCTGGCGGGCAAGATCGCCCAGTGCGTCCGCCGGCTCGAGTGCGTCGTCGGTGATGTGCTGGCCTTTGCGCGTGAGGCCCGCCCGCGCGTGCAGGCGGTCGACGCGTCTGAAGCCCTCGAAGCCGCCGCCGAGTTTGCGCGCACCGACGGGCCCGAGTGGTGTGGGCTTGAAGTGATGGTTGACCCGCGGCTGGCGCGTGCGAGCTTGACCGTGCACGCCGACCCCGCCCAGCTCCAGCAAGCGCTGATCAACCTGGTCCGCAACGCGGCAGAGATCATGCACGAGCAGCCCCGCGCCGGCGCGCCACGCCGCGTTGAGCTGCTGGCCCACCAGACCTCAGCGCTCGACAGCGACGGGCGCAGCGTGCCAATGACCGCCCTGAGCGTGCGCGACTTTGGCCCCGGCGTCCCGACCGAGGACGCCCAGCGACTCTTCACGCCGTTCTTTACCACCAAGGCCGTCGGCACAGGGCTGGGCCTGGCGATCGTCCACCGCCTGCTTGATGCGCACGGCGGGCGCGTGTCGCTGCGCAGCTGGACGGACCAGCACGGCGCAGTCTGCGGCGCTATCGCCGAACTACTGCTGCCGGTGCCAGTGCTTCAGCTCGCGGTAACGCCCGGAATTGACCCGCCAGGACCGTCGCCCGCGGTGCCTTGCGTGGTGGTCAAAGACGCCACGACGGCAACCTCTGCCGCGCACTTTTGACGACGCCCGCCCGAGAGCGCCGATAGACCAGCGCACGAACTGCGGCCCACGGAGATACGTCGATGAGCACGGTGCTGGTAGTTGACGACAAAGAAATGCTCCGCGACAGCGTCGGCGCAACCCTGGCCCGATCTGGCCTGACCGTCGAGACCGCGCACGACGCGGGCACCGCGCTGGCCGCCATCGCGCGCCAGCGCCCCGACTGCGTCGTGACAGACCTGAAGATGCCGGGCATGGACGGGCTCGGGCTCATCGAGGCGATCAAGAAGCTCGACGAAGACCTGCCCGTGGTCCTGATGACCGCCTTCGGGACCATCGAGACCGCCGTCAAGGCCATCAAGCTTGGCGCGTTTGACTATGTGACCAAGCCCTTCGAGGGCGACGAGATCCTCATCACCGTCAAGCGCGCGGTGCAGCACGGGCAGCTGGTGCGCGAGAACGCCGTGCTCCGCAGCGGCGCCACGCCCGGCTCACCCCGCGCCCCCAGCGGTGCTGAGCTCGTTGGCCTGCACCGCCTGGTGGGTGACTCACCGGCGATGCGACGTGTCAAGGAGCAGGTCCTCGCCGTCGCCGAGAGCGCCGGCACCGTGCTTATCTGCGGCGAGAGCGGCACCGGCAAAGAAGTCATCGCCCGCGCGATCCATGAGCTCTCACCGCGCGACCGTCAGCCCTTCCTGGGCGTCAACTGCGCCGCGCTCTCTGACACGCTGCTTGAGTCCGAGCTCTTCGGGCATGAGAAGGGCGCCTTCACCGGGGCCGACAAGGTCCGCAAGGGCCGCTTTGAGCTCGCAGACCGCGGCACGCTGCTGCTCGACGAGATCTCCGAGGTTCCCCCGCGCGTTCAAGCCAAGCTGCTGCGCGTGCTGCAAGAGCGCGTGCTCGAGCGCGTCGGCAGCTCCACAAGCATCGGCGTTGACGTCCGCGTCATCGCCACCAGCAACCGCGACTTGCCCAAGAGCGTTGCCAAGGGTGAGTTCCGCCAGGACCTGTTCTTCCGCCTCAACGTCCTGCCCGTGCACCTGCCACCGCTGCGAGATCGCACCGAGGACATCGTCCCCCTTGCCGAGCACTTCCTACGCCAGATCTCGCTGCGTGACGGCAAGGCCCTGCTCCGCGTCTCTGAGCCCGCCGCCACCGCCATGATCAGCTACCTCTGGCCCGGCAACGTCCGCGAGCTGCAGAACATCTGCGAGCGAGCCGCCGTGCTGGCCCGCGGCGACTGCATCGGGCCCGAGCTGATCCGCCCTTGGCTGGGCCAAGGCCTGGCGATGCCCGCCGGCCCCGCGCAGCCGCTGAGCCAGGCCGCCGCACGTGAAGGTGCGTACCCGATGAGCGGCCAACACGCCGAGCACGAGGCAGTCAGCTTCCAGACCGCGGGCTATCAGAACGGCCACCAGCAGGGCCACCAGCAGGGCCACCAGCAAGGTCAGCCGTATGGTCACATGCCATCCGCCGCTTATCCAAGCGAGCTGCGGGCCTCGCTCAACGGTCACGCCCGCGCCGTAGCACCGCTGGCCCCGCACGGCACGATTCAAGGTGGCGCGATGCCACACTCTTTCGCCGTCGCCTTCGGTCATGTTGAGGTTAAGCCCGGTGCCTTCGGCCTAGCCCCGTCTGGTCAACCTCAGGGTCAACCGCTTGGTCAACCCATTGGTCAACCGTTGGGCCAACCGCTGGGTCAACCGCTGGGCCAACCCCTGGGCCAAAGCGTGATCCCCTCGCCCTACGACACACACATGATGGGCGTTGAGGTCGTCGCCATCACCAACCGCGTGCTCGAAGATATTGAACGCGACGCGATCGTCAACACCCTCCGCAAGTTCAACGGGCACCGCCAACGCACCGCACAGGCCTTGGGCATCGGTGTTCGTACCCTCGGCCTCAAGCTCAAGAAGTGGAAGAGCCTGAGCCTGATCGAAGAGTCACTCTGATCACCGCTACGGCGAGCGCCTTGTTCCGCACCGTCCGCACCTGAGAAAATCTCTCCCCTTCCGCCAACGCCCCCATGCCTCGGGGGCGTTTGTGCTGGTGCTTCCTACCGAACGCGCGCCAACCGGCGTTCGCGGGTATCGCCAACCGGCACGCGATTTGCGGGTCGTCCGCCGCATGTTTGGTGAACTGGTCAACTCGGGTGCTACCAGCGCGCTGGAATCGGTGATGCGCTTCACCGCCGGCCGCCAGCGCCTGATCGCCCACAACATCGCCAACCTCACGACCCCCGGCTTCCAGGGCAAGGACGTCTCGGTCCGCGGGTTTCAAGAGCAGCTTCGTGAGGCCATTGAACGCCGCCGTGAGCAAGGCGGCATCGCCCGGCTCCAGCTTGCCGACACCGCCGAGGTGAAGGACGCCCGCGACGGGTCGCTCACGCTCGACCCCCAGACCTTCACCGGCAACGTCCTCTTCCACGACCGAAACAACCGCGACCTGGAACGCTCCATGCAGGACCTGGTCGAAAACGCCACGGCGTTCCGTGTCGCCTCTGACCTGCTCCGCTCGCGCTACGCGGTCCTCAACGCCGCCATCAGCGAACGGGCATAATCAAAGCCGCGACTCTTACCCCCAACCGCACTAAACCGCACCAAAATAGGCCTCCACCATGTTCGGCAGCCTTGACATCTCGACCTCCGGCATGGTCGCCCAGCGCGTCCGGCTGGATGCCATCAGTGCCAACTTGGCCAACCAGAACACGCTGCTCGACGCTCAGGGCAACGTCAACCCCTTCCGCCGCCGTGAGGTCTTCCTCGCCCCGGGCAGCCCAAACGCAGCCGACGAGCGCGGGCGCGAGCTGGGCGTGCACGTGTCGGCCATCGGCGAGGATCAGAGGCAGATCCTCCCGCGGGTCCACGATCCCAGCAGCCCGTTCGCCTTTAAGGACGGACCCTTTAAGGGCTACGTGGCCGAGACGGGCATCAACAGCGTGACAGAAAACATTAACGCCGTCGAGGCCGTGCGGGCGTATGAGGCGAATGTGATGGCCGCCGAGGCGACTAAGCAGATCACGACCTCGGCCCTGCGCCTGTTGGCCTAGCCGCTGCCTGCACCATCGTGGATGGTTTGGTTCAGGTTGAGACGGACGGATTGATCGGTGTGTGTCGGCGGAGCCGATAGACTTCAAGCAGGAAGCACAGACTCAGAGGTAGATCAGTAGACGCGGGGCGAGCATGGCTGACCCACTTGGACTTATCTCGTCGGCAAGCAGGCAGGCCCAGGCCGCGGGCGGCCTCTCGGCCGGGCTCGGCGCCGGGCGCGGCCAGCAGGCAGACCCCAACGCGCCATCCTTCAAAGACACACTCATGCAAAGCATCGAGCAGGTCAACAAGCTGCAGGGTGAGGCCAGCGCCGCGCAGGAAGACCTCGCCACCGGCACCCGCAACGATGTTGAGAACGTCATCCTGGCGACTCAGAAGGCCGATCAGGCCTTCCGCGCGCTGCTGGCGGTCCGCAATAAGGTTCAGGCGGCGTACGAAGAGCTCAAGCAGGTCCGCATCTAAACCGCCCCGCACACCCACCAACCTCTCGCGGCCCGTCCTGCGCTCACGCTCGCCCGCACGCGAGCCGGCACCCGCGCCGCCCCGACGCGCAGAGTCCGCGCGGTCCGGCCGCCTCCAACCCCTCCGCCGCAACCGCACAGATATTCCGTCAAGCGATCGCGCAGGAACCGCCGACGCACACTCTGCCGGGTTGCCGGCACGCCCGACGGAGTCGGTCGTAGCACGCGCTCCCACCCGGCTCGGTGCGGGCGCGAACGTCAGGAGGACCACGCACCATGGGCGCGCTTCGGCAGGTCTTTGCGACCATCGGCAAGTATCTAGGCCAGATGGCCCCTCGCGACCGCGTGCTCATCGGCTCGCTGGCGGTCGTGGCGGCCTTGGCCTTGGTGCTGGTCGCTACCACCACTAGCCGCGTGACGATGGTCGAGCTGCTGCCGGGCATGGGGCCTGAAGACCAGTCACGCGCGCAGGGTGCGCTGGCCGAAGCTGACATCGCCTACCAGATGCGCTCGGGCCGCGTGTTCATCACCCCCGAGAAGCGGATGTACGCCCTCGCGCTGCTGCAGCAGTCGGGCAAGATGCCCGCCAACGCCGATACGCTCTACTCAAACCTGCTCAAGAGCCAGAACTGGATGGCCAGCAAAAGCCAGTCCGACCAGCTCTTTATCGCCGCGCTGTGCGAGTTTCTGGGCGGGATCATCACAAACTTCAAGGGCGTTGAGCGGGCCAGCGTAATCATCGACGCCCCCGAGCCCGTCGGGATGGGCTTGGCCTTCCGCAGGCCCACCGCCAGCGTCGGGGTCACGATGAAGGCCGGGCGCACGGTCGACAAAGACATGGTCGACGCGATCGCCGCGATGGTCGCTGGCTCGCGCGCGGGGCTCTTGATGACCAACGTGAAAGTCGTTGATCTCCGCAACGGTCGCCAGTTCACCGCCCGGGCCGACGAAGATTTCGCCGCCGGCGACTACCTCGAGCTGGTCGCCAAGATCGAGGCCCGCGTGCAGGGCAAGGTCCGTGAGCTGATCGCCTACGACCCCGGCGCGATCGTCGCCGTCTCTGCTCAGGTGGACAACACCCGCCGGCGCACCAGCACCGAAAAGTTCCTCCCCAACTCTCCCGGCGGCGGCACCATCAGCCTCCCGACCAAGGCCAGCACCACCACGCGCAACGAGGCCTCCGGCGGCTCGGGTGGCGGGGCCGAGCCGGGCGTCACAAGCAACGTCGCCGCTGACGTCAACCAAGGTGGCGGCGGCGGCAACAGAACCAACTCAACAAACGAAACCTCCGACGAGTCGTTCCAGGTCTCCGTCGGCTCAACGCGTGAAGAGATCGTTGACCCGCGCGGTACGCCGACCCGCGTCAACGTCATGATCTCGCTCTCGCGCGAGTACGTCAGCCACCTGGTCAAGATGAGTAAGCCCGCGCCCGCCGCAGGTGCCGCGCCCGCTGGTGCTGCTATTGGTGGTGCCGCACCCGCGTCGGCCGAGCCCACCCAGGCCGAGCTCGAAGCGGCATTCCGCGTAGAAAAGCTCCGCCTCGAGACCGACCTGACGCCGCTGATCAAGACCGTCGCGATGGAGACCACCGCCTCAACCGACCCGCGCGTGGTCGTATCGATGATCCCCGTCCCGCAGGGCCTGGTCCTCGCCGCTGGCGGCGCTCTGACACAAAGCGCGCTCATCACCGGCACCGGCGGTGGCGCGATGGCCGGGCTCTCCAGCCAGTTGCTCACCGGCTCGACGATCAAGACCGGCTTCCTGGGCCTGCTTGCCCTGGTTGCCCTGGGCATGATGGTCATGCTCGTTCGCAAGAGCGCCAAGCCGCAAGAGCTGCCCACCGCCCAGGAGATCGTCGGGCTTCCGCCCGTGCTCGAGGCCGAGGACAGCATCGTCGGCGAGGCCGACGAGAGCCAGACCGCCATGGTTGGCATCGAGCTCGGCGACGAAGAGGTCAGGGTCAAGAAGGTCCTCGAACAGGTCCAAGACATGGTTAAGAAGAACCCCGGCGACGCCGCCAACTTGCTGAAACGCTGGATGAACCCCGACCGCTGATCGGTTCCCCACCCTCACCACCACCCCACCCACGCGCCGCTGCCAACTCAGGGCCGCCGCCCAAGCCGATCCGGAGCCACGCAATCCCGGAGACCTACCATGCCACGCAAAACAGGCGACAAGCTGCCAGAAGACCCCAAGGAGCTTGAGGGCATCACCAAGTCGGCGATTCTTCTTCTGTCGATCGAGCCGACGGTCGCCGCCGGGCTGCTCAAGCTGATGGCCCCCGAGCAGGTTGAGGATGTGACCCGCGAGCTGGCGGGACTGGGCCGCGTGCCCGAAAACCTGCGCTCCGCCGTGGTCCAGGAGTTTTACGAGGTCTCGATGGCCAGCCAGTATGCCACCGAGGGCGGGCTGGACTACGCGCGCGTGCTCTTGCAGCAGAGCATGGACCCCAAGAACGCCGAGCGTGTGCTGGCGCAGATCCAGACGCAAGTTCAAAAGACGCCGTTCGCCTTCCTGCAGAAGGCCGAGAGCGAGAACCTGCTGACGTTCATCCAGGACGAGCACCCGCAGACTATCGCGCTGATCCTCTGCCACCTGCCACACCACAAGGCCGCCGAGATCCTGTCGGGCCTCCCGCTTCAGAAGCAAATCGAGGTCATCAAGCGGGTTGCGAACATGGAGCAGACCAACCCGGAGGTCATCAAAGAAGTTGAGCGCGGGCTCGAGAGCCGCCTGAGCGCCATGCTTATGCAGAGCATGGAGAAGGCCGGGGGCATCCCGACCGTCGCCGAGATTCTCAACCTGGCCGACCGCTCGACCGAGAAGGCCGTGGTCGAGGGCCTCGAGGCCGACGACCCCGACCTGGTCGAGCAGATCCGCCGACTCATGTTTGTCTTCGAGGACATCAGGATGGTCGACGACAAGGGCATCCAGCTTGTGCTCAAGGAGGTCGACAACGACGAGATGGCCCTGGCCCTCAAGACCGCCAGCGAAGAGCTCAAGAACAAGATCTTCAAGAACATGTCCGAGCGTGCCGCCACGCTCATCAAGGAAGACATGCAGTTCATGGGCCCCGTCCGCGTCAGCGACGTCGAGTCTGCCCAGCAGCGCGTGGTCGATATCGTCCGCAGGCTCGAGGACGCCGGCGAGATCATCATCGCTGGCCGGGGCGGGGGCGGCGAAGAGATGATCACCTAAACCCCGCCGCCGAGCACTTCATCCACTAGCCCCCTCGCGCTCCCCAACCTCGCACCCCGCAACCCGCAGGCCTCGCGCTAACACATGGGCGTTGTCAAGCACATCCACGCCGTCGGCATGACCAAGGACGCCATCGTCCTGGACCTTGGCGACCTGCGCCGACACGCTGCCGACGTCCTCGCCGCCGCGCAGGCTCAGGCCGACCAGATCATCACCGACGCCCGCGCACAGCGCGAACAGATCCTGCATGGCGCCGACGCCGAGGGCCTCGAGCGTGGCTTCCAGCGAGGCTTCGACGATGGGATGATCGCCGGCATCCGCCAGGGCCAGCAGCAGGCCGCCGAAGAACGCCGCGCCGAGCTCGCTCCGCTGGTTGACGGCTGGGCCAAGGCCCTCGACCGCTTCGAGTCTGAGCGCGAGCGCATGCTCGCGCAGGCCCAGCGCGACGTCATCCGTTTGGCCGTGCAGATCGCCCAGCGCGTCTGCAAACGCACCGTTGAGCTTGACCCGACCACCGTCCGCGGCCAGATCGCCGAGGTCCTCGCTCTGGTCATGACCCCCACCAAGGTCCACCTGGTCATCAACCCCGCCGACCGCACCATCGCCGCCGACGCGCTGCCCGCGCTGGTCGCGCGACTCCACGCCGCCCGCGATGTCACGCTGGTTGATGACCCCGCCATGCCCCGCGGCTCGTGCGAGGCTCGCCTTGCCGAGAGCGGCGCGCGCATTGACGGAACCATCCGCACCCAGCTTGACCGCATCGTCGAAGCCTTGCTCCCCGCCGACGATGACGGAGCCCAGGCGTGACAACCCCGCAGCCAATCACCGGCACTGCCCTCACCAGTCCTGCCCTCACCAACGCGGCCCCCACCAGCCCAGCCCTCAACCCCGACCGCTACGCCCAACACACTGGGCTGCTCGACGCCGCCATCTCGACCGTGCGCGCCATCCAGCCGATCCAGGCCGTCGGGCGCGTCGTCGCGGTACGCGGGCTCTCGGTCTTGGTGCGTGATCTTCCCGCGCCCGTCGGCGCCACCGTCCGCCTTCCGCGCCTCGCAGGCCCGCACGCCCCGCGCGGCGAGAGCGGCGAGGTCGTCGGCCTCGCCGGTGATCACGCCGTAGTCATGATGCTCGGTCAGGCCGTCGGCATCCGCACCGGTGATGAGGTCGTCGCCCTCCAAAGCGCCAAAACCGCCGGAGTCGGCCCCTCCATGCTCGGGCGCGTCCTCAGCGGGCTGGGCGAACCCGTTGATGGCGGCCCCGGCCTGCACAACCTCTTCCCACAGTCACTCGACCCGGCGCCCATCCGCGCCCTGGCCCGCGGACGAATCAATCAGCCCATGCACACCGGCGTCCGCGCCATTGACCTCTTCAACACCCTCGGCCGTGGCCAACGCATGGGCCTCTTTGCCGGGCCCGGCGTCGGCAAGTCCACCCTCCTGGGTGCCATCACGCGCCAGTGCGCCGCCGACATCAACGTCGTGGCCCTCATCGGCGAACGCGGCCGCGAGGTCAAAGACTTCATCGAGCACAGCCTGGGCCCACAAGGCCTCGCACGCACCGTCGTGGTCGTCGCCACCGGCGACGAGTCACCGCTCATGCGCATCCGCGCCGCCATGCTCGCCTGCGCCGTCGCTGAGTTCTTCCGCGACCGTGGCAAGCACGTCATGCTCCTGATGGACTCCGTCACCCGCTTCGCCCACGCTCAGCGCCAAGTCGGCCTCACCGCCGGCGAGCCGCCCGCCAGCAAGGGCTACACACCCAGCGTCTTTGCCGCCATGGCACGCCTGATGGAACGCGCCGGCCAGCTTGAAGGCCTCGGCGGATCTATCACCGGCCTTTACACCGTCCTTGTCGAGGGTGACGACATGACCGAGCCGGTCGCCGACGCTGCCCGCGGTATCCTTGACGGGCACATCATGCTCTCGCGCGGCCTGGCGCAGCGCGGGCACTTCCCTGCCATTGACGTCCTCGACTCGGTCTCGCGCGTCGCCAACGACGTAACCGATTCGCAGCACCAGGCCGCCCGCCGCCAGCTTGTCCGCTCCATGGCCCTCTACCGCGAGGTTGAAGACCTGGTCCAGATCGGTGCCTACGCCAAGGGCGCGAGCCCCGAGACCGATCTGGCCATCGCCATGCACCCGCGCCTGACCGAGCTGCTCCGCCAAGACCTCTCAGCAATAGACCCCTTCGACAAGGCCCGCGCCCGCCTGCTGACCCTCGCCGGCCAGGCCGTCACACTCCCGCCCGCACCAACAAGCCACGCCGCCAACCGCCGCTGAGCGCCGCCGAGCGCGATCTTGATGACCCGCCATGCCCGCCTTCCACTTCCAGCTTGAGCCCGTCCTCGAGATGCGCCGTAACGCCGAGCGCCAGCGCCAGCTCGCCCTCGCGAAGATTCAGATCCAGCGGGTCGAGCTTGACCAGCGAATCGCCCGCGTCCAGCAGGGCGTGGTCACCCAGCGAACCGACCTGCGCGAGCTGCTGGGCGCACCTGTTGATGGCACCGCGACCACCGCGGTAGACCTCGGGCTCGTCAGGCTTCAGGCCGCCACTTCACTGCACGCGGTGCTCCAGCTCCGCCGCCTGGCCATCGAGGCCGCGGGCGTCTATCAGCGCACCGAAGCGGCCCGCGCCGAGCTGCTGAAAGCGACCGTCGCCCGCAAGGCCGTCGAGCACCTGCGCACCAAAGCCCTGGCCCGCTGGCGTGACCAGCTGCGTCGTAAAGAGGCCGCCGAGCTTGACGACCTGGCCCTGATGCGCACTGTGGCCGCCACCAGCCACGATCCCGGCCCCATCTCCAGCAACGCCGCCGCCGGTCTAGACGCACGCATGATCCTGTCGATGGAGCACCCGTGAGAAAGCTCTTAGGCGCCGCGCTGTTCCTCGCCCTGGCCAACCTGCTGGCCGTCTCCGGGCTCATTGGCTGGCTGTTCTTTACCGACCGCCTGGACATGGATCGCCTGCGTTCGGTTCGCACCATGCTCGCCCCAACCATCACGCAGACCAAGGCCCAGCAGGCCGAATTGGAAGCCAAGGTCAAGCAGGCCGAGATCGAGGCCGCCGCCAAAGCGCGCCGCTTGGGCGCGCCCATCGGCGTAGAGGAGCGCATCGAGCTCTCGTCTCAGCAGCGCGAGATCATGGCCCAGCAGGAGGCCCGCGCCCGCGAGGAAGCCCGCCAGGTGCAACTCCAGCTCGACAACAAGCGTGCCGACCTCGCCGACCTCGCCCGCAAGCTCGATCAGGCCCGCCTTGAGTTCCAGCAGCAGCGTGAGCGCGCCCAGGCAGAGACTACCAACGAGCAGTTCAAGCTCGCCATCTCAGCCCTTGAGGCCCAGCGCCCAGCCGACGCCGCCGGGGTCATCCTGGTCCTCGTCGGCGCACAGCCCGGCCAGCCCACCCTCGCGACCATCCCGCCCGAGCAGCTCGAGCTGCCCGTCCGCTACATCCTCGGCCTGCAAGAGCGCACGCGCAGCAAGCTTCTTGCCGAGCTCATCAAGACCGATCCGCGCCTGGCAACCCAGTTGCTTGAAGGCATCCGGCTCAAGGGCGCACCCGCCCCCATGACGCCTGGAGGCCCCGCAGGTGACACCAACGCCCAGCCCCGCTGATCTCGCCCTCACCGCTTTGAGCTCCGCCTCGCTCCGCGCCAGCGCTACCCGCGCAGGCCCTGCGCAGCGAGCCAACATCAACGCGCCGAACGTGCGCAAGAGCCCCTTCCAAATCCTGATCGACCGCGCGTCAAGCCCCATTAGCCAGACCTCGCAGAGTAACGAGGCCCGCGCCGGCTCGGCTCGCTCAGCCAAGTTCCAGGGCGGCTCGCTCTCCGCCCGCGCCTTTGACGTCAAAGCCCAGCTCACCAGGCCCGCCGATAGCCGCCAAACCACCGACCCGGGCAACTCCGAGGCCTCGGGTAAGCTCAAAGAACCCTCCGACGACAGCGCGGCCGACGGCACATCTAACGCATCCGCCAGTTCCCGCCGTACTACGACCGCGCCCTCAGACCCCAACGCCCCCAACGCCCAGTCAAACGCCACCAACCTTTCAGCACAGCAAGTGGCTCAGGCGCTCGCCGCCGCACCTTCGGGCACGGCCGTCAAGTCTTCGCAGCAGGGCGTCGCGCAGCAGGCCAAGGCCGACCGCGGGCTCACTGGTGATGCCCGCGCCACTGCGCGGTCAGCCGACGCCGCACAAGATCAAGCCGCTCCGCGCGCCGATATCGCCTCGAGCTCCGCCGCCGCAGATCCCATCGCGCCAAGCTCGCCCGCCGACTTGAGCCCCGAAGCAATCGAGCCCGACAACCCCGAGCACGACCAAGACCCCGCCAGCGATGACAGCGATTCCCGCGCCGTCGCCGCTGACAAGCGCGCCGCCGACATTGTCGCCCGCGGCACCGCTACGCCCATGCCCCTCAGCGACCCCGCCCTCGCCGGCATCATCACCTCAACCTCGCTGGCCGCCAGCATCTCGTCGCTGCTCTTGCCTGACCGCGCCGGCCGTCTCGACGCGCCTGGCCACTCCAGCCGCCAAGACATCTGGTCACTCGCGCCAACCACCGGTCCAATCGCTGCCTCCGGCAACAAGCAGAACAAGCCCAACTCAGGCAACGCCGACGGCTCTCCCGCCGGTTCTGCTCGCACCCCGCCGCCCATCGACGCCCAGCTCGCCGAGGGCCTCAGCGCCACCCTGCGGCACATCCCCTCACCCGCCGGGCAACGCGTGGTCACCATCCGCCTTGACCCCGCCGAGCTCGGCCGCGTCCGCGTCCAGATGCGCGTCGCCGGCGAGGTCGTCTCCATCAAATTCCAGGTCGGTACCGCCGCCGCAAGGTCCGCCGTCGAGCGCTCCCAGGCTGACCTGAAAGCCTCTATCGAGCGTCGCGGCTTGCGCATCGACAGCTTCTCAGTCGAGACCACCGACGATCTTGCGCCCGCTCCCGTTGCGCCTGCACAAGCCGGTCTTGCGCTCACAGGCTCTAGCGGGGCTCCCGCAGGCCCCGACGCGTCTGGCAAGCCCCTTGCGTTGATCCCCTCGGACGTCGCCCAGACCGTGGGGCACGTCCGATCGTCGCCGGAGCGCGACGCAAGCCTGGATGAGGGCGGAGTCCTCGAACATCTCACCTTGCGGGTTGACGCTCGGGCCTAATGCCCGCGCCGTAACCCCCCGTCGCCCACCTGGCAGACGCGCCGCAATCGCGCTCGTCAGCGGCGACGCATGTTCGTTCACTCGCCCTCGTCCATCGCTTCCTGCCCTCAATCAGAGCCCCCCGGAGCACCATCTATGTCCGCCATCGCCAGCGCCTCGGCCGCCAACGCCTCCGCCTCAAACCAGCCCAGCCGATTCTCCGAGCTCACCAGCGAAGAGTTCATCAAGATCATCACCACCGAGATGACCCGCCAAGACCCGCTCAAGCCCAACGACACCAACCAGCTCCTTCAGCAGCTCTCAGGCATCCGTGACATTGAAAGCAGCATTAAGCTCAGCAGTTCGCTTGAGAAACTCGTCGGCCAGTCCTCGTTCTCCGCCGCCAGCGGGCTCATCGGCGGGCTTGTGTCGGGCGTCAGCGAGGCCGGCACCCGCGTCTCGGGCATCGTCACCAGCGTCACCAACGACAAAAGGAGAGGCCCGCTGCTGACCCTTACCTCGGGCACCCAGGTCCGTTTCGCCAACATTGACAGCGTGGCCAACCCGCCCGCACCCGCGCCCACAGGCGGCAACGGTAACGGTAACGGCGGCAGCGGCACCGGCTCGGGCTCAACCTCGGGCCTCGGACGCCCCGTCGGCGCCGGCACCGTCCAGCTCATCGCCACCGCCGCGCAGCCACAGACCACAGTCTCCGCCGCCACCCAGCCCGACCGCCAGCCGCGCGGCACCGCGCCCACCACCACCATCGACCCATCCTCAAGCCCCGAAGCTCAGCCCCAGGGCATCTGAACAACCCCGCGCAACTCGCCACACACACCCGCACCAGCGCCAAACACATGACCATCAACCCACTCATGTTGCTTCAGCAGCTTGCGGGCCTTGCCGCCCCAAGCGCCAAGCCCGCCAGCAGCGCCGCCAGCGGCGACCTCGGCTTCTCATCCGCGCTCAGCAAGGCCCAGGTCGGCGGCGCCGGCACAGCCGACCTCGCAAGCCTTCAGCCCGTCGCCTTTGACCCCGACGTCCCCCAGACACTCGACGCCGCCCAGATGCAGCGCCTCAGCCTCGCCGCTGACAAAGCCCAGGCCGCCGGCATGAACACCGCCTTGCTGCTCATCGACGGTCAGGCACTGGTCATGGACGTCGCCTCGCGCACCATCACCGCCCGCGTTGACCCCGCCGCCCAAATCGTCGAAGGTATCGACGGCCTCGTGCCCGTGCCCCCCGCAACGCTCAAAGACTTCTCCGGCCAAGCAGACCCGCAGACCCTGGCCCTGCAAAGCACCAAGCAGCTCCTAGAACGACTCGGCCACAGAGCCCCCGCAGTGACGTCCACCACGGCCGTCTAACGCTCCCTATGCCTTCTGGGGGCAGGGTTTCCATCCCGCCTCGTCCCTCTCCGTTGGGGCAGGTTTCCACACTGCCGTCGGGCCCGTGGCCCGACTCCCCTAACCGCCTCGTCCCCCGCCCACTCGCACGCAAGGAAACCCTCCATGGCCTCCACCGTCGCGATGTACACCGCCCTCTCGGGCCTCAACGCCAACGCAAGAAACCTCGACGTCATTGGCAACAACATCGCCAATGTCAATACCAACGCTTATAAAACCAACCGTCTTCAGTTCGCCAGCCAGCTCTCTCGCAGCTTCGGCCTCGGCGCCGTCGCCGGCGAGAACAGCGGCGGCAGCAACCCACGCCAGATCGGCCTCGGCGTCGTCATCGCCGGCACCACCCGCAGCTTCAACCCAGGATCCGTCTCGTCCACCGGCAACGCTACCGATATCGCCATCGCCGGCGACGGTTTCTTCAT
Organism: Phycisphaerales bacterium PN19_bin_20; assembly: GCA_021173225.1. GTDB lineage: Bacteria > Planctomycetota > Phycisphaerae > Phycisphaerales > UBA1924 > JAJTGZ01. Next base: position 36,067 of record JAJOLK010000015.1, on the reverse strand, counting down.
CGCCCAGCGCGGCACCGAACGCACCTTCACACGCGCCGGTGACTTCACCAAAAATACACGCAACGAGCTCGTCACCTCCAGCGGCGAACGAATCCTGGGCTACGGCGTCGACTCAGACTTCAACATCGTTCGCTCAGACCTGGTCCCCATCACCATCCCCGTCGGTGAGCTCCGCATCGCCGAGCCCACCACCGTCGCCGCACTCACCGGCAACCTCAACCAGACCGGCACCGTCGCCGGCGCGGGCTCACGCTACACCGCCGGCGCACTGACCGACCGCACCGGCCCGCTCGGCACAGACCTGCTCCGCACCACCAGCCTCCTGACCGACCTTGACGACCCCGCCACCGCTGGCAGCCAGGCCCTCTTCCAGGTTGACGACGTGATCCGCGTCGCCGGCGTCCGCCAGGGCGCACTCGACCAAAGCCGACGCCTCCCCGACGCCGAGCTCACCATCACCGCCACCACCACAGTCCAGGACTACCTCAACTTCATCAACCGCTCACTCAACATCCGCACCACAACCGCCAACACCCCCAACCCCGACGGCCAGATCCCCGGCGCAGCCCTCGACCCCGCCACCGGCGTGATCTCCGTCGTCGGCAACACCGGTTCCGTCAACGACCTGCGCTTCGAGGCCACCTCCTTCACCGCCCTGCGCGCGGGCGTCGCCACCAGCACCAACTGGTTCACCACCGCACGCGCGGCAACCGCTACCGGTGAGAGCGTCCGCACGCAATTTGACATCTTCGACTCGCTCGGCTCACGCGTCCCCGTTGAGCTCACCTTCACCCTCATCTCTAAAAACCTCACCGGAGGCAGCACCTGGCGCTACGACATCCGCTCCTCCGCCGACACCACCGACCCCCGCATCGGCACCGGCACCATCCGCTTTGACGACATCGGCCGACCAGTCGGGGACCTGACCTTCCCCGTCACCATCAACCGCCGGGCCTCCGCCGCCAGAGACCCACTGACCTTCGCCGTCGAGCTCAACCAGTCTGTCTCCGCCTTCAACTCCGCCGGCAACGGCGCCAGCGCCGGCCCCTCAGAGCTGCGCGTCCGCGGCGTTGACGGCACCGCCGTCGGCACACTCTCCAGCTTCGCCGTCGGCGCCAACGGCATCATCTCCGGCGCTTTCGACAACGGCGAGACCCGCGTCCTCGGCCAGCTCGCCCTCGCCATCTTCAGCAACCCCCAGGGCCTCATCGACTCTGGCAACAACCTCTTCAAGGTCGGCGCCAACTCAGGCGAGCCGCTCATCGTCAACCCGGGCAGCTTCGGCTCGGGCACCACCTCTGGCGGCGCACTTGAGCTCTCAAACGTTGACCTCTCTGCCGAGTTCATCAACCTCATCCTCACCAGCACCGGCTACTCCGCCAACTCGCGCGTCATTTCCTCCGCAGACCAGCTCCTCCAGCAGCTTCTGGTCATCGGCCGCTAGGGCGCCCGACCTCGCGCCCGCTACGCTGACTGTGATGCTCACCGTCGCCGTCGCCCTCGGCTCAAACCTTGCCCTCGGCGCAAAGCTCGCACAGCCCGCTCAATCTTCGCAAGACCTCATCCGCGCCGCCGCCCGTGCTCTTGACGCCCGGCACGCCGGGCCCATCACCGCACCGCGCCTCAGCCCGCTCTACGAAACAGCCCCACTGCGCGTGGGCGCGGCCGACCCCGGCGGCCCCTTCGTCAACGCCGTGCTCATCGGCACCACCAACCTCCCGCCCGACCAACTCCTCGCACGCCTCCACGCCATCGAGGCCAGCCTCGGGCGCGACCGCCGCGCCCAGCCCCACGGCTCCGCCCGGACCATCGACCTTGACCTTCTCCTCCTGAGCGACCTGGTCATCCAGCCACCACTGGACGCACCGATAGACGCCCTGCGCCTGCCGCACCCCGGCGTGCTCGTGTGCCCCGCCCCGCCACGACCAGCCCCGCTCCGCCCCGCGCCATCTGAACCGGGCACCACACCGGCCACCAGGCAGCCCAGGCTCTTCGTCCTTGCCCCACTGGCAGACCTCGCGCCAAACCTGCTGATCCCCGTGATCGGCCGCACCGCCAGTGAGCTTGCCGCCCTCGCCCGCGCCGTCACGCCGCCGCAGACTGTGCGAAGGATCAACCCATGAACCCGCGATACCTTTGCGTCTTGCGCACCACTATCGCCAAGACGCTCTTCGTCCTCGCTTGTCCTTCTAACTCTGTCGCTCAGCCCGCAGCCCAGCCGCCAGCACCTACGCCAGCACAAGAAACTAAATCACCACCCTCGACCGCGCCCGCAACAACACCCGCCACTGATTCAGCCCCAGCGCCCGCGACCCTCTCGCCGCAGGCCGCCATCGGGTTCATCTACTCCACCTATCGCACAGGCCCAGTCGCCGAGCGCGTCCGCGTCCGCATCAGTTCGCCCCAGGGCACGCAGCTCGGCTCAGGCCTGGTCATCCGCACCCGCCCCGCCGACGGATCAATGCCGCCCGAGGCCCTCATCGAGGCCGGCTCACTGATCATCCATGCCCGCGCCGCGACCGTCACCGTCATCCACCGCGCCTATCCGCTCACGTACTGGCAAGGTGAGCTCAGCGCCGAGGGCCAGCCCGGTCTGCACGCCTTCAGCGACCTGATCGGCCCGCTGCCACTCCCGCAACTCGCGCTCGTCTTCGGCAAGCGCGCTGAGCTGCTCGAAGCCCCAGTCCCGCAAGCCCGTGGCATCACGTGGTCCGCCGTACGCGCCTTCACCCCTCCGCCGCCACCGCCACCGCCACCGCAACCGCCTGAACCCGCAGCCGTGCCCGCACCCGAGCCCGCACCAGAATTAACGCCCGAAGCCGGCAAGCCCTCGCCCGTCAACCCAGCGGACAACGCCGAGAACAGCGAGCCGCCACTCACTCCACCAAGCACGCCCCCAAACACATCCTCCGATGCAACAAACAACGCGCCCCTGCAAGCCCCACCCGCGCCGCGCCCGCAGCTCATCATCACAGGCCAGTCTTCACTGGGGCTCTGCGAGCTGACCATCGATGCCGAGTCCGGACGCCTCATCGCGCTCCAGCTTCCCCTCTCAAACCGCCCTGACACACTCAGTCTCCAGTTTGCCGACGAGCCGGACCCACCCACCTCCACGCCCGCCTCCACGCCCGCATTAGCGCCAACCGTTGCAAACCCCGCGCTCTCAAGCACCCTCTCAAGTTTCTGGACCATCGACCTCAAAGGCCGCACCCGCGTCGCCGGCCTCGCCAACCTGGCCGACCGTGTTGCGCCCAACCCTCCGGCTCGACCAGACGCCAGCCCCGACGCGCCACGCCTTTAAGATCCCCGCGGCTAACTGGCACAGCAAAAAGGCATGTACTGGTTCTTCGATGGCCACGCTGAAGAAGTCACCTTCTTCCAAATAGGACAGAAAGATTGCCTTTGACGCAAAGGCCGCGACCTGAGTACTGATCCGGCCGACGGCTAGACCGCCGTCGGGCTGGGTATTCATGAACACCCAGATTGGGCCGTACACTATTCATCCGTCTATCCGCGCCGATGAGTGGTTGCCCGCACGCCCCCGGCGCTTGACCTTCTGGCCGCAAGTCGTCACACTCACGCCCCGCTGCCCGGGCCTGCGGCCTGTCAGCGCGCAGGGGCGGCGGGAGTGCAGACCGGCGGCGGGCGGTGATTGCAGACGGTTCTCGGAACTTTGATCACCGCCAGACGTAAAGTTCGGCAGGGCCTGAGGTAAGCAAGCGTGACGGGCGGTAGCTTGGCTTGAGGTCGGGCCCTGCGCGACGGGCGGATTCGATCGGACACACCCAGCACGGGCGGCTTTGACCCGTGCACACGAGGTACATCGGCATGGCCAGCAACGCGAGTTGGGGCGTCGAGGTCGGGGCCACGGCCCTGAAGGCCGTCAAGCTGGTCCGTGATGGCGACTCGGTCGCGGTCGCGGACTTCGCGATTATTCCTCACAAAAAGCCCCTCTCGGCCCCTGAGATCGACGACAAGGAAGCACGCCGGATCGCGTTGGGCACCCTGGTGGCCCAGCACGACTTGAGCAAGGCGGTCATCGCCGTCAGCGTGCCCGGGGCGCAGAGCTTTGCGCGGTTCCCCAACGAGCTGCCCGCAACCGAGCCCAAGCAGCTCCCGGCGCTGGTTGAGTACGAGGCGAAGATGCAGATCCCTTTCCCACTCACCGAAGTGCAGTGGGACTATCAGGTCTTCGCAACGCCTGACTCGCCGATGGTTTCGGTCGGCATCTTCGCGATCCGGACCGAGACGGTACTTGACCAGCTTAACAAGTGGCAAGACGTCGGCCGCGTTCCCGACATCGTCACCCTCAACCCGCTGGCGGTCTACAACGCTTTGGCCTGGGACCAGGGCTTCGGCGAGAACACGCCCGGCACGGTGATCCTTGACGTCGGCACGTCGAGCACAGACCTCATCATCGCCGACGGGCCCAAGCTGTGGGTCCGCACCTTCCCGGTCGGCGGGCACCAGTTTACCGAAGCGCTGGTGACGGCTCTGAACACCAGCTATATGAAAGCCGAAAAGCTCAAGGGCGAGGCTGAGAACAGCCAGCATGCCCGGCATATTTTGCAGGCGCTCCGCCCGGTCTTTGGTGACCTGGCCCAGGACGTGCAGCGTTCCATTGGCTACTACACCAGTCAGCCGCAAAACCGCAGCGCCAAGCTGACGCGCGTGGTCTGCCTGGGCAGCACGTTCCGCCTGCCAGGGCTTAAAAAGTTCCTCAGCCAGCAGCTCCAGATGGAGGTGCAGATGCTGGAGAAGTTCAGCCGAGTGACCAAGGTTCAGGGCGGGCCTGAGAAGGAAAAGCTCTTCCAGAGCAACGCTTATCAGCTCTCCGCGGCCATGGGTTTGGCCCTGCAGGGGCTGGAGATGCAGACCCTCACGGCCAACCTGGTGCCGATGAGCGTGGTCAAGGACGGGCTCTGGCGTGTGAAGACGCCGTGGTTCGCCGCTGCCGCGGGCGTCGCGCTGGTCGCTGGCGCGGTGACGTTCTGGCAGCCGCTGATGAACAGCTCGGCGGCGAGCAGCGCCAGCAAGCCGGCGGTGATCGACGAGGTCAAGCGTCAGGTCCAGCTTCTCAAGGGCAAGTGGTCAGAGGTCGAGGGTGCCTATCAGCCTGACCCCAAGGCCCCGGTATTGGCACAATTGGTCGATAAGCGAGCGGTGATGCCCAAGGTGCTTGACGACCTTGGTGCGCTGCTTGACCACGCCAGCGGCAAGCTGCCCGCGCTCGCTGGTGCCAAGCCCGCGAAGGTCGAGTTTGGCGAGTTCGCAAGCACCTACGTCGCGCAAGGGCCTGAGGGTGCCACGGCCGATCCCAACGCCGCGCCGGTTGCTGGCGGGCCCGGCACGCTCCGCAACGCGCTGCTAGTCCGCGTCTCGCGCAAGGCCAGTGACGCGGAAACTTTCGTCGAGAACGAGCTGCAGAACTGGCTTAAGGCCAACGGCAAGCGCTCGGGCATCTACGAGGTGACCACGGCGAGCTGGAAGCTTGTTGGGCGCGACGTGACCGTCGGTGAGGACGGCAACCCCGGCAACTGGCCCGCTCTGCCCGGTGCAGGTCCCGGTGGCGGCGGCGGCGGACGTCCAGGCGCAGGCCCGTACACCCCAGGCCTCGGTGGGGGCCCCGGCGGGGGCCCGGGCGGAGGTCCGAGCGGCATGCCCGGTGGTGGCCCGGGCGGGTTCCCGGGCATGGGCCCAGGCCGCGGCGGCGGGCCGCTGTTTATCCCCGGCGGCGGCGGGTTCCCCGGCGGCCCCGGCAATCGCCCCGGCGGCGGTGATGAGCGTGGCCCGCGTCCGCCCAGCGGCTTCCCCGGCGCGCCCGGTGGGCGTCCCGGCGCGGGTGATGAAGACGCCAACCGCCTCGCGCCCTTGCCCCGCCTTGGCGGGTACGACGCGGGCACAACCGTTTCAACATTCTTGATCGAGTGGGAGTGCGCGTTTGTCAGTGCGCAGCCGAAGCAGGAGGGCCCGCAGTGAACCCGAAGGTACAAGCAATCCTCAACGTGGTTAAGCAGCGCTGGGTCCCGGTAGCCTGCGTGGCCGTGCCGGTCGTCGCGGTGGGCGGGATGGTCTTTGCCAGCCTGTCGATGAACGAGTCGGTCAAGAAGCAGGCGCAGGAGAAGATCAACGCCGACGCGAAGGACTTCCAGCAGCCCAACATCAGCTACAAGCTGCCCGGGCTGACGGCCTCTGACGCGGGCGTGGACTTCCTTGGCGCGCCCAACGAGGTCGCCATCGAGAAGTTCCGCGTGGCGCGCGACCGCCAGATGACCCAGCTCGGCGGGATCGTCGCCGCCGCGGTCGAGAAGAACCGCCAGGGCAAGAAGCCGCTGGTTGAGGGGCTCTTCCCCGACCCGCCAGCGGGCAACCAGGTGCTGCCGCGGCAGATGGCCCGCGCGTTCAACCATCAAGCGCAGAAGGAGCTGCTCAAGCTCATGCGGGCCGGCACGCCGGTCGAGCCGGCGGACGTCGCCGGACGTTTGCGCGACCGCCAGACCGAGTTCCTGCAGCGCCTTGGCCCCGATGCCGCCGACTCCAGCAAGATCACGCCCGAGCAGGCCAAGGAGCTCGCGGCCGACCTGCTGGCGGTGCGGCTTCAGATGTACCGCAACAACGCCCAGCGCTTCGTGGTCTACGCGGATATCAGCGCGTTTGACATCGGCGTGATGACCGGCGACGAGGCGGTCCCGACGATGGCCCAGTGCTGGGACTGGCAGACTGCGTTCTGGGTACAAGAGGACCTGGCCCGCGCGGTGGCGCTGGCTAACGAGGCGGCGGTCAACGTTGGCGTCGCGGCGGCGCCGGTCAAGCGCTTTGAGCGCGTCACGGTGCTGCCCGGGGCCGTCCCGGCGGTGGCCGACCCGGCCAATCCGGCGCCGACGATCGACCAGAGCCAGCCCGACTATGCGCTGAGCTTCACCGGTCGGCGCAGCGGGCCGATGTACGACGTCCGCAGGGCCGACTTGGTCGTGGTCGTTTCGACCAAGGACCTGCCCAGGCTGATCGACGCGATCGGCAAGACCAACCTGATGACCGTGCTGGGCGTGAGCGTCGCGAGCGTTGATACAGGTACCGAGCTCTCACGCGGGTTTTACTACGGGCCCGAACACGTGACTCGCGCGACACTAAGCGTCGAGACGGTGTGGCTGCGCGGGTGGACCGAGGCGCTGATGCCCAAGGACGTCAAGGCCGGCATGGGCATCACCCCGCCCGACGGGTCTGACGCGCCCGGCGCACCCGGCGGCGCACCGGTACCGATTCCCGTGGGCGGCTGAAAGCCGAGCACGAGGTGTGATGCCGCAGGTCGAGCAAGTGGTAGTGGGCGTGGCGTAGAGCGTTGACGACCGATCAGGACACGATTGCACACGCGCGGCCCGCGCAGCAAGCCCGGGCCCGAGGAACAGACCAATGTCAGGCCGCAAGATCAGCTTCTGGGAACAGCACATTGAGAAGATCTACCTCGGCCTGGCCGCCGCCGGGTTGCTCGGCGTCGTGGCCTGGCAGCTCGGCTCGCCCGCGGCAACGGTCGACGTCGGTAGCGCCAAGGGCGTGCCGCTGGATCAGGCCTACGCGCGGCTTCAGCGTGATGCCGAGGGTCTCAAGACGCGGATCGCCGAGCCCAGCCCACGCGTCCCGGCTTTTCCGACCATCAGCGTGCTCGATGATTTCAAGGCCCGCCTGATCGCCCCGGCCAGCCCCGCGCCCAAGCTGGCGTGGACACCCGCCGGGCCAGCGCTCCCGGGCGGTACGCCAGCGCAGGTCCTGACGGCCGGGCGATTCACGCTTTTGCCCTCGCTGCCTGGCCCGGGCAAGACGGTTGCGCACGCCTTCACGCAGACCATCGACGCATCCGAGGTTGAGCAAGCCGAGGGGCTCAAGGCCCTGGTGCCCAAGACCGCGCCGTTCGACAAGGCCGCCGTCTCGATCGAGGCGCGGCTTGATGGCGAGGCGCTCCGCAAGGCGCTCGAATCTGACCCCGATGGCGACGGGCCGGGCGTGGCGATCCAGCGCTCATGGTGGGAGTCGATGGTCGTGCTGAGCGTTGAGCTCGTGCGTCAGCAGCAGCTTCCTGACGGGGCCTGGGGGCCAGAGTCAGTCGTGCCGGCGATGCCCGGCCGGTTCTCGCTGCAGCCGCTGCTCGGCGGCGTGACTGAAATGGGCGCGCTGCAGGCCCTGATGGCCGAGGCCGGCCCGCGCGAGGAAGAGGTCCTGCGGCCGATGTTCTACCAGCGGGCGAGCCTCGCCGGCGCGCCGGTAGGTGATGAGTGGGTCGCACCGTCTGATGCAACCCAGCAGGCCGCGGATCCCAATGACAAACTGGGCCCGCTGCAGCGCCGCTTTAATGAGCTGGGCAACCAGGAAGTCCGCGTCCAGAAACAGCTTGACGCAGTGCGCAACCCCGGCGCGGGTGGACGTGGCCCCGGCGGCGGACGCGGCCCAGGTGGTGGTGGCGGCCCCGGTGGTGGCGGTGGCGGTGGCGGTGGCGGTGGCGGTGGCGGTGGTGGTGGTAGTGGTGCGGGCTCGGGCGATGGTGCCGCGGCTCAGATCGCCACGCTCACGCGCCGGCTCGAAGCTCTTCGCAAGGACAAGCTGGCCCTCGCCAAGCAGATTTCCGACCTTGGCGGCAAGTTAGCGCAGCCCAGCACCCGCACCAGCACGCAGGAAATTTCCAGCATCCTCTCGCAGCAAGACGTGAAGATCTGGGCCCATGATCTGACGGCCACGCGCGGGCAGACCTATCGCTACAAGCTCCGCGCTCTGGTCAACAACCCGCTCTTCCAGCGGGCTCGCGAGCTCAAACCCGAGCAGGCCGATCTTGCCAAGGCCCCCACTTTGGCGCTCGACGCGGGCGTCTGGTCCGCGCCAACCCGCGTGGATGACGAGGTTTACTACTTCATCACCAAGGCCTCGGGCGTTGATACCACCCGGAATACCTCGATTGCGCAGGCCGAGCTCTTCAAGTTCACCTGGGGCTACTGGCGCCGCGGGTCGGTCTTGATGGAGCCCGGCGACCCGGTGCTGGCGCGAGTTCGCGTGCCCGACGCCAGCAAGATCTCTACCGAGCCCGCGCCAACCCCCGGCGGCCAAAGCCCCGGCCAGTTCCCCGGCCAGCCCCCCAGGCCCACGCCTCCGGGCAACCCTGGGATCAGCCCCGGCGGCCCAGGTGGCCCCGGCGGCCCCATTGGACCCGGCGGCGGTCTGAGCCCGGGCGTCGGCCCCGGTGACGGCCCCGGCGGGCCCCCGGGTGCAGGCCCGGTTGGTCAACCGCAGCCGCTGGCAGGGCCGCTTCCGACTATCGAGGTCGAGCTCGAGCGAGACGCTTTCTTGCTCGACGTGCTTGTCCGCCCGTCCCGCGGCAACAAGGACGAGCGCGTCGCGTTGCTGCGCGATCTGGGCGGCATCGTCGTCGTGCGTGAGCCCGCCGCCGAGCGCGGCGAGCTGCTCGATCGGCTCGAAGCCTCAAGCATCAAGGGTGACCAGCAGATCAAGGGCTCGCCTGCGGCGGCAGCGCAAAGCGGCAACCCAGCACCCGGGCGTCCAGCCGGCGAACCCCCGCGGCCTCCTTCACCAGGCGGCGGCGGCGGTGGCGGCGGCGGTGGGGGGTGAGCACGCAGGCCCGCCCCGGGACGAGACAGGCTCCTTCGACCTGAACCGAACGTCCTCTGGGCGGCGGGACTGTGCCAGCGGTGGCTTTATGAACGCTCCTGCTGGCCTTGCCGAGTCCTACGGAAACCCGAAGTGCCTCATTGGCACCGTGCTGCGCGAGGCCCGGCAGCCGGATGATGCGAAAAACTCTAGGCGGTCGCGGAAACCAACGGCTGGACAACGGGTGTTTTACCTATCTGCCCCCCGAGAGTTGCCGCGCGGCCGCGGTGGGTGTCGGAAGGTGTGGACAGAGTGCGAAAAACTACGACATAAGCGCAGGTTTGCGTGGACTCGAATTCTGTTCGGTGTTCTGTAAAAAGAAAAGTTGAAGAGAGCTTGACGATGGAAGGGCCGGGGATAAACTCTCCACCCCACCGGATAAGCCGCGAGGCGAGTCTGGCGGGGAACTCAGCGGCGAGGTTCAGTCTTCGTCGGTGAGTGAAGTGGCCGGGCTTGCCCGGTCAGTTCTTTGAGAACCAGAGAGCAGCGGATAACATGCGAGCGATCGCTTGGGGTAATTCCCTTGCGTGAGGCTCGACATGTTTGGACGATATGCCGAGGCAATCGAGCGTAACTGAAAAACAATCGTACTCAATTAATTGCGGAGCCAAGGCCAGAGCGGGAAGCAAGGGTTCAGCGTAAGCTGTGCCCGAGTTTCACGGCGATGGGTTGGCGTGATCTGCAAGGGTATACGGTGGATGTCTTGGCGTCCAGAGGCGATGAAGGACGTAGAAGCCTGCGATAAGCTCGGGCGAGCTGGCAATCAAGCATTGACCCCGAGATCTCCGAATGGGGAAACCCACCCGTCAGGGTACCCAACGCTGAATGTATAGGCGTTGTGGAGCGAACGAGGGGAACTGAAACATCTCAGTACTCTCAGGAAAGGAAAGCAATAGCGACTCCGTAAGTAGCGGCGAGCGAAAGCGGATGAATCCGTCATGCGAGAGAACGCGTTGGAATACGCGGCCAAAGAAGGTGAAAGCCCTGTACCCGCCAGCGGAGGATGCCCTCGAGTAGATTCGGGCTCGTGGAACCCGGATTGAACATGGGGAGTCCACTCTCCAAGGCTAAGCACTCCTGGACGACCGATAGTGAACCAGTAAGGCGACTGAACGATGAAAACAACCCTTATCAAGGGTGTGAAAGAGAGCTGAAACCGTATACTTACAAGCGGTCGCGGCCCTTCGGGGTTGCGGCGTACCTTTTGCATAATGGGCCCGCGAGTTGGTCTGTGCGGCGAGCCTAAGCCCTACCGGGGCGGAGGCGGAGCGAAAGCGAGTCTGAATAGGGCGCTAAGTCGCACGGGCTAGACGCGAAACCTAAGTGATCTACCGTTGGCCAGAGTGAAGGGCGGGTAACACCGCCTGGAGGCTTGAACGCGTGAACGTTGAAAAGTTCTGCGATGAGCTGACGGGAGGATTAAAAGTATAATCAAACTGGGAGATAGCTCGTTCTTTCCGAAATACCTTTAGGGGTAGCCTTGTGTATGTCTGCTGGAGGTAGAGCTACTGGATGGACTGAGGGGTCTACCCGATCACCTGGTTCAACCAAACTCCGAATGCCAGCAGATGAAGCACGGGAGAAAGTCCCCGAGTGACAATATCCGGGGACAAGAGGAGAAAAATCCTGACCACCGGCTAAGGTCCCTAAATCACGCTAAGTTCGAAAGGAAGTCAGGGTGCAAAGACATCCGGGATGTTGGCTTAGAAGCAGCCATCATTTAAAGAGTGCGTAATAGCTCACCGGACGAGGATCCTGGCGCCGATAATTATCGGGAATAAGCGTGATGCCGAAGCCGTGGACTCATTGAGTGGTAGGAAAGCGTTGCTGGGGCGGTGAAGCGGTCCGGGAACGGGTCGTGGAGCGTCAGCAAGTGAGCATGCGGGCTTGAGTAACGATAAAGCCGGTGAAAATCCGGCTCGCCGTAAGCCTAAGGTTTCCTGGGGAAGGTAAATCCGCCCAGGGTTAGCCGGGACCTAAGACGAGGCTGAAAAGCGTAGTCGATGGAAATCAGGTCAATATTCCTGAGCCAATGCCAAAAATGTGACGGAGTTGCGGACTACACGGGACTGTTAGATGTCCAGGCCTCTGGCCGATGTGTGGAAAGTGACTTCCTAGAAAATCTGGCGTGCCCGTACTAAAACTGACACAGGTAGGCGAGGCGAATAGCCTCAGGCGCTCGAGAGAACGGTCGTGAAGGAACTAGGCAAATTAACCCCGTAAGTTCGCGATAAGGGGGCCCTACCCGTAAGGGAGGGCGCAGAGAAAAGGCTCTGGGAACTGTTTATCAAAAACACAGCTCTGTGCTAACTCGGAAGAGGATGTATACAGAGTGACGCTTGCCCGATACCGGAATGTCACGGAAGGGGGTCAGGAAACGAAGCTCCCGACCTAAGCACCGGTGAATGGCGGCCGTAACTATGACGGTCCTAAGGTAGCGAAGTTCCTTGTCGGGTAAGTTCCGACGCGCATGAATAGCGTAATCACTGGAGCACTGTCTCCACGACCGACTCGGTGAAATAGAAGTGGCGGTGAAGATGCCGCCTACCCGCAGCAAGACGGAAAGACCCCATGAACCTTTACTGTAGATTCTTATTGGTCACGAGCATTCTGTGCGTAGGATAGGTGGGAGCCTATGAGACCCCGGTTTCGGCCGGGGTGGAGGCAACGGTGAAATACCACCCTCAGCACGTTTGTGGCCTAACAGTGACACCCGTGAATCCGGGCACTGGACAGTGGGAGTTGGGCAGTTTGACTGGGGCGGTCTCCTCCAAAAGAGTAACGGAGGAGTGCAAAGGTCGGCTCAGCACGGATGGAAACCGTGCCAAGAGTGCAAGAGCATAAGCCGGCTTTACAGTGAGTCCGACGGGACAAACTGTCACGAAAGTGGGCTCTAGTGATCCTGCGATCCCGTGTGGAAGGGTCGTAGCTCAACGGATAAAAGGTACCCCGGGGATAACAGGCTGATCGCGCCCGAGCGTCCATAGCGGCGGCGCGGTTTGGCACCTCGATGTCGGCCCATCACATCCTGGGGCTGAAGGCGGTCCCAAGGGTTCGGCTGTTCGCCGATTAAAGTGGTACGCGAGCTGGGTTCAGACCGGCGTGAGCCAGGTCGGTCCCTATCTGTTGTGGGCGCTACAAGCTTGACAGGAGTCAACCTTAGTACGAGAGGATTGGGTTGGACGCACCTCTGGTGATCCAGTTGGTCTGCTAAGACCACCGCTGGGTAGCTACGTACGGCAGGGATAACCGCTGAAAGCATCTAAGCGGGAAGCCCCCCTGAAGATAAGGCTTGTTTGTCGCAAGACGTGAGACCCCTGGAAGACCACCAGGTTGATAGGACGCGTGTGCAAGGGTGGGAGACCCCCTCAGCAGAGCGTTACTAACGGTCGATGGATCACGCCAACCGTTCGCCGCGAGCTCTGCTCGCCCGACCGGTTCGATGATCCGCAATTCACGAGTATAGATTGTTATCAAACGCTCGATCTTGGAGCGTCGTCCAGTCGGACCATCGAGTCCGGTATCCGCTGATCTCTGGCATCCTCATGCCGGCGGCTAACGCCGTCGGTGTGATTTGTCGGTGACCTCACCCCTTGGGAAACACCTGTTCCCATCCCGAACACAGCAGTTAAGCCAAGGGGGCCGATGATACTGCTCAGCGGGAAAGTAGGTCGTCGCCGGCTTTTGAGCCCTTTCAGGTAAACCTGGGAGGGCTCTTTTATTTTTGCCCGCGACCGTTCTGACCCTTCCCATTTACTGGCCCGCTCTCCCATACTGGCTAGTACCCGTTCTGGTCCGCGCTCATGCTGGGCCGTCCCCGTTCCGGCCCGCGCCCGCGCTGGACCGCTTCTTCGTTGGTCCGCCGGCTTCCGGCTGCTCATTAGGGCCAGAAGCTCAGCGGCCATCGGTCACGAACCCAGTCGCCTCCGAGACCGCCACGCCATCTTCATATTTGGCATCCCTCGCTAATGAAGTCGCTGCTGGTGAGCGTGATTCTGCTGGGCGAACTGCGAGTGGGCGTCTCCCGTGCCTGTGGCGTCTCCGCTGGCACCAGGCTTCGATAATCACTGCCCGCCTCGCGCTGGGTCGTTGTTTGTTAGGTAAGGACGCCGCGTAAAGTCCCCGCACCCGCTGCGGGTTTCAGCTTGACGTGCTGACAGGGTCGCTCGAGCGAAACTCTTTCGTGTCGCACGAACGCCGCGCTTGATTTGAAGAGTACCGGAGAGCCGTCTTGATTCTTCGTAAGCGGGCGCTTGGGCCATCGCAGCAGCCGTCGGGTTTTATGAGCCGCGCTGGTATGTGGCCGCACTCGCACCGCACTGTACTGCCGCACTCTCTCACCGCAAGGTCTTATCGCAGTCTCGCGCTGCGATGTCCTATCGCATTCTTTAGCCGCACTGTCCTATCGCATTCCCTCACCGCAAGGTCTATCGTATTCTCGCGCTGCGATGTCCTATCGCATTCTTGAGCCGCACTGTCCTATCGCATTCCCTCACCGCAAGGTCTTATCGCAGTCTCTCGCCGCAGTTTCCAGTTGCATCCTCCGGCGGCCCGTCTTCGTGCGGTCCGCTCGCCGCAACCTCGCCGCGAGTCCGTAGATGCTCAGGCCCGCGAAGCGCGTGAGCCGCGGACGACTTCCCACACCAACACGCCCATGAACACCGCCGTGCCCAGCGGCCGCAGCAGCGTGTCGCCACCTTTGAAGAACGCGTGCGCCACGCCCATCACCACCCCCAGTCCAATCAGCAGCATACCGCGCCCTACCGCCTTGCACGAGAACAGCGTCCAGCACGCAACGGCCGTCAGTGCCGGCATCAGGATCGGATAGCTCACGCCCTCCGTCCGCGGGTTGAACAACATCAAGTACCCGCTGGCCAGCCCCAGCACCAGCACCCACGCCAAGGCTTGCGCTTGAGTTGGGTTGTGTCCCTGCGCTCGTGCCTGTGCATGAGCATGAGCTTGGCCCTCCCCCGGTGCCTGCGGTGATGACCCGCCCGCACTGGTCCCCACGCCCGCGCTCGCGCCGGTCACTGCACGCTTTACCAGCCCGGCTCTATCGAACCATCGGCGCCACGTCGCGATCGGGTCCGCACCGCTATTGCGCAGCGCGACCCACGAAAGCGCCAGCACGCCCACCGCCGCCGCCGCGCGCACGACCGTCAGCACGTCCGCTGGCACATCAATCCCCATCGTCGCCAGCATCCCACCTACATCCGCAAACCGATCCCGCCCAGGATCGCCAGCCTCCAGCACCTTCGCGATCCCTGCTCGGTACTGCTCGATCACATAGCCCCACTCGGGCTTCAAAAACGGCAGGCTCAGGCTCGCCACAACCAACAAGCCCATCGGCACCAGCGTTCGCGGCCGCAACGCCCCCGCCAGCATCATCATCACCAGCCCCAGCGGCTTGGTCAGCAGCCCCAGCGTCAGCCACGCCACGGCTGACCAATCGCGCCAGCGCCACAGCGCGTCCGCTGCAAGCGCCATGCACGCGCCAAGCGGGATGTTCATCTGACCGTTGCGGATCGCGCCCGCCGCGCATGGAATCGCCAGCAGCGTCATTACCGGGAAGTAATCACCTTTACCGCGCGGGCTGGCCATCCGCGCCACGCGCCACAGCCCCCACGCGTAGAGCATCGTGATCAGCACGCGGTACAGCGCCTCGCCAAACCACCGCGGCCCCAGCGTAAACGCCGAGTACAGCAGCGCCGAGTTTGGCAAGTAGAGCCACCCGTGCCGCCCCGCGCTGTACATCGGCTCGCCGGCCCAGAACAGGTCCGACGCGTTGCGATAGTTCCCCGTCACCGAGCGTGAAACCGGGTCGCTCGCGACAATCCCTGCCATCACCCCCGCAAGCACCGCCCACCCAATCCACGCCGCGATGATCTGCCCTCTGTCGCGCTTGCTCAGTGCCGGCTCGCTCATGCGCCAAGGCTAGCCGATCGCCGCGCCATCGCGGCTTCATCGCGCAATCATCTCGCGTCGCCCGCTCGCGACGCCCGCACGCCCCTTTGCACAACCCGCCTCAAAGGCTCCACACGCATCGAGCGTTGCCACCCCGGCCGGTCGGCCCGCGTGCGTCGCCGTCACCGAGCCTTCGTGCGCGGCTCGTCACTATCCCTCTTCGCAGCGCGGTGAGTTTGCCGCAGACCCCGGAACCCTGCTTGATGGTCAATCGCGCCCCGCGCGACCATCATCTTCTGTTCACCTTCGTTGGCTCACGGCGCGCAAGCCCCGTAGTCAACCCCGCGCTCACCAAGAGCGACCTGAACCCTCATGCTCGGCACAGTGGGCCGCGGGTGCCACGGCCAGAGCCCCACACCGCGCCTCGGCGCTCACGCCCCGGGTCGCACTCAAGGAGTCCACACCATGACCGCCGCCCCCCACGGACAATCTACCGCGCAGCCCAACATCCTCAACCTTAGCGACACCGAATTCACCCTCTCAAGCCCAGGTGAGGACATCCGCGGCCGCAAGGTCGTTGACTCCATGGGCGAGGCCCTGGGCGAGATCGATGACCTGCTGATCGATGCCGAGCAGCACAAAGTCCGCTTCATTCGCGTCTCGTCCGGCGGCTTTTTGGGCATGGGCAAGACCCACTTCCTCATCCCGGTCGACGCCATCAGCTGGATCGAGGCCAAGGTCGTCCACATCAACCACGACCGCAACAAGTTCGTCAACGCACCCGCGTACAACCCCGAAATGGTCGACCTTAACTATTACAATAGCCTCTACGGCTATTATGACTACTCACCCTTCTGGGGAGAGTCGTACCGCTACCCGGCCTACCCGCACTACTCCCTCGGCAACCGCTATGTCTAAGAGGATCCGCCCGCGTCGCGCACACCCGCCAGCGCAGGCGACATGAGCTCACACCCAGCGGCGAACCGCGAAAGCCTCCGCCGCTGCTTTGTTGCCACCCGCCTCGGCGCCGTCGGTAAGACGCACACACCCCGGAATCACAAGGCCCAGCCCCATGCCTTCCGCCACGCCACCAACTTTCGGAACTTCGAACATCCCGCCCGCCGACTCGACCTTTGCGCCCGCCGCCGCCTCGCCCGAGCTCGCCAAGCCCGAGCTCACCAAGCCCGAGCTCACCACGCCCGCCGCCGCCACGCCCGAGCTCCCCACACCAGACCTCAACACGCCAGACCTCAACAAGTCGCACTCCGCCACCAGCCGCGTCCAGCTTCCCAACCGCCCCAACGCCTCCATACATAGCCAGCCCGGGCTTCATCAGCACGGCGTCGAGATCCAAGCCTTCGGTACCGTTCGCCTCTTCCCACTTGCCCTCGCTCACGACACCCGCTCGTACTGCTGCCAGCGCCTCAACTCTCTCCTGGCCGACGCTCAAATCCTCAACGCTCTCTACAAAAAGCACCACTGGCTCATGCGCGGGCCGACCTTCTATCCGCTGCACCTTCTCCTGGACAAACTCGCCGGTGAGCAGGTCGCGCTCGTTGACACCATCGCCGAACGCATCCAAAGTCTTGGCGGGATCGCCGTCGGCGACCCACGACACGCCGCCGAACTCACCCAGATCCCACGCGCGCCCGACGGCTGCGAAGAGGTGCCTGCCATGCTCTCAAGGCTCCTTGAAGCCATCGAGCTCATCCTCACCGACGCACGCAACGCTGCCGACAAAGCCGCTGAGCTTGGCGACCACGGCACCAACGACGTCATCGTCTCCAACATCATCCGCACCGCCGAGCTGCACGCCTGGTTCCTCGCAGAGCACCTGGTCAACACACCCCTCGCCCGCGCCTGAACTCACGGCCAACCTACCCAGCGCCTCACTCACCAAAGACACAGCAACATCCCAGCATTGCCCTCTGAACAGCCGCCGCCCGCGCCCTCACCCTCTGCCGCACCAACCGCTTCCATGCACGCCTACCGTCTCGGCCTATGTCACTGATTGTCACCGGCACCATCGGCATCGATACCGTCCAAACCCCCACAGGCAAGGCCGAGAAGACCCTCGGCGGATCGGCGACCTACTTCGCCGCCGCAGCGTCCTTCTATGGCAAGGTCCGCCTGGTCGCGGCCGCCGGCGATGACCTCCCCGAGAAGTTCCGCAAGGTCCTCACCGGGTTCAAGGGCGTTGACACCTCCGGCCTTGAGATCCGCAAGGGCAGCAAAACCTTCGCCTGGGGCGGCAAATACCGCGCCGACATGAACTCGCGCGACACGCTCTTTACTGAGCTTGGCGTCTTGGCCGAACGCCCGCCCGCGATCCCCAAAAAGTTCACCGACAGCCGCGTGGTCTTTCTCGCCAACAGCCACCCCGCCGTGCAGGCCGGCTTCCTCGACCAGCTTCCCGAGTGCGAGCTGGCCGTAGCCGACACCATGGACCTCTGGATCAACACCGCCCGCGCTGACCTTGAAAAGCTCCTCGCGCGCGTCGACGGGCTCGTGCTCAACTACGACGAAGCAGAGCTGTTTACCGGCAAAAAGAACCCCGTTACCGCCGCCAAGCACATCCTCGAAACCTTCAGCTCTTCCGCTAAAACCAACGCCAAGACCAACGCCAAGACCAACGCCAAGACCGACACCAAGTCAAACGCCAAGGGCGCCAAGGCTGGCAAGCCCAAAGCCCGCGGCATGAAGTTCGTCGTCGTCAAAAAGGGCGAGCACGGCTGCATCCTCGTCCACCAAGACGGCATCGCCGCACTCCCGGCCTACCCCGCTGAGCAGGTCATCGACCCCACCGGCGCGGGTGACAGCTTCGCCGGCGGCCTCATGGGCTATCTCGCCACCAGCAAGGGTGGCCGCAAGGGCCAGCTCAAGGAGCTGCTCGTCGCTGCCAGCCACGGCACCGTCGTCGCAAGCTTCAATATCGAGAGCTTTTCGTTGGCCCGCCTCCAGTCGCTCAAGGCCGGTGAGCTCAAGAAGCGTCACAAGGCTTTCGCCAAAATGACCCGCATCGCCTAACGCCCGCCACGTCTACCACAGACGCGGCCCCAACTGCTAACGGCCCATTTTACTTTCAAAAATCAAACGATCTATCGTACTACCCTCCGCAAAGGAGGTTTTTTTCATGTATGTTGGACAGATTAGGGCTGCAAAAAGGCTGTATATACGGACAACGACCTCCCAATGCTAAGGAAGCGTGAAGCCAGAAATCTTTTGGGATATTTGCCCCCGTGCCTTGCACAAAGCCATTCGCGCTGGTATTCTCTGCACGTGTGTCGTCCGCATTGAGGTCTCAGGCCTCAAAGTACCGTGTGCGAAAGTGCACGAGAGGAGTGAGGGTTATGAAGTCTTTCGTCTTCGCAAGCGCGCTCGCGCTGTCGTCTGCGGCCTTTGCCGCTCCGTTGCTTCCCGGTACCTCGCTGTTCACCGCTCCGGTGGAAGCAGCGCCCATTGGTACCGTGGTCGCTTCGCTCGCGTCCCCCTTCGCCACGGGCCTGTACTCCGGTACGCTCTACAGCTTCGTGCTGTCGGGTGACGTGTCCAACCCCCACGGCGGGCTGACGTTCGTATACTACATGGCCAATGACGTTACGAGCATCAACAGCCTCAACCGCCTCACCCTCAACGGGTTCGCTGGCTGGCTGACTGACGCCTCGACGGACCCCGCAGGCGGCCCGATCCCCGCGATCCCCGTCCTGCCGCCCCCGGTCCGTCCCGTCGCCACCGACCGTGACTTGACCTCCAATGTCGTCGGCTTCAGCTTCCTCTCGATCCTCCCCGGCTTCACTCGCATCGCCCCCGGGCAGATCTCACGCGGCTTGGTCATCCAGACCGATGCCCCCTTCTTCACCACGAACATCGGCAACGTCATCGACGGTGCCGTGACCACCGCCCCCATCCTGGTTCCCGCCATCCCCGCCCCCGGCGCGGCTGGACTGGTGATCCTTGGCGGCTTGGCCATCGCTCGCCGTCGTCGTCGCTAAGCTCGAATTCGTTAGACCCCACTCAGATTCACGACTGTCCGGGACCTGATCCACACGCATCAGTAATCCCACGGCAGTTCAAGGTTTCTTCACGTTGCGGGCCCCTAGGGCGGAAATCGTCCTGAGGGTCATTCAAAGGCCTCGACTAGCCGAAAGGCCCCAAGAGGCACGCCGCGTGTTCGCGGCAGTGGTGAGCTCAAGTGCACCGCCCAACCAGTCGTGTCGGAGAAGAGAAGAGAGAGGAGATCGCCCATGAAGACCAACATCGCCATCGTTCTGAGCATCGCCGGCCTCGCAGGGACCGCCTTTGCCGCGCCCCTGCCCCCCGGTGGTACCATTTTCCCTGTCGTCGGTGCGCCCGTCTCGGGCACCGTGGTGACCTCGGGGTCGGTCGTCGTCACCGCGGCGACGTTCTCCGCCAGAGTGTTCTTTGAGGTCCGGGACGAGGGTGCATTGAACCCCCTCGGCGGCCTGACCTTTGTCTACGCCGTTCTCAACTCCGCGTCCAGCTCCAACCAGATCAGCCGCTTCACCATCAACGGCTTCGGCAACTGGCTCGTTGACGGAACCTACTCCTCCAGCTCCAGTAACGTCACCCCAGGCCTGTTCCCCACAACCCTCGACCGTGACGTCGCCAACGGTGGCGACACCGTTGGTGCCGGCTTCGAGCTCTTCGGCTCCGGCACCATCCTGCCCGGCCAGACCAGCTGGTTCTCCGTCTTCCGCACCAACGCCCCCGACTGGCGCAACAACACCGTCCAGGTCATCGACGGCTCTATCGGCACCAACGTCGTGCCCGCCCCGATCCCCGCCCCTGGCGCCGCTGCCCTTCTGGGCCTGGGCGCTCTGGCCGCTGGCCGTCGCCGCCGCTAAGTTTCGTTGATTGCTCGCACCTACCTATAAGCCCCCGAGGCCTTCCTCGGGGGTTCTTTTTTTTCCCTCCCGCACCTCCAAGCCTCATGCAGATTCCTGCCGACTCATTCACCAACTTACTGGCCGCAAGCCGCCTTGATTCCCCATCTTCCCAGAGCTCTGTGAGGGATTCGTCAACTCCATCGCTCTCGGGCCCACTTTGCTTGCACCACCCGCGCAGGCGTGTATAATCTTCTCAGTTCCAGCTCTTTCACTTTTGGGAGTTCCTGCATGCGCTCGTTCACTGCTCTCGTCGGTCTTGTCAGCATCACCGGCATCCTCGCCCTTGCGGGGACCTCCCAGGCCAGCCTCCTCGCCCCAGGCGTCAGCTTTGAGACGACCCTCGGCGGTGCGCCCGGCGAGGCCGCCCCGACCGGCACCGTCATCGCCTCACTCAACTCACCCTTCACCAGCGGCGCCTACACCGGCACCCTCAACGTCCAAGTCCTCCAGGGTGATACCACCAACCCCCTCGGCGGCCTGACCTTCGTCTACACCCTCTCCAACGACTTCACCAGCACCGACGCCATCAACCGCCTCACCATCACCGGCTTCAACGGCTGGCAGGTCGATGCCGCCTACGACATCGCTTCCCTCGGCGTCATCCCCTTCGATATCGATCGCTCTACCAGCGGTAACGGCAACGTCATCGGTGTGGACTTCGCCCAGAACAGCTCCACCGTCCCGCTGACCCCCGGCACCATTGGCCGCCGTATCGTCCTCCAGACCAACGCCCCCGCTTTCCGCGAGGTCCTGGCCAACGTGATCGACGGCTCGGTCACGACCGTCACGACCCTCGGCCCCAACATCCCGACCCCCGGCGCCGCCGCCGTGCTCGCCCTCGGCGCCCTGGCCGCTGGACGTCGCCGCCGTCAGGCCTAATTCTGACCGAAGCGGGCCCTTGCCCGTCGCCTCTTCTCAGAGACGTGTTTCGCGCAAGCCCCTGAGTTCACTTGGGGGCTTGTTCTTTAGTCGAGCGGCGTTCCCGGTGCTCCAGTCTTCCGACTGCCTTTTCTAGGTGCCGGGTAGAGAACCCGGCGCTCCAAAGACCGAGTGACTACAGAGCTATTTTCAACCGGCCTCGTTACCTTGGCACCACTGGCGACTGGGCTGTGCGCCCTCGGCCGCTTCTGCCATCAGCTGCCATGCAACTACGCCTCCGCGCACCTCAGAACCCGTCCTGCCCATAGGCCGTACCTCGCCCGTGACGATCGCGCCCGAACCACCACGACCCCCACAAGCCCACGGCTATCCAACGCCGACGCCAATCCATAACCCACGCGCCGCCCTCTTGGCCGCCGTCCGGCACGCTTTGCCATCTCGCCGCGTAACCATCGCCTGCTTTGTGCTCGCCGCGCTCATGGCATCGCTCGGCATCGCCCTGCACTGGCGCACCGCCATAGTCCCGTTTGCTGATCCCCCGGCCCCCGTCGGCCTGGGCCAAGGCCCACTCAGCCACATGGCCAACCTCTTCTCAACCCTTGCCATATCCGGCCGAGCCGTCCTCATCGTCCTTCGTGGCACGAACGACGCCGCCCTGCCCGCCGCCCTACTCGCCCACGCAATCTCCTGGACTCTCTGGCTCGCCCTCACCCTCTCTGTCTTCACGCTCTGGCGCTGGGCACGCGGGTCCGCCCGCCAAATTCAACCCGCCACTCCAACCGAACCGGCCAGCGCCGATCTCTCCCGCCGTCGCCTTTTCACTGACGGCGCCGCCGCCGTCGTCCTCGCGAGCGCCGCCAGCACCGCGGGTCTGCTCGTGACCGGCACGGTCGTCACGCCCCGCAGTCTCCGCGTCACGCGTTACCGGGTCCCAATCGCTGATCTTCCCGCCGCGCTCGACGGCCTTCGCATTGCCCAGGTCTGCGACACCCACCTTGGCCCAGACGTGCCCGCCGCTCACATCCGCCGCGCCGTGCAGATGGCCTTGGACCTGCGCCCCGATCTGGCCGTGCTGGTGGGTGATTACATCACGCGCGGACCCGCGCAGGTCACTCCCGCTGCTGAGCTGCTCGCCCCCTTCGCGCAATCCGGCGTGCCGGTGGTCGGCGTGCTGGGCAATCACGACCACTACGCTCGGTGCGCGCCGCTGATGCACGCCGCATTGCTCCGGGCGGGCGTCCGCATGATCGACAACGCCCGGCTCTACCTTGACGCCCGCTCGCGCACGCTCACCACCCTTGCACCCCCGCCCGGGCAGGCCCTCTGCGTTGCTGGCGTGGGCGACCTTGACCACGGCCTCGTCGAAGTTCACGCCGCGCTGGGCGATGTTGACCCGCAGACCCCGCGCGTCCTCCTTTCGCACAACCCAGACGTCGCCGAGCTGCCCGCGCTCCGCCCCATCCGCGTTGACCTGATGCTCAGCGGGCACACCCACGGCGGCCAGGTGCGTTTGCCGCTGCTGGGCACGCCGATTGTCCCTAGCCGCTACGGTGCCAAGTACGCGCGCGGGCTGGTCCAAGGCCCCTCGTGCCGGGTGCTGATCTCCGCAGGCATCGGCACGTCGATTCTCCCGATCCGCCTGGGCGTCCCGCCCGAGGTGCTCGAGATCACTATCACGCGGGCCTGAACGATCTTCTTGCCAGCAGCCGACCTCTACTCTTTGACAACGCATGACCGTCAGCCGCTACCACCGCCAGTCGATCCTTCCTGGCTTCGGCCACGCCGCCGAGGCCAGGCTTGCCGCCGCACACGTGATGGTCGTCGGCTGCGGCGCGCTGGGCTGTCCGGCGCTCGATCTGTTAGCCCGCGCGGGCGTCGGACGGCTCTCGATTGTTGACCGTGACGTAGTCGAGCTGACAAACCTTCAACGCCAGACGCTCTTTGCCGAGCGCGACGTGGGGCGACCGAAGGCCGAGGCCGCCGCCGACCGCCTGCGCGCAGTCAACGCCTCGCTGCGATGTGAGGCGATCTGCGAAGATCTGACGCACGAGAACGCCGAGGCGCTGATCCGCCCGCACCCGCGCCCGAGCCTCATCCTTGACTGCACCGACAACTTCGCGACCCGCTACCTGCTCAACGACCTATGCGTCAAGCACACGCTCGCGCTGGTGTATGGCGGGGCCGTTGCCACGCGCGGCACGCAGCTGACCATTATCCCCGGGCAGACCGCGTGTCTGCGCTGCGTCTTTCCTGACGCGCCGCCGCCGGGCGAGGCTGAGACGTGCGACACCGCGGGCATCCTCGGCCCGGTCGCCGCGATCATCGGCGCAACCCAGGCCGCCGACGCCATCAAGCTCATCGTCAGCCCTGCGGCCCTTAGCGGCACGCTGCTGAGCTTTGACCTCTGGGCCAACCAGCGCTCGCGTCTTGACCTTCACGCCGCACGCGACCCGCACTGCCCCTGCTGCGCGCAGCGCCGCTTTGACTTCTTGAGCGGCGCCTACGGCGACGCGCCCCGAGTGCTCTGCGGGCGCAACAGCGTCCAGCTTCACGCCGCCCACGCCAATGGCGGCCCCGAGATGGATCGCCTGCACGCGCGGCTCGCCAGCGCCGGGACTTTTACACGCTCGACTGCCGCCATCAGCGGGACGCTCGCCGACGGGACGCCGCTGGCGGTCTTTGCCGACGGGCGCGCGATCGTCGGCAACACCACCGACCCTGCCGCCGCCCGCGCGGTGTACGCTCGATACGTCGGCGCGTAAGCCCCGGGCCCTTCGCACGTCCAATGCCTCAACCTTGGTTTGAAGCGTCTCAACCTCACGCCCGCATTTCAAAGGATCTGCCATGAACACCGTCACCGCCCCCCACGCCACCCACGCCACCCACGCCACCCACGCCGCCCAAACGCTGCTCGCGCCGATCGTGCTGGCGCCCGCGGCCCTCACGCGCGACTTCGCCAAGGCGATGCTCAAAGACGTCACGCCCGCGATGTTCGCGCGCCTCGCGGCCCCGGGCGGCATGACCGTGCAATCCAACCACCCCGCGTGGGCCTTCGGGCACCTCTCGATCTACAACTGCCGCGTCCTCGAGTTACTCGGCCAGCCCGCGGGCGCGGCGGCGGTTCCAGCTGGCTTCGACGAGCTGTTCAAGAACGGGACGCCCTGCCAAGACGACGCCAAGGGCACGATCTACCCGACGATGGAGGCCGTCACGAGCTTCTACTTCGCGGGCTTTGATGCGGCCGTCACCGCGATCAAGCACGCCAGCGACGCGCAGCTTAGCGAGGCGAACCCCGCTGAGGGGCGTATGAAGGAGCTGTTCCCGACCAAGGGGATGGTGATCAACTTCTTGATGTCTACGCACCACATGATCCACCTTGGTCAGGTCAGCGCGTGGCGCCGGATGCAGGGCCTTGGCAGCGCCATGTAAGTGGGCGATGTGGGCGGGTCGAGGTAAGCAGGTCGATGTAAGCTGCGCAGTTGAGCGCACAAATCCGGAGTTCTGAGGCCGAAAGCGCGGCCCGCCACGATCGCTCAGGATCGATCCCGCGTGACCGGTCAACCCCAAGGTCGGGTCGGGGTTGGCGGGCTGTGACGGGCCTCTACGCTCGCCGTAAAGCCCTGTGGCGGGGAGTGCGTAAGTAAGCAAACACCAAGCTGCGCGCTCGTGCGCACAAGCTTGGTGTTCTTGCGTTAATGGCAAGAATGGTGTAAGAGTGAGGGCCCTTTAGCTGCTCAGCGTTTGGCGGCGGGCTTGCTGGCCTGGCCGTTGCTAAGCGTGCTGGCGGGCTGCCTGTTGGTGGGCTGCTTGATCGCAGGCGCCTTGCGGGCGGGCTGGCCGTTCTGCTCGCTGGCGACCTTTTTGGCGTCTTTGGCCTTCTGGACTCGCTCGGCGATGTCGGCGGTGTTGGCACCGATGGCGCGGTCGGCCTTGGCCTCTTGCGGGCTCAGGCGGTTGCCGAAGTGCGAGTCTTGCACGGGCACGACGCGCCTGAGGACCTCGATGAGCACCTCGCCGGGCGAGCCCATGGCGTCAACCTCGGCGATCAGGCCCTTGGGGTAGCAATCCAGGACGGGGTAGGTCTCGTCCTTGTAGACCTCCCAGCGCTTGCGGATGACGTCTTCGCGCGCGTCGTCGAAGCGGTTTTCTTTGATGGCGCGGCGGCGGAGGCGCTCGATCATCTTGTCCTCGTCAGGGCAGACCAGGTGGATAATCTTGAGGATCTTGACGTGGCGCTCAAGCAGCTGGGCCTGGTGTGGGTTGCGCGGTATGCCGTCGAGCACCAGCAGGTCAACGTCGGGCTTGAAGATGCTCATGACGGTGCGGGCGTGCATGTGCTGGCTCCACATCGCGACGGTGGGCTCGTCGGGGACCAACAGGCCTTTGGAGGAATACTCAATAAAGGTGCGGCCCAGCGCACTATTGATGTCAACGTTGCGGAAGACGTCGCCGCAGGAGAGGTGGTAGAAGCCCGGGACGTGCCCGAGGATTTTGCCCTGTGTGCCCTTGCCCGCGCCGGGGGGGCCAAAGAGCAGGATCGTGCGGTAGCGGGCGTGCGTCGCCATGGGCGTGTCTCCGGTGAAGCGTGCCGCGCCGGTGGATGCTCACGATCACGACGCCCGAGATCACGGGCGGGAGCGGCCATGCGCGGGTCGGACTCTAGACCCCGCCAACGTCCCCGAGGACAACTTAGGCGGCAAGGGAGAACCGCCGACCCCGGTGACAGTTGGGCGGAGCGGCGGCGAGCGACGAGTGCGGAGGGTTGGGCCTGAGGCCCGCTGGCAGGATGAAATCCGGCCCGAGGCAAAGAGTTGACAGGATGAAATCCTCCCCACGCGAGGCAGAGAGTTGGCAGGATGAAAGCCGGCCCCACGCGAGGCATGGGCATGGCGGGTCGGAAACTGCCCAAGAGAGTGAAAGAAACCCGGGCCTACGTGTTGTTCTAGCGCCGGCGGCGTGAGGCCAGCACCCCGGCACCCAGAAGCACGGCGGCGGTGCTGGGCGCGGGGACGACGCGCAGCTCGAAGGACCAGTCGTACGCGCGGAACTGGTCTAGCTCCATCAGCCAGAGCGTGTAGGTGCCGGCGCCGAGCGGGCCGGTGAAGCCGATGGCCCCCTGCCCGACGCCCATGCCCGGGAGGATGTCCACGTTCAGGTCAACGCTGCCGTAGTGGTACCAGCCCAGCAGCGGGCTTGGGTCAACGGTGAACCAGGGGACCGAGACCTGCGGGCCAGCCTCAATGGCGAGGAAGGAAAAGGCGCCGCCGATGTCGACGCTGAGCACCCGGAAGCTGTTGAGCTGGCCGCCAGCGGGGACGGTGAAGCTGATGTAGTCAAGCTCGGGCTCGTCGGCTGGGCCGCCTAGGGGCGCGTTTGGTGGGCGACCGAACTTGCCGGTGATGGTGCTGAGCCCGAAGCCAAGTGAGCCAAGGTTGGTCGGCGCGGTGGGGTCATCGGAGGCGTCGCCGTTGACGGCCTCGTTGAAGGTGATGGCAGCGAGGCTCGGGGCGGCGAGGCCGACCGAGAGGGCGGCGGCGGCCAGCATGTTGATCACGTTAAACTGCATCCCTCAACTCCTTTGGGTGGCGATGAACTTCACACTCAACCGGACAGGCATAAAGATACCCCTGGTTCGAGACTGATCGGCGGCTGCGCGCGTGATGAATGCGTGAAGAGTCTGTTGAGAGAGCGTGAAGAGCTTGCGCGCCAAAAACGACCGCGGCCCCAGGATTCATCCCGGGGCCGCGACCAGTGTGTGGACTTGAACAAGTTGAACCGAGACTTGAGACGGGAATTGCGGCTTACTTGCCGTCGGGCTTGGACTCGCTCTTGCCAAGCCAGAGATCCCAGTTCTTGCCGTAAGCGTCGGCGTTGTCTTTGGTGACGCGGTCGAGCGGGGCGTTGATCAGGGGGTTCTCGGGGGTCTTGCCGTGGACGATGTTGTCCATGAGCAGGCGGACGGACTCGTATCCCCAGCCGAAGTACTTCTGGCCCAGGAGGACTTCAACGTCGCCGTTCTTGAGGTAGGGAAGAGTGGGGGGAAGGGTGTCAAGGCTGACAACCTTGGCCTTGCCGCGGAGGCTATTGAGGGCGTTTTGGGTGTAGAGGGGCCAGCCGCCGACGAAGACCCAGGCGGTGATCTGCGGGTTGCCGGCCTGGACTTCTTCGATCTTCCTGACGGCGTCCTGGGGCGTCTCACGGTGGTAGTAGACGTTGAGGACCTTGACGTCTTTGGCGTCTTTGGCGAGGGTCTCGCGGACGCCGCGGACGCGGGCCTGGAGGTTGGGGGCGTTCTGGTTGCCGGCGAGGATGGCGACGGTGCCCTTGTTGCCTAGAGCCTTGGCGACCTCGGCGGCGAGGGCGGCACCGGCCTGGAAGTCATCGGTGCCGTAGTAGGCGAATCGCTTGCTGGTGGGGACGTCGCTATCAAAGGTCGAGACGGGGATGCCAGCGTCGACGGCGGTATCGATAGCGACCTTGAGCTTGGTGGCGTCACTGGCTGAGACGGCGATGCCGGCGGCACCGCGTGCGACGAGGGCGGCGATCAGGTCGGCCTGCTTTTGCGCGTCCTCGCTGACGGGGGTCTGCCAGTCGATCTTGATCTCGGCGTTGTAGGTGGCGGCGAGCTCACGCGCGGCGGCCTCTGCCCCGGCGCGGGCGGCGATAAAGACGGGGTTGTCTTGGCTTTTGGCGACCAGGCCGATGGTGTAGGTCTTCTTCGCGCCGGCGGGTGGCGGGACGACAACGCTCATGGTGCTGGTGGGCTGGGCGGCGACGGCGGCGGCCGCGACGGTGGCAAGGGCGAGGCTGGCAGTGATCATCCGCTTGAACAAGGTCATCAGTGCAACTCCTGCGAAGGTGCTCGAAACAAAGGTTCAGGCCCAGGTTTGGGCGTCTGCGCGCCACAGTGGCGTTGGCGTGGCCTTCGCACCCGGTTGAAAGGTGGACGCACGGCGCGTCCCCACAGGCTACCAGAAAGCGGGCGGGTGTGCCAACAAATATTGGGCGTGTTTGGGAAAAGAAAGGGGTGGGGTGGGGTTGGGGTGATGGCGTAGGGGGGTGGGCGTAGGGGGGGTGGGCGAAGGGCGTGGGATGTCAGTGCTTGCGGGCCGGGCCGCCGAAGCGCTGCTTGGTCTGGTCGATGAGGACGGCCAGGACGATGGCGAGGCCGATGACGATTTGCTTGTACTGGCTGTCGATTTGGAGTGCCTCGAAGCCGTTGTTAATGAGCTGGATGATGATGGCACCGAGGATGGCACCGAGGGCTGAACCGCGCCCGCCCGAGAGGCTGGCACCGCCGATGACGGCGGCGGCGATGACGTCAAGCTCGTAGCCGGTGCCGTCGGCGCTGCTGGCGGAGCCGTAATGGCCCAGGGCGAGTGCGGCGGAGAGGCCGGCGAGCATTCCGGAGAGGGCGAAGACGATGACCTTGGTGCGGCCGACGGGGACGCCGGCGTATTTGGCGGCGACTTCATTGCCGCCGACGGCGAACATGCGTCTGCCAAAGACGGTGCGCGAGAAGAGCAGCGCGAAGACAGCAGCTACGGAGACCATGACAAGCGTGGGTAGGTAGTTGACGCCGATGGGCACGCCCAAGAGGTGTTTGCTGCGGACGGTCTCGCCGTAGCCCGGGGGTAGGTCGCCGATTGAGAGGCCCCCGGTGGTGACGAAGGCGAGGCCTCGGTAGACGCCCATGCCTCCGAGGGTGACGATGAAGGGGTGTACGCCGAGGCCGACGCTGGCGATGCCGTTAACGAGTCCGCAGAGCATTCCTATGAAGCAACATAGGCCGACGCCGACGACCAGTGCCATCCAGGTGGGTACGGACTGGCCCGCGGCGGTGGCGCCGCCCTGCATCTGGTTGAGGACGTAGGCACCGACGACGGCGGCAAGTGCGTAGATGGCGCCGACGGAAAGGTCGATGCCGCCGAGGACGATGATCATGGTGAGGCCGACGGCCATGATGGCGTAAAAGCTGGCACTTGTGGCGACGATCATGAGGTTCCCCTTGTTGAGGAACTTGTTGACGCGCGGGTCACGCTGGATCTGCTGGTAGCCCTCGGGGGTGGTGACGAGCTCCCAGCCGTCGGCGGGTGCGTAGGTGGTGCCGGCGACAATGAAGCCGTCGATGGTGGTTTGTGGGGCGGAATTGTCTGGCGAGGTGACGAACTGTTTGCGGTCGAGTCGGAAGTTGTTGCCGCGTGCGACGACGGTCCAGCCGTCGGCGCGGGGCCTGGTGACGGGTTTGCCGGCGGCGTCGGTGAAGGTGATGGCGTCGGCGGTGACGGCTGGGGTGACGCCTCGGGGCAGCTCGATGCGTTCTGGGCTGGCGATCTGCTCGGTGCCGAGGGTAAGGCCGATGACCATGGCGGCGATGACGGCGAGGAGCCCGACCTCTTGGGCGAGGACAATGCGTAGGTACCAGGGGCGCGCTTTGACGGCGCCGCGGTGGTGCGTGTCGGCGGTGGGGGCGGTGGGGGCGGTGGGGGCGGTTGGGGCGGTTGGGGCGGAGGGGATGGTGGGTGCGCCGGTGCCGGGGGTTTGGGGCGGCTCGGGTGCAAACAAAGCCTTCAGGCGCGTGAGCATAAGGGGCGGAGTTTAGCGTCGGGCCGGGTTTGGTGCGCAGGGGATGTGCTGTTGGTGGACGAGGGGCGGGCGGCGTGGGTTGAGCGTGTGTGAGTGTGGGGTGGGTGAGTGTGCGTGGGTGGGTGTGCGTGGGTGGGTGTGTGTGGGTGAGTGGGGGGGGGGTGGCGCAGCGCGTACGCTGGGGCGATGAGCACCGAGAGCGCGCGATTGCACCTGGCCCTTGAGCTGACGCAGGTCCCGACGGCAGCTGGGCGCGAGCAACATGTGCTGGCGTATGTGGACGCATGGCTGAAGGGACGGCCGCACCTGCATAAGCGGGTGGACGCGGCGGGGAATGTGGTGCTCACGCCGGCGATTGATGGTGTGCCGCTACATGAGCGGGCTGGCGGGGGTGGGGGTGGTGGGGGGCAGTCTGGGGTGGTGGGCCCTGCGCTGTTCATCACCGGGCACCTTGACCATCCGGCGTTTGTGGTTGAGCGGGCGGTCGGTCCCGGGACGTATGAAGTGTCATTCCGCGGCGGGGTTATGGAGGTATTCTTTGATCGCCCGCCGATTGTGCTGCACGCGAGCGCGAAGGGCGATGTGCTGGCGGTGACGGCGCTGAACGCGACAATCACGGCGCGGGCGGAGGCCGGTACACCGGCGGGTCAACATTACATCGCGGAGCTGGACGAGGGCGTGAGCGGCGAGGCGCGGGTTGGTGATGTGGGGACGTGGCGGCTGCCGGCGGGGCACATTGATGCGCATGGGGTGATGCACACGCACGCGTGCGATGACCTGGCGGCGGTGGCAGCGGCGCTGTGTGCAATCGATGAGCTGGGTGCGCGGTTTGTTGAGCGGGCGCGAGCGGGCGGGGCGGGGGTGCCGGATGTGCGGGTTCTGCTGACGCGCGCGGAGGAGATCGGGTTTATCGGTGCGATCGCGGCGTGCAAGCTGGGGACGATGCCGGCGGGGAGCCGTGTGATTGCGCTGGAGAACAGCCGCGCGTTTGCGGAGAGCCCGGTGGGTGGCGGGCCGATCGTGCGTGTGGGCGATCGGATGAGCGTGTTTACGCCGTGGCTGACCGACGCGTGCGCGAAGCGTGCGGA
Source organism: Phycisphaerales bacterium PN19_bin_20 (assembly GCA_021173225.1). Taxonomy (GTDB): domain Bacteria; phylum Planctomycetota; class Phycisphaerae; order Phycisphaerales; family UBA1924; genus JAJTGZ01. The sequence continues at coordinate 5,055 of JAJOLK010000015.1, read as the reverse complement.
GGAGTTGTTTGCGGCGCCTGCGCAGCCGCTAGCGAGCCAGACGGCGGGGCAGGCGGCTGGCAAGCGCCCGTGGCAGCGGAAGCTGATGGCGGGGGGCGCGTGCGAGGCGAGTGTGTTTTGTCACAGCGGGTTTGACGCGACGTGCATCTGTTTGCCGCTGGGGAACTACCACAACATGGCGCACCTCGATCAGCATCAGGCCGGGACGTACGACGCGGGCCAACTAGGGCCTGCGCGGGCGGCGTGCGAGTATGTGCACAGCCAGGACTATTTGAGCATGGTTGATTTGCTGGTGGCGCTGGGTGAGCGGTTGCCGAACCCGGGCACGCAGACGGCGCGGTTTGAGAAGCTGTACGCGGACCGCGCGTATGTGCTGGGGTGAGGCGGAGGGGCGGGTGGCGCGGGAGAGGCCGCGGCTTGCGGGTTGCGACATGGGTACGCGGTCGGGCCGGTAGCCCAATGTAGAATGAGAGCCTGCCCCACGCGAGGCAAAGGCAATATAAAGGCAAGGCGGTTGGGAACACCTGTGCCGCGCGAACGCACTTACATCGAGGTTTGTGCGTTGAGCCAGGCGCTGATGACCAGGGCGGCGGTGGGTGCCGAGAGGGTGTCGATCTCGATGGTTCGGTGAGCCATTGCGCGGTAGAGCGGGTCGCGCTGGGTGAAGAGTTCATCGATCTCGGCGAGGGCGTCGCCGCCGCCGGGGGCGTCGAGCAGCGCGGGGCGGAGTGCGACGTCGGTGGCGGCCATGCGCTGGGCAAGGGTGGTGGGTTTGCCGCGAAGGTAGATCAGCGCCGCGGTGCCGGCGGAGCGCAGGTTCATGAGCACGTCGCGGCTGTCGGCGTAGGTGGGCGTGCCGCCGCCGAGGGCGAGTACCAGCGGGCGCCGGGCGGTGGCGATGAGCTTGACGAGGGCGTGCAACTCACCGGCGCGGAAGGCCGGCTCACCGAGCGTGCGTAGGGCATCGCCCGTGCTGGCGGTGCCCAGCTCGGTGGTGGTCAGGGTGTCAAGGTCAACAAAGTCGCGCCCGAGCTCGGCGGCGAGGAGCGGGCCGACGGTACTTTTGCCCGAGCAGCGCAGGCCCATAAGCAGGGCATGGGCGTGGGGCTTGAGCAGGCCTTGCGGGGCATGTGCGGCGGGCGTGTTGATGTCGGGCGTGTTGATGTCGGGCGTGTTGATGTCGGGCGTGGTGTGGTGTGGGCCGTGCTCAGACATTGGCGCGGCTCGCTGGGCTCAGTCGCGGTCGGTGGCCGCTCACTCTTTGGCGCGGCTTTGATATGAGCCGTCCTCGGTGTTGATGCGGAGCGTCTCGCCCTCACCGATGAAGCCTGGGACGCGGGTTTTGAGCCCGGTCTCCATGGTGGCTTCTTTCATTACGTTGGTGACGGTGGCGTTGCGGACGCCCGGCTCGGTCTCTGTGACGGTAAGCTCAACGCTGGCGGGGAGGTCAATGACGATCACGCGGCCCTCAAACAGCAGCAGCTGGCAGGTGGCGTTGGGGCGCAGGTACAGCAGCGTGTCGCCCAGGATGGCCTTGGTAACGGTGACCTGGTCGTAGGTTTCGGTGTCCATGAAGATCGCTTCGTCGCCGTCTTTGTACAGGAACTCCATGGGGCGTCGGTCGAGGTCGATCATGTCCATGTCGTCGGCGGGGTTGAAGCGGCGCTCGACGACGCCGCCGCGCTGGACGTCTTTGTACTTGATGTTGACGAAGGAGCGGAGGTTTCCGGGGTTGCGGAACTCATAGGCGGTGACGACGCAGAGCTTGCCGTCCACTCTGATGCCGACGCCGGGGCGGAGGTCGATGGCCTTCATGTGTTCACCTGTGCGAGAGATCTGGAAAGGTCTTGGGATAGGCTTCGTCCGCTGGCGATTCGGGGTTTGGAGCGGGCGGGAGTGTACGCCGGGGTGTGATGGGTGTCACGCCGAGCGCTCTTACCCGCCGATGGGCATTGGGCGTGCGCGGATGCCGCTGCGGGCGGCGGCGTCGATGGCTTGGCCGGCTTTCTGGGCAGCCTCGGTGGTGACGGCCTTTTCCAGGTCTAGCGGGCCGCCCTGGGCGCGCAGCCAGTTTTCGACCATGATGCGCAGCTCGGCCTCGGTGAGCTTTTCAAAGGCGGGGAGCGTGACGGTGGCGCGGTTAGCGGCGCGGGCGCGGACGAGCTTGTCGATCTCTTCGATAGCGGCTTTGCTAACGGTCTCGGAGAGGGCCTTGAGTTGTTCGGCATCTTCGGGGCGGGCTTTGATGAACTCACCCCAGCGTTTGCGGAAGGCGGCGGTGGCGCGCTCGCGGCGCTGACGGACGTCCATCTCCTTGCCGTACATAACCATGACAATCGCGGCGGGGATGAAGGCCTTTTCGCCAGCAAGGCGGGGGACGTCTTCGAGACGCTGGGCGCGGCCCCTGGCGACGTCTGCGTCGAGCTCTTTGAGAGCGCTATCGAGCACGCGGACGAAGCTGGCGAGGATCTTCCACTCGTTGCGGGTTTGCGGGGCGAACTGGCTGACGCCGGGGAGCTGCAGGGGCAGCATGAGCCACCAGCGGTCGCCCACTTTGCGGATGGGCAGCAGGCCGCCGAGCAGGGGTTGCTTGTCGAAGGTGACGACGGCGGAGTCGTCATCGACGCGTTGCACGCCGAGGCGATCGCCGCTGGCCAAAACCCAGCCAAAGGGGTCGGAGACCAGTCGCATAGACCAATCTTGGAAGACGTCTTCCATGGCGCGGCGGTCTTGCGCGCTGCGCGGTGAGCCGAGGCGGCGGGCGTTGGCGGAGCCGGGGGCGGGCGAGGTGAGTGCGTTGATGATGGCGCTGCCGCTGCCTTCGAGGTCTTTTTTGAGCTGGGCGCGGAGGACGCCGACCTCACGCGGGAAGCGTTCGTTGCAGGTGGCGCCGAGGCGCTGGATGGTGCGGAGCAGTGAGCCGGCGCGGGTCAGGGTGACGCGGTACTCAACGCTGTCGGCGTAGACGAGGTCTGTGACTCGCTCGGCGCGGCCTTGCTTGACAAGCTGGATGATGGAGAGCAGGACGTCTTCTGGCGTGGCCTGGCTGTAGGGCTGTGGGCGTGTGCCCCAGAGGACGATGCCGACGACGGTGCCAGCGGCGATCATGACGGTGAGTGTGATCCAAAGCCATGAGCCGAGAGCGCGTGCGGCACCGCGGGGCGGTTGGTTGGAGGCACCGCCGCCGGGGCCGTTGGGGAGTTTGAGGCGGTCGAGGGTGGTCTGCTGGGCGGTGGTAGCTTGCTGGGCGGGCGTGGCTTGGGTGCTGGTTGGATTGTCTGGGGCTTGCATGCTCGGGAATTTACCGGGTGGACGTGGCGCGGATGCGGTGCTTGCATATCGGCATGATGACGCCTGAAGACGTGCGGAGCGGGGAAGCTGGGGGGGAAGACCGGCCTGCGGCGGCGGCGGGGGGTGTCTGCGGGACGGGCGCGGGTGGGGTTGCCGGCGGGACGGCGGGCGCGGGCCGCAGTCCGGGCGTGCCGGAGGTTTCTGAGGTGGCTGGTGCTTTAGCGGGTGTACAGGCTGAGAGCGGCGGGGCGGGCGCGATTATCGTCAACGGGCGGTCGCGGGCGTTGCCGGTGCCGGCGACGGTGGTGGGGTTGCTGGATGAGCTGGGGCTGTCGCGTCAGCCGGCGGCGGTTGAGGTGAACCTTGAGCTGGTGCCGAAGCGGCAGCACGCCGCACGCGCGCTGGTGGCGGGTGATCGAATAGAGGTGGTGACGCTGGTTGGTGGTGGGTGAGGGATGGGGGAGATGGTGAAGGTGGGGGGATTAAGTATCTAAGCGGCGCGTCTTGGCAACGGGCCTTATGAACGGCCTGAGGGCGCGACACGCAGCAAGTTGGCGGCTGGCAAACGCTCCGAGCACGAGGTTAGATCGTGTTCGTGGGCATTGCAGCGTGCAATCAATCTTGGCACGATCTTCATCTTTGCGGGCTATGCAACCGTTGTGGCTGTGAGTATTGTGTCGTGTCGGACGGTTCTGGCCGTGCGGCTTGGCCGGGTACACAATCTTTTTGGTGGATGGAGAGACTGATGCAGTACACGATGTTGGTTGCGTTCACCGCGCTCGCGGTGACGGGCGCGGTTCAGGCGTCGACGATCGTCACCCAGTGGAACTTCAACGGGCCGCTCGGGGCGAGAAACGCCCCGTCGCCGTCGATCGGTGTCGGCTCGGCCACGCCCGTGGGGATGAACGGCGGGAACAACAACGCTGACATCTTGAACGCGGGTGGTACGCCGACCTCGTCGGACGCCAGCGTGTCCAACCAGGCTTGGCGCGTCCGCGGCAGCACCACCAACGGTTGGTCAGGCACCGTCTCGCTGCTCTCGGGTGCGCGGTTCAACGTCCCGACGATCAACGCGGACAACATCGTGGTGAGCATGGATATCAACGCTACCGACGGCTCCCCGCGGCACGCGCAGTTCCAGTACACCCTCGACGGCACGAGCTTCACGTCGTTTGGCGGTCTGCTTGACTTCAACGCCAGCAACGACCGCTGGCGGAACGGGATCAGCTTCAACTTGTCATCTATTGTCGGCGCGGCGAACAATGCGAACTTCGGGTTCCGCGTGGTCTCGGCGTTCTCGCCCGACGCGTTCACCAACCTCAACGGCCTGCAGGCGGCCAACACCGCCTTCCAGCGCGCCGACGCGGGCACGAACGTGTACACCGGTGCCGCGGGCAACTACCGGTTTGATATGGTGACGGTGGTCCCTGCTCCTGGCGCGGCCGCGCTGCTGGGCTTTGGTGGGCTGGTGGCGATGCGTCGGCGCCGTTGCAAGGGTCTAACTCAGCGCGCTCGGTGATGTGGCGAAGTGGACGCGGGATCGATGAGGCGCACGGCCTCGGCGAGCGGCGCGATCGCGTCGGCGTCGTCGGCCCAAGTGTTGGCGTTGGATAGGGCGGCGGCGGCTAGCGCTCGATCTTGATGCCGGGGAAGCGTTGCTTGATGGCGGCGATGCCTTCGTCGGTGACGGCGGTGTTACGAAGGCTGAGCGTGGTCAGGTTCTTCAGGCCCGTGTCCGTGGCGGCCAAGGCCTTGAGTCCTTCG
>JAJOLK010000040.1 GCA_021173225.1 Phycisphaerales bacterium PN19_bin_20 | reverse complement strand
GATCCGGCGGCAGTTAGCCGGGGCTGGCAACTGACGAGATCAGCACGCAGGCGCGGGCGTTAATGTGTTCAGCCAACTCGCGCGCGATAATGCCTCCGAACGACACACTGCAAACGATCGCGTCGCGCGCGGCGTTAAGCGAGTGGGCTAGGCGCTGAGTACGCGCGCGGATCGGTTCGTCGGCAAGCGGCTCGATCCACTCAACGATCACAGCCCCGCTCAACAGTGGCAGCAGCCGCGCGAAGATACGCGGGTTTCGGTTCATGCCGGTGAAGAGGTAGAGATGTGCGGGCATGCGGTGGGCGGTGTCGGGCCTGGCGAACGGGCAAAGCGCCCCAACGATTGAATGCAGGCTCGTACCTCTTCAGCCGAACCCAATCAATACAACCCGGCACTACAAAACTCGTCTCCCTTCCTCCCGCTCTCTCCGCTTCCCCGCGTTGCTAATCCTTCATCGCGCCCCCACGCTATCGTTAAACTGTCACCCTTGTGCCCGGACCGAAGTGTTACCTATGTGTCCGGTCAAACACCCACTCCCCACTCCCCCCTCCCCCAACCCTGCACCCCGCCAGCCAGCCTCAAAACCCACCACTCACCATTTATGGCGTTCTTCAAATCCATCTTCGGCAAGATCAAAGACAGCCTCGCGGCCACCCGCCAGACGCTCGTCTACGGCCTCAAGTCCCTGATCCTCGGCCGCAAGCTCGACGAACAACTCATTGACGAAGTCGAGGCCATGCTCCTCTCGGCCGATGTCGGCACCGCCGCCACCGACAAGCTCATCACCAGCGCGCGGGCCGACTTTCGAGCTGGCAAACTCGCCGACTCAGGAGCCCTGCTCGTCCACCTCAAGTCCGGCCTCAAGGTGCTGCTCGGCGGGCCCAAGACCCAGCTCGCCGAGGCCCCCGCCGGCGCGAAGCCCACGGTCTACCTCGTCACCGGCATCAACGGCGGCGGCTTCAGCGGAATCACTGGCTTCACCGGCATCGATGCCGATGGCTCCGCGCTGATCCAGGGCGACCGCACCCGCTTCGCCAACGGAAACGTCTTCAACAGCAACACAACCCCCAGCCTAGGCCTCGCGTCCAATCTCGCTCGCTTCAGTTTCAACTTCCTCGTCACGCAGCAGGGCGCCACCGTTCTCGCGGCTCAGGCTCCGGCGCTGCGAGTCGTACTACGCGATCCCACCAACAGCCGTCGCATTGAGATCGTCTGGGAAGATGGCGAGCAGAACCTTGCTGATCAGGTCTTCGTGAACGGCGCAGGCTCGCTCAACACCATCTATAGCGGCAACTTCTTCGGTACCTCCGCCGCGCGCGTCCATCCCTTCACCGCCGGATCTGGCCGCGGCCTGTTCGACGGCGGCAACACGCTGATTGGCGGGTCCGATTCCGCCCAGTCCTTCGCCGCGCTCCTCGCCAACCTCCCGGCCGACACCTTCATCACCGGCATCTCCATAGGTGTCGGCTCCAGCGTCGGTTCGTTTATCGGCTATGCCGATCGTGTTGACTTCGCCGTTACCGGTGGCATCGACACGACCATGAACTTCGTGCCCACCCCCGGCGCAATTGCTCTCTTGGGTATGAGCGGGCTTTTGGTTGCTCGTCGTCGTCGCTAATTAGTCGCTCGATCCACGTTCAACATCCACATCATCACCTACACGGCTCGGGCACTCGCTCGGGCCGTGTTTGTTTCGTAGACGCGCTCGACAGAGGCGGCGATGTGGGGAGGCTTCTTGATGAGTGCGTCCGAGCCTGCGTCCTTCGCTTCGGCGGAGCGGACTCACCTCACGCTCACTCTCCTCGCCCGCACCCCCTGCAGGTATTCCCAGCCCTTCTTGCTGGTGCCGTTGATAGAGACTACTGAGTGGCCGGTCTGGTTGAGGCTGGGCGCAGAACAACTGGCTAGTGTTGTCAATGCCTCCTGCATTTCAATCCGACTGGAAAACCCATCCTCTTCCCGCCAAGCGAGTCGAGCTCTCTCTCAACCATACCTTCACCCAAAGCGAGATGGACTACATCAGCAACGGCGTCATCCCGGGACAGATGGAGGACAAGTGGTTCATCTACTTCGCGGATGATGCGCTTTATTTTCACCGCAGTTGGACCGGCTTTTGCATCTACATTGCCCGACTTGCTCAACTCGCTCAACTCGCTCAACCCGCCCGATCCGCCGCATCCACCCAGACGCCTGGCGAGCAGTCGTGGCAACTAATCTTCGCCGAGATCAACGCTGACGAAACCCAGCACATTCTTCAGGAACCGCGCTACGAGGCCTCAATGATCTACTACCTCATCGACGTGCTGCTGCTGCAACGCCCGGGCGCGTATCCAGAATCCAAGTCAGTACCGGAAACTCAATCCATCGAAATGTGGAGCGCTGTCGGCCGCGCGATGCGGGGCGAGCACCCTAACGCTCAGTAGGTTGTCCGCTACTCCATGCTCTCCACCCGCCTATCAACGTTGGTCTTGCCTGAGCAAGTAAAGATCGCGCCCTTGTGCGCCAGCTTGTGCGCCCGGTCACCTGCGCATCGGTGCGGTAGTGCGTCTCGGAGAACTGGTACACCGGCACGGTGATGTCCACGCCCTCAACGCCGTCGGCGGTGACACCGATCGCCCCGCCAAAGTCGGGCGCGGTCGTTCCGGACGCCGCCCGCGACTGCACCGTGTCTTTGCTCTGGGTGATGTGCTGCGTGCCGCCGCCGGTCTCGAAGTTAAACGAGGACTCGCTGGGCGTGGATGTGCCGCTCGAACTGTTCTGGCTGTAGCGAACGGCCACGTCCCACAGCTGCGGGCCGATAGGCTCGATCTGGATGCTCTGACGCGGGAGCGTGTCGTAGGTCGCCGGAGATGTCGCCTGCGCCGCATCGCGGGCGGCGATGTCGTTGTCCGTGCCGCGCACGATGTACCCGAGCTCTGCAGACGACTGCGAGACCTGGTTCGCCTTGGTGGAGCGGCGGCTCTCGAACTTCTCGAACACTTCAACCGGCACGAGTCACGATCTCCATTCTTGGGGTGGGGGTCAGGCGAACCGCAGTCCGTTGTCCACGCTGGCATCCAGCAAACGCTTGGTGTTCTTGGCCGTCGCTTCCGTGGCGCTGGCCGTACGCTCTGAAGCATCGCCACCGGTGCCGAGGCCAGAGACCGCCGCGGCGCTGAACGTGCCGGTCACGCTGATCCCCTTGGCGATCCGATCGCCGAGGCCAGAGAGCCGGTCTTCGAAGTCGGTCAGCAGATCACGCTGCGGACGACCGGAACCCTTCTCCGCATCGGCGGCCTCACGCTTCTTGCGGGCCTCTTCGATCGCGGCCACGAGCTTCTGCTTGGCGGCATCGAGCGCCGCCTGCGACTCGGCAAGCCCGGCCTCGGTGCCCTTGCGAAGGGCCTCCTGCGCGTTCTCAAAGTCCTGGCCGATCCCCGCGAGCGTGGCCTCGTGCATCGCGGCGGCGTCTTTGCGCTGCGCTTCGCGTTCCTTGTCGCGAGCAGTGACGGACTGCTGAGCGGCGTTCTCCAGTTCGACGAGCCGTGATTCGAGTTGCTGGTCCACAGCCTTCTTGGCGGCCTCGACATCGAGCCCGTCGTCGAACAGTCCCTGTATCTCCAGCATCCGCTTGGCGACCCACGATGAGGCCTCTTCCCAGATCATCTGGAAGCCCGTGGCGAAGTTGGTCCAGGTCTTGGAGAGGAAGGCGGTAGTTTCGATCCATGCGACTTCGAGGGCGTGGAACACGATCTCAGCGGCAGCCAGCGCGCCGTACCACATCGAGTAGGCGGTCGAGACGAAGAACTCCTTGGCCCCCAGCCACGCCTTGTTGAGAGCCGCCACGCCCTGCTGCCAGATGACCTTGAGCGCGAGCCACAGGATCTCGGCGGCGAGTGCAATGTCGCCAGCGGCGAGCGCATCGGAGATGCCGCCGACGACTTTGCCGACCCAGTCCTTGAGCTCGGTGAACTTTTCGCCGAGCCATGACAGGGCCTCTCCGCCCGCGCCGGTCATGACCAAGAGCGTGCCGCCAAGCGCCACGATTGCGGCGATGGTCAGGCCGATGGGCGAGAGGATCGCGCCGATCGCGGCCCCGATCAGGCTGAACGCCGCGCCGATCCCGCCGATGACGGCAGCGACAATACCGAGCGCCGCGCCGATACCGGAGATGATGTACCCCAGCCCGATGATCGCGATGCCCGCGACCACCACGGCGGCCGCGACCTTGAGCGCCCAGACCACCGTCTCCTTGTTCGCCTTCACCCACGCGGTGGCGCTCACGACGATCCGCGTGATCCGCTCGGTCAGGTCCTTGATCGTCGGCGCGAGCGCCCCGCCGATGGTGAACACGCCTTGCTTGAGCACCTTCCACAGCGTGCCGAGCGCATCGTTGAGTTCCGCGGCGTCGCGAGCGGTTTCCGTGCTGACGGTCAGCCCGAGCTTGCGAGCCTGTTCCTGCATCTCGTTGATGCCCGCCGCGCCGTCGGCCATGAGCGGGAGCAACTTCGTCCCCGCCTTGCCGAAGAGGTCCATCGCCATCGCCGCCCGCGCGGCCGGGTCCTCAATGCGAGAGATCCGGTCGGCCAGCAGCTTGAACTGTTCGTCTGGCGAGAGCTTTGCCAGGTCCTGCACCGTCACGCCCAAGCGGGCCAGTGCCTCGTTCGCGCTCTTTGAGCCTTGCGACGCCTCGACGAGCGTCTTCTGCATGATGCGCAAGCCGTTCTCGAGCGTCTCCATGTCTGTGCCCGACAAGTCCGCGGCGTAGCCAAGCTCGCTCAGGGCCTCGACGCTCACGCCGGTGCGGGCGCTCATCTTGTCGAGCGCATCGCCCGAGTCGCTGAAGACTTTCACGGTGCCCAGCAGCGCTGTGATCGCTGCGACACCGATGCCGGCCATCTTGGTGCCGATCGATCGCAGCCCAGCGCCGAAGGCTTCGAGCTTCTTCTGGGCCGCCTTGAGTCCAGCCGACAGCTTGTCGCTGACGCCCAGCTCGATGAAGGCTCGCCCGGCTCGGATGCCCCGCGTATCAGCCACGTTGAATCACCCTTTCTTGATCGAGTTCCGCCACAAGAGCGGCAGCTTGGGCCGCTCCTTCTCTAGCGCCGGGGCCATGTACGGCCGCGGCGCGATCTTGACCTTCTGCGACGTGAGCTTGCCCCCGCGTCTACGAAGCACGACGGCATCGCCGCCGTACTCCAGGACATTCGGGGCTTCACTCTTCTTGAAGCCCACCGGCCCGACGACCACCGAGTCGTTGGGCTTGTCGTAGCCGAAGAGGATCAGTCGCCGCAGGCTGCCCTCGTGCGAATGAGGCGGCCCCCCGGCAGGAGCCGACCCCTTGCGTTTGCGGATGCTGGTCTTCGCCGTCGTGCGGATGAACGCGCCGGCCTTGCTGAGCACCTTCCGCTTGGCGTTGTCGACCGCCGCCATCACGACGTGGCGGTCGAAGAACATGTCCTTGATCCGCACGGTGATCACGCGCCACTCCCGCCCCCGACACCCGCACCGCCGTTCCCGCCTCCGGTGCCGGCGAAGCCACTGCCCTTCTCCAGACCCTTGTTGAACGATGCTTCCTTCTCCTTGCGGAGACGGCCAGACCCGATGAACAGACCGACGATGCCGGTGAGCGCGGGGAGCGCCGGCCCGAGCACGGGCAGGCCCGCGACGGTCGGCCCGACGGTGTCCAGGGCCGAGAGAGTGAGCTGCCCGAGCAGCCCGCGGATCTCGCCGGCCTTCTCGATATTGCCCTTCCACTGAGCGCCGGTCGTCTGCGTGAGGTTGAACCAGTTCTGGTACTCAACCTCCGCCTCGTTGAGGCTCAGTGTCGAAGGCAGTCCGGTGGTCTGCTGGATCGTGTTGGGCGTCTTCACCTTGACGATGTCGCCAAGGTCAAGACCGGCACACGATGCGAGCACGAGGGCCAGCAGGATCAGGGCACCGAGATAGACATAGTGGCGGGTGGTCAGGGCTTTCATGCACGAGTCTCCTTGGCGACCTCCGGCATGCGGCGGTCGATGAACACGTCTTTGAGGACGCCCCCCACACGTCGACCTTGACGGGCGTGTGCCGCGCACAACGACAACGGCCCCAGCATGAGCCGGGGCCGTTGAACGAAATCGAGTTGTCGAACTTGCCTTACGCGGCCTTCTTGCTCACCGCGTTGTTCTCGGCAAAACCGAAGCGCATCGCCCCCGGCCCGCCGGAGCCGAACGTCACGGTCAACTGCCGCGAGGGCTGGCCCTGCACATTGCCGCGCTGGGCGGTGATGATATACGTCGCGCCGTCGATGCCGACGGGGAGCGTGTCGTCTTGATAGCTCTTCTCGCCGCTGCCGCCGACGAGCGTGAACGCGCTCTCGTTGATGAGTTTGCGCTGCACGAAGTAGACCACGCGGTCGGAGCCCTCGGGGTGCTTGGCCTTCCACTTCAATGTAATAGAGCCGTCGCTATTGAGTTCAACCTTGAAGTCCATCGGCTGGCCGGGAGGCGCGACCGGCGCGCCGGGGTTCGGCGCGGGGATCTGAGCCAGCACGTACACGTTGGGGTTGTTGGCGTTGGTCGCGAACGCGCGGATGGAGCGGACAAGGTCGCTTGTCAGTTCGCGCGTCTCGCTGTCGGAATCAACAGCGGCCTCGGTCGCGGCCTTGGCCGCGTCCTTGGCGGCCTGCTGCGCCGTCGTGCGTGAGCGCAGCGCGCCCACCTGATTCTTGAACGCCGTGGCCTGAGCGGCGGTCAATCCGATGTTCGTGGCGTTGGCCGTGAACACGTCAACGTGCGCCTCGGCCCAGGTCAAAAACTCTTTGCGGTCACGCGGATACGTCGCCATGGGAGAAACCTCCGCCGCTATTGCGGCTGATGAGGCGAAGGTCGC
>JAJOLK010000039.1 GCA_021173225.1 Phycisphaerales bacterium PN19_bin_20 | reverse complement strand
GGAGAAGCCCGCGAGCAGCTCGGGGCGGAGGCTCATGGCCTGGAGCATCTCGCCGCGCCGCTTGCCGGCCTTTATCGCCGCCACGCTCTCGGCGAAGCACGGGTCGTCCTTGACGATCTCAAAGGCACGCTGGATGTCGGCGTCGGTGACGGTGACTCGCATGTCGAGCTCCAGGTTGATCGGTTCAACTGACGGGCGGTCGCCATTCCGCCGCTACTTGCCGGTGCGGGTGCCGTTCAGCGCCGTGCGGATCTCCGCCGCGTCGGGCACGCCGTTCGGGTAGATGCGGCAGCCCATCGCGGGCGTGGAAGGTGCGGGCATGCCGAACAGGTCGTGCCCATCGACGAGGATCGTCGGTGTGGGCCAGCCGCGGCGCGGGTCGGACTCGGGAAGAGACTCTTGGTTCACATCGGCGAACGTGGACCCGAGGCCCGCCCCCGCACCCTCCAGCGCGGCCCGAAGGTTCTCGCGCATCGCTGGTGTGTTCGGGCAGCCGGGGAAGCCGAGCAGTTCGATCTTCATGGGTGCTCCGCCGGACGAATGGACAACAGCCGAGGAGGCACACGCGCCCAGCGTGAGTACGCCGAGCAGCAGCGCACACCGGACAATATTGACCACCGACATCGTCATGGCTTGGCCTTCACGGTCACGACGACTTCCCCGGTCCAGTCCGCCGGCATCAGACACACGCCCGCATCGCTGCACGACTGGAACTTGGCCAGCACGCGGAGCGGGATGGTCGTGCCGGGCATCGCGTCCTTGGGCACGCGCACGCGCGCGGTGATGCGGGCCGTGCCGCCGTAGACGCTGATCGCATCGTTGCCCAGCCCCTCGGCCTTGAGGGTCGAGGGTTTCGGGTAGGTGATGTCCGAGACTTCGAGCGCCGTCGCATTCGCGGTGCCGGGCGGGGCCGCCGATCGCACGTCGATGACCGTCGCCACGAGGAAGTCGGCCGAGGCAGGGTTGGCGTTGATGTGCCAGCCATCGTCGATCCGCAGTGCCACCGTCACGGTGACGGTCTCGCCGGGCGAGGCCGACGAAGGCTCAACACTCACCGCGGCCTTCACGTGGGCCGAGGAGTCGGTGACGGCGTTGGCACCAGTGGCAGCGCCGGGAGTCACGGATGGGGATGGGGGGGCCGGAGCGTTGATGTTGATCGCCGGGGCACCGCCCGAAAGAGCAGCGCCGGGAGCCGTCGCGAGAAGCCGCTCCAGCGCGTGCAGCATGTGGACGCTCCCGCGCGGCGACTGCGCCATCGAGCCGGAGAACGCTTTGAGCAACTCGTCGGCCTTCGTGCGGTACGCGGCCCCCGCTCCGCCGCCGGTCGAGGCGGCCAGCGTGAGCAGGTTGTGGGCCATCACGCTGTTGCCGCCGGGTGTCGCGTTGTCGCCGATGTCCTTGCCGCGCGCGATCAGGTCGGGCTGGGGTGTGGCGAAGAAGTACCCGCCGCCTCCGCCGCCGTTCTTGTCCCAGAAGAGTTCGTCCGCCTTGGCCGCGAGCGACTTAGCGGCATCGAGCCACTTTGCCTTCGCCGCCGCATCGGTCTCGACGCGGTGCAGGGCCAGCAGCCCCCGGATAACGAACGCGTAATCCTCCAGGAATCCCTCCTGCGGCGCAGCCTTGGCGTCCTTCGCGTCCGCGGCGAGCCGCACCGAGCGGAGCAGCCGTCCGTCGGGCGTCCGCATCTTCTCCAGCACGAACGTCGCCGCCTTCACCGCCGCAGCGCGGTACGCATCATCCTTGAGCACCTCGGCCCCGCGCGCGTAGGCGTCGATCATCATCCCGTTCCACGCCGCGATCGCCTTGTCGTCCAGCCGAGGGAGTGTGCGACCCTTCCGCACCGCCGCGAGCTTGGCCAACATCGCGTTGATCTCGGGCGTGTTCGCCTCGCCGCGTGCCTTCCGAACCAACGTTCCGCCCTCGGGGTGCTTGTGCCCGGGGAAGATCGGCACGTCGGCGAGCTCGAACGCGGCGAGGAATACCGCCGCGTCCTTGGGGGGGTCACCCAGCACGCTGGTGATCTGCTCGCGTGTCCATGTGTAGTACGCGCCCTCGACCGCGTCGGTCTCGGCGTCCAGGGCCGAGTAGAACTGCCCGTCGGGACCAGTGAAGACTTCGCCCACGAAGCGGAAGATGCCGCGGGCGGTGTCGGCATCGCGCGCGTCGCCGGTCGCGGCGAACGCATCCAGATACGCGACCGCGAGCGCCGCCTGGTTGTAGAGCATCTTCTCAAAGTGCGGCACCTTCCACTGCCCATCGGTCGCGTAGCGGTGGAACCCGCCGCCCACATGGTCGTGGATGCCGCCCGCCGCCATCGCGTCGAGCGTCGTGGTCACCATCGCGAGCGTGGCGGCGTCCGCATCGCCCTTTGCGACCCGGCGCGCGTAAACGTCCAGCAGGAACGAGAAGTAGAAGTCATTGGGGAACTTGGGAGCGAGCCCGAAGCCGCCCTCGCGCGCGTCGTAGGACGCCGCGATCTGCTCGACCGTCTTGTCCACCAGCGCCGCATCGAGCGTGGCCTTCGGAATAGCAGCCAACCGCTCGCCCAGCACGTTCTTGATCGCGTCGGCCACGCGCCCCGACACCTCGTTGACTTTGGCCCGCTGCTCTTTCCACGCATCGCCCAACTGTGTCACGAGCGTACCGAACCCGGGCCGCCCCGGGGGGGGTTGGTCTGTCGCCCCGAAGTACGTCCCCGCGAAGAACGGCTTGAGGTCCGGCGTCAAAAACAAACTGTTCGGCCACCCGCCGCTCTGCGTCATGAGCTGCGTCGCGGTCATGTAAATCTCGTCGAGGTCGGGCCGCTCCTCGCGGTCCACCTTGATGCACACGAACCGCTCGTTCATCAGCGCGGCGATGGCCTCGTTCTCGAACACCTCGCGCTCCATGACGTGGCACCAGTAGCACGTCGAGTAGCCCACCGACAGGAATATCGGCTTGTCCTCCTTCCTGGCCCGCTCGAGCGCCTCGGGCCCCCACGGATACCAGTCCACCGGGTTGTGCGCGTGCTGGAGGAGGTAGGGGCTGGTCGCGTTCGCCAGGCGGTTGGTGTGCATGGGATCGGCCGGCGCTTTGCCCGCACCGCCCGCCTCCTTCGGCGGCTGTGGCGTCTGCTCCGCCTGCTCCGCCTGCGCCGCCTGCTTCCCGCACGCGGGCAGCGTCCACAGCATCACCGGGATCATCGCGGCGGAAACGAAAGTCCAGCCGCACGAGCGTGTACGATGGGCGCGATGGGAGTTCATGTCTCAGGATAACGGCTTGGAGAGCACGCTTATTCCCGTGGTTCTGGACGCATCGGCTTGGACATTAGAGCTGGAGCCGGGGTCGTAATGCTGCACGCGAAACGGCAACTCGCATGGCCTGGGCCGCTTCCGGCGTGCCGGCCTTCGCCTTGCCGAAACCCAAGATCGCGCCCAGTTCCACCGCGACGGCCTGCGCGTCGGCGAGGTTGCTGATGAGCATCACCGCGGCGCGGCGGCCTTTCATGAGGATCAGTTCGCCGATCAGGTCGAGGCCCGAGCCGGTGGGAAACTCACCGTCGAGGTTGCGGTTGATGAGCAGGAGGTCGGCGCGGGCGGCCTCGGATCGGGCCGAGGCATCGTCCTGCACCATGACGACTTCGCCGCCGGGAAAAGCGCGCTGGGCCACACCCTTGAGCATCCACGAGTCAAGCCCGCAGTGGCCGATGAGAGCGATGCGGGGCGCTGGAGCGGGGCCGGACGGGGTGGAGGATGCTGGGGATTGGTCGCGGTCGGTCATGGGAGTTCAGGGGGTGTCCGCACGAGTTTGGCCGCGATCATCGCCGCGCGCGAGGGGAGAGGGAATCATGGACGCGGCGATCCGCGCGAGCTGCTCGAAGCCGTGCATTGTAGGGGAATGGTTGAGCCCGCCGGGCTATTCCCTCTCGCGCCGGGTATGTGACGCCGAGACATCGCCACTTGCCTCACGACTCGGAGCATGAACATCCAAGTGATCTTCGCCACCACCCAGATCACCCGACCCGCGATCGCCGCCGGGGTACTGGCCCTGTTGTGGATCGGCGAGGCGATGGTGCCGATGTTCGCTGTCCCTGCGCGAAAGAAGCCCGGCGCGAAGGTGGAATAACCGGGAGGGGCTGCCTGTTCCCCAAGGCACTGGAGACCCTTTCTCATGCCGACTCCCATCACCACCGCTCTTCCCGCCCGCACCACCGCTCTTCCCGCCCGCACCCCCGTTCGCGTCGCCGCACTTCTCGCGGTCGGTATCGCTGCCGCTGCGATACTCACTTTGAGCGGATGCTCCGACAGCAAGTCCGGCGCCGGCTCGGAGAGCAAGCCCGCGGGTTCGTCCTCGCCCGCCAGTGGCAGCGGGAGTGCGCCATCGGGTTCGCCCCGATGACGCTGGTGCACGCTCGTTGCGCGTTGTGCCGCTGATGACCCGCCCCGCCGCTGGCTGCCATGCGCGGCGGGGTGACAACTCGTGTCCACGAACCAGCCGTTCTTGCCCACGAACCAGCCGTTCTTGTCCACTAACCAGCCGTCATTCGAAGGAGCCCCTCTGATGTCATTACGCAGGAAGTTGATGATGCTCGCCCTGGTTCCTCTCGCCGCGGGAGCCGCCATCTACAAACAACGCGCCGCCCTTGGCTTGGGCGCATCGGTGGAGTCCGAACTGCTCGAGTTGGAGCGTGTCTCGAACCGTGGGGCGCGCGTCAGCCTCGAAGCCGTGCGGGCCGCCGCCGAGGCTCAACCCGATGCGGACGGCTTCAAGCGAGTCCTGCGGCCCGGGTCGGTGGACATCGAGAAGGAATACAACCTCGCGGGGCTGACGATTCCCAAGGAGCAGATCCACACGCTCCTGCCGCGAGACGCGATCCCCGCGCTGACCAACCCCAAGACCGAGCCCGCCGACACGGCCGCCTGGCTGCCCGATGACGCCCGCATTATCGAGATCGTCGTGGGCGCAGCCGTGCTGGGCGTGCCCCTGCGCGTGCTGGACTGGCACGAGATCGTGAACACCACCCTCGGCGGCGAGCCTATTGCAGCGACGTATTGCCCGCTGTGCGACTCGGCGACAGTCTTCTCGCGCCGCGTGATGCCCAAGCACAGCGCAGGCAAAGGCAGCGGGACTGATCCCGCGCCCGTCGTGCTCGAGTTCGGCGTCTCGGGCGCGCTCTACAACTCCAACGTGCTCATGTACGACAAGAGGGACAAGGGCCTGTGGAGCCAGCTTGGCATGCACGCCCTGAGCGGGCCCCTCGCCGGGACCGCGCTGGAGATGCTCCCCGTCGAGGTCGTCTCATTCGCGGCCTTCAAGAAGGCCCACCCCGGCGCGAAGATCGTGAGCAAGGACACGGGGCACAACCGCGATTACTCAAAGTCACCCTACGAGTCGTACTTCAAGGATGAGAAGCTCATGGTGCCCGTCGCGGGCGTGGGCGAGGCGCTGCCGCGCAAGACGCTGGGCGTGGGCATCGCGGTCGGCGACGGAGACGATGCGAGATCGTGGTTCGTGCCGGTGGACGCGATCGGCGACGCTCGCACGATTGACACGCCCGCTGGGGCGGTGGTGCTCACCAAGAGCGAGGCTGGCGTGGCCGTCACCAGCGCCCCTAAGGGCGTGCGCACGGCGCAGACGTTCTACTACTCGTGGTCGGCGTTTTACCCCAAGACAGAGGTCATCATGCCCGCAGTACAACCCAAGGCCGAAGCGCATCTCGCCATCCCCGGCCTCGCCATCGGCGACAAGGCTCCCGATGCGACCGTCACCGGCGTGGACGGCAAGCCCGCTCGCCTCGCCGACCTCTACAAGGACGGCCCGATCGTCCTCACGTTCTACCGAGGCGGATGGTGCCCCTTGTGCACCCGCGCCCTCTCGGCCTGGCACAACAAGATGGATGCGCTCAAAGCCGCCGGCGGCACGTTCGTCGCGCTCACGCCGGAGAAGCCCGACCTCGCCGCGGCCACGCGCGAGAAGGCCACCGGGGGCAAGGCAGACGACTACGCCGTCTACAGCGACGGCGCCTTCGAGGCCGCCAAGGCGTTCAAGGTCCACTTCGTCGTCGATGAGGGCACCAAGGCCCAGTACGAGAAGTTCGGCCTGAAGGTCGCCGAGAGCAACGTGAGCGGCACGTGGGAACTTCCCGCGCCCGCGACGTTTGTCATCGACAAGACCGGCGTGATCCGTTGGGCCTTCGCCGACTGGGATTACAAGAAGCGCGCCGACCCCGACGCGGTGATCGCCGCCGTCAAGGCCATCACGGGCCGTCAGTAAGCGCCGCGTGCTCCGGTGATGACGATTGCTCTCGCGTCGGATGGTTTGCACGGAATACACCGCACGCCTTGCCTGTTCCCCTTAGCAGACGGCGGCCACACGGCCGCCTCCCATCCCGCCTTGCCCGATGCCGCGCCGCAGTGTGCGATGCGGCGGGCGGGCAGAACCACGGTGAACGCGCCCTCTCCACCCCCGCGTCTCGCCGCCCGGAGCATCCCAATGAAGACCCGAATCGCTCGTTTCGTCACCCCCGCACTCGCCGCCCTCACGCTCACCGCCGCCAGCATCGCCTTCGCGCAGTCGGGCACCGCACCCAGCGGCACCCCCACGCCCGCGCCCGCCAAACAGCCCGGCTCGGGCAGCAAGCCCAGCGGGGTCCAGGCCGCCGCGACGGCCCCCAAGGTCATCGCGCTGCAGTTCTACGCCGACTGGTGCGCCGGCTGCAAAGCTCTCCAGCCCAAGCTCGACGAAGCCATGAAGGACGCGGCGGGTCAGCCCTGCCTGACGGTCAAGCTCGACCAGACCGACAAGGACTCCCACCAAGCCGAATACATGCTCGCCGCGCTGGGCCTGGGCGACCTTTGGAAGGAGCACTCGGGCAAGACCGGGTACGTCCTGCTGGTGGACACCAAGACCAAGAAGGTCGTGGCCACGATCGATTCCAAGCAGGAGGTCAAG
>JAJOLK010000002.1:91390-222081 GCA_021173225.1 Phycisphaerales bacterium PN19_bin_20 | reverse complement strand
CGCCGGTGTCATCGTGTGACATCGGCGGCCCAGTATCAAACCAGAAAGCGGGCGACCAGGATCGAACTGGCGACATTCAGCTTGGGAAGCTGACGTTCTACCGCTGAACTACGCCCGCAGCTGCGTCAGTATATCCGCCACTGCCCCGCAAAGGCAACGCCCCCGAGCCGCTTCGCCACGCGCCGCTTCGCCACGCGCCGCTTGCTCATACAGCGCGACCAACGGCCCCCAAAGTCCACCACCTCACGCCGCACCCACTCGCCGAGCCGTGCCACACCGCGCAACCCCCGGGCAAATATCACTCCGGCTCTCCGCGCAGCCCCGTGTCGAACCCCCATCAGCCTTCATCCCGCAAAGGCCCACACTCAAGCGCCCACCTCACGCCGGGCTCGGCACGCTCCGCAGCACCGCCTCAAGCGCCGCAGACGCAGGGCTCCGCCGCGCCGTGCCGCCCAACGTCCCGTCGCTCCCGCCGCGCCCCGCGCCGCTAAACGACCCCATCACCGTCCGCGGGATGATCCGGTGCGCCACCACCTCGTGCGCACCATCCAGCACATCCTCCGGCGTGCAGTAGTCGCGCCCGGCCAGCACCGCCGTCGCCCGTGCGACCTGCGCCATCGCCAGCGCCCCGCGTGTTGAGAGCCCCAGCAGAAGCTCGTCGCTCACGCGCGTCGCCGCCGCGATCGCCACGATGTAGTCGCGCAGCGTCTTATCCATCCGCACTGTGTCGGTCTGGTCCTGCAGCAGCCGAACCTGCTCGGCGTTCACCACCGGCCGCAGCCCGTGCAGCGGGCTCCCGCCCGGCCGATCCTCCAAAATCGCAGACTCCTCAGCCGCAGACGGATAACCGAGGCTCATCCGCATCAAAAACCGATCAAGCTGGTTCTCAGGCAGCGGGAACGTCCCCTCAAAGTCCGACGGATTCTGCGTCGCCACCAGCATGAACGGCCGCGGCAGCTCGTGCGTCTTGCCGTCCACCGTCACTGTCGCGTCGTTCATCGCTTCAAGCAACGCCGTCTGCGTCCGCGGCGTAGCCCGGTTGATCTCATCGGCCAGCACAATGCTCGCAAAGATCGGCCCGGGCTGAAACTCAAACACCTCTCGGTCACGCCGAAAGATCGACACCCCCAAAATGTCCGACGGCATCAGGTCCGGGGTCAGCTGCAGCCGCGAAAAGCTCGCATCAATCGACCGCGCCAACGCCGACGCCAGCACCGTCTTGCCCACCCCGGGCACATCCTCAATCAGGCAGTGCCCCCGCGCCAGCAGGCACACCAGCAGCCGATCGATCGCTCGGGGCGAGCCCCGGTAAACCCCGCCGATCGAGACCCGCAGTGCCTGGGCCGCCGCCATCGCGTTCGCAAATGCCGAGTGTGACATGAGCCGCGACTGTAGCGGTTCGCCCCCGACTCAACCCACCACCGCGCCCACCATCCGTCGCACCCCCCACTACCATCCACCCGCATGCCGCCGAACACGCCCCCGGGCGATCAGCAGGCCAGAACCAATGACCAGCCCGACGGCACGCGCCCCGGCCACGCCAACCTTGCGCCCAACACACCTACCGCCACCACCACACTTGCCAGCTCGCTCGCGGGCAAGCTCCCCTGCGTCGTCTGCCGCTATGACCTCAAAGGCGTCTCCGTACGCGGCGTCTGCCCCGAGTGCGGCACCCTCGTCCGCGCATCGATCCTCGCCATTGTCGATCCTCTCGCCGCAGAGCTCGTCCCCATCAGCCGCCCACGACTGGTCGCCGCCGGCATCGTCCTCTGGACCGGCACCACCCTTCTCGCCTGCGTGCTCGGCCTCGTCACCACCCTTGACCTTCTGCTCGCCAACTGGTCTGTCCACACGCCGATGGTCGAGGCCACCATCGCCCGCGCTTGGCTCATCGCCGCGCTGCTCACCCTCGCCGGCCTCGGCGTGGTCATGTTCGCCCGCCCGCACGCGCGCGTGCCCATGCGCACCTCACTCGCCGCCGCCCTCGGCGGGCTTCTTTACCTCCCACTGGCCGCCAGCGTCCTATGGACCGCACGCACCGCCAGCTCCGGGGTCGGCGGCACCGAGCTCAAAGCCCTCTGGACTCCCGCCCCAGACCGCACCTTCGCCACCCTCACCGCCTGGCTCTTTGCATTGGCCATCATCGCCCTGGTCAGGCCCATCGCGCGCGTCTTGGTCGCCCGCAACCTCGCCATGCGCACTGGCCGAGTTGACCGACAGACCCTCGTCGCAACCGCCGCCGCCATCGGCGTGCTGATGCTCGGTGACGCCCTCGGCCTTGCCGCACTCAGAAACTCCAGCAGCGACCCACAAAGCTCAACCGCCGCCGCACTGCTGCTGATGGGCGGCGCACTGCTCGCGCTCGGCTCGGTCCTGCTGGTCATGGGCCTCGCCGGCAGTTGCAAAGACGGCCTGCGCATCGCCAAGGCCATCCTCCGCCCCGGCCCAAGCCTCCACGCCGTCCTCACACCCCGCGTGAGCGCCAGCCCATCCACCATGATCCTTCCACCCACAGTCGAGCACGGCCCATGAGCCCCGAGAACCGCGAACGCTTCGACGCCCTCGTCCGTCGCGCCATCGACGAGCTTCCGCCGCAGTTCCGCAAGGCCCTCGACCACATCCCCGTGATAATCGAGGACGAATTGAGCCGAAGACTCCGCCGCGAGCTGCTCCGCGACGGGCTCATCGAGGATCACGACGACGAGCTGCTCGGCCTCCACACCGGCCGCAGCCTCACCGAAGGCTGGCAAAACGACCACGCCCAGCCACCCACCCAGATCCATCTCTTCCGTGACGCCATCAGCGCCGAGGCTGGCGGGTGGGACGCCGCCGATGCCGACCAAGCCGTCGCCGACGAGGTCCGCATCACCCTGCTCCACGAGCTCGGCCACCACTTCGGCCTCGACGAAGATGACCTTGACCGCCTCGGCTTCGGCTAATTCAAACGCCCCATCAACGCCAAGAGAATCGCGGACACCCGGCGACGAGAGAAAAAAGAGCAATATAGGGGGCCCAGAGGTGCTCACAGTTTCGTAGAGCATGAGAAGGCGTGGACGGCAGGGGCACTCAAAGGACGCGAAGACCCCAAGGACAAATATCAATCTGCAAGCTCAAGAACTGCCCGCGCCCTCGGTCGCCCGCGTCCTGCGTCTTCCCGATCTTTCCACTTTGTGACCTTCGGGCCCTTGGTGAACTTCGTGACCTTTGAGTTCCCCTGCTTCAAACCACCTCTGTCCCGCTCACTCTCCTTCGCGTCTCTCCGCGCACCTCTGTGCCCTCCGCGTTCCCGCCTTCTTCTCTCCAGCGTCCGCTCCGCCGCAACCCACCGCCCCACCCCCGGTAAAGTCCTGAACATCGGGCACCGCGCCCGCAGGTGATGGACCACGAAAGGATCAATATGTACGCGACCACGCGCCCCGCCCCGCACGCCAACCTCTCCCCCAAGGCCCTCGGCCTCTTCGCCGGCACAGCTCTCGCCCTCGCCGGCCTCTTCGCCCCCACCGCCCTCGCGCGCCCCACCTTTGACGGCCACGCAGCCACCGACACCAAGGCCGCCAGCACCGACGCCCCCGCCGGCACCGTCCGCGTCGGGCTCATTGAGCTCGAAGGCGCCCTCGCCGAGCGCCCCACGTCCATGGGCTTCGGCGGCCACTCCTCCGAGACCACCCTGCGTGACGTCCTCCGCGCTCTCAACAAGGCCGCCGGCGACGACACCCTCAAAAGCCTCGTCATCCGCCTCAAAGATGCCGAGCTCACCATGGCCAACATCGAAGAGCTCAGCGCCGGCATCGCCCAGGTCCGCAAGGCCGGCAAAAAGGTCCACCTCTACGCCGAGGGCTACAACAACGCCTCGCTCGCGCTTGCCAGCGCCTGTGACGAAGCCATCCTGCAAGCCGGCGGCGAGGTCAGCCTCCCCGGCATCTACATGGAAGAAATGTTCCTCGCCGACACCCTCAAGTGGATCGGCGTCACCCCCGACTTCGTCCAGATCGGCGACTACAAGGGTGCCAGCGAGATGTACGCCAACTCCAAGCCCAGCAAGGCTTGGAACGACAACATCGACGCCCTGCTTGACGCCATGTACGCCCAGGTCCGAACCAAGATCCGCGCCGGCCGCCACCTGACCGACGCCGAGCTTGACAAGGCCATGGAGAAAGCCTGGATGGCCACCGGCCAGCAGGCCATGGAAGTCGGCCTCATCGACGCCGTCGTTGACCTTCCCGACCTGGGCGACCACGTGGCCAAGGTCCACAACGCCAAGGACGTCTCATGGGACACCTCGCTCCTGCCCGACCACAAGAAGAAGATGGAAGAGATGGGCTCCAACCCCTTCGCCCTCTTCGCCCAGCTCATGAAGAAGCCCGACCACGCACCCAAGC
The DNA here is from genome assembly GCA_021173225.1 of Phycisphaerales bacterium PN19_bin_20. GTDB lineage: Bacteria > Planctomycetota > Phycisphaerae > Phycisphaerales > UBA1924 > JAJTGZ01. The sequence continues at coordinate 217,702 of JAJOLK010000002.1, read as the reverse complement.
GTGACACCATCGCCGTCCTGCACATCGACGGCGCAATCGTCGACGGCGACAGCTCCGACGGCGGGCCCTTCGGCGGCAGCAGCTCCGTTGGCTCACGCACTATCCGCCGCGCCCTCGCAGAGATCGAAGACAACAACCGCATCAAGGGCCTCATCGTCCGCGTCAACAGCCCCGGCGGCTCCGCCATCGCCAGCGAAATGATCTGGCAGGGCGTCCAGCGCGTCGCCAAGAACAAGCCGGTCTGGACCTCCGTCGGCTCCATGGCCGCCAGCGGCGGCTACTACATCGCCGTCTCAGGCCAGAAGATCTACGTCAACCCCTCCAGCATCGTCGGCTCCATCGGCGTCGTCGGCGGCAAAATGGCCCTAGGCGAAGCCATGAAAGAGCTCAAGATCAACGTCGTCCCGCGCGCCCGCGGGCCACGCGCCGCCATGTTCGGCTCTTTGACCCCCTGGTCCACCCAAGAACGCGCGTTCGTCAAGCAGAAGATGACCGAGACCTACGACCTCTTCACAGGCCGCGTCACCCAGGGCCGCCCGGGCATCGAGCTGAGCAAGACCGCCGAGGGCCGACTCTTCGTCGGCGCAAGCGCCATCGACCTCAAAATGGCCGACAAGGTCGGCGGCATCAACACCACCATCGCCGACCTCGCCTCATCACTTAGCCTCGACGAGGGCAAGTTTGACGTCCTTGACTACCCCGCGCCCCTCTCACTGGCCGAGGTCCTCGAAAAAGCCCTCGGCGGCTTCGGCGTAGCCAGCCCCGCGCTCCCCAACGTCCAGACCACCGGCACCATCGGCGAGGCCGTCATGGTCCTACGCACGCTCATGGGCGAACAGAACTTCCGCGCCATCTCCGCCAGCCTTCAGGCCATGCTTCAGCTCCGCAAAGAGCCGGTCATCCTCGTCTCACCCAGCGTCCTGATCTTCCGCTAATCCTCCGGGGCAGCTTCGACGCGCCCCAACCCACCGAGTTTCCCCAGCACCGGACCGGACGCACCCTGCGTTCGGTTCGGTGCTTTGTCATGCCGCCAACCTCGCGGGCACCCCCCGACCCTCGATGAAGACTCCTGGGTTGTACCGGTTCACACCCCACATTCCGCCCGCCGCAGGCCAACCCACGCAACCCGATGCAAACTCGCACGAATAGTTCACACGCCGACGGCACCTTCCGTCGCCACATGGCCGCCCCGCCACACCATGATTCGTCACCCCTCTTCGCGGATCCCCAGCTCAAACTGGCGCTTCAGTCCGCCCGTTCTGGGACCGATGCCATTCAGCGAGCTGCTCGATATCGCCTACTTCGCCTCAGCCCCCACAGAGCCCCCGCCCACACTGACCAGCTGATTGACCGAGGAGTTTGGTTATGCGGACATTCCGGGGCTTCGTCAAGCTCATCACCATCGGTGTAGTCACCGCCCTGGCCGCCGTGGCCATCATCGGCATCGCCGCCGTGCTGGCCGACCCGCCGCGCGTCAACACGACCCGCGCCGACTTCTACTTCAAGGGCAGCCAGCCCGCTGACTTCGGCACCATCGATCCCCTCGTGGAGGCCGGCAACTGCCAGTTCTGCCACGGCAACCTCGGCTCAGACGAAACTTACCCCGAGGCCAGCGCCCCCTACGAGCGCTGGCGCTTCAGCATGATGGCTCAGTCGTACCGCGACCCGATCTTCCAAGCTCAGCTCTACATCAGCGAGAAGGACGCCGTCGGCTCATCCGACGCCTGCATCCGCTGCCACGCACCTCAAGGCTGGCTCCAAGGCCGCGGCCAGCAGCCCGACGGCTCGGACCTCTTCCCGACCGATACCGACGGCGTCTCGTGCTCCATCTGCCACCGCAGCGTTGACCCCGACAACGCCCCCGGCGCGCCCACAGAGGACCTCGCAATCCTCCAGGCCCTTGGCCTCAACCGTCCCACCGCCACCGGCCCCGGCGTCACACAGTCGGCGCTCGCGCAGGGCCACATCGTAATTGACACCCAAGACCGCCGCCGCGGGCCATTCAACCTCGGCCCAAGCTTCCAGTACCACCAGTGGCGCGAGAGCCCCTGGCACCTTCAGTCCGGCCTCTGCATCACCTGCCACGACGTCTCAAACCCCATCTACTCCAAGCAGCCTACCGGCGACTACACCTTCAACACCCTCAACGCCCCGCACCCAACGGGCAACAAGTACGACATGTACCCCCTGGACCGTCTCGGTAGCGAGTGGCTCGCCTCAGCCTTTGCACAAGGCCCAGTCACTCAGGTCATCCCCGACGGCAACGGCGGCTCGGTCGGTCGCTTCGGCGGCAACAATCGCACCAGCTACGCCACGTGCCAAGACTGCCACATGCCCGAGATCGAGGGCACCGGCTGCAACCCGATCCTCGGCCCGCCGCTGCGCCCCAACTTCCCCAAGCACGAGTTCCAGGGCGGCAACACCTGGGTGCTCCGCGCCGTGGGCGACCTGTTCGACCCCGTCGATAGCAACCTTGCTGTCTCCTTAGACGATGCGTCCCTCGACCAGGTCAACGTCGACGCCACCATCGAGCGCAACCGCGAGATGCTCCGCCGCGCCAGCGACCTTCAGGTCACCAACATCGGCGACCGCCTCCGCGTCCGCGTTATCAACGAGAGCGGCCACAAGCTCCCCGGCGGGTTCAGCGAGGGCCGCCGCATGTGGCTCAACGTCAAGTTCTTTGACGCCCAGAACGCCCAGCTCGCCGAGCGCGGCTCCTACAACCCCGCCACCGCCGTCCTCTCAACTACTGACACCAAGGTCTACGAGGCCAAGCAGGGCATCGACGCTGTCGCCGCCATGGTCACGGGCCTCCCCGTCGGCCCCTCCTTCCACCTTGACCTCAACAACAAAATGTTCTTCGACAACCGCATCCCGCCCCGCGGGTTCAACAACGCCAACTTCACCCTCGTCCAGGCCGCACCCATCGGGTATACCTACGCCGACGGGCAGCACTGGGACGACACCTGGTTCATCGTCCCCGTTGGCACCACCCGCGCCGAGGTCCGCTTCTTCCACCAGACAACCACCAAGGACTACGCCGAGTTCCTGCGTGACAACGCCGACAAGCCTGTCAACAACACCACATTCATCCAGCCCCCCGTCGGCAGCACCGCCACCACCCTCGGCCAGGTTGTCTATGAGCAGTGGGTCAAGTGGGGCCGAAGCACCCCGACGCAGATGGACGTTGTCTCGAGCGCCGCACGCCCTTGCCGCAGCGACCTCGCAGGCCCCGGGCAGACCATCGGCGCCGACGGCGAGTCCACCGCCGACGACATCATCATCTTCATCAACCTCTTCACATCGAGCAACCCCATCGCCGACATCGCTGGCCCGGGCCAGTCGCTCGCCCCTGACGGCGAGTTCACCGCCGACGACATCATCATCTTCATCAACGCCTTCACCGGAGGGTGCTGAGCAATAGGTAATGGGGGCCAGGCAATAGGCAATAGCAACAGGCAGGTGGCGCGTCATATAGATCGCGCGCCCATTCCCCGCTCCCATTGCCTGTTCCCTGCAGCCCTCTTCTTCACAGATCCATCGCGATGTCCAGCGCCTGCGCTGAATGCGTCAGCCCGCCGACGCTGATGCGGTCTACGCCGGTGGCCGCCGTCGCGCCGATAGTTTCAATGCTCACGCCCCCCGAGGCCTCAAGCTCCACTTGCCCGCGGGCCAGCTCGTCGCGCAGGGCCACGCACGCGCCAAGCTGCTCGGGGCTCATGTTGTCCAGCAAAATGGTGTCAACCTGATCGTCGCCGCCGCCCGCCGCCCCGCCCGCCAGCACGATCCGCAACTGCTCGATGCTGTCCACCTCCAGCATCACAAACCGCAGCCCATCGCGCGGGGCCTCGATCCGCGCTACCCGCGCCGCGCGACGCACCAGCTTTGCCAGGTCGTCAGTCCCGTGCCCATCACGCGCGGCCTTCTCGCGGATCGACGCCAGGTGATTGTCCTTGATCAGCACCGCGTCGTACAGCCCCAGCCGATGCGTGTGCCCGCCCCCGCAGCGCACGGCGTACTTCTCCAGCAAGCGCAGACCCGGGGTCGTCTTGCGCGTGTCAAAGACCCGCGCCGGCCCGCCAACCTTCGCCGCGGCCACATACGCCGCCGTCCGCGTCGCGATCCCTGACAGCCGCGAGAGCAGGTTCAGCAGCGTCCGCTCGGCCATCAGCATTGATCGCAGGTTCCCGCGAAGCGTCCCGAGCACCTGCCCAGCGCCCACGCGGTCCGCGTCACTGACCGCAGCCTTGAAGTCAACGTCGGCCTTGTACAGGAACAAGATCTCTTCGACCGACGCGAGCCCGGCGACCACGCCCGCGTCGCGCGCCACCAGCCGCGCCTCGCCGCGCAGCCAGTCGTCAACAAACGCGCAGCTCGTAGCGTCCTGGCCCTGCCAGTTGCTCTCGCCCGGACCAAGGTCCTCCTCGCGCGCTAGCTCGATCACTTTGGTGATGAGCCCGGTCTTGGCAAACTCGGCGTACAGCTCGGGCACGCTCAACGCGTTGAGGTTTGTGGGCATCTCCGAGGGTACCACCCAACGCCGGGTAAATGCTCAACCCGCCCTCGCCTCTGCGTCGCGTGCGGCAAGATGTCACGCTGCCGATGCCCCGCCCAGTTCCCTTCTCCGCTGATCGCTCATCGCTCGCCCCTGGTCGCTTCCCTTCCTCTGCCCGCGCCCGCTAAACTTCCCTCTATGACACAGCTGCTCGCAGGAAAGGTCGCCCTCGTCGTCGGCATCGCCAATGAACGCTCGTACGCCTGGTTCATCGCCCAGGCCCTCGCTGAGCACGGCTGCCAGCTCGCCTTCACCCACCTGCCCGGCGACAAAAACGCCCACCGCACTCGCCGCTCCGTAGACGCCCTCGGCATCGCCGACCCATGGATGGTCCCGCTTGACGCCGCCAAAGACGAGGACATCGACGCGGCCTTCAAGGCCTACGAGGCCAAGTTTGACCGCCTCGACGTGCTGGTCCACTCCATCGCCTTCGCCGACCGTCAATGGCTCGCCAAGGGCAACTTCCACCAAACGCCCCGCGCCGCTTACCTCTCGGCGATCGACATCTCGGCCTACACCTTCGTCGCCATGGCCAGCCGCGCACACCCAATCATGAAACGCTCGGGCGGCGGCAGCATCATGTGCATGTCGTACTACGGCGGTGAAAAGGTCGTCCCCGGCTACAACGTCATGGGCGTCGCCAAAGCCGCGCTCGAGTGCTCGGCCCGATACCTGGCCTGGGAGCTCGGGCCCGACAAGGTCCGCGTCAACTCCATCAGCGGCGGCTACCTCCGCACGCTCGCGTCGTCAGCCGTCGGCGGGGCCGAGGACATCGCCGGCCACGTTGCGCAGCACGCGCCGCTGCGCCGCAACGTTGAAGGCTCAGACGTCGGTAAGACCGCCGTCTATCTGGCCAGCGACCTCTCCAGCGGCGTGACGGGCGAGACGATCTTCGTCGATTGCGGGATCAACACGCTGGGCCTGTAAACCCTGGGTTTGTGCGCGCAAACGCGCTGATTGGCGCGACCCTCTACGATCGCTCAGGATCGCTGCGACGGGGCGTGTCGCACCCATTGGGTGGGGCTGGCACGACGAGGCTCAGAATGGCTCTAATGGCCTCTGGACGACCCGCTCAAGAAGCGAGCGGGCACCAACATGCGCGCCCGTGCGCACGGCCTTGGCGTTCTCGCTACGGCGCGCGTCGAGGCACCAAATGTGATGGAATCTCGCCCGGACGCCGACAGAAGAAACATGCGCGTCAACCCTCCGGGCAACGCGGGTGGTTACGGCCAAGGCCCGCAGGCTGAGCGGACCGAGCGCGCTGAGCGCGACGGCAAACGCCGCCAGCAGCAGCAGCAGCAACAAGATCAACAGTCAAGGCCCGAAGAGCACGACCAAGTCGAGCTTCGCGGGCCAGAGGTAAAGGTTGGCGCGGAGCTACCAGTGAAACCGGCGCCGCCCGTCACGCCGATTGCTGGCACTGCCGCGAACCGTCCGAGCCCAGACCGTCCGAGCCCAGACCGGCCGAGCCCAGACAGGCCGAGCCCAGGCAGGCCGAGCCCAGACAGGCCGCCGCTGGACCTCTCTGCGTGAGCTGAGTTGTCAGCGCGAGCCGTCACATCACCGCCCGAAGAACTGCTTGACCTTGTGGATGGTTACGGCCCGGCCGATGGCGGCGATGCTCTCGGTCAGCGGGATCTTCTTGGGGCAGACCTTCACGCAGTTCTGCGCGTTGCCGCAGTCGTTGATGCCGCCGACCCCGCCGAGGACCTCAAGGCGTTCGCGCTCGAGCTGCGCGCCGGTCGGGTGCAGGTTGAAGAGTCGCGCCTGGCTGATGGCGTGCGCGCCGATGAACGCCTGGTCCCAGTCCTTGGGCTGCTCTTCCATGTTGAATTGCGGGCAGGCCTCAAGGCAGCACCCGCACGACATGCAGGTCGAGAGCACGTAACGGGTCTCTTGATTGGCGGGGGTCTCTTTGGGCCCGGCACCGAGGTTGTAGGTGCCGTCGATGGGCACCCAGGCCTTGACGCGCTTGAGGGCGTGAAAGACCCGAGAGCGGTCAACCCAGAGGTCACGGACGACGGGGAACTTGGTCATGGGCTCAAGGGTGACGACATCACCCTCGTTTGGCGCGTAGTCGTCAAGCAGGCACGAGCACGACTGGCGGACCTTGCCGTTGATGACCATGGTGCAGGAGCCGCAGACTTCTTCGAGGCAGCCCGAGTCCCAGACCACCGGCGCGACGCGCTGGCCGTCGGTGGTGACCGGGTTGAGTGCGACTTGCTGGAGGCAGGAGATGATGTTGGCGTTCTTGAGCGGCCTTACGTGAAAGTCTTGCCAGGTCGAGGGCTTGCCGGGGCCGTCGCAGCGTTTGATGCGCAGGGTGATGGTGCGCCCGGGCGTGGCGGCGGGCTTTGCGGGCTGGTTGGCGGCGTTGGTGGTGAGGCTGGTGATCATGGATGAAACTCCGCGCTGTGCGCGAGGGGTGGTTTGGCTTAAAACTTTCTGCTGCTGAGGCGCTCGTGCGCGGCCGAGAAGTCCTCGGTGTAGATGTCGATGTCGCGGGTGGTCTTGTGGTGGACGTGCACGTAGACCGCAAACCCGCCAACAAGCGGGCAGCCCGAGGCGAGCGTTACGCGGGCGGCAAGATTGAGCGGCATTTCGCCACCCCTGAGCAGCTCGAGGTCGTGCCGGCGTGGCGTGCGGGTTGGTTCGTGAACGACGCGGGGCATGTTGAAGCCAGAGGTTGCGGGCGGATGGTCCGTGGATGGCGTTACGCGTGCGGGCTGGCGGCGGCCTTGGTCGAGCCTGCGCCGGCGTCGGTCTTGCCGTAGGTGCGGGCGGTGGCCTTGATGAGGGAGTCGTCGATGGGGACAAACTCGACGGTCGAGCCGCCCGAGGCGGGGTCGAACTTGGCGAGGGTCGTCTTCATGAACTGGGCGTCGTCGCGGGCCTGATAGTCCTCGCGGTAGTGAGCGCCGCGGCTCTCGCGGCGTTCCAGCGCGCCCTTGGCGAGCGCCTCAGCCACCAGCAGCATGTCGCCGATGGCGCGGGTGTAGACCAGGCTCTGGTTGGTCCACGAGGCCGAGTCTTTCAGCGTGATCTTCTGGTAGCGGGCCTTGAGCTCTTCGAGCTTGGTGATGCACTGCTTGAGGCGCGGCTCGGTGCGAACGACGGTGCAGGCCTCGGTCATCTCGTCACCAAGCTCCTTGCCGATCTGGTAAGGGTTGGTCTGCGGCTCGGCCTGGTTGCCCGAGGTGGCCGAGTCTGTCAGGCGCTTGACCTTGGCGAGCTGCACACCAACAGCGCGGTCGTAGGCGGCGGGGGTGAGGTCGGCAACGGGCTTGGCGACCACATCATTCACGTAGCTGACGACGCTCTGGCCGCAGAACAGGCCGTCAAAGATGCAACTGAGCAGGGCGTTGGCGCCGAGGCGGTTGGCCCCGTGATAGGCGAAGTTGACCTCACCGAAGGCGTAGAGGCCTTGGATGTTGGTCATGGAGTTGTTGGGCGCGCCGGGGTGGAGACCCTGGCCGATGTCACTGCCCAGCGGCGGGCGCGACCCGCTGTTGTGCTTGTTGCGGGCCTGGTCTGGGTTGTAGCTGCCCTTGGTGAAGGTGGTCCAGAGCCCGCCCATGGAGTAGTGGACGCTGGGGAAGATGCGCATAGGGACGAACTGCGGGTCCTCACCCATGAACTTCTTGTAGATCTCGAGAATGCCTTCGAGCTTGTGGTGGGTGCTGGCGGGCAGGTGGGTCAGGTCAAGGTAGACCTGGCGCTCGCCGTTGACGCCGAGCCCGTCGTTGACGCAGATGCTGAAGATCTCGCGTGTGGCGATGTCTCGCGGGACGAGGTTCTTGTACTTGGGGTAGCGCTCTTCAAGGAAGTAGTAGCGTTCGGCCTCGGGGATGTCGGCGGGCGCGCGGGGGTCGAGCTTTTTGCGTGGGACCCAGACGCGGCCGCCCTCGCCGCGGGCGCTCTCGCTCATCAGGCGGGTTTTGTCGGCCCCTGGGATCGCGGTAGGGTGGACCTGGATCATCTCGGGGTTGCCCATCCACGCGCCGGCCTGATAGCAGCGCGCGGCGGCGGCGCCAGTGCAGATGACGCTCTGAGTGCTCTTGCCGAAGATCAGCCCGTTGCCGCCGGTGGCCATGACGACCGCGTCAGCGCGGAAGGTGCGGACCTGCATGGTACGTTGGTCTTGTGCAACGATGCCGACGCAGCGGCCGTCCTCGACTACGGGGGCGAGGAACTCCCAGAACTCGTACTTGTTGACCTTGCCCTCAGCCTCGTAGCGGCGTGTCTGTTCATCAAGCGCGTACATCAGCTGCTGGCCCGTGGTAGCGCCAGAGAAGTGGGTGCGCTTAAAGAGCGAGCCGCCGAAGAGTCGGAGGTCTCGGTTGCCCTCGCCGGTGCGGTTGAAGGGGACGCCCATGCGGTCGAGCAGGTCGATGATCTTGGGGGCCATGTTGGCCATCTCAAGCACGGGGTGCTGGTCGGCGAGGAAGTCTCCGCCGTAGATGGTTTCGTCGAAGTGCTCGTACTCTGAGTAGCCCTGCTGGCGCGCGACCTCGTTGCAGGCGTTGATGCCGCCCTGAGCGCAGACGCTGTGCGAGCGCTTGACGGGGACGAGCGAGAAGAGGTCGATGCTGAGCCCGGCCTCGGCGACGCGGACGCTGGCGGCGAGGCCCGCGAGGCCCCCGCCGACGACGATGACGCGCTTGGAGTTGGTGACGGCCATGTGGGTGTCCTGGTTGTGCAAGAAACCGAAGCGGCAGCGGTGGGTGAGAAACGGTGGGCGGGGTGAGGCTATTTATCGGTGTCGGGGACCTGCGTCTGGAGCGGGGCTTGCGGGGCGGCTTTGAGCATGGATTGTTCGATGGCGCGGGCCTTGGCGGGGTCAACGAGCACGGCCACGCCGAGGGCGGACCAGCCGGCGAGCATGAGGCCCGAGCCGATGGCCAGGCACGCGTAGCCCCAGTTGCGCTGAGCGCTGGTGCTGATGGTGAGGCCCCAGGTGATGGCGGCGGTCCACAGGCCGTTGGCGAAGTGGAAGATCAGCAGCGTGATGCCCAGGAAGTAGAAGAGGCTGACGGCGATGCCGGCGGGCGTCCACTGCTCGCCGCCGCGAAGGGCCATGGTGAGTGTGCTGACGGCGTAGTGGTGGCTCCACTGCGTGCCGCCGGGGACCAGGAAGGTCCAGCCCCATCGGAGCGTGGCGACGTGGTAGAAGATGAAGGCGATGCCGACGTAGCCGCTGAAGCGCTGGAGCGCATAGCGCCAATTGGACTGGTAGGCGTAGCGGGAGGTGTTGGTCTTGCCGGTGAGGGCGAAGGCGATGCCGAGGATGGAGTGGAAGGCGATGGCTACCCAGAGTGTGATCTCGATGAGCAGCAGGTGCGGTACCTGGGTGTTGATCCAGGTGACCTCTTTTTGGAAGTAGGTGATGCCGCCTTCGGTGAGGCTGAGGCCTTCGCCGTCGCCTGGCCTGATGCCAGCGCGGCCCCAAAGCAGGGAGGAGTTGGTGATCAAGTGGGCGACGAGGAAGACGCCGATGGGGACGATGCCTGTGAGCGAGTGAAGCCTGCGGATCAGGAAGTAGTTCTTCTCGAACCACGAGGGGCTGGCTGGGGTGGTGGTGTTTGACGTAGCCGTCTGCACGAACGCCTCCTGAAGATGTCGGGCCGAGTTTGGCGCTGCTGGCCGTTGGAAGGTCAGCGGCGCGAAGGGTCTTGATCGGGTGCCTTCGGTGGCGGCACTGAAACTCGGGCGTGTGTGTTCGGCCCGTGCTGATGGACTGTAGGTTTGACTGTCAGACGGGAATAGGGGGCGGGTGGTAGAGGCTTGGTTCGGCGACACCCCCCCCACCACCGGCTGGCGGGGCTGGTACGCTGGGGCATGAGCACAGAATCGAGCGTTCCGGGCGCGGTTGGGATGGGCGTGGGCGTGGCGGGTGGCGATCGGGTTTCGCCGGCAGAAGCGCTGCGCGGGCTGATCGCGGCGCGCGGGTGTGTGGCAGCGCCGGGGAGCTTCAATGCGCTGTGCGCGCGGGCGGTGGCGCAGGCGGGGTTCGAGGCGACGTACATCAGCGGTGCGGCGATGAGCGTGAGCGCGGGCGTGCCGGACGTGGGGCTGCTGACGCACGAGCAGTTCTGCCGCGCTATCCGCGAGGTGCATGAGGCGAGCGGTCTGCCGCTGATCGCGGACGCGGACACGGGGTTTGGCGAGGCGGAGATGCTGCGGCGTGTGGTGATTGACTATCACCGCGCGGGTGCGGCGGGTCTGCACGTTGAGGACCAGCAGTTTCCGAAGCGGTGCGGACACCTTGACGGCAAGGCGCTGGTCTCGATAGACCACATGGTTGAGAAGGTCTCTTGGGCCGCGAAAGCGGCGCGGGATGTTGGCGCTGGGGGCAGGGCGGGGATGATCGTGTGCGCGCGGACGGACGCGCGGGGGGTAGAAGGATTTGACGCGGCGCTGGAGCGTGCGACGGCGTATTGCGGCGCTGGTGCGGAGATGATCTTTCCGGAGGGGCTGGCGTCAGAGGCGGAGTTTGAGCGGTTCGCGGCGGGTTTGCGGGCGCGGGTGCCGGGCGTGCTGCTGCTGGCGAACATGACAGAGTTTGGCAAGACGCCGCTGATTGGGCTAAGCCGCTTTGCGGGGATGGGTTACAACTATGTGATCTACCCGGTGAGCCTTCTGCGTGTGGCGATGGGCGCGGTGACGGCGGCACTGCGTGAGCTGAAGGCGCACGGGAGCGTTGAGCCGTTTGTTGGGAAGATGCAGACGCGCGCGGAATTATATGAGCTTGTGGGGTACACCCCGGGTGTGCCGTGGGAGGTGATGGGGCGGTAGGTGCGGAACTAGTCGCGGTCGTCGGGGCTGACGGGTCGGACAACCTGGAGGGCCCGGTGGCCCTTGATCTGACCGAGGCGTGCGAAGAACTTGCGTTCGCCCTCGATGAACATGACGGCGGGCTGGCTGACGGGCTTGTCGGTGGTGATGATGTCGCCAACTTCGAGCGCGTGCAGGTCACTGAGTGTGATGGTGGTGCGGGCGAGGACGGCGGAGACGACGAGGCCTGCGTGACCGAGCGAACGTTCGATGCTGCTGCGTGAGTCTTTGGCCGGGCCGCCCTTGGTGCTGGCGAACCATGACTGGTTGGCGAGCTCGTCCATCATGGGCTCGATGACGTTGAAGGGGATGCAGAGGTTCATGGTGCCGGCGCGGTTGCCCATTTTGAGCTCGAAGCCGACGACGACGACGACCTCGTTGGGCGGGACGATCTGCACGAGCTGCGGGTTGCTCTCTGTGGCGGAGACGGCGAAGGCGATCTGGCGGATGGCGGCCCAAGCCTCGGTCATGGCGGAGAGCGCGCGGTCGATGACCTTGCCGATGAGGCGGTTCTCGATGAGGGTCATCGGTCGCTGAGGGATGAAGAGGTCTTGGTTGGTGCCGCCGAGGAGTCGGTCGATGATGGGGTAGATGATGAGTGGTGAGACTTCGAGGCAGACCTGGCCGTCGAGCCCGCCGGGGGTGACGAGGTTGAAGCTGGTGGGGTTTGGCAGGCCGGTGATGAACTCGCCGTAGGTCATCTGCTCGCAGGTGGCGACGCGGACCTCGACGATGGTTCGCAGGAAGCCCGAGAGCATGGCGCCGAAGTTACGGGCCATGGCCTCGTGAAGGGTTTGCAGGGCGCGCATCTGGTCTTTGCTGACGCGCTCTGGGCGTTTGAAGTCGTAGGGGCGAACCTCGACATTCTCGAGGTCTTTGCGCCGGCGGCTGATGATGGCGGGGCGTTCGACGGCCGTTGGGGCCTCGACCTGCTGGGTCTGGCTGAGCAGCGCGTCGATGCTGGATTGGTCAAGGACGTCGGGCATGGCGGTGCTGGTTCATCGGCGGTCGGGGGGTGGTGGGCTTGAAGATCGGCGGCGGGGCAGGAGTTGGCGGGGGGTGGCGCGCGGATGAGTGAGACTTAGGGGTCGTCCGGGAGTGAGCGACGGGCTATGCTCGGTGTGCTCCGGAGCTCAACCGGGGCGGGGCGGTGCAGATGGTCTGCGCGGCCCGTGGTTTTGCCGCCGCAAGCGCCCTAAAGGGTGGTGCGCGTCTGGGCGTGGCGTAGAGCCTTGCCTGTGAGTTGAGCCGCGCGTCGCCGGTGTCGCTGGAAGGAAACTTCTTATGGCCTCTCAGCTTGTTCAGGATTTGATCGAGTCGGGGATTCACTTCGGTCAACGTTCGGCGTCGTGGAACCCGCGCATGGCCCCCTACATCTGGGGCAAGCGCAACGGGATCCACATCATCGACATCAAGGAGACGGTGAAGGGTCTTCTTCTAGCGAAGAAGTTTCTTACGCGTGTGGTGGCGGATGGCAAGGACATCTGCTTCGTGGGGACCAAGCGTCAGGCGCGGAGCGTGCTTGAGCAGCGCGTGAGCGACGTGAAGATGCACTACTGCATCGAGCGTTGGCTCGGTGGTACGCTGACGAACTTCCGGACGATCCGCAGCCGCCTGAAGCGGTTGGAGGAGCTTGAGACGATCGAGCAGGGCGACAACTTCGCGAGCTACTCGAAGAAGATGGAGAGCCAGCTTCGTCGCGAGATGAACAAGATGAAGCGGAATCTCTCGGGCATCAAGGGCATGGACAAGCTGCCCGGCGCGCTGGTGGTGATCGACACGAAGCGTGAGCTGTCGTCGATCAAGGAGGCGCGGAAGCTGGGCATCCCGACGGTGTGCCTGATTGATACCGACGGCGACCCTGAGCTTGCGGACATCGCGATCCCGGGCAACGACGACAGCATGCGTTCGATCGATGTGGTCGTGCGTGAGCTGTGCATGGCGATTGCCGAGGGCAAGCAGGGCCGTCCGCAGTCGCGTGGCGAGGGCGAGGCTTCGCCGGCGGGTGACGCGGGCGAAGGCCGTGGTGACGGGCGGGGTGACGGGCGTGGCGATGGCCAGCGTCGCAGCCGTCGTGCACAGTTCCGCTCTGACGACCAGCCCAGCGACGGGCCGGGTGGCGGTCCGATGTCGGCGGTGCCGGCGTCGGGTGCGGCCGCTGCGCCTGCGGCGAAGGTCTGAGTGTGGACGCGAAGCCTGGATGTGAACAGGAATGTGGACGGGTATGCGTTGACCTTGGCTTGTGCCTTGGTGGGCGCGGGCCGGGTGTAGAGGTCGCACGGTGGCTTGCACCGGGCGACGGGTATCAGCAATAAAGGGCGCCGGGCCTGTGGCCTGGGCTTGTAACGAATGGAGCTTGCCTGTGGAAATCTCTGCCGCCGTGGTGATGCAGCTTCGCAACAAGACGGGTCTTTCGATGATGGAGTGCAAGAAGGCGCTGGTGGAGGCGTCGGGCGACATGGCCAAGGCCGAGGACATCTTGCGCAAGGCGATGAAGGGCAAGATGGACGCCAAGGGAGACAAGCCCAGCGGTGAGGGTCGTATTGCGGTGGCGCTGGGCGCGGGCTCGGCGGCGATTGTCGAGCTGCGAGCGAACACAGACTTCACGGCCAAGAACGACGTGTTTGTGAGCCTGACCGGTGCGCTAGCGCAGGCGGCGCTCAAGGCGCCGGCGGGGCACTACACGCCGACGGGTGCTGAGGCGGCGGCGATCGAGGACATCCGGATCAAGACGGGCGAGACGATCGCCTTGGCGCGCGGCGAGCACGTGGCGGGCGGCGCGGGCGTGCACTTTGGGCAGTACGTTCACCACGACGGGAAGACCGGCGCGCTGGTGAAGGTGACTGGCGACATCTCGGAGGAGGCGATGCGGCAGATCTGCATGCACATCGTTGCGGCGGTGCCGAGCCCCAAGGGCGTGCGGCCCGAGGACGTCCCTGCGGAGATCGTTGCGAAGGAGCGGAAGTTCCGGCTTGAGACGGCGATGGAGAGCGGCAAGCCGCAGGAGATTGCGGAGAAGATGGTCGAGGGCGGGATGCGGAAGTTCTTCGAGGACGTGGCGCTGCTGGAGCAGCCGTACATCATCGACCCGAGCAAGAAGGTCAAGGACATCGTGTGCACGGCGCGAGTCGATGCGTTCTGGCGCTGGGCGGTGGGCGAGCAGGCCGGGGCATGAGCTTGTGAGCGGATGATCTGACCTGTTGATTTGGCCTGTTTGATTGATAGGTATTGAGCATGGACAGGGCGTGCCGCATGGCGCACCCTGCTTTTGTTTTGGTGGTGCGTTGGCTGGCGGGTCGGGCAGGCGGGGTGCTAGGGATTTCGCACAGCGTGCGTGGCAGCGCCGAAGAGCTGCGGGAGGCGGTGAGCCCAGAGGTGGCCTGCGGCGATGGCGCGGACGGCGGCATCGGCCATCGCGACGCGGGCTGGGTGGTCGGCCAGGAGCTGCTCGCAGAGCGCGCGGGCCTCTTGCGGGCGGGCGGCGCGGAAGAGGCGGAGGAATGCGCTGTTGGTGCCGCTAAAGCGGGTGCCGGCGGGGGCGGGCGTGCAGAACTCAGCGCGGACGGCTGGGCGGTCATCGGTGACGGTGGCGGCGCCGCCGGCCATGCTCAGCAGCAGGCGCTCTGAGAAGCCGGTGGCGAACTGCGGCGGGTTGAGCGCGACGCAGACCTTGGCGCGTTTGATCCAGCGGTGCATGTCGGCGAAGTCGGCCTGCCCGGCGTACCTGACGGTGCCGGTGCAGTGCGGGGCCCAGTTCTCGCCGCCCAGGACGGTGACGTGGAGGCCCTGCAGGGCGGTGATGAGCTGGACGCGGCGGCGGATGTTGAGGATCGCGACGGAGAGGAGTTGGAGGCGGCCGAGCAGCTCCCAGTGGTCTGGGGCGTAGATGCCGACGGGCAGGCAGAGGTCCATGGCTTGGGCGACGGTGATGTGCGGCTGCTCGGCGCGGAGATGGGCGATTTCGTGCGCGACGGTGTGGAGCGAGGCCGGGAGTGCATGGGTGAGCTTGATGAGCTCGGCGTCGGTAGCGATGGAGCCGGCGACGAGCACGTCGATATCACGCGGGGGCGCAGTGCTGATATCGGTAGTGTGGGGCGTGGGAGAGGCGGCGGGGAAGGCTTGGCCGGCGTGGGTTGCGGGGAGTGATGCGGGGTTAGCGAGTGCGCCGGGCCAGACGCCGTGGTAGACGCGGGCGGCGCGCAGCTTGGGCCAGCGGAGCCTGAGCAGCTGCAGGTCATCGTCGCAGACGGTGGCGAGCCGGTAGGCGGGCAGTTCGAACCAGCCGTCGAGTGCGGCGGCGTCAAAGGCGAGCGGGTGGTCGATGATCCACTGGACGATGGGTGCGGTGCGGCCTGGGCCGGCGAGGCGCTCGCGCTGCTCGCTGAGTGCGGAGAGGGCGAAGGAGTTGAAGAAGAACACGGCGGCATCGTGGCCGTCGGGCAGGTCTTGGTTGACCTTGACGCCGGCGAGTTGCATGGCCTCTATCAGCTCGGTGCAGAAGCGACCGATGAGCCCGAAGCGGGAGTGGTACTTGGTGGGGATGTAGGCGTGGTCGAGGATCATGCGTTGAGGGAGTCTGTGGCGCGTGGCTTAGGTTGGAGAGTTGGGTTTGATGAAGGTGCCGCGGTCACGGTCTTTGATGACGCCGGGGAAGGCGAGTGCGCGGCCGTGGGCGACGCTGTAGATCCCTGGCGGCAGCACGCCTGCGGCGAAGGCGGCCTCTGTGAGGTTTTGGAGCGCGTCTGAGCGGACCATCTCGAAGGGCCTCATGGCACCGGTGAGTACGACGGGAACGCGGGGGTTTTGCAGGAGCTTGCAGAGGACCTCGCCGGTTTCGGCGAGTGTGTCGGTGCCGTGAAGGATGACCACGGCGCTGGTGGGCCCTGGGCTTTGTCGTGTGCCGATGGCAGCGGCGACGACCTCGGCGATTCGTCGTCGGTCGTCGTCGGTCATGTGGAGCGAGTCTTTGCTCATGAGCTCGATGGCGGCGACGGTGGTGTCTTCGAGTCGGAGCCTTCGGAGCATTCGCCGGACGATGGAGCGTCGGTTATCGAGTGTTCCTGAGAGCTCGTCGTAGGTTTTCTCGATGGTGCCGCCGGTGGTGATGAGCGTCAGGTGGCGCATGGTGATGAGGGTAAGCGAAGGTCGTGGTGAGGGTGGGGGTGAGGGTGGGGGTGAGGGTGGGGGTGAGGGTGGTGAGGGCGTCAGCGCGGGTGGGCTTGGATGGTGGCGGCGACGACGGCGGTGAGGTCATCAAGGGCGAAGGGCTTTTGCAAGAAGGTCGAGCGTGGGAGCGAGCGGACGTCGTTGGCGACGGACTCGGCGGCGTACCCGCTAGAGATAACCACGGGGAGTGTGGGCTCTATGTCTCGCAGGAGCTTGACGGTGGCGAGGCCGTCGGTCTCGGGCATGACGAGGTCAACAACAGCACACGTGATGGCGGGTTGGTTTTTGGTGATCGCGGCGCGGAGGTGGTCGAGTGCCTCTTGGGCGTTGGCGGCGGGGAGCGGGTGTGCGCCGGCGCTGGTCAGGGCGGCGCAGATGACCTGGCGGACGAGCGGGTCGTCATCAACGACCAGGACCGCGACGCCTTGAAGTGGGCCTGAGTGTGGGGTTTGTGGAGGAGAGATGGGTGCGAGTGCTGGGGTGGGCGAGGGTTGATCGCTGGGTGCTGTGGCGAGCGGGAGCAGAACGGTAAACGAGGTGCCCTGGCCGGGGGTGGAGTGGACGATGACGGCGGCGCTGAGGCCCTCGATGATGCCGCGGACCATGCTGAGCCCGAGGCCTCGTCCGGCAAACTTGGTGGAATAGAAGGGCTCGAAGATGCGTGCGAGAGTGGAGGGGTCGATGCCGGGGCCGTTGTCGGCGACGTCAATGGCGACGAAGGTGCCGGGGCCGAAGGGGCGCTCGGCGGGGATGTCGGCACGGGTCTGCATGTCAAGGTGGACAAGCCTGGTGGTGACGGCGATGGTGGGCGTGTGCGTGGCGGCGCGCTGGGGGGCGTTGGTGAGGGCCTCAACGGCGTTGAGCACGAGGTTGAGAACAACCTGGCGGAGCTGGACGGGGTCAGCGCGGGCGTGGGGCACATTTGGCGCGTGTGTGGCGGTGATAGTGATGTGTGTGTTGGCGGGTAGGTCGATGATATGAAGGGTTTGATCGACGGTGGTGGCGGCGTCGATGGGGGCAAGGACGGGGGTGCGTCTGCCGGCGTAGGTGAGGAGCTGCTGTGTGAGCTCGGAGGCGAACACGGCGCTGCGATTGACCTGTTCGAGCTGGCGAAACGGGGCGGAGGCGGGGTCGAGCTGTCGCTGTGCGAGGGCGGCGTTGCCTATGACGCTGGTGAGGATGTTGTTGAAGTCGTGGGCGATGCCGCCGGCGAGCAGGCCGAGTGCTTCGAGGCGTTGACCGCGTTCGCGTGCGAGGAGAAGTTGCTGACGTTCTTGCTCGGCGAGCTTAAGATCGGTGATATCAACGCTGACGCCGAGCATGGTGAGGGGGTTGCCGGCGGGGTCTCTTGTGAGGGTGCCGCGGCCGCTGATCCAGCGTTCGGTGCCGTTGATGCGGGTGCGGAACTGGCAGACGTAGCGCCTACCGGGATTGAAGGCATACTTCCAGGCCTGCGCGATGACGGGCCTGTCTTCGGGGGCGACGTTGGCAAGGAAGGTGTCGTGCGCCGTGGTGACGCCCGGGCTGACGCGTCCTTTAAGGCCGAAGAGGTCGATGACGGTCTCATCAGCGACGATGGTGTCGGCGTTGAGGTCAACGATCCAGGTGCCGGTGTTTGAGGCTTCGAGGGCGATGGCGAGCTGGGTCTGTGCTTGCTCTTGGGCCTGCGCGGCGGCGCGGGCGGGTGAGACGTCGACGTCCATGCAAACAAAGGTGGGCGGCTCGTCGGCGGGGCCGGTGGGGAGCATGAAGATGGTTGAGAGGAGCGTCCCGGCGTGGCCAGCACGAGTGTTGTACGGGATCTCTTGCGGTGGGGAAGGTTGACCGCCGCTGGCGAGGCGTGCTATTTCTTGGAGAAAGAAGTCATGCCCGTGCGCGTCGAGCATGAGCTGGCCTACAGGCTTTCCGATGGCCTCGTCGGCGGTCCAGCCGTACATGCGCGCACTGGCGTCGTTCCAGGCGGTGACGCGCCCTTGCAGGTCGTAGAACTGAATGGCGGCGTGCGGCGCGAGCTCAATGATGGCGCGGAAGCGTGCCTCGCTGGTGGTGGCGCGCTGGAGGGCCTCTTGGTGGTCGGTGACTTCCATACGCACAGCGTGCCAGATGCGGCCGTGGGCGACGGGCTCACCGATGACCATGGAGCGGAGCCAGCGGTAGCGTCCGTCGGTGTCGCGGAGTCGGAAGGTGTAGTCAAACGGGACGCCCTCAGAGCGTGTTTTGGCAGCGCGTGCGGCATAGCCGGCGACGTCGTCGGGGTGGAGCAGCGGTGCGATGGTCTGCTCGTAGGGCTGAGTGATTGAGTAGCCGGGGAAAGTCTGCTGGTAACTGTGAAGGTTCTCGCTGACGTAAAGGGTGCGGCGTCCGCCTTGAGCATCAACGGTGTAGGAGTGCACGAGCACAGGGAGAGCACGGGAGAGCATCGAGACGGCCCGTTCGGTGCGGGCAAGCTGGAGCGAGCGGCGGGCAAGGGTTCGGCGTGCGAACCACCAGCCGATCGCCAGGGCGAGCATGATGGCAAGGGCAGCGCCGGTGCCGAGCAGGACGGACCTGAGGGGGAAGACCAGGGGCGTTGGGCGCGGGGCGAGCTTGCCGTACCAGCGGTCGTAGAGAGCGTCCAGCTCACCGGTGGATCGGAGGGTGTTGATCGCGTCTTCGAGGTCCCAGAGCAGGAGCTGGTTGCCGCGGCGGACGGCGATGGCCTCGTACGAGCGGAAGCCGTCCTCGGGGACTGGGTGGAGATCGAAGGGTGCGGGTGCGAGCCCGTCGCGCGCGAGGGTTCGGGCGGCGGGTTCGAGTACGGCGATGGCGTCGGCTTCTCCGGCGGCGAGTTTTTTGAAGGCGTCGAGCCAGTTGGAGGCGGTGGTGAACTTGGCGTGCCCGATGCCGACGAGGTACTGGTGGCCCTTTGAAGCCCAGACGGCGACGACACGCGTGGCAAGGAGTTCTTGAAGCGTCTTTGGCGGGGTGGTGCCCGGTCGGGTCGCGAGGGCGCCGTTGAGGGTAAAGAGTGGTCGCGTGTAGTCGACGAGGCCGACCTGGAACTCATCGACGCGTGTGATCATGGAGACGTCAAACTCGCCGCGTTTGACGCCGTCGATAGCGATGACCGACTCGACGACGGAGAGCTCGACGGGCCTTCGCATGACCTTTGCGATCGCGGTGGCGAGGTCGAGTGAGAAGCCGCGGGCAGACTGGCCGTCGGAGCTGGGTGTGCAGAGGGGCGCGAAGGCGGCCCCTCGGTGCTCGATGGCGATCTTGAGCGGTCGCCCGACGGTGCGGCCGGCATTGCTGAGCGGCTGGAAGTACATGGCCTCGCTGACGAGGGCCTGCTCTGCGTCGGGGCTGGTGTCTCGGAGGTAGCGGGTGTAGAGCTCGAAGTAGCGTCCGCTGGTGCCGACGATCTCGATGCCCGCGGTGAGCCAGTAGGCGGCGTCGTTGCTGTGGTGCGCGTAACCAAAGGTAAGGCTGCCGATGACGGTGTCGGCATCGATGCCGCCGAAGCGGAAATTGTCTCGGAGCCTCAGGCGCTCGAGCTCTGCTGCCATCCCCGCGTGGCTGGCGACGACGGCACCGACGCGTCCTTGGAGAAGGTCTTGGGCGAGCTGCGCGCGTGACTGCTGGCGGAGGGCGGGCGATAGGCCGCGGCGTTCAAGCCAGCTCTCGCTGGGGCTACCCATCTGGACGCCGAGCTTGAGCGGGGCGAGTTGCTCTGGTGAGGCGGGGATGGGTTGGCCAGCGAGGACCCAGACGCCCGGGGTGAACTTGAGCAGGGCCGCGCCGGTGAGGACGTTTGGGGTGGCCGAGCCGCCCGCAAATATGACCGGGAGGATGTCGACTTCTCGGTTGGCCAATGCCACCAGGGGGGGCTGGTCGGGCGTGAGCTCGACAAGCTGAACCTGGGATCCGACGGCCTTGGCGCTGGCCTGGAGAAGCTCAAGGGAAAATCCGGTCCACCCGCCGACAGGGTCGCGCTTAAGGAAGGGTGCGGTGATTAGGGAGTTCCCGACGGCGACCCGGATGACCGGCGGGATCGGGCCGGGGTGCGGGAGGACGTCAAAGGACTCGAGGGAGGGGGCGGGTTGGCGGACGGCGGGGACGTCGGCGAACTCGGCGCTGGTGGGACCGGCGAGGGCCGGGGTGCTCAGCGGCAGGGTGAGCAGGGCGAGGCCGAGCAGCAGCAGTGAGAGCAGGGGCGCGCCAAGGAGGCGCAACGTGCGGGTAAGGGGCTTGGGCGCCGGCGGGTGAAGCACGGTCGCGCGTGGGCGGAACGGCGAGGTGCGGGGCGGGCGTTTCATCGTGGGTAATGTACCACAATCGGGGCACGCCGACGGGATGAAGTTGCCACGTCAAGGGCGAGTGTGGGTACTGTTTCTTCTGGTGCTCGCGGCGGCGCACGGCGGGACGCCGTGGCGGAGTGCGGGCGTCTGAGCGATGGAATTGGGAGCTTCTCGAATGCCAAGTGATCCTGCATCGATTGTGATGTCCGGCGGGCGGCTGAAGGTGCCGTCGAGCCCGATCTTGCCGTTTATCGAGGGTGACGGGACTGGGCCTGACATCTGGCGTGCGAGCGTGCGTGTGATCGACGCGGCGGTAGCGAAGGCCTCTGGCGGCGCTTGCAAGATTCACTGGCACGAGGTGCTGGCGGGTGAGAAGGCGTTCAACAAGACGGGTAGCTGGTTGCCTGAAGAGACGCTTGCGGCGTTTCGTCAGCACTTGGTGGGGATCAAGGGCCCGCTGACAACGCCGGTAGGCGGTGGAATTCGGTCGCTGAATGTGGCGCTGCGGCAGATGCTTGATCTGTACGTGTGCCTGCGCCCGGTGCGGTGGTTCAAGGGCGTGCCCAGCCCGGTGAAGCGTCCGCAGGACTGCGAGATGGTGATCTTTCGCGAGAACACCGAGGACATCTACGCGGGGATTGAGATGGCGGCGGGGACGCCCGAGGCCGCGAAGGTGCTTGGATTCTTTGAGAAGGAGTTCCCGAAGGAGTTTAAGAAGATCCGTTTCGGGACCAAAGAGGCGGCGCAGGGGTTTGCGGCGGCGGCGATGGGCGGTGCCGAGCGCGTGCCGGAGGGTGACACCGAGGTGATGGTGGGGATCGGCATCAAGCCGGTGAGCAGGATGGGTACGGAGCGGCTGCTGTGGGCGGCGCTTGAGTACGCCGTGAAGCAGAAGAGCAAGAGCGTGACGATCGTGCACAAGGGGAACATCATGAAGTTCACCGAGGGCGCGTTCAAGGACTGGGGCTACGAGCTGGCGCGTAAGCACTTCCGCGGGCAGATTGTGACGGAGCGCGAGAGCTGGATCCTTGGGAACAAGGACGCGGGCGCGGGGCTGTCGGCCGAGGCGAACGCCAAGATGATTGAGCCGGGGTTCGAGATGATGACGCCGGACCAAAAGGCCAAGCTGGTCAAGGAGGTCGAGGGCGTGCTGGCGAGCATCGGCGCAAGCCACGGCGGGGGCAGGTGGAAGTCGATGGTGCTGGTGAAGGACTCGATCGCGGACATCACGCTGCAGCAGGTGCTGACGCGGCCGAAGGACTTTGATGTGATCGCGTGCATGAACCTCAACGGCGACTACCTGAGCGACGCGCTGGCGGCGCAGATCGGTGGCATTGGTATCGCGCCGGGGGCGAACATCAACTACGTGACGGGGCATGCGATCTTCGAGGCCACGCACGGGACGGCGCCCAAGTACGCGAACCTGGACCAGGTCAACCCGGGGTCGGTGATCCTGAGCGGCGAGATGATGCTGCGGTACATGGGCTCAGGTGGTGGCAGCGGCGGCGACAAGGTGTGGAGCGACGCGGCGGACCTGATCATCAAGGGGATGGACGGGGCGATTACGGCCAAGACGGTGACGTACGACTTCGAGCGGCTGATGAAGGCCGAGGGCGACACTGGCGTGCGGAAGGTCAAGTGCAGCGAGTTTGGCGACGCGGTGATTGCGCACATGTAAAGAGCAGAACGTGCTTGCGAACATCACCCCCCAACTGGCGGCGCAGATCATGGACCGGTGGTTTGCGGCGTGGAACGCCGGGCCGCAGGGCGAGTTGGACGCGATCATGGCGTGCTACGGCGAGGGCATCGAGCACACCTCGCCGTTTGTTGCGCGGTTCAATCAGGGGCTAGGCGTGGCTGAGGGCGGCGACGGGACGCTGCGCGGCAAGGCGCAGGTGCGGGCGTACTTCGGGCGCGCGCTGTCGAGCAACCCGACGCCTTCGGGCGTGCTGCGGTTTACGCCGATGCACGTGACGGCGGGCGTATCGAGCGTACTGGTGGTCTATCGGCGGTGGACGGGCGAGCTCGCCGGCGAGGTCTTCTTTGTGGACGGCGCGGGGCTGATCGTGCGGTCAGTGTCGCATTACGGGTAAGGGGGGCACTGGAGGAGCGGCGGGATCGCCGACGCACAGAGGTCCTAGCCGCAACGCGCGGATGGCCAACGCAAAAACAAAGACCCCGCGTAAAGGCACGCGGGGCGGGGGTTTAATAAGGTTGTAGGTTGTTGCGACCCGTGGTCAGTTCGTCAGGGTGCTTTCGCCCATCATCATGCCGCTGGTGTTGACCTGCGGCATGCCGATGGGCTCGTTGGGAAGTGCGCCGAGGCGTTCGGCGGCAGCGGCGGCCTCTGCGAGCATCTCGTCTTCATCCTGCTCAAGCACGACGGGCTGCCCGTGGCTTGAGACCTTGATGGCCTGGTAGGGGCGGAAGCCGGTGCCTGCGGGGATGAGGTGCCCGAGCAGGACGTTTTCCTTAAGGCCAATGAGCGTGTCAACGGCGCCGCGCATGGAGGCCTCGGTAAGGACCTTGGTGGTCTCCTGGAACGATGCGCCCGAGAGGAACGACTCGCTCTGGAGGCTGGCCTTGGTGATGCCAAGCAGAAGGGTGCGGCCCTTGGCTGGGCGGGCCTTCTTGACCTTGCAGCCGTCCTTGCCCGCAGCCTCGGCTCGGGCGTTGGCCTCGCGGACTTCGGCCTTGCTGACGAGGGCGTCAACGGGCAGGTCGGTCCCGCCGGCGTCAACGATGCGAACCATGTCTGTGACCTGCTGGTTCTTGGTCTTGAACTCGAACTTGTCCACGACGTCGTAGGGGAGCAGGTTGGTATCACCCGGGTCTTCGACACGGATCTTGCGGAGCATCTGGGCGAGGATGACCTCGATGTGCTTGTCGTTGATCACCACGCCCTGGGCGCGGTAGACGTTCTGGACCTCGTCGAGCATGTAGCTGTAGAGGGCCTCTTCACCCTTGATGCGGAGGATGTCGTGCGGGACCAGCGGCCCTTCGATCAGCGGGTCGCCTGCCGAGACGTAGTCACCCGCGTGGACGAGCAGGTGGCGGTCCTGCGGGACGTGGTGGTCCTTTTCGATGCCCGACTCGCTGACGATGCGGATCGTCATCTTGCCCTTGCGCTTGTCTGAGAGGATCTCGACGCGGCCTGAGAGCTCGGCCATGACGGCGGGATCGCGCGGCTTGCGGGCCTCGAAGATCTCCGTCACGCGGGGCAGACCGCCGACGATGTCCTGCGTGCCCGAGGCGCCGCGGGGCTGACGAGCGAGCATGTGCCCGGCCTGGATGACCTCGCCGTCTTGAACCTCAACACGGGCCTTGGCGGGGAGGAAGTGGAAGTCGAGGATGTGGCCCGCGTCGTCAACGACCTGGATCTGCGGATGCTTCTCGCCCTTGTGCTCAACAACAACCAGGGCCTTGCCCTTGGTGCCCTTGGCCTCTTCCTCGCGGACGGTCTCGCCGACCTCGATGTCCTGATAGCGGATGATGCCGGCCTTCTCGGCAAGGATGGGCGTGCGGTGCGGGTCCCAGCGGACGAGCTTCTCGCCCTTCTTCACGTCGGCCCCGGGCTTGACCATGATGAACGCGCCGTATGGAACCTTGTACTTCTCAAGCTCGCGGCCCTTGGCGTCAAGGATGGCGATCTCGCCGTTGCGCTTGAGGGCGACGAGCACGTTGTGCCCATCGTCGTCGGTGGTCGGGACCTCGCGGACGTCACGGAGCTGGACGATGCCGCCGGCGATGGTCTTGATCTCGTTGTCAAGGATCGATAGCGAGCCGATGCCGCCGGTGTGGAAGGTGCGCATCGTGAGCTGGGTGCCGGGCTCGCCGATGGACTGCGCGGCGATGATGCCGACGGCCATGCCAGGCTCGACCATGCGGCCGGTGGACATGTCCATGCCGTAGTCAAGCACGGAGCAGCCGGTGCGGCTCTCGCTGGTGAGTGCTGAGCGGACGACGCACTCCTTGAGGCCGATATCTTCGACGGCCTTAGCGGCCTTCATCGAGATCATCTCGTTCTCACGGAGGATGATGTCTTTGGTGCGTGGGTCGAGGACCTCGTTGAGGCTGACGCGGCCGAAGATCTGGTCGCGGAGGGGGACGTCAACCTGCTCGCCCTTGTAGATCGCGCGCTTGACGACGCCGCGCTTGGAGCCGCAGTCGTGCTCGGTGACGATGACGGACTGAGCGACGTCGCAGAGCTTGCGAGTGAGGTAGCCTGCGTCGGCGGTCTTGAGTGCGGTGTCGGCCAGACCCTTGCGTGCGCCGTGCGTGCTGGAGAAGTACTCCAGGATCGTCAGGCCCTCACGGAAGTTGGAACGGATCGGGGTTTCGATGATCTCGCCCGAGGGCTTGGCCATCAAGCCGCGCATGCCGGCGAGCTGCATGAGCTGGCTGACGTTGCCGCGGGCGCCGGAGTCTGACATGAGGTAGACGGGGTTGAGGTAGAACGAGCCTTCCTTTGAGTCGGTGGGGACTTCGTAACCCTCCTCGTCGCGGCGGTCGATCTTGAGAGTGACCTGCAGGGCCTTGGTGATCTGCTCGCGGCAGTGGGCCCAGATGTCAAGAAGCTGGTTGTAGCGTTCGCGGGCGGTGATGATGCCGCGGTCGAACATCTTCTCAACGCGGTTAACCTTCTGCTGAGCGTCCTCCAAGAGCTGCGCCTTCTCCTTGGGGATGCGCAGGTCGGTGATGCCGATGGAAAGGCCCGCGAGGGTCGACTGCTTGAAGCCGATCTCCTTGAGGCGGTCGAGGAAGTCGATGGTGGCACCACGGCCGGCCATGGCGTAGCAGTCGTCGATGACGCGAGCGCAGCCCTTTTTGCCGATAATGCAGTTGTAGAAGGGCATGCCCCGGGCCATGATCTCATTGAACAGGACGCGCCCGGCGGTGGTGACCACGCGGCGGTTCTCGGGCATGGGCTTGACGGGCCCGCCCTGATCCTCGACGAGTCGGTGGAAGCCGTCAACGCGGACGACGATGCGGTCGTGCATGTGCACCTGCTTGTGCTCGAGGGCGAGCAGGGCGTCCATGCGGTCCTTGAACACCGGCAGCTTGGAGACGGGCCGGTCATCGGGCATGATGACGTTGATGTAATACACGCCCATGACGATGTCCTGGCTGGGCGAGATGATGGGCTTGCCGCTGGCGGGCGAGAAGATGTTGTGGGTGCTCATCATGAGCACATGGGCCTCGGCCTGGGCCTCAACGCTCAGGGGCAGGTGGACGGCCATCTGGTCGCCGTCAAAGTCGGCGTTGAAACCGCCGCAGACCAGCGGGTGCAGTCGGATGGCATTGCCCTCGACCAGGACGGGCTCGAAGGCCTGAATGCCCATTCGGTGCAGTGTGGGTGCGCGGTTGAGCAGGACGGGGTGCTGGTAGATGACCTCTTCGAGGATGTCCCAAACCTCGGCGTCTCGGCGCTCGAGCATGCGCTTGGCGCTCTTGATCGTGTCGGCGAGGCCGTGCTCCTTGAGCTTCCTGATGATGAAGGGCTGGTAGAGCTCGAGGGCGATCTTCTTGGGCAGACCGCACTGGTGCAGCTTGAGCTCGGGGCCGACAACGATGACCGAGCGCGCGGAGTAGTCAACGCGCTTGCCGAGCAGGTTCTCGCGGAAGCGGCCCTGCTTGCCCTTGATCATGTCGGTGATGCTCTTGAGCGGGCGGTTGCTCGAACCGAGCACGGGCCGGCGGCAGCGCCCGTTGTCGTACAGCGCGTCGACGGCCTGCTGCAGCATGCGCTTCTCGTTGCGGATGATGACCTCGGGGGCGTTGAGATCCATCAGCTTCTTGAGGCGGTTGTTGCGGTTGATGATGCGGCGGTAAAGGTCGTTGAGGTCGCTGGTGGCGAAGTTGCCGCTCTCGAGCAGGACCAGCGGGCGCAGGTCGGGCGGGATCACGGGGATGACGTCCTGGATGAGCCAGGAGGCGTCGTTCTCGCTGCCGCGGAGCTGCTCGACGATCTTGAGGCGCTTGGAGAGGTCCTTGATCTTCTGCTTGCTCTTGGTCTCGCGCAGTTCGGCGCGGATCTCTTCGGCGGTCTTGTCCAGGTCGAGGCGCTCGATCAGCTCGCGGATTGCCTCGGCGCCCATGAGCGCGCGGAAGGCGGAGCCGTATTTGTCGAGGGCGGCGCGGAACTCGTCCTCGGTCAGGACCTGCTTAAAGGTCAGCTCGGTGTCGCCCGGATCGACAACGACGTAATCCTGGTAGTAGATGACCTTCTCAAGGTCGCTGGTTTTCATGGCCAGCAGGTTGCCCAGGCGACTGGGGACGGCCTTGAAGAACCAGATGTGGACGGTGGGGGCGGCGAGATTGATGTGCCCGAAGCGCTTGCGGCGGACGCGCGAGTGCGTGACCTTGACGCCGCAGCGCTCGCAGATGATGCCCTTGTACTTGGTGCCGCGGTACTTGCCGCACGCACACTCATAGTCGCGCTCTGGCCCGAAGATGCGCTCGCAGAAGAGCCCGTCCTTCTCGGGACGATAGGTGCGGTAGTTGATGGTCTCGGGCTTCTTGACCTCGCCGTAGCTCCACGAGCGGATGTCGTTGGGCGAGGCCAGAGTGACCTTCACAGCGGCGAAGTCATTGACGCGGTCGTACACGGCTTCTGCGGCCATGGGCTTCTCCAGTTTGATTCAATCGTTTGAAGGTCTACGTTGAATGGCTTGCGCCAGAATATCTTCTCTTTGACGCTTCAACTCAGCTCGACACTTACATTCCGCACTCACGTCGGGAGACAGGGGCGGGTAGATCACCCCACTCGCTCCAAGATTCATTACCAGCAACCCGATGGCCGTCACTACTCCAGTCTGAAAACTCGCCCAGAATCGCGGACCGGGGTTGCTCCAAATCCAAGCTGTTCATCGCGTGAAACATCCAACAAAGCGCCGCGATGGAAGGCCGGATCAGCAACTACTCGAACAGCTTCCTGAGCCTTCTTGGCACGAGACGCCTCGACAAACCTCAGAGACACGCTTGCAGATCGAACGTTCGATCGGCCTTACAGCAGGCTGCCGGCGGCGGCGGCCTTCTTCTCCAGCGTTACGTTGATGCCCAGGCCCTTGAGCTCTGAGCAGAGCACGTCGAAGGCGACAGGCATGCCAGCCTCAAGGGTGTTGGTGCCGCGGACCATGCTCTCGTAGATCTTGGTACGGCCCTCGACGTCGTCGCTCTTGACGGTGAGGAGCTCTTGGAGTACGTAGGCGGCGCCGTAGGCCTCGAGCGCCCAGACTTCCATCTCGCCGAAGCGCTGCCCGCCGGTGCGGGCCTTGCCGCCGAGGGGCTGCTGGGTGATGAGGCTGTAGGGGCCGGTGGCGCGGGCGTGGATCTTGTCGTCAACGAGGTGGTGAAGCTTGAGGATGTACATGATGCCGACGGTGGTGCGTTGGCCGAAGGGTTCGCCAGTGCGGCCGTCGTGGAGCTGGATCTTGCCGCCGCGGGGCATCTCGACGAGCATTTCCTTGGGGTGCGGGGCCTCGCCGGTCTTCTCGATGTAGTCAGCGCGGCGCCGGACGTGCTGGTTGGCCTCGTCAATGGCGGTGTGGATCTCTTCCTCGGTCGCACCGTCAAACACGGGCGTGACGGCCTGGAAGCCCAGGACCTTCGCGGCCCAGCCCAGGTGGGTTTCGAGGATCTGCCCGACGTTCATGCGGCTGGGCACGCCCAGCGGGTTGAGCAAAACGTCGACGGTGCTGCCGTCGGCCATGAAGGGCATGTTCTCTTCGGGCACGATGCGGGCGATGACGCCCTTGTTGCCGTGGCGGCCGGCCATCTTGTCACCAACGCTGAGGGTGCGCTTGGTAGCGATGTAGACCTTGACCATTTCGAGCACACCGGTGGGCAGCTCGTCGCCGCGCTTCATGTGCCCGATCTTGCGGTCCTTTTCCTTCTGGACGGCCTGGACGCGTGGCCAGAACTGGCGGTAGACAACGTCGGCCTTGTCCTTCGCCTCCTTGGAGCCCTTCATCCACTTGTCGCTAAAGCCTGAGATCTGCTCGAGGACGACCTCGGGGATATCGCTGGCGCCGACGCGCTGGCGGGTGGTCGGGTCGACCATCGGGGTGCCGAGGATGTCGTTGACCAGCGCGACCATCTGCTTAAAGATGGCGATGGCCTGCGCGTCCATCTGGGCCGAGTAGTCGTCGATTTGCTGCTTGAGCTGGCGCTTCTGGTCCTCGCTCATGTGCAGACGGCGGCTGAACCGTTTGGCCCCGATGACGATGCCCTCGACGCCCGCAGGGACCTCGAGGCTGTCGTTCTTGACGTCTTCGCCGGCGCGGCCGAAGATCGCGTGCAGGAGCTTCTCTTCAGGTGTCAGCTCGGTCTTGCTCTTGGGGCTGACCTTGCCGACGAGGATATCGCCGGGGCCGACGCGCGCGCCCAGGCGGATCACGCCGTTGTCGTCAAGGTTGCGGAGCATCTTCTCGCTGACGTTGGGGATGTCGCGCGTGAACTCCTCGCGCCCCAGCTTGGTCTCACGGACCTCGACCTCGTAGGCGTCGATGTGGATGGACGTGAAGGCGTCATCCTTGACGATGCGCTCGTTGATGACGATCGCGTCCTCGAAGTTGTACCCATCGAAGGTATTGAAGGCGACCAGGATGTTCTTGCCGATGGCCAGCTCGCCCTGGCGGGTGCTGGCGCCGTCGGCGATGACCTCGTTCTTCTTGACCTTCTGCCCGGGTTTGATGATCGGGCGCTGGTTCTGGCACGTGCGCTCGTTGAGCCCGGCGAACTTTCGCAGGACGTACTCGTCGCTGTTGTCGATGATGATGCGCTGCGCGTCAACAAAGGTGATGGTCCCGGCGTTCTTGGCCCGGACGATCATCCCCGAGTCACGCCCGCAGTCCTTCTCAAGCCCGGTGGCGACAATCGGAGGGTCAACCTTGACCAGCGGGACGGCCTGACGCTGCATGTTGCTACCCATCAGCGCGCGGTTGGCGTCGTCGTGCTCAAGGAACGGGATGAGCGCGGCGGAGATGCCGACAACTTGCTTTGGGGCGATGTCGAGGAAGTTGACGCTCTCGGATTTGACTTCCGCGAGCTCGCCGTTGACACGGGCGAGGATCATGCCGTCCTTGAGGCGACCCTCCTTGCCGATGGCGTCGGTGGGCGCGAGGATGGCCTGCATCTCTTCGTCAGCACGCAGGTGGATGATCTTGTCGGAGACCTTGCCATCTTTGACCTGGCGGTAGGGCGTGCGGATGAAGCCGTACTCGTCGATGGTGCTGTAGATGCCCATCGAGGCGATCAGGCCGATGTTGGTACCTTCGGGGGTCTCGATTGGGCAGATGCGCCCGTAGTGGCTGATGTGAACGTCACGAACCTCGAAGCCCGCACGCTTGCGGTTGAGGCCGCCTGGCCCGAGGGCCGAGAGACGCCGCTCGTGAACAAGGCTGCTGAGCGGGTTGGTCTGGTCAACAACCTGCGAGAGCTCGCTGCGCCCGAAGAAGAAGTCGATGGCGCTGCTGATGCTCTTGGAGTTGACCAGGTCGGCGATCTTGAGCGTCTCGGTCGGGTCCTTGACGCTCATGCGCTCCTGAACGGTGCGCTTGAGCTTGAGGAAGCCCTTACGGAGCTCGTCGACGGCCAACTCATCGAGCGTTCGCAGGCGGCGGTTGCCCAAGTGGTCGATGTCGTCAACCTGAGCAACGGGGAAGCCGGTGTCAGGGTCGAGGCGCTTGCTGCGAAGGTCGAGCAGGTACTGCACGACGCGCAGGAAGTCTTCGGCCCGGATGAACATCATGTCCTCGGGGACCTTGAGATCAAACTTGCGGTTGATGCGGAAGCGCCCAACGCGCCCGAGGCGGTAGCGCGTGTCGTCGAAGAACTTCTCGACGAACAGGGCCTTGGCCTTTTCAACCTGCGGGGGGTTGCCCGGACGCAGCTTGCTGTAAACCTTCAAAAGCGCCCGCTCGTACTCGGTCTCGGCGAACTCCGCGAACTGATCGAGCTTCTCCTCGGCGACGGTGTTGAGGATCAGTGTGTCGCTGGGGTTCTGGATGACCCGGACCGTCTTGAGCTTGCTGCCAGCGATCTTGCCCGCGGCTTCCTCGCCGATCATGCGACCAACGCCAACGAGCTCTTCGCCAGTCTCGGTGTCGATGATTGACGCGGCGGCGTACATGTCAGGCTTGACCTGGTCGCCCTTGACGTCGCTGATCTCGTAGAACAGGCCGAGCAGGCGCTCGGTGGTGCTGATGCTCTCGTCGAGGCAGCGCAGGAAGGTGGTCGCGGCCAGCTTGGTGCTCTGGTCGATCCGCATCGCCAGCACGTCCTTCTTGGTCACCTCAAGCTCGATCCAAGAGCCGCGCTCGGGGATGACCCGCGCGCTATGCAGCGGGCGGTCGGCCTCGCTGGAGGTGATCGAGAAGTCAACACCCGGGGAGCGGTGCAACTGGCTGACGATGACGCGCTCGGCACCGTTGACGATGAACTCGCCGCCGCCGATCATCTTGGGGAACTCGCCGAGATAGATCTCTTCCTCGGCGACCTCGGTCTGGCCCTCGCGGCGCAGGCGAACCGCGACCTTGAAGGGCAGCCCAAAGGTCAGGCGCAGCTCGCGGCACTCGTCCTGGGTGTACCGCGGCTCTTCGAGCACGTAGTACAAGTACTCGAGGGCCATGGTCCCGTCGTAGCTTTCGATCGGGAAGACCTCGCGCATGAGCGACTCAAGGCCCATTCGCGCGTCGCGCTCATGGGGGCCCTTGAACGTCTGCAGGAAACGCTCGTACGCGTCAGACTGCACAAGGGTCAGGTTGGGGACGAGCATCCCGTCGCCCGTCTTCGCGTAGTTCCGCACCTTCAGTTCGCCCATCGGTGTGGCACCTCTCTGCATCGAATAGCGACAAGGACCGCGTTGCCGCGGTCCGGCCCTTTGATGCGTTGTATCACAGCGGTCTGTTCATGCGCCCCGGTCGGATAACCGACTATAGCCCCCCTGACGCACCCTGGACAAGCCCTCGGCAGGTCCAAAGTTTACCAGGGGAAGCCACCGCCGCCGATCTGGCCCCGGGCGGTCCGCCCAGACAAAGCCCGATCATAGGCCCGTTCCAAGAGTCCTACAAACGTTTCGTGGGCCCGCCTCGTTCGAGCGGGCCCACGATCCCGTTAATTTCACGCAAACTGTCGCCCGTCGCACCTCTCCAAATATCACCCGAAGCCAGGTTTGAGCCCAAGATGCTTCGCGAGAGGCATAGACGAACGCGACGGGCTCAGTCCATGGTGACCTGAGCGCCGACGGCCTCGAGCTTCTTCTTGAGCGTCTCGGCGTCGGCCTTAGACAGGCTTTCCTTGACCTTCTTGGGCGCGCCCTCGACCAAGTCCTTGGCCTCCTTGAGGCCCAGACCCGTGGCCTCGCGCACGACCTTGATCACGTCGATCTTCTTCTCGCCCGCGGCCTTCAGGGTGATGTCGAAGCTGGTCTTCTCCTCGACCGGAGCAGCAGCCGCGGCCGGGGCCGCTGCAGCCATCATCGCGCCGCCCGCGGCGGCCTCGATGCCGTAGGTATCCTTGAGGTACTTGCCCAGCTCGACGGCGTCCTTGAGGGTCAGGCCAGCGAGCTTGTCACCGAGTTCAGAGATGTTCATGGGTATCTTCCTGTTCTCAAACCGGGCGACACGCCGCGCGTGCCGCACGAAACTTCCAACCAGAGGGGCGGGACCTTCCCGCTCTTTAACCCGGGCTACGCCCAAGGGCCAGTGGCCGGCCAAGTATTCCTACACACCGTCCATCCAAAGCCGTACGGGCGGAAAGCCCGGGCGTGCCGTGGTTAATTCTTACTGATGGCCTCGCCGGCCTCAAGCTTGGTCTCGATGGCCTTGACGAGCCCGGCGACGCTGCTGCCGGGGCCCTTGATCTGGGCCATGAGCTTGCGCCCGGGGCTGACGATGAGGGTGAGGTTCTGGCCGACGGCCTCTTCGCGCGTGGGGAACTTGCTGAGCTCTTCGACGCCCTTCTTGCCCTCGAAGAGCGTGCCGTCAAGCACGGCACCCTTGAGCTCGAGGGTTGGGAAGTCCTTGAGCGACTCGACAATGGCGCGGGCCGCTTCAACGACACTGGTCTGGCTGATGACCAACGCAGAGGGGCCAGTCAGCAGCTTCTCAAGGTTGGCCAGAGGGCCGCCTGAGAACTGCTTGCGGGCCAGGCTGTTGCGGATGACCGTAACCTTGATGTTGCTCTTGCGCAGTTTGGTGCGGAGCTTGGTGGTATCGATCGCCTTCATGCCGCGGATGCTGATCAGCATCGCGTCGTTGACGCCGGCGGAGCGGGCGGTGTAGTCCCGCATGAGCATCGACTTGACGGTCTTGGACATAGGTTCTACCCGTAGAACTGGCTGATTCGGAACAACCGCGTGGGCTCAGCCGTGGGCGCTGGGCCGGACCGCGGACCGGCTTACTTCTGCTCGCCCTCGGCCTGAGCCGAGGTGTACTTGATGACCACCGCGGGGGTCATGCTCCCGGAGACGACGACCTTGCGGATGAACCCGCCCTTGGTGGTGCTGGGGCGCATCTTCTCGATCGCCTCGACGAAGGCCGAGAGGTTCTCGACCAAGTCAGCGTCGGTAAAGCTCATCTTGCCCAGGATCGCGTGGACGTTCCCGCCCTTGTCGTTGCGGAACTCAACCTTGCCGGCGCTGAACTCCTTGACGGCGTCAACAACCTTGGGGGTCACGGCGCCGGTCTTGGGCGAGGGCATCAGGCCCTTGGGGCCCAGAACCTTGCCGAGCTTGGCGATCACCCGCATCATGTCGGGGGTGGCGACGACGGCGTCAAAGTCCATCCACCCGCCCTCGATTTTGGCGACCAGCTCTTCACCACCGGCCTCAACAGCACCGGCAGCCTTGCAGTCAGCAATCTTGTCGCCTGAGCAGAAGGCCACGACCTTCTTGCTCTTGCCCACGCCCTTGGGCAGTGAGACTGAGCCACGGATGCCCTGCTCGGTCTGAGCGGGGTCCATATTCAGGAACAGCGCCACGTTGACCGTCTGGTCAAACTTGGGTCCCTTGAACTTCTTGATTGTCGCGATCGCGGCGGCGGGCTCGAGAGCCTCGGCGGGGATCAGCGCCGCGTTGCCGCGCATGCGCTTGGATGCGTAGTCGGTTGCCATGGGTTAGTTCTCCACCACCACGCCCATCGAGCGGGCCTGGCCCTCGATGATGCGCATCGCCGCTTCCAACGACCCTGCGTTCAGGTCGGCCATCTTCTCTTTGACGATGGCCTCCAGGTCCGCACGCTTGATCTTGCCGACCTTCTTCTTGTTTGGCTCGCCCGAGCCCTTCTCGGCCTTGGCCTTCTCCTTGATCAGGGCGCTCGCGGGCGAGGCCTTGATCTCGAAGGTAAAGCTCTTGTCGGTGTAGACCGTCACCACGCAGCCGACGACCTTGCCCTTGATGGCGGCGGTCTTGGCGTTGAACTGCTGGATGAACTGGCCCGGGTTCACACCCTTGGCACCAAGGACAGGACCAAGCGGCGGTGCGGGCGTAGCTGCCCCTCCGGTCGCCATGATCTTGAAAATCTCTTTGACTTCCTTCTTCGCCATTGGGGCTCCACCTCCCACCATCCCGGCGGCTGCTGCCGCGCCCCGGGCCTTGGAAGGTGGCCTGGGCGGTCTGGTGGTCAATACGGTGCCGGGGTTACGCCCCCCGGCGGCTCTAGTTAGGTCGAGATGTTAGGCGCGGTGTTTGCCGATGGCAAGTAGCCGGTGCAAGTCTGCAGGCGTGGGGCCGACTTGCCATTCCTTAAGGGGGAAGCCGGCCAGACGCCTTTACCCCTTTAGACCCCGAACGCCGCCGCGAACTTACCCAGTTTGGCAGATTTTCTGCCAACCAGCACGAGTTATCAGTTAGATTTATAGCGTAACTCGTGCAACACCCGCCCGAGCTTCGCGAATGACCGATCAGTTCCACGCCAAGGTCCTGTATTCAGGGCGCGTGCGAAGTTTCACCCTTTAAAGCTGACTTTTTTCTGACCCGCGTGGCACCCAAGTCCGACCGCTCAGGAGCCTTGTCATGACCACCTGTCACTCCACCGCACCCAACCGCTCGATGCGCCTCCGGTTGGCTCCGCTGGTCCAATGCGTTCTAGGCGTGGCCGCGCTGACGCTGCCTGCGATCGCCCAGGTCTTTGAGCCGCCGACGAACGCGAACATTCGCACCGTCGGTGAGTTTGGTGCGATCCCGAACGACGGGCTTGACGACCTAGCAGCGTTTCAGGCGGCGCTGAACGCCACCGTCGGCACCAGCCGCATCCTTTATGTGCCCAACGGCGTGTACAACTTCTCAGGCCGGCTGAACTGGGGGGGTATCGGCTCGGGCGGGTTCTTCACCATGCAGGGCCAGAGCAAAGAGGGGGTAATCCTCAAGCTGAATGACTCTGCCGTGGGCTTCACAGATCCAGCCGCTCCGAGAGCTTTCATCGACGCGTACGAGGGCAACACCGCCAACCAGTTCCGCAACTACCTCCGCGACGTGACCATCGACATCGGGTCCAACAACCTCGGCGCAATCGGCCTTGAGTTCCAGGCCAACAACACTGGGCGCATCGAGAACGTCACGATCCGCTCCAGCGACCCGCAGAAGCGCGGGCTCACAGGCCTCAACCAGGGCTTTGAGTTCCCTGGGCCGCTGCTGATCCGCAACCTCACTATCGACGGCTTCGAGACCGGCTACGTCGGGGCCCCGCAGGAGTACTCGGTGGTCTTTGAGCACCTCACGCTGCGCAACCAGCGCACGCGCGGAATCTATGTCTGGCGTCTCCCGCTCCAAATCCGCAATCTCGTCAGCCAGAACAGCGTGCCAGTGCTCTTCAACGATTCGAACCCGGGTGCCTGGGGGCACGTGGTGATTGACGGCGGCACCTTGACTGGCGGCGCCCCGGGCACCGACGCGATCAGCAACGAGAGCTCTGGCGGTGTGCTGGTCCTGCGCAACATCACCACTACGGGCTACGCCAATATCGTGCGCGACAAGAGCTTTAGCACGACCACCCCGATGCTGGTGCCGGGCGGGTTTGTTTCGCAGTTCACCACCGACGCGCCGGCGAGCATGAACGCCTCCCCCACTGCGATTCTGAGCCTGCCGATCGAGGAGACACCCGACGCTCCGGCGATCCCGCTGGCGCAGTGGGTCAGCGTGAAGAGCTTCGGCGCCGTTGAGAACGACAATCTTGACGACACCGCAGCGGTACAGGCCGCGATGAACGCCGGCGCGCCGGTGGTCTACTTCCCATCCGGCAACTACTACCTCAGCGACACCATCACCGTCGGCGCAGCGGTTCGGCGCGTCGAGGGGCTGATGAGTGATCTCACGCTCAACGCCCCGCTGACCACCGAGAACCGCCCGGTCTTCCGCGTCCCGCCCGGGTCGCAGGCGGTCGTTCACTTCAGCGGCGTCAATACCTCCTTTCAAAGCCCCGGCCAGCTCGGCGGCGGCGTGATTTACGAGCAGGCCGTCGCCAACACGCTGGTGATCCGCGACGGCGACCTCACCTATCGCAACACCGTTGAGGGTGGCAAGGTCTTCATGGAGAACCTTGTCGGCACCAACATGACCTTCACCGGGCAGAAGGTCTGGGCCCGCCAACTCAACCCCGAGGGCAGCACCTTCACGCACGTGACCAACGACGCGGGCGACTTGTACGTTCTGGGCCTCAAAACAGAGGGCTCCTCTATCGCCCTCGAGAACCGCAACCGCGCCCGCGCCGTCATCATGGGCGGGCTTATCTACTCCGCCACCGTCATCAGCGATCGCACGCGCCCCATCGTCATCAACAGCGAGTCGAGCGTTTCACTGAGCCTGCCCGAGAGCTGCTACGTCAACGACGGGTTCTTCAACGTGTGGGTCCGAGAGACGCGCGGCGGCGTGACCACTGACTTCACCCGCGCCATGCTGCCCCTTGGCCGCGGGCACTCGGTTTGCGGCGGGCAGATCGCCCTCTACAACAGCTACGTCGTCGACGCCACGCCCCCCTCAACCCCGGGAACGCCGACGCTGGTCTCCAACTCGCTCAACTCGATCTCGATCTCCTGGCCCGCGAGCACCGACGCTGAGTCGGGCATCGCGCGGTACAACGTTTACCGCGACGGCGTCTTCTATCTCTCAAAGTCGGCGCCCGCGAATCTCGATGGAACCGACGCCTTACCAGACGCGACCTCGTATGAGTTCCGTATCGCGGCCGTGAACGGCGCGGGGCTCGAGTCGGCCCGCGGCCCTGCCCTGATCGCCTCGACCGTCGCCGACACAGAGGCCCCGCGTCTGCTGACCGCCACCGCCGGGCTTGACCCGCGGTTTATTGATCTGACCTTCAACGAGCCGCTAGCCACGGGCCCCGCTACCAGTGCCGCCAACTTCTCGCTCACCGGTCCCGGCGGCGCGGTTGCGGTGCTCAGCAGTGCGCTTGCCGCCGACCGGCAGTCGCTCCGGCTGACCACCGCGGGGCTGACCAACGGCGTGCAGACGCTGGTGATCGCGGGCTTGACCGACCGGGCCACCACCCCCAACCCGATCGCCTCAGGCCTGCGAGCGAGCGTCCGTTACAGCAACCTCTCGCCGGGCACGGGTCTGACTGGCCGCTACTACAACAACCGTGACTTTGTCGGCACCCCGCTGCTGACGCGCATCGACCCGACCATTAACTTCAACTACGGCGTGAACTCCCCGGATCCAAGCGTGCCGGCCGACAACTTCGCCGTCCGCTGGACCGGCCGCCTGCGCCCGCGCTTCAGCGAGACGTACACGATCTCGGTTCGCAGCGACGACGGCAGCCGCATCTTCCTTGACGGCCGCTTGATCGTCGGCAACTGGTTTGACCAAGGCGCAACCGAGCGCGGCACGAGCATCGCACTGGACTCGGCCCGTGCGTACGACCTGGTCGTTGAGTTCTACGACGGCGGCTTCGGCGCATCGGTCGAGCTGTTTTGGCAGAGTCCTAGCCAGCCCCGCCAGATCGTCCCCCAGTCGGCCCTGTTTCCCACGCCGATCATGACGACCGTGCGCACCTCGTTCGGCGTTGGCGCTGACGCGAACCTCAACCGCGGTTTCCCGGGCGATGACGGGCTGAACAACTCGATGAACGCATTTCACTCGCCAGCGCAGGGCGGGTTCCACAACGCCGCTTACTGGCGTCTGGACCTGGCGCCACTGAACCTGGCGAACAACTACGTGCTTGACGCCGTGGGCACGTTGAGCCAGACGTTCTTTGGGATCGGCGACGGCCGGCGTCAGATCAATATCTTCAGCGTCAACCAGGCGCCCGGCGCAGACTTTTGGGTCGAGACGGGCCCGGGCTTTGTCACGTGGCAGAACGCCGCGGGCAACGACGACTTGGGCTCGCAGGCCAGCGCCACCGCCGCGCGGTGGGTCTCGACCTATCTGCTGGACAACACGAACTTCCAGAACAACTACCAGCCCGACAAGCTCTCTTTCGCTGGCCCGCGCTTGCTGGAAGCCATCAACGCCGACACCGACGGGCGGCTGACGTTCATTGCCAAGCGCGTGGACGCCTCCAACGAGGGCCAGAGCTGGTTCACTAAGGAGTGGAGCGTGCCGGACTTTGCGCCGGCGCTCAAAGTGCATCTTGCGCCCCGCTGCCCGCAGATCACCGCCCAACCAGAAGCCCCGGCAACCATCCTGGAGGGTGAGTCGCTAGCGCTCATGCCCGCGTTCCTCGGTGCGCGGCCGCTGAGCTTCCAGTGGCGGCTCAACGGGGTGCCCATCGGTGACGGGCCCGCGTACGCGGGGACGAGCTCGCCCGCGCTGACGATCCGCAGCGCGCCACCCGCGGCGGCGGGCGCGTACACGCTGCTGATCACCAACGCCTGCGGGAGCGTGACGAGCACGCCGGTGAATCTGGCCGTCACGCGCTCGAGGTGCTCGCTGTCAGACGTCGCCGGCCCTGGCCCATCGGTGGGCTTTGACGGCGAGCTGACCGCCGACGACATCATCCTTTTCATCAGTTGGTTCACGGCTAACAACGCGCTGGCCGATGTCGCTGGCCCCGGGCCAGCCCCCGGCGCCGACGGCGAGTTCACGGCCGACGATGTGATCCTGTTCATCAACCGATTTACGACCGGGTGCTGAGCGGAAGGGATCAAGGGAACAAGGACCGAGCGATCTAGGGGCTCAAGGGAGCAAGGCTCTGGGCGGTCGCACAGCTCGGACGCCGACGCGACCACCGCGGCCTAGCGTTGCCGCGCCGGTGATTCTGGGCCCGCGAGCGAGCGTGCGCGTGGGGTTCCTGGTCCGGACAAGCATCTCACGCCGCCATGGAGGGCAGGCACGATGAGCATCGACCACGATCTTCCGCACATCCCCGAGCTTGGCGCGGCGCTGGCCGCTCCGCTTCTGGAACTTGACGACGCCATGAGCAAGCCCGACCGCGCGAAGCGTTCCAACCCCGCCAACTCGGCCGACACTGCGCCACCAAAGTCCCGCGCCGGCGCACCCCCGAAAGTCGACGCCGAGACGATGGCAACGCGTCAGAAAGAAGTGAGCGTCAGCGAGTTTTTCGTCAAGAACCGGCACCTGCTGGGCTTTGACTCGCCGCGCAAAACGATCCTGACGACCGTCAAAGAGGCCGTCGACAACAGTCTTGACGCCTGCGAAGAGGCCAGCATCCTGCCCGACATTGTCGTGGTCATCGAGGATCTCGAGCCCGGTCGGACCGCCAACGCCAAGGAGTCGCGCTACCGCGTCACGGTGGTTGACAACGGGCCGGGCATCGTCCGCAAGCAGGTTGAAAACGTCTTCGGGCGGCTGCTCTACGGCAGCAAGTTCCACCGCCTCAAGATGAGCCGCGGGCAGCAGGGCATCGGCATCTCGGCCGCGGGAATGAACGGGCTGGTTCAGACCGGCCAGCCGATGCTGATCCACACCAAGCCCAAATGCGGGCAGCCGGCGCACCAAATTGAGCTGGCGATGAACACCAAGACCAACCGCGCCGAGGTCACACTCGACGAAGAGACGCACGACTTCCCGCCCAGGCGTTTGCGCGAGCTGACCCCCGCCACGCGCCGCCTCAGCGAACGCGGCGAGCTGCTGGGCGACGGCGACTTCCCCACCGGCACCAGCGTCGCGATCATCCTGAGCGGCAAGTACCAGCGCGGGCGTGGCAGCGTTGATGAGTTTCTTGAGCTGACCGCCATTGCCAACCCGCACGCGCGGGTCACCTTCATTGCCCCGCGCCGCACCACAGAGGACGACGCCGATGCCCAAG
Organism: Phycisphaerales bacterium PN19_bin_20; assembly: GCA_021173225.1. Lineage (GTDB taxonomy): Bacteria > Planctomycetota > Phycisphaerae > Phycisphaerales > UBA1924 > JAJTGZ01. The sequence continues at coordinate 177,653 of JAJOLK010000002.1, read as the reverse complement.
GCACGCTCATCAGCGCAGCGACAGCTTCCAAGGCCAGCGCAAGCGATGAAAGCCCAACAGCGGGCGGGCCAGCGGGCGGGCCAGCGGGCGGGCTCGACATTAACTTGCGCACCCAGGAGCTCGACGGGGTCACGATCTTCCCGCGCGGCGTCACCGAACTGCCCCCAGAGACTCAAGAGATCCAGCCGCACCCCAAGGGCATCGAGCTCGGCACGCTGCTGCAGATGCTCAAGGACTTTGAGGCGACTACCAAGGGCGGGACGCTGTACAGCTTTCTGCAAGAGAAGTTCTGCCGCATCAGCCCGCAGATTGCCTCAAGCTTCTGCGAGGCCGCCGACGCCACCAGTCGCACCAAGGCCAGCGCCATCGAGCCCCCGCAGGTCGAGTCGCTTTACAAGGCCTTTCAAGAAGCACGGCTGGCACCGCCGCCGACCGACTGCCTCGCCCCCATCGGCGTGCGCCAGCTTCTGGCGGGCATGCTCAAGGGCGTAACGGCTGAGTTCTACGCCGCCAGCTCACGCCAACCTGAGGTCTACCGCGGAAGGCCGTTCCAGATCGAGGCGGCAATCGCCTTTGGCGGCGAGCTGCCCGGCGACGACTCGGCCCGCGTCATCCGCTTTGCCAACCGCGTGCCGCTGCTGTTTCAGCCCGGCGCGTGCAGCAGCAACAAGGCCGTGGTCGAGACGAGCTGGAAGAACTACAACCTCCAGCAGCCGCGCGGCGGGCTGCCGGTGGGGCCGCTGGTCATCATGATCCACATGGCCAGCGTGTGGGTGCCTTTTACCAGCGAGAGCAAAGAGGCAATCGCCGACTACGACGAGATCCGCAAAGAGATGAAGCTGGCCCTGATGGAGTGCGGGCGCAAGCTGGGCACCTACCTGCGCAAGCGCCAGAAGATGAAGCTGCAGGCCGAGCGACGCGACGTTTTTCAGAAGTACATCGGCGAGATCGCCAAGGCCGCCGCGGCCATTACGGGCGAAGATCCACGCCCGCTGTACGACGCGCTGCTCGAACAGGCCAAGCGCAAGACCGCCGCCGCCGACCAGGTCCTTGATGAGGATGGCAACGTCATGAAGGACGGCAGGGCGATCGCCGGCGACGAGCAACCCGGCGATGAGGACGGGGTCGTGATCGTCGCCAGCGCCGTGAAGCTGATTGACGACGGGCCCAAGCTGGACCCGAGAGCCGCCGCCGACGACCTGGCCCGGAGCGTCGCGCGTGACGCAGGGTTTGGGGGCTCGAACACCGCCGAAAAGTCCGCTCGCGCGAAGCGGGCCTCGCGAGAATCGAACGTTCTAAACCCGTCACGCCCATCAGGCATGTCACGCGCCGCTGGATCAGGCCCTAAGCGAGCGTCCACGAAGTCTGAGCCACCCTCAAAGCCCCACAGCGTCGCCAGCGGGCCCAAGGCCGCAAACGCAACCAAGGCCTCCAAGCCCTCCAAACCCAAGATGCGCCTGGTCAACGGCAAGCTCATGCCCGTCGATGATCAGTCCGGCCAGCTGTTCTGAAACCACACCTTTAGCCCGAAGGACCATTTACCTACGACCAAGAACAACCATGTTCATCGCCCTGATGAGCTTTGAGATGCACGTGCCCGGGGCCGAGTCCATCAAGGACAAGCGGCGTGTGGTCCGGTCGGTCAAAGACCGCCTGCACCGCGAGCACCAAGTGAGCGTCGCGGAGGTCGCGTTTCTTGACTCGATGTCGGTCGCGGGCCTCGCCCTGGTTCTGGTCAACCGTGACGCCGCGTACGCACGCTCGGTCTGCGATCGCATCGCGGCGAAGCTGGCGGCCTGGCCCGAGGGGCGTCTGGGCGCGCTGAGCACTGAGGTCGTCCCCGTCGCCAGTTTGGCCAGTGAGTTTGTCGACGACCAAGGCCGCTCACTGTGGGACGAGTCTGATCGCCGCGAGCCAGCCCCCACCAGTGAGGTCGGCGACGAGCCGAAGGCCGGGCCGGGCCCTGAGGGCTATTTCCGACCGCAACCCTGACGCGAGCCCCAGCACCGACCTATCTTGACGCGATGAGTGTTCCCCGCGTTGACCGAATCTCAAGCTCACTGCAACGCGCCATCCAGCAGGTGCTGACGCGCGGGCTCAACGACCCGCGCATGGACAGCTCGATGGTCACCATCACCGAGGTTGACCTTGCTCAAGACGGCCGCGACGCGACCGTGCACGTCTCGGTCATGCCCGGCAAGCACGGCCCGCGCTGCCTCGGCGCAATCAAGCACGCCTCTGGGCACATCCGCCGCGAGGCTGGCGAGCTGATCCGCATGCGCGCGTTGCCGCAGTTGCACTTTGTGCTTGACGAGCGCCTCAAGCGTCAGGCGAGTGTGATCGCCGCGCTGGGCCAGATCCCCGATTTAGCCCCCGACCTGGCCCCCGACCTAAGCCCAGAACTGGCCCCCGACTTGGCCCCAGACCCGGCCGCAGGCCCCTCTGCCGACGCCGCACCCACCGATCCTTCGGCCCCATTAAGAGATCGCGGGCCCGCCAAGTGACCTCTACGCAGCTGGACGCCCAAGAGATGGCCGCGACCGACCGCCACAAACCGCTCAGCACGCTGATCGCCAAGGCGCGGGTTAAGCACGCGCACGCCGCGGGCGTGGTGCTGGCGGTGCCGGCGCACGACCCCGCGAGCGGGCGGCCATGCCCGTTCCACGCCGACCGCCTCCTGCGCGTGCTGGTGCACAGCTACCTGGTCTGGGAGTCGGGCACCAGCGCCGCCGACATGGCCCTTGCGCGTCTTTGCGCCGCGGTGGTTGACGCCAACGAGCTGCGGGTCAGCCTGGTTGATGAGATCGTCGAGCTGCTCGCGGGGCCTGCCGACCCGCGCGCCCACGAGCGCGCGCTGCGCCTCAAGGGCACGCTCAACGCGCTGTTTGAGAGTAACCACCGCCTCACGCTTGACCATCTCTCTGCGCTCAACAAGAAGGCCGCGTGGAGCAAGCTCGTGGCACTCGCGCAGCTTCCGAGGTTCGTCGCCGCGCGGATCGCGCTGGTTGGCCTGGGCGTCCACGCGATGCCCGTTGACGGCGCGATGATCTTGATGCTCACGCGGGCTAAGGCGATCACCGCTGACGCAGGGCAAGATTCAACCCCCGACGCGATCGCTGGCGTGATCGAACGCCTTATACCCGCCGGCGAGCTGTTGGAGGTCTACGCATGTTTGCAAGCGAGCACCGACGCCGAGCTTGCCGCACGCCCCGCCAACATCAGTACGCGTAAGGGCGCACTAGCGACCAAGCCGCAAGCCTCCGGCAAGGCCCCGGCCCGCACGAAGGCGAGCGAAGACGCCAAGGCCAGTCTTGGCGCCAAGCCGCCCGCCAATGGCGATCAATCCGCCGCGGTTCAGGGGGCCTCGCAGAACAAGGCCAAAGGCGCGAGCAAGTCGCCGTCCAGCAAGGTGCCCCGTGCGAAGCCCCAGCCTAAGCCCAAAGCAAACTCAGTCCCGCGCAAGCCCAGTAAGAAGCCCCCCGGCGGCCGCCCTTCAGGCGATCGCTGATCCGGACTCTCGCGTGCTCGCGCGTCTGGATACCTGAAACTCTTAGCGCGGGAAATTTGGATGCCCCCACGCGCCGCATGGGTCTGGGCTAGGTCGACTTTGATTCGTGAACAGCGGCCAAGCCGCCGCTCACCCCTCGCCACCTCACCACATCGCCCCTCGCCACCTCGCCACCTCGCTCCCCGCCTCGCCGCGCCGCCAGCTTAGACGCGCAGCACGTTGGTCACGCTCAGCGGGCTCGACGCATTTCCGAACGCGTCCAGCACGCGGACGAACAGCGTGTTGCTCCCAGCATTGAGCTGTGAACCGCGGAGGTTGAATGTCCACGTCCCGCTCACGCCGCTGAAGGTCGCCCAGCCGATCTGCCGATCGGCCAACGCGTTGAACTGCCCGTTGCTGTTGCTGTCCAGGTAGACCGCCACGCGCGAGCCGGCCTTGGGCGTTACGCCGGTGACGCTCAGAACCGTGCTGCCCGCCGCGGGAACATTCGAGTTCGCCACGTTCGCCTCGGTCGCGGCCGGTGCCGCCTGCAAGGTGACCGACCGCCCCGCAAGGCCAAACTGCAGGTTGCCCTGCCCGTCGCCGGTGCTCTGCACCCGCGCGAAGAACGTCTGCTCACCCGAGGCAAGCCCCGTGGTATCAACCAAGAACCGCCAACCACCCGCCGGGGCCTGCCCACCCACGGCGGTCAGCGTACCCAGCAGCGTGTCGGTCACGCTCCACTCGCCGTTGCCGTCGCTGTCGCGATAGAACGACACGGTCTGGATCGCTGAGTCCTGGTCGCGCACGCCCACGGCGTTGAGCCGCAGCGGGTTGCCCACGGCCACGTTGTTGCGCGCCTGCACCCCGCTGATCTGCGCGTCAGAGCGGTACTGCACCACAAAGACGTCCTCGACCACGTTGCCCGCCACGTCCGTCGCCTGCAGCGTGATCGTGACCGCCTGCCCGCTGGGCCAGTTGTTCTGCGGCGTCAGCGTCAGCTGGTTGCCAGTGATCGACGCGGTTACAAAGTTCGGGTTGGAGCTCGTCACCGCTAGCTGTGAGAAGACGCCCTCGACGCGTTGCACGCTCGAAAAGTTCACGTAGTTTGAGGGTGCTACCGGATTCACCTGGTTCCAGTTCCGCAGCGGCAGCTCGGCGAAGGGGTCGCCAAAGTCAAACAGCGGAACCGCCGCGATCGCATCCACCACGCTCAGTGATCCCGGGAAGACCCGCCCAAAGACCGCGAAGCCCGGTGTGCCCTGGTCCTGCGGCCCGTTGGTGCCCGCGGCCCGCGCGTCCAAGCTCGCGCGGTTGTCACGCGTGTTGATGAACCACCCGCTGGTGGCGCTGTTGGGCGCGTTGGTCCGGGCCATGGCCAGGGTGCCGCGGATGTTCCCGCTGGGATTCTCAAGGTTGATCGCCGGGTTGGTAACAATCTCTGTGGGCTGGCTGCCCGCCTGAGGCGGCAGCGCAAAGCTCCCGCCCTGGATCACAAAGTTCGTCGGCGCGCGGTGGATGATCGTGTTGTTATACCGGTTCGCGTTGGCGTACGTCAAGAAGTTCGTCACGGTATTAGGTGCCTGCCCCGCTCCCAGGCCCCCGAACAGCGCAACGTTCACCGTCCCCAGGTTGCTCACCATCCGTACCACACTCGTCACGCTCGTGTCCGTATACCGGCCCGAAAGGTTGATGACCGTCGGCGTGCTCCGCGGCAACGCAAGCTGATCGGAAATCGGGTTGGCGATCACCACCGCCATCAAGTTGCGCGACTCAAGCGCCTCGCACATCGACGCGCCGCCACCTAGCTCGCCGCCACCCCGCGTTCCGCCGATTCGCGCGACGACACCGGTCACGCCGCCGGCCGCCCTGGCCAACGCTCGCACGGTCCGGATCAGGCGCGAGGCACCGGTTGCCCAGCCCTCACCGCTCGCGAGGGTCTGGATGCCGGCCTGGTTGCCCGTCGCGCTGCTCTGATTCATCATGGTTCGTCTCTGCCTGTAGTTCGATCACACACGCCAGCCCCCGCCGCGGGCAAGTCTAAGCCCACGCCAGCGCAGGACCATCAACACGCCGGATATACGCAGAATCCGCCGCGCCGGTCGCACTCAAATGGACGCGCGAGCCTTGGCTTCTGGCCACGATTGCCCACGAATCTCGGTTACGCACGCCAACTCGCACCTCGAACACAAAGATGCTGCGCACGCCGCCGGCCATGTTCGGCCGATGACCGGGGGCTCATTCCCCCAGCTGATCGCTCAGAGCGTGGCCGGAAGCAGGACTAGAAGGCCCGAGCTCGAACCGCCGATAGTCTTCCTGCGGATAGAAAGCTGGCGGGTCTCAGCGCGGACCGTCCGCCCGTAGATCTGCCTAGCAGCGACTGGGCCGACACTCCGCCGGTCCGCGTTCGCTACGACCGTTCACTCTTGGGGGGTTTCTCAAATGCGCTCAAAGACCACGACCCACGGCGTCAGGTTCATCCTCGCGTCAAGCCTTTCTCTCGCCGCCCTGCTTACGAGTGCCGCGCACGCCGGACCAAGTTCTGGACTTGGCTCTGGCCCCGGACCTGGCTCTGGCCCCGGCAACGGGCCCAACTTTTCGCCCCCCGCGCCAACCACCAACAAAGACGGCATCCCCGCGGCCCCCGACAAAGAACCTCGCCCCAACGAGCAGCGCATCGACCTGCGCCCCAAGTGGGAGCCCGGGCAGGTCATCCGCTACGTGATGAAGCAGGAGAGCCAGAGCGCCTTCGCCGGGTTGGTCATGCCCGGCGCTGGGCCCAGCAGTGGGCCCGGCAGTGGGCCCGGCAAGCAGGCCCCCGCCGACAAGGTCAAGAACATCCAAGAGATCGGCTTCTCGCTGCGCGTTAAGAGCGTTGACAAAGCCACCGGCGTCGCCGTGGTCGACATGGTCTACGACCGCGTCAAGATCACCCTGACCGGCTTGGGCATCGACGTCAACTTTGACTCGTCTAAGCCCGCGACCAACCCCGGCAAGAAGCCCGCTGCCACGCAACCCAGCGCCCCCAGCATTCCAGGCCTGCCCAACATGCCCGCCCTCGAGCCCGAAAAGCTGCTCGAATCGCACATGCAGGGCCTGGTCGGACAGACCATGACCCTGACCATCGACCGCTCAGGCAAGATCACCAGCGTCTCGGGAGGCGAAAAGCTCGATCCCACCGGCATGCTCAGCGCCCTAGGAGGCCAAGGTTCCACGCCCGCAGGTCCGCACTCCGGCGGCGGGCTCTTTGGGCCCATCAGCACCTCAGGCGGGAATGACGGAACCGCCCGCATCGGCGAGTCATGGACCAACATCGACAAGCTCTCCGTCGGCGCACTTGGCGACATGGACATGCGGACCACCCACCGCCTCCGCTCCGCCTCGCGCGGGCTGGCAGAGCTGACCTTCGAAGGCCGCGTTGACGGCTCGGCCAGCAGCGGCAAGCCCGCCACCGCACAGCTCGATGCCGCCAGTCACCGCGGCACCTACACCTGGGACTATGACAAGGGCCAGCTCGTGAAGATGCGCCTTGAGCAGCGTGTCAACCAGGCCATGCCCCAAAGCGGGACGCCTACGGGCAACCCACAGGCCGAGAGCGCCACCGTGATGACCGTCGAACGCGTTCGCTGAATCGCTACCTTTTAGAGTCTGCTCTGGACCGGCCGCGTCCGCGCTAAGCCCTTCTGGCCCGCCGCAGCCCAAAAGCTCAGGCGTTCGTCCGCGCCGCCAAGATTGACCGAACCCGTACCAGCAGCTCGTTCTTGTTCACCGGTTTGGTCAGATAATCACTGATGCCCAGGTCACCCGCGCGCTGGACGTCAGAGACCTCGCCCAGGGCCGTCACCATGATAATCGGGATGGCGCGCGTCGCGTCCGCCGCCCGCAGCTTGGCCGCGAGCTGAAACCCGCTCATCCGCGGCATCATGACATCGAGCAGGATCAAATCGGGCTTGGCCTGCGCGATCGCCGCCAGGGCCTCAACGCCGTCGCTGGCGGTCGCGATGGTCGCGCACAGCTCCTCTAGATAGGCCTCCAAAAGCTCGATGTTCTGGGCGTGGTCGTCAACGAGCAGGATCAGGGGGGGCGGCATGCCTTGGCCGGGTTTAGAGAGCACCATGCCGAATCGTACCAGCCCCAGCCCGCCCGCTCCGCCCCGGGCCCTACCACCATGCCCGCGCCTGCCCTGCGCAGTCACTACCCGTTTCCCTCCAGCGCGCGTACAAATATACAGCCCCCGTGAAACACCGGCCGACGTCCAGAGGGCCATGATGATCACGCACCCGCGGACGCCCATCCCCGCCAACAAGCTTCCCGCGCACATTCGACCCGCGATCGCGCGCGTCGGCTGGGCACGCCGCCGCCTGCTGACGCACATCGGCGCGGTGGCGGTCGCGCTCGCCAGTTGCGGCGCTGCGGTCGCGCAGAGCTTTGAGAGCCAGATCACTAGCGCCATCTCGGCGGCCAAGCTCGGGCCCAAGGCCGAGGTCGGCGTCTGCATCATCGATACCAGCACCGGTCAGGTCCTCGCCGCTGTCGAGTCCAAGCGACCGATGACGCCCGCCTCGAACCTCAAGCTGGTCACCTCGGGCGTCGCGCTGCACGTCCTGGGCCCTGACTTTGAGTTCAAGACCAGCTTCTTTGTCGATGGCGGCTCGCTGGTCATCCGCGGCGGGGGCGACCCCGCGCTGGGCGACCCAAAGCTGCTCGCCAAACGCGCCTGGACCATCGAGAGCTTCATCGCCCAAATCGCCGACGCCGCGGCAAAGGCCAAGGTCAGCGGCATCGAGCAGGTCGTTGTTGATGATCGCGTCTTTGACCGCTTCACCGTTCACCCGTCCTGGCCTGAGAAGCAGCTCAACCTTTGGTACTGCGCGCCGGTGCTGGGGCTCAACTTCCACACCAACGTCGTTGAGCTCTACCCCCGCGCCAGCGACCGCGCCGGCGGCTCGCCCATCGTCGTCACACAGCCCGCGGCCCCGTGGATCCAGGTCGATACCGCCAGCGCACGCACCAGCCGTGAGGGCGCCACCAGCCTCTGGGCCCAGCAGTCACCTAGCGACAGTGTCTTTGCCTTCAAGCTCTTCGGCACGTTCCGCACCGGCAACACCGCCGCTGGCGAGCCCGTCGAGGTCACCGTTGATGAACCGGGCCTGGTCTTTGCCAAGCTCGTGCGTGACGAGCTTGAACGCCGCGGCATGACCGCCCGTGCCAGCGTCCCCGTGCGTCTTGCGATCGCCAGCGAGCAGTTCAATGACGCCCGGACCTTCGCGGTTGTCAGCACGCCCATCCAGGCCGTCATCGAACGCTGCAACACCGATAGCCAAAACCTGTACGCCGAGGCCCTCATCAAGCGCGTCGCTAACCAGACCACCGGCCAGCCCGGCTCATGGACCAACGGCGTGCAAGTCGCCCGCGCGAAGCTGCAAGAGCTTCTGGGCACCGACGTTGACGGGCTGCAGCTCTCTGACGGCTCTGGCCTCTCGCGTGACAATCGCATCTCGCCCGCGACCCTCGCCCGCTGGCTGGCCGTGATGGTCAATGACCCGCGCCTCGCCGCACCTTACTGGGCCTCCATGGCCAGCACTGCCGAGGGACGCCTTCAGACCCGCTTCCGCGACCGCAAGCTGGTCAACCGCGTCAAGGCCAAGACCGGCTACATCCGCGGCGTGCTCTGCCTCTCGGGCTACGTCTCAACCCCCTCGGCCACCGAAGGCGACGCGCCCGGCGACCGCACCATCGCCTTTGTCGTCATGGTCAACAACACCCAGGCCAGCCTCAGCAACGCGCGAGAGCTGCACGAGGATATCGTCCAGATCGTTGATCGCTGGCTCGCCAGGCAGGCGCCCAAGCCCGCCCCCGAGCCCGCCTTCGGCGGCTGACGCACTCTCTGCTTCCCTATTGGACACGTGCCCCGAAGTGGTAAACGATGCACCATGACGCGACGCGTGCCACTGCCCGTGCTCAACAACCCAATGGCACGGGCCCACGCGGGCGGCGTCAACCACGAAACCTACGAAAAGAAGGAAAAGTGCGGCGTATTTGGCGTCTGGGGCGGCAAGACCAACGCTTACACCACCTACACCGGCCTGTTCGCCCAGCAGCACCGCGGGCAAGAGGCCGCGGGCATCGCGGTCTCCAACGGCGTGCACCTTGACGCTTACGCCGACATGGGCCTGGTCGCAGACGTTTTCAAGCAGCCCACCCTTGATCGGCTCGAACCACTCGCCACGCGCGGGGCCATCGGCCACACCCGGTACTCAACCGCTGGCGGCTCGATCAAGTGCAACGCCCAGCCCCTGCTCGAGCGGTACAGCGGCGGGCAAGTCGCCATCGCCCACAACGGGAACCTCGTCAACGCCGACGCGCTCAAGGCCCGCTTCGAGGCCGCCGGCAGCCTGTTCCACACCACCAGCGACACCGAGGTCGTCATCCACCTGCTGGCCAGCCCCCAGCAGCAGAGCACGCCCGACCCGCTCGCCTCGGCACTGCGCCACTTGCAGGGCGCCTTCAGCCTGGTGCTGCTCTTCCCCGACCGAATCGAGGCCGCCCGTGACCCATGGGGCTGGCGCCCGCTGGTGCTCGGTGAGCTTGCTGGCGGCGGCCTGGTTGTCGCCAGTGAGACCGTCGCCCTTGACGTCATCAGCGCCCGGTTCATCCGCGAGGTTGAGCCCGGCGAGATCGTCACCCTCTCGGCCCGCGGCATCGAGTCGCGCCGCTTCAGCCCCCCCAGCGCTCGCCTGGCCCGCTGCGTCTTTGAGCACGTCTACTTCGCCAACCCCGCCAGCGTGGTCTTTGGCGACAATGTGCAGCTCGCCCGCGAACGCATGGGTGAACGCCTTGCCGCCGAGGCCCCCGTGCAGGCCGACTACATCATGCCCATGCCCGACAGCGGACGCTCCGCCGCCATCGGCTACGCCCGCGCAAGCTGCATCCACTATCGAGAGGGCATCGTCCCCAACCGCTACGTCGGGCGCACCTTCATCAAGCCGACACAAGATCAACGCGTCAGCAGCGTGCGCCTGAAGCTCAACGTCGTCCGCGAGCTGGTCGAGGGTAAACGCCTGGTCATCGTCGATGACTCGATCGTCCGCGGCACCACCACCAAGCTGAAGGTCCTGCAGCTGCGCGAAGCCGGCGCCAAAGAGATCCACCTTCGCATCAGCTGCCCGCCGATCATGCACCCGTGCTTCTTCGGGGTTGACTTTGCCAAGCGCTCTGAGCTCGTCGCCGCCAGCCGCACAGTCGAGGAGATTCGCAAGCTGCTGGAGGTTGACTCACTGGCTTACCTCTCGCTTGAGGGGCTGCTCTCGTGCGTCCGCCATGATCCTAAAGACTACTGCACCGCCTGCTACACGGGCGACTACCGCATTGATGTTGACCACCCCGTGACCGACGAGGCCGTCGGCCCGCAGCTTCGGATCTTCGGCTAACCGCCCCCACCGCCCCACCGCCCCCGCAGCCCCCACAGCCCCCACCGCGCCCACCGCTTATGTCGGCCCCCATCGCCATCACGCTCGCGCACTCCGCCGACGCCGACGATGTCTACATGTGGTGGCCGATCACCGGCAAGCTCAAGCCCCGAGGCGACGGCAACCTCGCTACCGACGCCGACCTCATCGAGCCGCCGCCGCTCACAATCCCCGGCCTCCGCTTCGTCGCGCGCCCCGGCGACATCGGCATCTTCAACCGTCACGCCGTCGAAGATACCAGCCCACAAACCGGCTCGCGCCCCGACGCTGTCGTCGCCATCAGCTACCCCGCGCTGCTCGCCACGCGCGGGCGCTACCTCGCCACCACCTTCGGCTCATCCTTCGGCGACCGTTTCGGCCCCTCGCTGGTCGCCCGCCCCGGCACAACCCTCGACACCCTCCGCGGAAGCGCTATCGCCGTCCCGGGCCTGACCACCACCGCCTGCATCACGCTGCGCCTCTGCTTTCCACGGCTCTTCACCCACCCCGCGCCCTGCACGCTGATCGAGCGACCGTTTGACCAGGTCAGCGCCGCGGTCCATTCGGGTCAGGCCGCCGCAGGGTTGATCATCCACGAGGAGAAGCTGACCTTCGCTCGCGCAGGGCTCATTGAGCTGGCCGACCTTGGCCGCGCGTGGTTTGATCGCACCGGCCTGCCGCTGCCGCTGGGTGCCAACGCCGTGCGTGCCGACCTTGATCTTCAGCACGGGCCGGGCACGCGCCAGCGCGTGGTTGACGCGCTGTGGTGCTCGCTGCAGCACGCCGCGGCCAACCACCAAGAGTCCGCCGCTTACGCCGCGACCTGGGCCGCGCACAAGCTCGCCGACGCCGCGCTCGCTCGTCGCTACCTGGCCATGTACGTCAACCGCCTCACCCTCGACCCCCGCGACGAAGCCCACGGCTCCGAGGGCCCGCGCGCCATCCGCGTCTTCGCCCACCATGCCCACCAAGCCGGGCTCATCGCCGCAGACGCCACAGACCTGGCCCTGCTCGCGCCAACGTGCGTGCACTAAACCTCACGCGACTCAGCTCGCACTCAACGGGCTAACACCGGCACCAGCGGCACCGCGCCGGCCATCTGCGCCGCCAAATTGTCAAGCACACCCTGCGGCTGCACATTCGCGTCCAACAGCTCGTCGGCCTGCGCCAAAAGGTCAACCCAGTGCAGCAGCCGACGCGACGCCGACTCATCGCCGCCCGCGATCACCTGCGCCCGCGCCAACCGACGGCGTGCCCGCTCCGCCACCAGCGCCAGCATCCGCCTCGCCCACACGCGATTAGCCGTGTCCTTGCTCGCCAGCGCTAGCCCATCCACGCTCGCCGCCGCACGCTCCTCGACCAGCTTGCACATCGTCGAGCCCAGCGCATAAGCGCGCGCCACCTCTCCATCATCCAGCGCCGCCAGCAGCGGCTCGATCGCCTGATGCCAACCAAACAGCCCATGGGTCAAGGCCGTGGTGAGCTGCCCCGGGCAACCCCCGGCGGTTGACAAAAGCCACTGCCGCTGCTCGTCCTGCAGCACAAGCCCGCTGGTCGCCAGCCACCGGTCCATCGACCCCGGCGACAGCGGCCCAAACGCCACGCGCTGGCAGCGGCTCCGCGTCGTCGGCAACAGGTCGCTCTCCTGGCTCGTCACCAGCACGATCACCGTCCCCTCCGGCGGCTCCTCAATGGTCTTGAGGAGCTGGTTCTGCGCCTTGGGCTCCAAAAGCTCGGCCTGATCCACGATAAACACCTTGCCGATGGCCGTGCCCGACTGCACGACCCGCGACCGCGCCGCCGGCGCGAGCAAAAACTCCTCGATGACCCCGACTGCGATATTCGTCTGCTTCAGCTTCCGCACGCCAGCGTCCGCGCTGCTAGTGGCCAGCTCTTTGCACACCACATGCACGTCCGGGTGTGTGCCGCAAGCCAGCAGCGCACCAACCGCGGCCGCGTCGACGCCCTGCCCCGCAGCCGTCAGCCCCGCAGGCGTGACAAGCTCGGCCGCGAACGCCAGCGCACTGGTGAACTTGCCCACCCCCGCCGGCCCATGAAAAACCCACGCGTGATGCACCCGCCCGGCCCGCTGCGCCGCCCGCAACGCGCCCACGGCCCGCTCTTGCCCGATCACCACATCCAGCGACGTGGGCCGGGGTCGCGCAAGCTCAGCCAGCAGCGCACCCGGCTCGCCCCCACCAAGCCCGCCCGAACCAGCGCCGCCCGAACCAGCGCCGCCCGCCTCAGCAGGCGCACCGCTCGGGCCCAGCCCGCCCTCAACACCCTTCGATTTTGCGCTCGCTCGCTTGGCCATAGGGCTCCGCACTTCGCTCGCTGCCGCCGCCAGCTCAAGAGTGCTCGGCGCTCAGGCGCCCCACTCGTCGCTGGCCAGCCGCTTGCGCTGCTCCTGCACATACAGCCGCAGGCTGTCCATTTCCAGCTTGGTCTTTTCGACCATCAGCTCGTGATACTCCATCCACGCGTCGTCGCGCTGCCGACCGGCACCGCGGGCGTCAAGCTGGCTGGTCAGCCACTTCAACTCCGCCTCCAGCTTCATACACGTCAGCTCGTTGAGGTGCGTGTGCTGCTCGAAGGCCTTGGCCTGCCGCTCAGCGTCCAGGCCGCCGCCTCGCCCAAGCCGCTGCAGCTCTTCACCCTGCTCACCTAGTCGTTCCTGCAACTGCGCCCGAACCTGCGCAAGCTCTTCAACCCGCGCCTCGGCCTTCTTCAGCTTGCCCTGCTCGCGAATGAGGACGATAAACGCCCCAAAGGCGAAAAGCACCCCCAGCACCCCCACCATCCCTAGCACGCCCACGAGAGCGTTGACCGCATCAACACCCGTGACCTCCGCCGCCGTGATGGTCATCGTCCAGCTCAGCACGCCGCAGTTTAGCGCACGGACCCGCGTCAGATCGCCCGCAGCTTGTTCAGCCCGTTGAGCGCCGCAACCTTGTAGCACTCCGCCAGCGTCGGATAGTTGAACACCGTGTTGACGAAGTACTCCACCGTCCCCTTGAACGCCATCACCGCCTGCGCGATGTGGATCAGCTCCGTCGCGTTGGTCCCAATCGCGTGCGCACCCAAGATCGCGTGCGTCTCCTGATGGATCAGCAGCTTGAGCATCCCCGTCGTATCGCCCAGAAGTTGCCCGCGCGCAATCTCCTTGTACTGCGCCACGCCAGACTCAAACGGCACGCCGTCCGCCGTCAACTTCTCCTCGTTCCAGCCCACCGTGCTGATCTCCGGCACGCTGTAGATCCCGTACGGCACCAGGTCCATGTAGCTCTCGCACTTCTGCCCGAACATGTGCAGCGCCGCCAATCGCCCCTGCTCCATGCTCGTGCTCGCCAGCGCCGGGAACCCGATCACATCACCCACCGCGTACACGGTCGGCACCTTCGTGCGATAATGTTCGTCAACCGTGATCCGCCCGCGGTTGTCCGCCTCAAGCCCCGCCGCCGCAAGGTTCAGCCCTGCCGTCGCGCCCTGACGCCCAATCGCGTACAGCAGGCTGTCGCCCACGATCGTCTTGCCGCTCTCAAGCGTCGCCTCCACGATCTTCCCGTCAACACTCCGCCCGCCCGTTGGCACATCGATCCGCTTGATGCTCACGACCTTCTCACCCAGACGAAGCGTGCAGCCCGTCTGCCGCAGCTGATACTGCAGCGCCTCGCAGATCTCCGCGTCAATAAAGTCCAGCAGCCGCGGCCGCCCCTCAATCAGCGTCACCCGCACGCCCAGCGCCGCCATCATGCTCGCGTACTCGGTGCCGATCACGCCCCCGCCCACCACGATCATGCTCCGCGGCAGCCGCGGCATCTTCAGCACCTCGTCGCTGGTAATCACGTTTACACGATCAAACTCCACGTTCGCCGGCTTCGATGGCGACGTCCCGACCGCGATCAAGATGTGCTCCGCGTGCACCGTCTCTACCCCGCGTAGCCCGTCAACCTTCACCGTGTTGGCGTCCACCAGCGAGCCGTGCCCCGTCAGCACGTCGATCCCGTTGCTGCGGAAGTGGTCCCGCACCAGCGCGATCTCCGCCCCGATCACCCGGTGGCACGACGCAGTGAGCTGCTCTAGCTGCGTGTCGCGGTTGATCGAGATTTCGCTGTTGTTCGCCAGCAGATGCCGGGCCCCCGTCGCCGCCAGCACCGCCTCGCGCAGCGCCTTGCTCGGGATCGTGCCCGTGTTGATCGCCACGCCCCCGACAAACTCCATCTTCTCGATCACGCAGACACTCTTGTCGAGCTTGGCCGCGCAGATCGCGGCCTTCTGACCACCGGGCCCCGAACCAATGACACACAAATCGACGTGGCGCATGGGCCAGAGTATCGGCTTGAGACCCGCCCAGACTTGCCCTTCCACGCCTGGCCCGCCCCGCAACCCGATCGACCACCGCCTGCCGCCTTCCGTTTACCCCCCCACCACCGGCCGCACGTCGCTCGCCAGCGCCTTGCGTGACGCCGCCCACGTATAGAACATGTGCCCGCCGTCGTAGTTCTTCAGCGCCACCTGCGCCCGCAAGGCCGCGGGCAGCCGCATCAGGCTGACCGACTGCGCGCTCGAAAAGTAAGTCGTTACCAGGTCAAAGTGCCCGTGCGTGATCAGTAGCTTCAGCGCCGGGTTCATCGCCAACCCGTACCTCAGGTCATCGGCGCAGTCAAGCTGCCGGTGCCAGTACCCGCTCATCCGGTCGTCGGCCCAGTGCTTCCACGCCTCGTCCGCCAGCAGCAAGTACTCACGATCCGTCTTAAGCCCTAGCTCGCCGCGTAGCACCGCGTTGATGCCGCCGTTGAACGCGCTCATGATTCCCGCCAGCGTCGGGTCGGGGCTCGGCGAGCCCTCACGATCCGGGAACACGTCGTGCCCGGTCACAGACGCATCGTACAGCCCGCACAGCAGGCCCTTGTCGCGCAGCAACTCGCGCCCGAACACATCGATTCCCACCCGCCCGTTGTGCCGCTCCACAAGCGTCCTGGGCAGACCCGTCATCTCCGCCAGCTCGTCGAGCACGCGGGCCCGCTCAGCCGTCGGCGTCCGCTCGCCGCGCATCAGCAGCGGGGCCAGACGCAGCTCGCCAAAGTCCTCCGCCGCACGCCCAATCGCCTCTGCCGACATCGACTTGTACTTCCCACCCGCGCGCTTGTGAAAGCCCGCCGCCCGCGCCATCGTCGGCAGCGCGTTGACCCATGACATCGGCTCATAGTCCCCGCCAATCAGCGTCAGAAAGTCAATCGCCGGCGAGACCATCACCGCGCCGCTGACCCCGATGCCGCGCTCAGGCAGCGCCCGCACCAGCTTCCCCACCCGAAAGCCCCCATAACTCTCGCCCGCGATGCTCACCGCGCTGCCCCATCTGTTGTGCTCATTAAGCCACTGACCCACCACCTCGCACAGCACATCGATGTCGCGCTTCACCTTGAAGAAACTCTTGCCCGCCTCAGGCGCGTCCTTGCTCGCCTTCGCCAGCTTCTCAGGCTCCGCATCCACGCCCTGCTGCTCAAGACGGCTAAACGCCACCGTGCGGCTCAAACCCGTCCCCACCGGATCAATAAACACCAGATCCGTAAACGCCAGCCAGCTCTCCGGGTTGTCCTCGACCATCGCCGGCGGCGGCAAGATCGAGCCCGTCGCCCCAAACGCCACCCGCCAAGGCCCCGCCGTCCCAAGGTGCAAAAACGCCGACGCCGCACCCGGCCCGCCATTGAACAAAAACGTCACGGGTCGCTGCCCACCACTGCCGCTCGCACCGCCACGCGCGCTGCCGCGCCCACTCTTGGCAGCTTCAAGCTGATAGCTGACGCAGAAGACCTCCGCCGTCGGCACGCCGTGCTCACGCACCAGCAGCCACTGCGCCTCGGCGCGCACACCCCGCGCCACCTTCCCGTCACGCCACTCAATCCGCTTGCTCACGCCCGACGGCGGGCAGTAAGCCTTCGCTTCCATGCCCGGCTTGGCTGCGTTGGCTGCGTTGGCTGCGCTCGCTGGCTGAGACTCACGCTTGGAAGCTTCGGGCATCCCCGATCATTCGCCCAGAAGGCCCTCGAACCCACCTCAGCCTGCCGGCGGCTTCTCACGTCCGCAAATCTAGAAGCCCGCCCCCCGCCGCACCCCGCGCCGCGCGCCAACCGCCGCCGCCAGCACGATCGCCACGCCCGCCAGCAGCCACCACATCCGCAGGTGGATGAACCCCGCCCACATCGCCGGCATCGCCAGCGCGCACGCCGCGATCAACCAAACCACCCGCGAGCGCGTCGGCCCGGTGACCCGCACGCCGTTGGGCAGCCGCACCGGCCAAACGCAGATCAGCACATACGCCGGAAAGACCAGGCCATACGCGCCGAGCAGCAACCGATAGACAACCTCGCCCGCTCGCAGCCCGCCGCCGGCGATCGCCTCGATGCTCGGGCCCTGCACCCAGGCCCAGCCTGCCAGCAACCCGCCGACGATCACCGCCGCCGGCGCCACTAAGCCCCGCAGCAGCCCGCCCCGCAGCAGCCCGCGCCCATCGGGCGTCGCCGCGTCACACGCCAGCTCCATGCTGTGCACCCGCGCTGTAAAGAGCAATTGCACGCACACGTGCAGCCCAAGCACCAGCGCCCAGCTCGGGCCGCTACCAGCCGAACTCCACCCCGAGAGGCTCGGCGGCAAGCCCCGGGCCAGCGGCATCAGCACCGGCGCAAGCACCAGCGTCCCAACGATCATCGCCGCAAACAGCCACCCAAACCCCAGCCCAAACGCCAACGGCGACCGCTCCGCCGCCTCGACCCGCGCCCGCAAAAACGTCGCGTCAAGGTATGGGCAAAGCCCAAAGCCCAATATGCAAATTGCCACCAACGGCAGTAGCTCACCGCTCGGCCGCACACCACCACTCATGCCCCCATTTGTTACCTCTTCACCACCAACGCCCCCACCCAACACACCACCCACACCGCCGACCCCATGCCCAACCGCCGCCCACGCAAGCACAGCCAGCGAGAGCAGCGTTACCAGCACACTCACCACCAAAAACGCCCGCTGCCGCACCGCCACCCCACCACTCTCCACCCCACCGCCCCTGCCCCCCATCCCTGGCAGCACGCTCACCACCAGCATCGCCCCCAGCGGTGCAAACCATGCCAGCCCACCCAGACCACTCCCGCCAACAGCGCTCGTCGCGCACAGGCCAAGCCACGCGGCAAAGAACGCCTGATACGCCACCGTCACCGCGCCAAACGCACGCACCATGAACCAGTGCTCAGTCAGCAGCCGCCGCGCACTGGCCGGTGAAGAGACCGTCCACCCCAGCGCGGCCGCCCCCACAACATTCGGCACTGCAAAGGCCACAAACGCCCACAGCCCCGCCGCGCCAAAGTCGCGCACCAGCAGCACAGGCAAGAACATCCCAATGCACCAGGTCCAGCTGCTGGCCAAGTAGGCCGCCCAGCCAACCCCCGCAACTACGCCCACACCCCGTGCTGTGCCATTCTGATCCATCAAGCCGCGAGTGTACCAGCGTTCAACAGCCGCCACAGCCCCGTCCCAGAACCAACCCCGGCCAGCCCCACCAGCCGCCAAGCACGACGTAAACTCTGCCACCAGCACGCGGAGGTTCACCCATGAGCGCCACCCAGTTCGCAAGCCGCACCAAGATGCAGCACAGCCTCTTTGCCGAGCTCTCCAGCATGTTCGGCAAAGAGGTCCCTCTCTACGACAAAAGCCTCCTGGTCAACCACCTCTGCAACCGCGCCGTCTGCAACCTCCTTGCCGCCCTCTACCCGGGCTTCGCCCTCACCGACGCGCAGCTCGACGCCACCAGCGGCGAGCGCCACGGCGCCATCCGCATCGGCCGCGACGACGAGTACCGCTGGATCGGGCGCTTCTTCGCCCAGTTTGATCTGGAGCCCCACAACTTCTACGACATGACCAGCGTCGGCGCAAAAAGCCAGCCGATCATCGCCACGGCCTTCCGCTCCCGCGCTCTCCCCGACCACCGCGTCTTCACAAGCCTCCTGCGCACCGACTGGTTCGACCCCGAAACCCGCGCCCGCATCGAGGCCCTCCTCGCCCCGCGCCAGGTCTTTAGTGACCGCGCCAAAGAGCTGATCATCAAGGGCGAAAGCCAGGGCGGCCTCAGTGAGCCCGACGCGCAGGCCCTCATCACCGAGGGCACAACCCGCATCTTTAAGTGGACTGGCCAGGCCCGCGACCACGCCCTGTACAAGCAGCTCAGCGACGTCGGCTTCAAAATCGCCGCTGATATCGCCTGCTTTCAGAGCCACCACCTCAACCACCTCACCCCCAACACCCTGTGCATGGACCTGTACACCAGTTCCATGAAGCACGCCATGGGTGAGCTGACCCGCGAGCAGTTCATCGCCCGCGCCACCACGGCCTTGCTCCGCCTGGCCCACCAGGCAAGCCGCGACTGGATGCGTCTGCACTTTAAGAACCTGCCCCAAACCCAGCTTGACGCCCTGCCCCAGCGCACACCCGCGCAGGCCGGTGCTGACGCACTGGCCGCCACCGCCGCCGCCACCATCGCCCAGCGCCTCGCCAAACCTGACCTCCGCCTCGGCGATCTCAAGCACAGCGGGTTCAAAGATACCACCGAGGGCCCTGCCACCGACACACCCGTGCTCCTGCGCCAAGATTCCTACAAAGCCCTGACCGAGGCCGTCACCTTCACCAACCCCGACGCCACAACCACCAGCACCACACACACCGCCCGCTTCGGCGAGATCGAGCAGCGCTTCTACGCCACCACGCCCAAGGGCCGCGAGCTTTACGACCAGGCCCTCGCCGCCGCCGAGCAGAACACCGCCGCGCATCCGGGCCTCGCCCAAAGAGACTTCACGGCCTACGAGGCCCTCAGCGCAAAGGCCTTCGCGCCATTCCCAAAAACTCTCACTGAGCTTCTCGACGCCGGGCTGGTCTGGGGCCTCTACTCCGCAACGCCCGCCGGCCTCGCCGCCAAGGGCACCATCACCACCACCGACCCGCGCGAGCTGGTCCGCCTTGGCTACGCCCGCGCTGAGGGCCAGCGCTATGAGGACTTCCTACCCGTCTCCGCCGCCGGCATCTTCGCCAGCAACCTCAGCCAATACGGCACCAAGTCCACCGCCGCCACGCGCCCCACCTACACCAAGGCCATGCTCGAAGCCGTTCTCGGCCGCCCCATCATCGATACCGACCACGCCTACGCCGCCGCCCAGGAGACAAGCCTCAAAGAAACCTTCCTCGCCCTCGGCCTGGCCCTGAACTCACTCTCCGCCGCGCAACTGCAGCCCATCCCCGCAACCGCCGCCGCCAAGTAGAGACCGCCATGCCTTTGACTTGCATGGGACAGGAATTCATCCTGCCATGCTTTCGCTTTGCATGGGACAGGACTTCAGCCTGCCAAGCCTTTGCCTTGCGTGGGGCAGGTTTCCAACCCGTCATTTGGCCCCCGGCCCGACCCTCATCACCCCGCCCTCTTCCCTCGATCCCCGTTCTCTCTCTCCCTCAACCGCTTCCGCTCAGCACCCCGTCGTGAACCGGTTCACATACATACTGATGTCATCCGCGGTCAGCTCACCGTCCTGACCCACTGACAGCCCAGGCACCGCAATATCCGCCAAAGGGCTGCTCGCCGTAAACCGTGAAATGAACAAGATCACGTCGTCCGCCGTCAGCTCACCATCCGGCACCGCCGACGTCCGCACCGCCGGCAGCGGGTCCAGCCGCAACAAATTCGCCAAGTAGGTCGGGTTCAGCTCGATCTCGATATCCGCCGCCGCGCCGTTGGCGTCAGGCCCGCCACGCGCCTTGGTCGCTGCCGCCTGCTCAAACACCTCAAAGCCCAGCCGATTTGCCTCAAAGCTGCTCGTCGCACTCCGCCCAGTTGACAGCGGCACACCCGTGTTCGCACGCGCCTGCACCGTCAACACCCCGTTGCCACCATCCAGCCTTGCCCCACCGCGCCCTCTAAACTCACCCCTTCCCCACTCCTCTCTGACCTCACCCCAGCCGACGGACTCTCACCATGAGCAAACGCGCTCCACAGACCTCCACCGCCAAGCCGCGCAAATCTACCGGCCCTGTCGCCCTGCGCACCAAAGACTTCCTCACCGTCACAGACCTCTCCCGCCCCGAGCTCGAAGCACTGCTCAACCTCGCACTCGAGCTCAAGGCCCGCCCTCAGCCGCACGCCCACGCCCTCGGCGGTAAGAGCGTCGTGCTCCTCTTCGAAAAACCCAGCCTCCGCACACGCGTCAGCTTCGAGGTCGGCGTCTACCGCCTCGGGGGGCACGCACTCTTCTATGACCACTCCGCCGAACGCATCGGAAGCCGTGAGGCCCTCAAAGATTACGCCAAAAACCTCGATCGATTTGCCCACTGCGTCGTCGCCCGCGTCTTCGAGCAGTCCGTCCTCGAAGGCATGGCACAGCACGCCCAAGTCCCCGTCGTCAACGCCCTCAGCAACACCCACCACCCCTGCCAGGCGCTCGCAGACGTCCTCACACTCCGCCAGCGCTTCGGCAAAGTCGCCGGCCTCAAGCTCGCCTATCTCGGTGACGGCAACAACGTCTGCACCAGCCTCGCACACGCACTCTGCCTCCTCGGCGGGCACATCACCGTCATTAGCCCAAAGGGCTACGTACTCCCAACAGACATCCTCGACACCTGCAAAGAACTCGCCCAAACCTCCGGCGGCAGCCTCACCACCACCAGCAGCCTCAGCGCCGTTGACGGCGCAGACGCCATCTACACCGACGCCTGGGTCAGCATGCACCACAGCGATGCCGAGGCGCGCTACCGCGCCATGCGCAGCTACCAGGTCAACCCCGCGCTGCTCGCCCGCGCCGCAAAGCACGCCATCTTCATGCACTGTCTCCCCGCCGAACGCGGCGATGAAGTCACCGACGAAGTCATCGACGGCCCCCAAAGCGTCGTCTACGACCAAGCCAAAAACCGACTCCACGCCCAAAACGCCCTCCTGCTCTCGCTGCTGGCCCCCTGATCGGACCGCCAAAGCACCCGGTGCGGCCCCGCCGCCCTACTCACGATCACCAAAGCGCATCGGCGTCAACCCCCAGATGCCGAACTTCATCCTACCAAAGTGGCAAACTACTGACCATTCTGCTACGAAATCAATCCCAGATACGCCAATAACCTAGTCTTCACCCGTTTTCATGAGTGTAATCACCTAGTTCGAGAGACAATCTGCGGTTCTTGCAGACAATTCTACTTGCACGGGAACAAAGACGTGGTATTCTTCTGCCCGTGTGTGGTTAGGGCCCCTGTTGGGCCCGGAGGAGAAGACTATGAACCGTATCGCTTTTGCGTTGATGGCTGCCGCTGCCACTGGCACGGCTATGGCTCAGGCAACTTTCGAGTTCCGCCTGATCCCGAACACCTTGCCGACGGGCATGCTTGCGGCGACCCAGACGCCGGGCGTCAATAACTTCGAGACCAGCAACACGGTCGCCAGCTTCTGGCTGCAGGCCCGTGGCGCTCGTCCGGCTGGCCAGACCAACTTCGGCATCATCCGCGTGGGCCTCGGCCCCACCCCGGCCTTCATCACCCTGACCGGTGATGGCACGATCGCTCGCGGCGGCGCCAACGCCTCCGCCACCCGTCGTGGTCGTGTCACGAACCTGCGTTTCACCGGCACCTCGGGCGGCGCCTTCGAGGTGGCCACCGGCAACGCTCCTACACAGGTAAACCCTAATGCCAACCAGGGCAACGAGAACGGCTTCTGGACCGCCAGCGCCATTAATCGTTTCGATGCCTACATTGGCTTCCAGCGCGCCAACCTCGAAGACTCGGACGGCGCCTACGTCAACCCCTGGGGCGCCCCCATCGTTGACGGCTCCTTCGGCGCTTGGACCAACATCTACGCCTTCGAGGTCCGCACCACGAACCTCGCTAACAACGTCGTCGGTGTCAACGCGAGGGCCTGGGGCAATCTCGGCGCCCAAACCCAGATCGTCGGTTCCAACACCAACATCGACGCGCTGCTAACGCCGGTCCTCCAGACCCTGACCGGCTCGGTCACCTTCGTCCCGACCCCCGGCGCCGCCGCCCTCCTGGGCCTGGGCATGCTGGCCGCCGGCCGTCGCCGCCGCTAATCAGCTCGGCCCCAGCCAGAAGCTGAGGCCAACGCTGATTCGCACGGACCTGTTGGTTGAGCTTGTGTAGCTCGTCTGGTCTGTGTGGTTCGAATAGTTCGCATCAAGCACAGGCCGCTCCGCAGGGGGCGGCCTGTGTGTTTTTGGCTTAGTTGCGTGACTCGCAACGCACAGAAGAGCAACACGGAAATCCCAACCCAGAGGCCAGGAGCGATCCGCTGCGAACGCAGAGACTGCGGCGGTACGAATCGGGTTTAGACAGACCGCGCGTAGAGGCACAAAGTGCAGAGAGGCAGGCTGCAGGGACAGTGTTTACAGCGACGGACAACGGCAGGAAACCCAGGGGCTTCATGGCCTGACTCGGGAACCAAAGACGGGGGCGTCGGGAAGATCTTCACTGGCCTTCACTCCGGCCGTACCGCCAACCCGGCCCACGCCGCTTCGCGATGCTCAAGTCCACCACTCGCCACGAACCACTCACCACTCCGAACTCCCCACTCCCCACTCCCCACGCACCGCGCACCATTCGGCGGCCTTCCCTCGTCCCTCAGCGCTCCTACCCCCTCACTCCGCGTTCTCCGCGTTCTCCGCGCACCTGTCCCTCGCCTACACCAAAAACACACAGGCCACCGACGTGCGGTGGCCTGCGCGAGAAACTCAAGTTGTCAATCCAACCTCGGTCAGCTCAGGGGCTCATACCTCTGAGCCAAGACCGACTTGGATTAGCGGCGGCGACGCCCGGCGGCCAGAACGCCCAGACCCAGGAGGGCGGCGGCGCCCGGAGCCGGGATCTGCGTGACGCGGATCGATGCGGTGCTCGAGACGGGCGCAACCAGCAGGTCGATGATGGTGTTGCTGCCGACGATCGTGGTCGTCCTACCGAGGTTGCCCCAAGCGAAGCCCGTCACAGTTGAGGTGCCGAAGGCAGTGAAGTTGACGGTGACGGCGTAGATGTTGAGCCATTCGGTGAAAGCACCGTTGGTGATGGGAGTTCCGTAGGGGTTGACGTAATTGTCGTCAGCGTCAAAGAGGCTCGCGCGCTGGAAGCCCTGGTAGGCGTCCCAGCGGTTGATGGCCGTGGGCGTCCAGAACCCGTTCTCGTTGCCCTGATTGGCATTCGGGTTGATTTGGGCGGGGGCGTTCGCAGCCGCAAGCTCGAAATCACCGCCCGAGGTGCCGGTGAAACGGAGCCCGGTGGTGCGGCCGCGGCGGGTGCCGGACAAGTTGGCGTTACCGCGAGCGATCGTCGCGGGCCCCGTCAGCGACATGCTGCTGGGGGTAAAGCCGTTGCCGACGCGAACGATGCCGAAGTTGTTCGCACCGACGGCGTTGCGGGCCCGAGCCTGGAACCAGAAGCTCACGCTGCTGGCCGTGGTCTCGAACCCGTCACCCACGGTCATCCCGGGGGTGCCGGCGAACGGCACGAACTGGTACTCAAAAGCGGGCTGCGCCAGCACGGGTGCGGCGAAACCAGCGGCCAAAACGATAGCGAATGCAGTCTTCTTCACGATGCTTCTCCTTCTTCCTTCCAGGCGGGTAAAACCTATGGAAGTGAAACGACGCGGATAAGAACATACAAGACGCTTTTAGCCCTGTCAAGGAAAACGGCCAAAACTGCCCCTCCTTCCGGCCCGAGAATCGTGAAGCCTTCGTGAAGTACCCCATCTTATCAGCAAATACCCTCTTTTTTGTCCTATATCTTCGCCATAAGCCTCATAAAATAACCCATTTTAATGCCTGCCGCCACCGCGTCACCACCCGGCCAGCCTGAGCAAGCCCCGTCTGCTCGCTCACGGCGAGCCCGGCTCGCGCCACATCAGCGACTCAAGCCGAAGCACCCGTTGATCTTGGTCAGCGCCCACGAGCCCCCACCCAGCGCCACCAGCCCCTGCCCCCCGCGGCACCAGAGGCCGATTCACCAGCGTGCTCAACATCAACTCGCGCTGAGCCATGCTCGCCGCGGGCCCAGCGCTCGCACGCTGTGGCGGCTGCCTCTGTTCGCGCGCGTCGCGGCGCAGGTCCGCCGCGCTGATACCACCGACCACCAAACGCCGACCCTGCGTCGCCAGCAGCACCGCGCGAGTGCCATCAAACCCCACCATCGCGCTGGCGATGCCCGCTGGCAACGGCGCCTGCTCGCCGCTAGGCCACAGCGCGTGCACGCCCGTGCTGTCGCCCTCCGGCGCTGGCACCAGCATCACTGACGCGAGTATCCCGAGCGCCTCGATCTCCAGCGCGCTTGAGCCAATCCGCGGCGGCGCTCCCAGCAACGCACCGGCGCTCGCCGCCAGCGGCGGCACGAACATCTCAGGCCCACTCGAAAGCGACTGCAACTCGCCGCCCACTCGCAACTCTTCCGCGCCGATCGCAAAGACAAGCCACCGCCCAGAGCCGGCCCACCGCCTCTGCGGAGCAAGGTCAAGAATCGGAAAATCCCATTCAAAGATGGCGAAAAACCGTCGATCAAGGCTTATAAATGGCCACGATAGCGCGGCCCGCGCACGCGCCGGCGTGTACCGCCGCTCGGCGCCATCGGGCTCGATCACCAGCACCTCATCGCTCGCAGCGCCGCCGCCGCGCCGCACGCTGATCAACGTCCCGTCTTCAAGCAGCACGCTGCCGGCAAAGACGCCAGCGTCACGCTCATCATCACCATCATCCTCGCCGCCCACATCGCCCGCAGCGCCGTCGCGCCGCGCAATTGGCAACAACCACCGCACGACCAGCGGCTCAACCTCCACGGCACCCGCGCGCGGGCCACGCACGCTCATGATCCCGACACGATTGCCCACGTGCAGAGCATCACCACCCACACCATCCCCTCCGCCGCGCGTGAACTCCTCAACCAGCACGCCCGCGCCGGTGAAAGTTCGCCCCAGCTTCAGGCCCATTGCGCTGCGCCCAACCGTCGTTGCAGTCGGTGCCGCGCCGTCGGCGCTCGGTCGCAGCGCGACAAGCTGCACCCACGAGCGCCGCGCATCGAGCGCGTTTTGTCCCGGCGCTTCTTCGCCAACGCCCGGCAGATCTATCGGCGGCAGAAAGTCTGTCAGAGTCGCCCCGCCGTCTGCGGCATCACCCATCTGCGACGCCCACAGCCACGCACCGCCGACCTCCACAGGTCCGCCCAAGGCCAAGTGCTGGCCGTCGAACGCCACGCGTCCCAGCGGTGAAATGACCGCTCGCCCGCGCGAACCTTGGACCCTGACCTCTTCACGCACCGCGCCGATCGCCGGGCCCCTCGCTGACTCACCACCAGCCGCGCGACTTGCGCCCCCAGACGCGCCGCTACCGGGGCGCAGTCGAGCCCCAGGATCGAGCCGCTCCGCGGTGCTCACGCGCTCGATGGTCTTGACGCACGCGCCCAATGGCACGAGCGCCAACAACGCAGCCAAGGTCAGTCGCATGCAAGGCACGCGCAAGGCTATCGCCCAAACCCGCAAGCTGGCCGGCCATCAAGCCGCCCAGTTGTCACGGCACCTCGCGCACGCCGCCGGGCAGCGCGGGCTGTGACGGGGGCGCCGCTGGGGGCGGCACAAGGGGTGTTGCCGGCGGAACCATTGGGGGCAAAGCGGCCCCTCCACCACCCGTGGGCCCGCTCGGACCCGTCGGTGTCGCCGGCGTGGTCAAAGGCGTCTGCGCGTCGACGGGCGTCAGCAACCCACGATCCTCCCGCGGCAGCTCGCTGCGGACCTTCTGCAGGTTCTCGCGGCTGGCACGGTTCAGCTTGTCCAGCTCTGCCGTGCTGTTGATCACCAGCGGCGTGATAAATGCCACCAGCTCGGTGGTCGTCTTGGCCCGCTCGGTGCTCGTAAACAGCGCGCCAAGCCCAGGAATATCGCCCAGCACAGGCACCTTCCGCGTGATGTTGCTGTCCTCGCTGCGCATAATCCCGCTGATCACCACCGTCTGCCCGTCGCGGATGATCAGCTGCGTCGTGGTCTCGCGGCGGTCAACGATGAACCCGCCGAAGAGCGTTTGCTGCGGCTGGATGCTCGCCAGCTCAAGGTTCACCCGCAGGTCCACGTCGCGCTCGGGCGTGATCCGCGGCCGCACCCGCAGCTGCAAGCCCACGGCCCGATAGTCAAAGCTCTGCACCAGATTGCCAGAGGTGTTCCGCTCGCTGTCGGTGATGAAGGGGATGTCCTGACCGTCAAAGAACGTCGCCTCCTGGTTGTCGCCCGTGAAGATCCGTGGCTCCGACAGAATCTTGATCGTCGTGCCCTGCCCCAGCGCCTGCAGCAGCCCGTTGACGTTCACGCCAACGTTCAGCACGCTGGTGTCGAACCAGTCGTTGACCAGCGCGTTCTTGGTCCCGGTGATCGTGTTGGGGTTCGTCCCGCTCGGGCCGATCGAGAACGTGTTGTCCGCGTTTGTCGGCGTGATCGCCGTGTTGCTCACGCGCAGGCCCACGCTCAGCGCGTCCTCGCTCGAAACCTCCGCGATCACGCACGCGATCAGCACCTGCCGCCCCGGGCGATCGAGCTGGTCAATCAGCCTTGAGATCGCCGCGCGATACTCCTGCGGTGCCATCACCATCACCGAGTTCTGCTTGGCGATCGGAACAATCCTGGCCTTTGCCACCAAATTGGACGAGCCGAAGTTGTCCGTCGGCGGACGCGCACGCTGCCACCAGAACGTCAGCACGTCCGTGGGCGTCTCACGCGCAAAGGCGTTGGTGTCAACCTGCTGGCTCGTGCTGCTGGCAAACGGCGAGGCGCTCGCGTTCCCGCTGCTGAGCTCCTGCGTCGAACGTCGGATCTGCGCGAACGTCCCCTCCTGCGCCAGCAGCGCGTTGAGCTGCTCGGCCAGGTCCTCAGCCTGCACATGCTTCAGCTCAATCACGTCGGGCATCCCCGCCGCCAACGGCTGATCGAGATCTGCCACGATCCGATCGATCACCTCAAGGTTGTCAGGGCTTTTGCCCACCACCACCAGCCGCGCCGCCTCGGGCACGGCCTGGAACGTGAACTGACCCGCTAGACGCCCGACCGTCTGCCGCGCGCCACCGCCGGTGGTGCCCGAGCCAAACAGCCCCTCAAGCACCGCCTTGACTTTGATCGGGTCCGAGTGCTTCAGGTCATACACCCGCGGTGTCACCACCTCTGCGGGCAGCGGCTTGTCCCACTCCTCTTCCACCTGACGCCTGATCGCCAACAAAATGTTCGTCTCGGCCAGCACCGTCACCGCGTTTTGCTGCGTGTTGGCCGTCACGCGCAGCAGGCTCGATACCGGCGTCGCCTGCGCCCGCGCGCCAGAGCCGCCGTCAGAGCTCGCTGCGCCGCCCCCGCCGCCCTGCACGCCGCCCCCGCCACCTTGCCGCAGCTGCGCGAACCGACCCGCGGCCCCACCGCCCTGCGCGCCACCGCCACCGCCCTGACCGCCGCCGCCCTGACCGCCACCGCCCTGATTGCCACCCTGGCCCGCGTTGCCCGTACGGCGCGTGGTCGATGGCGCGTCAGAGTACAAGTCGCGGATAAACCCCGCGATCGTCTCCGCGTCCGCATACCGCAGCTTGAACGTCTCGCTCTTGGGAAGGTCCGGCGGCGGCTTGTCCAAGGCCGTGATCGTCCGCTCAATCCGCTGCAGAATCGCCACCGGTGCAGTCACGATCACCTGGCTGCTGTCCGCGTCCGCGATGATCTTGTTGTTCGTGTCCGGCAGGCTCGTCTTGACGATCTCTGCCACGTTCGGCGCGCTGGCGTGCTTGAGCGCAAAGACCTTCTGCACGATCGAGCCGAGGTCCGTCCGGTCCAGCGTGCTCACGCTCGGCCCGATCACCGGCACCGGCTGGCGGTCAATATCCGCCTGGTCACGCAGCAAGATGAAGTCCTGGTTCTCAATCACCGCTACGCCCGTCTGCTGCAGCGCGAAGAAGACCAGGTCGAGCGCCTGCTGACGCGGGATCGGCTTGTCGTTGATGACCGTGATCCGCCGCGCCATAACCTCCTGCTGCGGGATCACCACCTTGCCCGTGCTCTCAACAATGAACGGGATGACCTGCTCAACCGTCGCCTTCGGGAACGCCAGCACCGTCATCGGCGTATCGCTGATGCGACGCCCGAGCGCGTCAACCTTCGCCGGTGCCGCAGGCTCGGCCGGGCGTGCCACAGGTGCTTCGTTCGCGCCGTCCACCGCCGGAGTAGCCGTAGGCGTCGGCGTCAACGCAGGATTGTTCGGGTCCGCAGCCGTCGCGGGCACAGCCGCGGGTGTTGGTGCTGGCGCAGTCGCCGGGGTTGCTGGCAACGCGGGGGGCGCAACGCTCGGCTGGCCCACGCTCAGCGTGCCACCGGCCAACAGCGCCAAAGCCGCGCACAGCCCGGCGCACGCGGACACCGGCATCATCTTCGCTGCGCTCATCGGTCGATTCCTCACGCAAGGCTCCTGTCGTCGTTCGTGCGGTCCCCCGCTGTCCATCAATGTCCGTCAAAGTCCAAAATAAGCCCATCACAACCCGTCGAAGCCAACCATCATCCCGCAGATTCCATCCAAATTTCTTATAAACCCATCACAATATACGCCCCGCCCGCACGATCGGCTCACGCGCAACTCCGCTGGTTGCGTCCCTCACCCCTCAAGGCGCCGCGGGCTTGAACAGCGTGTCCTTCATCATCGTGGACTGATCAAAGCGGATCGGCTGCCGCTCGATCAGCGTCACGTCAAACTCGCCGCCGCTCCACCGCAGCCGCACGCTCCACGGCGCGCTGATCGACACCACCTCGATCCCGCCCTCGCTCTGCCCGAGCCCAATCTTCTTCCCGTCCGCGAAGTACACCGCGTTCGCCGCCACACCCACCAGCGCCGGGCCCCCGTACCTCGGCGGAATCGCCGGCTTGGGCACCTCGGGCGGCTTGGGCGGATAGAACGGCGACCGCGCCTCCACCTTCCGCGCACCGCCTGCGAGCGCCAGCCCCGTCGCCGCACGCCGCGCCGAAACCTGCGCGGGCGTCCAAGCCTCGACCGTCGCCGGCGCCTCGGCCCGCAGCGGACGCACCGCCTGCCACAAGCTCCAGCCGCTCCAGGCCGCCACGCCCAGCAGAGCCGCCCACACCAGCGCGCCCAACGCCACACCCACGTTGCCCGCCAGCAGGCCGCCGCCAGCACCGCTCATGGGCGCGGCGCCTCCAGCAGCACCAGCGCCAACTCCACCCGCACCAGCGCCAACCGCCGGCGCAGCACTCGAAGCCGAAGTTCCAGCAGCGCTCGTCATCATGCACCCCCCGCTGCCCGCAGCTTGGGCACGAATGTCTCCGGCACCAGCGTCGCCTGCAGCACGCCGCCGCCGCCGGGCGTAAGCGATTGTCGCTGCACCCGCACCGACCTAAGCGCGTGCACCTCGGGCGCCGCCTCAAGGTCGCGCACCATCGCCATCAGTTGCCGCGTGTCGCACTCCACCACAATTTCAACCCCCACGCGCTCCAGCGCTTCGCCGCCAAACACCGCGCCCGTCATCGCCTCTCGCGGACGCTGCGTCCGCCGCCGGATGCTCACCCCGTGCTCACGCGCCGAACGATCAATCCGGCTGTTCAGCGCCACCAGCGGGTCCGCCGTCGAGCTCGCCAGTGGCGGCTCGTCCGGCACGCCCAGCGCCGTCGTCCCCCGCGCCATCAGCGCGCCCGCCGTGCTCGCCGACTGCGCAATCGACGCCTGCTGGCTCAGCGTCCTCTGCGCCGCGTCGGCCTTCGCCCGCAGCCGCGCCGCCGCGTCCAGCGCCGGCTCGATGCCCGCAAAGTAGACCACCAGCAACCCCACCAGCCACACAAGCCACCGTGCAGCACGCGGCAGCGCGTGCCACCGCTCACTCAGCCCACCCCCCACGCCACCCACCGCGCCACCTTGCACGCCACCTTGCACGCCAGTTCGCTCGTTCATGAGCCACCCGCCTTCAGGCTGTCGATCCGCGCCTGCAGTTTGTTGACCTCAGACTCCAGCCGCGCACGCACCGCCTCATCGACAGCCTGGTTCTGGCTAGGCCCGCGCCTCTTGGCCCACTCGATCCGCGCCTGCATCGCCGTCATCGCATCGATCTGCGCGTCAGTCAGCACCGCCGGCAGCTCCGGGGCCTTGGGCGCAGCCGGCCCACTTGGCGCGTTGCCCGCCGGCACCGCCGCCGGAGTCGCCCGACCATTACCACCAGCGGCCCCACCCCCACCAGCCGCACCACCGCCCGTTCCACCAGCCGCGCCGCCTCTTACGCCACCGCGCGCAGCGGCCGAGCCAGGCGCACCAACGCCAGTGCCAGTAGCCCCAGCACCACCAGCCCCCGCGCCAACACCACCAACTGCTGCCCCCGCGCCCTCAGGCCGCGCCTCGCGCGTCCGCGTTGACGCGCCGACACTCAGCGCCGCGCCCTCCGCCGCACGCACCTTCGCCAGCGCATCGACCACCTTTGCAGAAAGTGAAAACCGCACCGACTCGCTCCCATCGCCCACCGGGTTCTGCTGCGGCACGCTCACCTCAGCAAACGTCGCATCCTTCGCCAGCGCCGCCTGCCACAAGCTCACCACCTCGGCACTCGGCGCCGTCGCCGTCACCGTCAGCGGCCTGCCGTGGTCCAGCGTGATGTTCTCAATCAGCACGCCCTCGGGCATCGACTCTGTAACCTGCGACAGCAAGTGCGTCATCGGCCACCGCCGCTCGCGCAGCAGCGCTTGCCAGTCCTGCTGACGGATCGCCATATCCAGCCCGCGCGGGTCAGGGCTCGCCTGCGCCAGCAGCCGCCCGGTAGACCACGCCGCTAGTGCCGCCGATCCGACATAGGCTCCCAGCAGCAGCGCCAGCGTCAGCAGCACCGCCGCCACCGCCCGGGTCGGCGTCCCCAGCCACGCCGCCACACGCACGATCCACGCTCGATCAGCCCCGGGCGCACGCGGGCTCATGCCCAGCAGCGGCGCGCTCAGCCCCGCGTCACCCTCAGCCGCCTCTGCCACCGCGAGCGCAGCGCCCAACTGCAGCACCCGCGCCGCGCTAAGCCCCGCAAGCACCGCGCCCCACGCCGCGCCCACCGGCGCGTCGCACATCAGCGCGCCGCCGCCCAAAACGCCCACCGATACCGGCGCAAACTCACAGCCAAGCTCCTCGCCCGCGTCCTGCGCCAGCGCGTTTAGCGCCTCGCGCCACGCGCCCACGTCGTCCGCATCTTCGCGCGTGCCGCGCACGATCAGCCCCGTCGCCTCGCCGCTCCCGCCGCTCCCCGTCCCCGGCGCACTCGCCGCAAGGCTCAACACGCCCGAGACTTCGTCCGCGACAATCACCAGCCCACCAACAGGGCGCAGCGCCCGCAGCAGCGCCACGCTCGCCACCGCCGCCGGCACGTGCACGGTTCCCGACGGCCAGTGCTCATGCAACGCCCCACCACCACCGCCGGCACGCTCCCCACTCAAACCAGCGCCCGCGACCTGCGGCCAGCCGATCGCCACCATCGCCCGCGCTCGCCCATGACGGAGCACACCCGCGCACCGACGGTGCATCGGAAGCGCCTCGGGCAGGTGCGCCTCGGCGATCAGCGCCAAACTCGCCGCCAGCTCCGCCCCGCTCACGTTCGGCGGCACCACCCCCGCCAGCGGACGCACCAGCGTCTCTACCGGCGAAAGTAAGTGCACCACCTGCACGCCCGAGCCCAGCCGCGTCAGCAACGCCGCCAGCGTGCCGCCGGCGCTCTGTGCTCCACCTTGGCCACCAGCTTGGCCGCCACCGCGCCCAACACCTCGCTCCCCGGCGCTCGCGATCTGCTCAAGCACACGAAGCCCGCCACCAACCCCGCCACCAACAGCGCCACCGCCCACACCGCCAGCCTGCACGACCAGCGCGCTCCAACCACCCGCACCGCGCGTCACCACCGCCACGCGCTGCCCGCGCCGCGCGCCAGCCACCCCGCCCAGCGCTGTGCCGGCCGCAGCGCCCGCGCCGCCACCAGCGCCCGCAGGCTCGCCCGCTAAGGATGACGGTCCCTCCGAGATCGCTGCGCTGCTTCGGCTCATCGAACCACCATACTCCGGATCACCACAGGGTCGGCGGAACGGTCCACCGACGCCGTCATTTCCACTTCCACCCCGCTCGCCGCGTCACGCCCGCGGCTGGTCACCACAAACACGCTTGACCGAACCTCCAGCACCGCAAACAGCCCCGCCAACGTCGCGCTGTCCATCCCCTGCGCGTCCAGCAAGTCCATGAACTTCTCGATGTCGCCGCCCTTGCTGTCGCGCAGCGCCAAGAGCCCATCACGCACTGTGGGCGTCACCACGCTGAGGTATTCAAGCGTCGCCTCGTCGCACGTGTTCAGGTTCAGCTTGCCCGGGCGAAGCGCCGCCGCCTCCACCACCGTCGTCCGCTCAATCAGCGCCGACAGCTGCTCACTAGTCAGATCGGGCACCTGCACCTGGCCAGTTGCTCCGCCACCACGCCCGCCACGTCCGCCACGTCCGCCGGTACCCCGCGGCTGCGTCAGCGTCAGCCGCCCATCACGCTGAAGCTGCGCCGCAAGCTGGCTCAAAGGCGTCCGGATGAACTCCGCCATGTTCGGCGCATCGCCCGTCGCGTACGCCACCAGCGTCTGGGCCTGCTCGCTGCTCACGCCAAGCTCGGCCTCAAGCTGGCTCGCTTCCGTCGTCACAAGGTCCAGCGTCGCCAGCCCCTGCGTGTTGAACGGCAGCGTCACCGAGTCGCCCGTGATGATCGCCGACCAACCCGCGTCAAGCTTCCCGTCCGCGCTGTCCGGCGGCCACGAAAGGTCCCCATCATTCTCGTTGGCGTCCAGCCAACCGTTGAGGTTCCAGTCCTCACCCCGCAGCGTCAGCGGGTCCACACCCTTGACACGCTCAAGCTCCGCCAAACTCCGCACCGGCCCATTCCGCGGGCGATATGGCGACGTCAAGCCCACGTACGTCTCGACCTCAGCCCCCGAAAGCTGCGGCGTGTCGTCCGCGTCAATCCAGTCCACGATCGACTCGGCAATGTCCTCGCTCATCCCGGGCAGCAGCATCAGATCATCAACACTCATCAGGTTCACGTTGAGCTTCGCGTGCGCGTCGCTCGGCCCGGGCATCAGCCCCGCCGCCGTCTCGTGCCCAACCCGGTACCCCGCACGATCCAAACGCCCCTCCGCCACCGTCGCAAGGTCCTTGAGCAGTGACGTCGCACCCAGCGGCTGCGCCTGACCAGCCTCAGAAGACAGCCGCGCAATCACCGCTTCAACGCCCGCACGTGCCGCCCACTGCGCACGCACACGCCCCAGCGCCTCGCGTCCGGCGGCACTCTGCCGCGCCGCAACAATCTGCAACCCTGCCAGCGTGATGGCCGCCACCGCCACCGCCCACATCACCAGCGCCGTCGCAAACCCACGCGAATTACTGCCACGCGAACCCGTCCGCGCCGCCACCCGCGCTTCAGCACACCGGTCAACTCTCTGGTTGCTCTTGCTCATGGGCGACCTCCGCCACCGCCACCGCCACCGCCACCACCCGGTGCACCACCACCAGGACCAACTGGCGCAACCGGCCCGCCAGGGCCTTGCCCCGGCCCACCCGGACCCCCACCCGGACCCCCACCCGGACCCCCACCCGGACCCTGACCCTGCCCAGGCCGCCGCCCCGTCGGCTGCGTCGCGCCCGTCCCCGTCGGCTGCGTTGTCCCCTCCCCACCACCCGTCCCGCTCTGCTGTTCTTCCAGCGGCGCATCGCCACCCAGCACCGTCGCCGGCAGCGGCGTGCGGTCCAGCGCCACCACTCGCCGTGCAAACGAAACCACCCGCTCGCCCAGCATCCCCGTCCGGTCCGCCGCCGCCGTCACGCTCACGCGCACCGCCATCGGCAGCCCTTGGCTGTCAGAGTCCCACGTCCCCGTCCACGCGCTGCCGTCATACGCCTCAACCTTCAGCGACACCACGCCCGCCACCACCGCCGACGCCACGCCACCCGCATCGGGATAGTCGTCTGGGTACGGGTCCTCACGCCGCCACAAGCTCGGCAGCGCCTGCACGCCCCCACCCGCCGAACCTAACCCCGCCGCGCCCTCGCCCCTTTCCATTGCTTCCGCGACGCGATACTGCACCTCGTGGAAAGGGCCCTCGTTCACCTCCGGGTCGTTGCGGACCTGCCGCGACGCCGCCGAGTACATCAGCACATCATCGCGCGCATCCGGTCCCGACGGCCCGGGCGTCAGCCGCAGCAGCGTTCCCGAAGGGTCTGTATCGCGCGTAAGCCCCGCCAAATCCCCAGCAATCGCGCTCGCCGCCGCCGCCGCTCGCCCCTGCGCCTCGGCACGCGCCTCACTGCCCGCGCGTGACCGCGCCGTCCGTGATAACACCAGCCCGATCGACGCGCCAATCAACCCCACCAGCACCGTCGCAACAATCACCTCTACCAGCGTAAAGCCCGCCGCGCGACCCGCCCGCCCCGCGCACGCAATACCAACCGCGCCAGCACCACGCCCCGCGCCGATCCCGCGCTCAATCTGTCCGCCCGGCGCACTCATTGCACACGCTCCACCGGCTGCGTCGGCTGCCGATCGCCCTGCGTCGGAGCCGCCGCCTTGCTCCCCCCGCGCGAGGCCAGCAGCGTCTCGACCACCGCCGTCCGCTCACGCGCCGCATCATCCCACGCGATCGTCACCCTCACCTTGAACGGCTCGATCGCGCTGCCACCCGTGATGTCCAGCGCAAACCTGAACCGCTCGAACGGCGCATCGCACTCGCCACGCACCGGGAACGTCTTCGCGTAGTCGTCCGGCCCGCGCGCAAGCACGAGCGCGAGCTGCTCGTCGGCCAGCATCGCCGCCGCCGCCAGATCATCCCCGCGCCGCTGACTGCTCAGCGCCTGCCCCGACAGTGACAAGATCACCGACAGCGCCGCGCCCAGGATAATCACCGCCACAATCGCATCAACCAGCGCCATCCCCGCACGCGACATCCCCATACGCGCAGCACGCGCACCCACAGCCCCACGCGCCCCGATCGGCACCAGCTCCAGCACCGCGCTCACGCCGCTGTTCACCACGCGCTGCCCCGCCGTCCTTGCTTGTCCAAGTCTTCCGCCTGCTCATCCACGCTCAGCGCCGCCCCACCGCTGGCTGCCGCCCGCAGCGTTGCGCCAGTGGCCGAAGACGCCAGGTCAATCTGCCAGACCCGGCCCTGATCGCCACCGCTCTTGTTCGCCACCAGCAGCAGCAGCGCCGGACGCGTCTGCGCAGGTGAAATCGTCACACGCCAGTCCGCGTCCACAGGCTGCGGCAAACCCCCCACCAGCACCTCGCGCACGCTCAGCACACTCAGCCGCACCGGGCGGATCATCGCGGTCGTCCGCCACGCGAGCGCCGACGGCACCCCGTCGCTGGGCAGCTCTACACCACCACCATCTCCACCCGCGCCATTGCTCGAGCCGCTACCTGCGCTGCCACCACCCCCGCCGCCCCCCAGCCCACTCAGCCCGCCGCCGCGCTGGTCCGCCGGTGCCAGCGTCTGCACACTCAGCTCGCCCTTGGCCGCGTCAAACGCCAGCGCCACGCTCTGGCGTGAGATCGCATCCCGCTGCGCAAACGCCGACAGCAACGACCGCACGCCCTGCGCCTCCACCTCGCCCTGTCGAGCGCTCACCCCAACTAGCCGCGGCACCACCAGCGCGCCCAGCACGCCCAAAATGATCATCACCACGATCACCTCGACGATCGTGAACCCACGCGCACAAAGCTCTCCGCGCCGCTCGGTCATGGCTTCACAATGTCCGTGTTCTCGCCCTCGCCCCCGGGCTTCCCGTCCGCCCCATAGCTCACGATGTCAAAGTCCGCGTTCCGTACCCCGGGCATCACCATCATGAACGCCCGACCCCACGGGTCCAAGAGCTGATCCTGGTTCTTCAAGTACGGCCCCTGCCACTTCGCCGCGTCCACGTTCGATGGCCGCTCCATCAAGAAGCTCGCCAGCTCCGCGCCCGTCGAGGGTTGCCCGCAGTCAGCCCAAAAGCTCTCCACCGCCGTGCCCAGCGCGTTCGCGTTCGCCGCCGCTGCCGTCCCGCGCGCCTGCCCGACGCGCCCGATCAGCCGCGTCGCCACGATCGTCGCCAAGATCCCCACAATCAGCACGATCACCAGTACCTCGATGATCGTGAACGCTCGCCGAAACCTGCGCCCCAGCCCGCGTTCGCACCCACGCTCGCGCCCGGCTACAGCGCCGCGCCGTTCAACATTGCTCGCCTTGCGTCCCATCGGTTCACTCCATGCTCGCGGCTAGCCGCGTCGCGCTTCCACACCCCCACCCACCATGCTCAACTCCAACCACACTACCGCCGACCCCTACTGAATCGAATCCTGAATCGCCAAAAGCGCAAACAAGATCGACGCGATCACAAACCCCACCACGCCCGCAACAATCAAGATCAAAATCGGCTTGAGCGCCTCGGTGAAGACCCGCACACGCACCGCCGTCCGCTCCTCCAGCGCGCCCGCCGCCTGCGCCAGCAGCTCGGGCAACTTGCCAGACCGCTCTCCCAAGCTCACAATCTGCACCAGCAGCGGCGGAAAGTACCCGCAACGCTCCAAAGGTTCCGCGATCGTCTTGCCCGCGCTGACCTCCTCCGCCACGCCCGCCAGCGCCTTGCGCAGCGCGCTGTTGGTGATCGTCGCGCTCGTCAGCCGCAACCCGCCCAACACCGGGAGCCCCGCACGCACCAGCGTGCTCAACGTCCGCGTCAGCCGCGCCACCGCCGCCTCCGTCAGCATCGGCCCCACCAAAGGCAGCCGCAGCGCAAGTCCGTCCATCGCCAGCCGCGTGCTCGCCCGCGCCCTCAGCCGCCGCCAGCCAAACCCCGCCAGCACGCCCAGCGCCGCAATCAGCCACCAATAGCCCGACACAAAGTCCGCCATCGCCTTCAGCGCCAGCGTGCTCCACGGCAGCTTCACCCCTGTGCCCTCAATAGTCTTAAGCACCATCGGCATAATAAACGTTACCAGCACCACCACCGCGATCAGCACCAACGCAAACAAGAACGCCGGGTACACCAGCGCCCCAGTGATCGCACGCCGCATCGCCAGTGACCGGTCCAGAAGGTCCGCCGCCTGCGTCAGCACGTCGCTCAGCCGCCCCGACGCCTCGCCCGCACGCACCAGGTTCACAATCAACTCGTCAAAGGGCTTGCCCCAAGTCCGCATCGCGTCCGCCAGCGTGCTGCCGTGCTCAACCTTCTCGATCAGGTGCGCCAGCATCCGGCTCTGCGCAGGCGTCCGACGCACCCGCGCCAGCGTCCGCAGCGCCGGCACCAGCGGCAACCCCGCCGATAGCGCCGTACCAAGCTCACGAATAAACGCCGCCGTCTCAGGCAGGCTCATAGACCGCGAAGAAAAGCTAGCCGACAAACCCCCGCCACGCCCCGCCGACCGCGACCGCACCTCGTCTAGCCGCGACGGCGCCTCGCCCCGCGCCATCAGCGCCCGCACCGCGCTGGCGCGGTCAGACGCCTCGATCGTCGCGGTCGCACTCGAAGCGGTGTAGCTAAACGTCGGCATACCTGGGCTCAAAGCTTACAAGAGAACATGGTCACATCGGCACATCGGCACATCAACCGTTCTTACTCACCGGCATCCTGCGTCGCACGCAGAACCTCCTCGACCGTCGTCTGCCCGCTCGCGG
Organism: Phycisphaerales bacterium PN19_bin_20; assembly: GCA_021173225.1. Taxonomy (GTDB): domain Bacteria; phylum Planctomycetota; class Phycisphaerae; order Phycisphaerales; family UBA1924; genus JAJTGZ01. The sequence goes on along the minus strand of JAJOLK010000002.1, from coordinate 139,010 downwards.
CCTTCTCCAGCCCGTCACGACGCATCGTCAAGTGAGCACTCGGCGCCACCGCCAGCAGCTCCGGCGTGCTCGTCCGACCAGCCGTGATCGCCTCGCGCATCGCGCCGGTCATCGTCAACAGCTCGTAAAACCCAAGCCGCCCGCGGAACCCCGACCGCTCGCACCTCTCGCAGCCACGCGACACAAACGAGCTCATCCTCGGGAACAGCACGCGCTCAGACTCCAAGATCCGGTGCTGCAGCGCCTCCGGAATCGTCCCTTCCGCTCGGCACGCCGGGCACAGCCGCCGACCCAGCCGCTGCGCCAGCACCGCCTCCAGCACGCTCGCCAGCAAGAACGGCTGGATGCCCATATCAAGCAGTCGCCCGATCGCGCTCGCCGCATCATTGGTGTGCAGCGTGCTGAAGATCAGGTGCCCCGTCAGCGCCGCCCGCACCCCGATCTCCGCCGTCTCCGCATCGCGGATCTCGCCGATCATCACCACGTCGGGGTCCTGACGCAAGATCGCCCGCAGACCCGTCGCGAACATAAGCCCACGGTCGGGGTTCACAGGAATCTGATTGATCCCGCTCAGCTCGTACTCCACCGGGTCTTCCACCGTGATGATCTTCAGGCTCGGGTCGTACAGCTGCGCGAGCGCCGCGTACAGCGTCGTGGTCTTGCCGCTCCCAGTCGGGCCCGTTACCAGCACCATCCCGTGCGGCAAGTCGATCAACCGGTCCATCTCCTTGCGGTGCGCCACGCTCATGCCCAGGCTCACAAGGTCCAGGCTGATCGACTGCTTGTCAAGGATCCGCATCACCACGCTCTCGCCGTAGATCGTCGGCACCGTGCTCACCCGGATGTCCACCTTCCGACCCTCAAACCGCAGCGTGATGTGCCCGTCCTGCGGCACATACCGCTCCGCAATGTCCATCCCCGCCATGATCTTGATGCGGCTCGTAATAGCGCTCTGCAACGCCTTCGGCGGCCCGCTCTGCGCTCGCAGCAGCCCATCCACCCGATACTTCACGCTCAACTGCCGATCGAACGGCTCAACATGAATATCGCTCGCGCGACCCTTCACCGCCTCCAGGATAATCAGGTTTACAAGGTTCACCACCGTCGGCTCTTCCGCCATCCGATGAATGTCCTGCGCATCAACCGCCTGCACGTTCGCCAGCAGGTCGTCCTCGCCCTCGCCGCCAGAAAGCCGCTGCGCCATCGCCGCCGCCGTCGCCCCATAGCTTGCACGCAGCAGCTCGCCCGCGTGCTCAACTGAAAGCTGTACTCGCTTGACAGGCCGCCCCGCGCTCAGGCTGATCTCGTCCGCCGCCGCATGATCACCAGGCTCAACCATCCCCACCACCAGCCGCGAACCCTCAAACGCCAGCGGCACCGCCCGCAGACGCGACGCCTGCTCGGGCGTGATCAGCCTGGCCGCCTCCGGGTCCACCTCGGGCTTCTCCGTCAGAAGCATCCAGCGTGACGCACCCGCAGCACCCACACCTCGCGCGCCGGCCGCACGCGCATCACCGCCTGGCCCCAAGGGCTCGCCGCCGTGCCGACCGTTGCTCTTCGCCATCGCGCCGCCGTCAAGCATCTCGGGCATGGTTTGCTCATCCATCGAAACCGCGCCGCCGATCGCCCGACAGCGCGTCACTCACATCCGTCCATCACTCACTTCGGCTGCGCAGGCGCGGGCGTCGCGGGCGTCCCAGGTGTGCGACCGCGACGGTTCTCATCCCCCGGGGTCGCGCCCGCAGGATTGTCGCCGCCGCCCTGCCGCATCCGCTGTCCGCCTCGGCCGCCGCCACCGCCTTGGTTGTTGTCTTCCATCGAGCGCCGCTCGGGCAGCTTCGCAAACTGCTCGGGGCTCAAGATCGCCTTGACCTTGTTGAGCGTCTCGGTCTCCAGGCTCTGCCGCGCTTCACGAATTTCACGCAGCGCATCGCTCTGGCCCATCCCGCCCATGAACATCCGCCCGACGCTCATGCTCGCCTCGTTCTCTTCCCACGCCTTCTCGTGCCGGCCGTTCAGCGCCGCCTCGTCGCGCCCGTACGTCTCACGAACCGCGCCAATCGCGTCGCGCTGCGTCGCCTCAAGCTCGGGCATCGCCACCGCCGCGTCCAGCGCCCGCACCGGGTAATACTCGCGGTACACCATCGGGAACGACTGCTTCTTGAACTCGCCGTCAAACTTCCCCTGCTTCTCCACTGGTACCAGGTTCTGGAGCTGCCGCGCAAACTTTCGGTTCACGTCACGCACCTTCACAGACTTCTCGCGATTGGCCGAGAACATCTCCTGCAACCTGTCCATCTCGCCGTTGCGCATCAGTTCGGCGGCCTGCCCCATCGCCTCCTCACGCGCCTTGTTCCGTTCCGCCAAGTCACGGTCAAGCTCAAGCTCGTACGCCTCGATCGTCGGCTGCACGTCCGACATCTGCTCCTTGCTCAACTCAAGGCCCTCTACCAGACGCACCAAGTCCACCCGCTCCCCCGCCACAAAGCTCTGCTGCATCGTGCCCTCACGCCGCCGCATCCGCTCAACCCGTGGCCAAGACCCGCTCTGCTCAGGGCTCAAAAGCCCCGAAACATCCGCCAGCACCTTCTGCTCCCAGCCGTCGCGATACTTCGCAAACGCCTGAAACTTCGGCGCCGCGTCCTGCCAGATGCTCGGGTCTCGTGTCTCGCGGAACTGCTCACGCAGCTCGTCCATCAGCTTGCGCTGCTCGTCGGCCTTGGTCTGAAACTCCGGCATGTACCCGCTCAACAGCGCGTTGGCCGCCTCCTGCTGATCCTTGCTCAGGCCCACCAGCTTCGCGATCCGCTCCAGGTCCGCGGCCTCCAGAGGCGCGTCCATCTGGGCACCCATCATCTGCCCCATCCCGCCGCCGCCACGACGCCCACCGCCACCACCGGGCTGGGCGATCGCCGCGCTCGCCACCAGCGCCAGGCCGACCGTCGCGGTTCCAACCAGACGCAGAAGCTTGCTCGTGCGGGACATCATGGCTCGACTCCTTTATTCTCCTCGGACGGCCCAACGGCCCCGAGGCCTTGACTCTGTTCACACCACCCCAAGCAGCAAACCATACCAGCAACCCGTCTCATCAAACCCAACCCGTCCGCGGTCCCAGCCCATCCCTGACCCCGCACGGCAGCTCGACCCACCGCGCCCACTTTGCCGACCGTGCGCGTAACGACCAACAGACGCCCGTCATTGCACAGGTTTCAACCGCCAACTTGACGCGCGGTTGCGGGCCAACCGTCACCTCTTTGCCTGAACCTTCGCCTTTGACTCCCGTGGGGCAAGATTTCATCCCGCCTCTGCGCCCCGCGTGGGGCAGGATTTCATCCTGCCTCTGCGCCTCGAGTGGGGCAGGTTTTCATCCTGCCCAAAGCCCTCATGCCCCAAACGTCACCGGCCGCCGATCCTCCATCATCTGCACAAACGCGTCAAACAGGTACGCGCTGTCGTGCGGCCCAGGTCCCGCCTCAGGGTGGTACTGCACACTGAACACCGGTCGATCCGTCAGCCGAAACCCCGCCAGCGTCTGATCGTTCAAATGCACATGCGTCGCCTCGCCACCCACACCCTTCAGGCTCGCGGCATCAACCGCAAACCCGTGGTTCTGGCTCGTGATCTCGACCTTCCCGTTCAGCAGGTTCTTCACCGGCTGATTGCTCCCGCGGTGCCCGAACGGCAGCTTGTACGTCTTCGCACCAATCGCCAGCGCCAACAACTGGTGCCCAAGGCAGATCCCAAACGTCGGCACCGAATTCACACCCCCACCACCCCCAACACCAACACCCCCGCCACCTCCAACACCTGCACCACCTGCACCACCTGCACCGCTACCAACCACACCTCGCAGCGTCGCGATCGTCGCCTCAACCGCCGCCGGATCACCCGGACCGTTCGAGACAAACAATCCGTCCACCTCGCCGCGCGCGTACATCGCCTTGATCGTCTCCGCCGACGTGTCGTGCGGCACCACCTTCACCTCGCACCCGCGGTCCGAGAGGTTCCGCAGAATGTTGCTCTTGGCACCGCAGTCCAGCGCCAGCACACGCCAGCGCTTCTTGCCCGCGCTTCCACCAGCTGCCGCGCCGACGCGCTCCGCCACCGGCACGCCAGACTGCCCGCCCTGCACGCTCGGGCTCCACTCGCCCAGCGTCTGCGACCAGCTCTGTCCGCTACTGCACCCAACCAGCGGCACCAGGTTCTGCCCCGCCATGCTCGGGGCCCGCTGCGCCATCTGCACCAGCTCGGCATCGCTCAGGCCCGCGTCGTCAGAGATCACCCCCTGCATCACCCCCGCCGTCCGCAGCCGGCGCGTCAGCGCCCGCGTATCAATGCCCTGCAGGCCCAGCACACCCGCCGCCGCGAGGTACGCCTCAAGGCTTGATGTCGAACGCGCGTTGCTGGGCCGTGGTGCCAGTTCACGCACAACAAACCCCGAGACCTGCACACGCACGCTCTCAACATCGTCCGGGTTGATCCCGTAGTTGCCCATCATCGTGCTGGTCATGACCAGGATCTGCCCCGTGTAGCTCGGGTCTGTCAGCGCCTCTTGGTACCCGCTCATGGCCGTGTTGAACACGACCTCCGCGGCGACCGCCAGCCCGCGCCCAGTGGCACCAAAGGCCGAACCTGTGAAGACAGATCCGTCCTGGAGGGCCAGGCGGCCGACGCGCGAGCTGGTGGGCTTTGTCATCGGGACGCATGGTACCCGCGAACCACCCGCCAGGCGCTATCCTCGCGCGTGCTGGTCCACCTCGATGGCCAACTCGTCCCCACCGACCAGGCCCGCGTCAGCCCCTTTGACCGCGGCTTTGTCTTTGGTGACGGCGTCTACGAAGGCCTGCGCGCTTGCCGCCCGCCCAACTCTGCTCGCCGCGTCATCGCTCTCCATGGCCACATTCAGCGCATGGCGCAAGGGCTTGATCTCGCTGGCATCCCCTGGGACGCACAACAGCTTGGCCCGCTGACCGACCAACTCCTCGCGGCCAACGAAATCACCGACGCGTTTGTTTACTGGCAAGTCACCCGCGGGACGCCCGACCTCTCACGCGGGCCCGTCCGCGTACGCGTCCCTGCCGCCGCCATGACGCCAACGGTCTTTGGCTATTGCACGCCCCTTTCGCCCATCGATTGGGCCAACCCCGCGCCCGCCACCAAACGCGCCAGCCTGCAGCCAGACCTCCGCTGGCTCCGCGGCACGCTCAAAAGCATCAGCCTGCTGGGCAACGTGCTTGCCGCCATAGACGCCCACCACCAGCATCAGGCCGAAGAAGCGCTGCTGGTCCGTGATGTCGCTGGCCGCCAGGTGCTAACTGAGGGCACGTACACCAACGTCATGCTCGTGACGGCGGACGGCACACTCGTGACCCCCGCGCTGCCGGGCCGCACGCCGGACTCGCCTTTCGCGCCGCTGCTCGCGGGCGTCACGCGTCGCCTGCTGCTGCACGTGGCCCCGAGAATCGTGGAGCGCCCGATCGATCAGCACGAACTGGCAGCCGCGCGCGAGGTCATGCTCGTGGGCACCACCACGATGGTCACCAGTGTCACGCACATCGACGCCTCACCCGTCGCCGACGCGCGCCCGGGCCCGCTCGCCCGCGCGCTGATGGCGGCACTGGTCGGCGCAATCGCGACCGGTGAAGATGAACGTCTACCCGGCTAAACGGCCAGAGCACTCCGGCGTTCCTGCACGGCCAGAAAGCTCTCGCCGTGCAGCAGCGCGAACGCCGTGAAAGTGCGCTCAACAGCAGGATTTTGCCCAGGATCCATGCCGAGGGCGCGGGTGGTACCCAGGGGTGGGTCGGGGCAGGCGTGGCTCATAAGCCAGCCACGGGGCTTTGGCGCGCGGGGTGGGCCGGCGCGCAACCCCCGCTTGATTCATGGCCGCAGCACGCCCACGCTTTCGCCCATGAGTGCCAGCGACGCAACCGGGCCCAAGCGCGTGACGGTGATGGGTCTGGGCCGCTTCGGCGGCGGGCTTGGCGCGGCCCGCTGGCTCGCCACGCAGGGCTGGCAGGTGCTCGTCACCGACCGCAAACCCGCCAGCGAGTTTGCCGACGCGATCAAAGAGCTGCGCTCTTTGATTGACGCCGGGCGCGTCACGCTGCATCTTGGTGAGCACAAGGCCGAAGATTTTACTGACTGTGACATGGTGATCGCCAACCCTGCGGTGCCAAGGCCGTGGGAGAACCCGTACCTTCTGGCCGCACGCGGCGCGGGCGTGCGGGTTGAGACCGAGATCGGGCTGCTGATCGCGGCGCTTCCGGCGGGCATTATCAGCGTGGGCGTTACGGGCTCGGCGGGCAAGAGCACCACCAGCGCGATGATCTTTCACGCGCTTTCGGCGCTGCTGGGCGCGAAGGGGGCCGCGCGCGTGTTCATGGGCGGGAATATCGGCGGCTCACTGCTGGAGCAGCTTGATGAGCTGCGCGACGGAGATGTGGTGTTGCTGGAGCTTTCGAGCGCGATGCTGCACTGGATCGGCCAGCGCGGCTGGTCACCACGCGTGGCGGTGTGGACGAACCTCGCGGCGAACCATCTTGATTGGCACGGGACGCTGGACCATTACGCGGGCAGCAAGGCCGAGCTTCTGCGGCACCAGCGCGCGGGTGATCTGGCGGTGCTGGGCCAAGGGCTTGATGACGCCGGTGGGCCGGCGCACGGCGTGGGTGCGGCGCAGCGCGTGACGGTCAGCGCTGGACTGGCCCGCGCGGTAAGCGTGCCGGGCGCGCACAACCAACTGAACGCGGCGATGGCGACAGAGGCGGCGCTCGGGGTGTTGAAACGCGTGGGGCAGGAATGTGCTAATTTGCGCGAGCGCGTCGAGGGTCTGGTCGCGGGCTTTACGGGGCTCGAGCACCGCCTGCAGCTTTGCCACATTGACGCCCGCGGGCGGCGCTACTTCAATGACAGCAAGTGCACGACGCTGGCAGCCCTCAAGCAAGCGCTGAGCGCACTGGGTGAAGACCGTGCGGGCGCATCGATGCAGCATCTGCACGTGATTGTCGGGGGCGATGCGAAGGGGCAAGACCTCTCAGAGATCGGCGCTATCGCGAGAGAGATTGGCGGGCTCGCGTGCATCGGGCGTGATGGCCCGGCGATCTTCGCGGCGTGCGAGGCACGCTCGAACGTGAGGCTGTTTGAGACGCTCGAAGAGGCCGTGCCCGCGATGATCGCGCTGCTGCCCAGCGACGGCGTGCTGCTACTGAGCCCGGCGTGCGCTTCGTGGGACCAGTTTCCGAACTTCGAGCACCGCGGGCGGCGGTTTGTAGAGCTTTGCCGTCAGCACGCGGGCAACAATCCGTCATGAACAGGCCTTATCGCTGGCGGGTGATCGGGTTCGCGCGTGCGGTGGCATTGATGGTGGCGTGCGCGGGGTTTGGTGCCTGCGCCGGCGATGGCGCTGGACGCAAGGACGAGCGCGGTGCTTCAGCCGGTGCAGCGAGCGCGTCGGCGAACGCCGCGCCGGCGGGCCCGGGCACTGCGCCGGGGCCGAAGCTGAGCTTTCCTGATCGAAGAGCAGTTGCGGTGGGCGGCGGCAATGTGCCTGCGCCTGGTGTGCCGAATGGGCCGATCGGGCCGGGTGGGCCAAGCGGGCCGGGCGGGTCAGGCGCGAGCACAACGTCGGAAGGGCCGAGCAAGCCGGTGGAGTTTGTGGCGGGCCAGCCGCTGCGGCCGCGCGGCGTGGAGGCACCGGCGGATGAGCCTCGCGCTGTTGCGCCCGTGGCCGTGACGCCGAAGACCACAGATGTGCCCAAGGAGTTGGCGGCGGCCAAGGGGCGCTCTGCCACTGGCGTGCCGGGGCCTGTGGTTGTTGGTGGCGGGCTGATGACGCTGTTTCCGGGCGTGCGGGTTGATCGCGCCGCGCGGGTGGTGGAGTTTGACGCGACCGTGCCGATTGATGCTCACGACAAGGACGCGCCGAATGTGTACTTGGAGCTTGTGGCGTGCATGGCGGACACGCGCGAGCACGAGGCGCTGGTGGTCACGCGGGCGCGGGCCTCGCAGGTGCACGCGGGGCTGCTGCTGATCGGGCTGGAGGCGGGCAGCCCTGGACGTCTGGACTTTGGCCGCGCGGGGGCTGAGGCGAACGAAGCGGTGCGGCCTGTGGGGGCCGCGCCAGAGGGAGTGCCGGGGGGCGTAAAGCCGACGGTGGTGACGCCTCGTGGCCCGGTGGTAGAGGTGGAGCTGGCGTGGAAGGACGAGGGCGGAAGATCGCGTGTGAGCAGGCCGCAGGAGTGGATCAAGAGCGCGCGTGATGGGGCGCGGTTCCCGCGGTCGGTGGTGTGGGTGTTCGGCGGCTCGCGGTTTATTTCTCGCGCGGGCGCGGATGGCAAGGCGCGCGAGTTTTATGAGGCGGACGGCGCGGGGACGCTGATCGGGCTGGCGACGTTTGGCAGCGAGACGATCGGGCCGGCGATGGTGTTTAGCCCGGACGCGGGGGTGGATGAGCCGGTGTGGATTGCGGATGGTGCGGCGGTGCCCGTGGTGGGGACGGCGGTAGCGGTGCGTGTGCGCGCGACGGGGGATTGGTTTGGCGAGCGTGGGGCGGCGGGAGGCGAGCGGGAGGTCGAGGAGCCGAAGGCGCGGGTGTTTGAGAACGTGCCGAGGTAGCTGGCCCAGCGACGAGGGCTGAGGGATGAGTGGTGGGCCTGTGGGCCGATCGCAGGATGAAATCCTGCCCCACGCAAGGCAAAGCAAGGCAGGATGGAATCCTGCCCCCATGCGAGGCAAAGCAAGGCGGGATGGAATCCTGCCCCATGCGAGGCAAAGCAACGCAGGATGAAATCCTGCCCCACGCGAGGCAAAGCAAGGCAGAATGAAATGCTGCTCCACGCGAGGCAAAGCAACGCAGGTTCAAATCCTGCCCCACGCGAGGCAAAGCCAGGCAGGATGGAATCCTGCCCCACGCGAGGCAAAGCAAGGTGGGCGAGACTACAGCAGGGCGACGGGGTCAACGTCGACGGCGGTGTGCGCGTCGGAGATAAGCAGCCCTTGGTCGCGGAGGGAGGCGAAGGCGCGCTGGATCGCCGTGCGTGAGTCGGCGAGGACCTCGACGGCGAGGCGGTGCTGGTCGCTGACGCGCGCGATGGCGCAGGGCATCGGGCCGATGACCTTGAGGCCCAGCTCGCGCGAGCGATCGTGCAAGAGCTTGGCGATCTGGGCGGCGGCGTGCTGTGCCTTGGCGAGCACGGCGTCACGGCAGACCACGCGGGCCATGCGGCGCATCGGCGGGAGGCCCGCGGCGCGGCGCTGCGTCAGCTCGTAGGAGGCGAAGCGAGCGAAGTCGTGGCGGGCGGCCAGCACGATCGCGGGCTCTTTGGGGTTCATGGTCTGGACGACCACGCGCCCGGGCTCTGAGCCGCGGCCTGCGCGCCCGGCGACCTGCGCGACAAGCTGGAAGGTGCGTTCGCTGGCGCGGAAGTCAGGGAGGCTCAGGGCGGTGTCGGCAGAGATGACCCCGACGAGGCGGACGTTGGGGTAGTCAAGGCCCTTGGCGATCATCTGTGTGCCAACGAGCACGCGGACCTCGCCTGAGGCGAAGCGGTCGAGGGCTTGGAAGTAGTCGCGAGCGGACTGCATGGTGTCGCCGTCAAGGCGGAGCATGGTGGAGCCGACGGCGAGGTTGTGCGAGGGGCCAAACTTGCGTTCAAGCTCGGCCTCAACGCGCTGGGTGCCGAGGCCGAAGGTGTTGACGGCCTTGGTACATTGCGGGCAGGCGGCGGGGAGTATGAGCTCTGCGAGGCAGTGGTGGCAGCGGACAAAGCCGCCGATTTTGAGGCGTTTATCGATGTGATAGACGGTGGTGACGTCGCAGTGGTCGCACTGCATGACCCACCCGCAGGCGGGATCAGTGCAGCAGATGTAGTTGGCGTAGCCGCGGCGATTGAGCAGGAGCATGACCTGCCCGCCGGCGGTGAGGGTCTCGCCGATGGCTTGCTCGAGCGTGGGGCCAAGAAGGTGGACGTGACGGTCGCGCCATGAGCCGGGCTGGACGAGTGCGCGGAGGCGGCGCTCTTCGGCAAGATCGACGATCTGGACGCGCGGGAGCATGGCGCCGGGTACGCGGCCCGGCAGTGAGTGGAGCGCGAACTTGGCGCGGGGCGCAGGGGCCTGGTCTGCGGGACCAGCGCCGGCGGAAGAAGGGCTTGCGGGTGCGGAGGGGTTGGTGAGGGTGGTGGCGTTGAACCAGCTTTCGAGGCTGGGCGTAGCGGAGCCGAGGATGACGGGGCAGGCTTCGAGCTGGGCGCGTTTGATGGCGGTGTCACGCGCGTGGTAGCGCGGGAGCTGGTCTTGCTTGTAGCTGGTGTCGTGCTCTTCATCAACGACGATGAGGCCGACGCGCGCGAGTGGCGCGAAGAGGGCCGAGCGTGCGCCGACGACGACGCGGACGCGACCTGTGAGGCAGGCGAGCCACTGGGCGTGGCGCTGGCTGGCGGTGAGCCCCGAGTGCAGGACGGCGACGGTTGGCCCGAAGCGCTGCGTGAAGCGGCGCGAGGTCTGCGGGGTCAGGGCGATTTCAGGCACGAGCATGATGGCGCTGGGGGGCAAGAGATTTTCTGGTAGTGTGTTGGAAGTTATTGTATTGACAGGTGTTGTATTGGTGGGTGTGAGGGTGTTGAGGAGATGATCGATGACGCGGAGGTAGACCTCGGTTTTGCCTGAGCCGGTGACGCCGTGGATGAGGTGAACCGAGAAGTCACCGAGTGCGGCGTTGATGGCGTCGATGGCGCGGGTTTGATCTGGCGTGGGCGTGTGTGACGCGGGGACGGGCACGGCGGGGCGTGAGGACGCGAGGTCATCCCACGGGCGGCTTTCTTGCACCTCTTCACGCGTGGTTGCGGCGAGATAGCCGGCGTCGACTAAACGCTGGAGCGACAGGACGCTGACGCCTTCGAGCATGGCGGCGAGGGCGCGCGGGGTGGTGGGCAGCGCGTCGGCGGCGATGATGGAGAGCTTGGCCCAGACCTGCGCGAGACGCTTTGGCAGGTCGGGGAGGGCATGGTCTGCGGGGTTGGCGGGCGTGGGCGTTGCGTTTGATGTAGCGCTTGCGGGGGTTTGGGATTGCAGGAGCGTGAGAGCGGCGGGGGAGAGCTCGAGATAGGTTTTGACCTTGCGGCCGGTCTGGCGTTTGACCGCCGCGGGGAGCATGGTGCCGAAGACCATGCCGAGCGGGCAGACGTAATAGTCGCTCATCCAGTGCGCGAGCTTAACTAGCAGCGGCGTGAGGCGCACGGGTGTGGCGCTGGCGATGGGCTTCACGCGTGCGGGCGAGATGTCGCCGAGCAGCTCTGGCCCGCCAAGGGCGATGACGATGCCGGCGCTGGGCTTGTCGCCCTTGCCGAGGGGTACGACAACGCGCTGGCCAAGCTCGACGACGCCGGCTTGGTCGGGGAGCGCGTAGGTAAGTGCGCGGTCGCCAGAGTGGCCGACGCGGTCGATCCCGCGTTCAACGACGACCTTGACAAAGCGGGTGCAAGGCGTGCGTGTGGCACGGAGCAGGTCGTGGGGGTCGTGGGGGTCGAGGGGGTCGTGCTGGAAGAGGTCGGGCACGGGAGGAGCGTAGAGGTGATGGGTGCGGGGGTGGTCAGGGTTCGTTGAGGGTTTCGCGCAAGATGCGCTCGAAGAGCGCGCGGGGTGCGGGGCGGCTGGTCCAAGTGGTGAACTGGGCGGCGGCCTGGTTGATGAACATGGCCAGGCCGTCGAGCGTCGGCAGCCCGCGCTGGGCCGCGAGTGTGAGCAGTGGCGTGCGCAGCGGGCGATACACACAGTCGGCGATGGTGCAGGTGCCGGGGAGCTGCGCGAGCTGGCCATCGGTAAGCGGTGATTGGCCCGGCGCGGGGCCGCCGGTCATGCCCATCGGTGTGCAGTTGATGACGGCGGCGAGCGGGGCGGCGGGGGCGAGCGTGGTGGCGAGCTCATCAAGGGAGTCGATGACGCGTGGTGCGCGGGCGGGGTTGACCGCGAGGGCGGGCAGGCCACGGGCGATGTCGGCGGCGAGCTGGTCGGCGCGGGCGCGTGTGCGGGCGAGGAGGATGGCGCTTGCGCCTTCGAGTGTGAGTGCGGCGGCAAGTGCGCGGGCGGTGCCGCCTGCGCCCAGGATGAGCACGGGGCGTCCGCCGAGCTCGCCGGTGGTTTGGCGGAGGGAGTCGATGGCGGCGGGCCCGTCGGTGTTGGTGAGGTCAAAGCGTGTGGCGGTGCCGCGGGCGTCTCGGGTGATGGTGAGGGTGTTGGACGCGCCACAGAGTGTGGAGAGGCGGTCAAGGTGCCAGCGGTCGTCGCCGTCGCCGCGGGCCTGGTGTGCGAGCTGGACGAGGTTTTCTTTGTGGGGGATGGTGACGCTGAGACCTGCGAGGTCGAGGCGTGGGTGCTCGGCAAGGTCAAGCAGCGTGGCCTTGAGGGCGGTGAAGTCTGGCGCGACGGGCATGGGGAGGTAGACGGCATCGTGTGCGAGGGCCTCGAAGCCGGCGTTGTGGAGCAGGGGGCTGAGGGAGTGCTCAACGGGCCAGCCGACGACGCCGTAGAGGCGGGTGAGCGGGCTGATTGATCGAAAGCGGTAGGTTTGGATGAGCTCGGAGAGGATGGGCTGGCCGGGTGCGGTTTGCGCGTCTCGGCGGAGGGCGGCGAAGGTGAGCATCGCGCCGAACTTGGGGGCGAGGACGCGTGACATGAGGCCGAAGGGGCCCATTCCGAGGGCGATGGCGGGCTTTGGTGAGCTTTGCGCGAAGTCGAGGAGTTCGATGTTGTCGCGCAGTGAGCGGGCGCGATAGGCGATCTTGATGACGGCGGCGGCGGACTCTGCGGCCATGAGGTCGATGGTGCGGAAGAGGTCGTCGGGCCTGGTGTGGAAATCGTGGTAGCTGAGTATGAGGCGGGTGGTGACGGTGCGGAGCTGGGCGGGATGGTCAACGGCGAGGTTGACCTTTTGTTTGATGTTGGCAGAGCGGGCGTAGGTGGAGAACTCGCAATCGATGTAGGTGGGCGTGAGCTGGGCGGGGCCGTCGGCGGTGCCGAGGCGCTGGTAGAGGGAGACGCGTGCGTCGTCGGGCCCGTCGTACTGGCCGCCTTCGAGCACGGGGCGGCAGGTGGCGATGCAGGCGAGCGGGCTCTTGGCGATGATGGCGAGGATGACGGGGAGCTCTTTGGCGTCGTCACGGCCTGAGTAGAAGGAGTCGAGTCGGAACTCGACAAGGTCGGCGCCGGCGTCGCGGGCTTCGGCGGCCATGGCCAGCGCCTGCTGGAGAGATTCAACGAAGATGGGTACGCAGATGAAGGTCACGGGTCGAGGGTAAGGGGGAAGGGACCGAGGGATGAGAGGGGAGAGGGAGATGGGAGGGTCGGGCCGTCGGGCCGATGGCAGGATGAAATCCGGCCCCACGCGGGGCATGGCGGGTTGGAGACCGGCCTCAAGAGGGTAGATTTAGAGCAGTGATTTGGCGGCGGCGGTGCCGGCGATATAGCCGCTGGCCCAGGCCCATTGGAAGTTGAAGCCGCCGATGCGTCCATCGACATCAAGGATTTCGCCGCAGAGGTGCAGGTGTGGGTTGGTGCGTGAGGTCATGGAGTCGAGGTGGAGTTCGGTGAGAGGCACGCCGCCGGCGGTGACTTCGGCGTAAGTGAAGCCGCGCTGGCCGCTGACGGGGACTTGGCAGGCGCAGACGGCGTGTGCGAGAGCGCGGCGTCGCTCGCGCGGGAGGTCTGTCATGGGGCGTGTGGGGTCAATGTCGGCCGTGATAATCAGTGCGCGGGCGAGGCGTTCTGGCAGCGACGTTGGAGGGCCGGTGAGTGTGCGCAGCGGCGTGGCGTGGCGCGCGGCAAGGAGCAGCGCGTCGAGTGCTTCGGGGTCTAGCGCGGGGGCCCAGTTGAGTATGAGTGCGGCGTCTTGGTCGTGGGCGCGGGCGTCAAAGTAGTGGCGGCTGACGTCAAGGGGCCCCGGGCCCGAGAGGCCAAAGTGCGTGCAGAGCGTGCTGCCGAGAGTTCGGTGGAGGCGCTTGCCGGTGGCGGCGCGGACGTCAAGTGCGGCGGGGACGGCCAGGCCTGAGAGTGTCTGGACGAAGCAGGGGTCAAGGACGATGGGGACAAGCGCGGGCACGACGCGCGGGGTAAGTGTGTGGCCGAGGTCGCGTGCGAAGGAGTAGCCGAGGCCGTCACTTCCTGAGCGAGGCAGGGCCATGCCGCCGGTGGCGAGGATGATGCGATGGGCGCGGATGGTGTTGGTAGAGAGCGGCGGTGGTGGTTGGCGGTGGGTGGGCTCGCCGGGTGCGGGCGCGTCGGTAACGGCGCGGGTGATGGTGAAGTGGGGTTGGGCGTCGGTGGGTGTTTGAATGTGGCCGACGCGCCAGGGGTGGAGGAGCTGGACGTTGGCGGCGTGTGCGGCGGCGAGGAGTGCGTCAAGGACGGTGTGGGCGTCGTCAGTGGTGGGGAAGAGCTTGCCGGTGTCTTCGCGTTTAAGGGTGACGCCGAGGTCGGCGAAGAAGGCGATAGTTTGCGGGACGTCGAAGCTTCGGAGGACCTTTTTGATGGCGTTTGGTGAAGCGCCGGCGTAGGCGAGGTGGTCAACGCTGTGGTGGGTGACGTTGCAGCGTCCGCCGCCGGCGACAAGGACCTTGGCGCCGAGTTTTTTGGCGCCGTCGAGTGCGATGACGCGGAGGGGTTTGTTGTGGGCTTGGGCGGTGCGTCCGGCCCAGATGGCGGCGAAGAGGCCGGCGGCGCCGGCGCCGATGACAGCGATGTCGCAGTCGGTGGCGGCTTGGTTGTGTGGGGGAATGGTCGGCACGGCGGAGGGTACGACCTACGGTGCGGCCCCACCTTGCGAAGACCGAGCACAAGCACGGAGCGAGCGATGAAGAAGAAGGCGAGCAAGAAGATCTTGAAGAAGGCGGCCGAGAAGGTGGGCGCAAAGATCAGCCCGAGGACGGTCAAGGCCAAGGCGAAGGTCGCGGTGAAGTTGGTGGTGAGCGCGACGGTGGCGGTGCGGGGTCCGGGCGTGGGTGAGCGGGTGCCGGGGTTCGCGCTGGTTGATCAGAGCGGCAAGAAGGTGAGCCTTGGTGATCTGCTGGGCGGGGGCCCGGTGGTGATCTACTTCTATCCGAAGGCGGACTCGAGCGGGTGTACGGCGGAGACGTGCGAGTTTGATGCCGGGCTGGCCGAGCTGAAGGGGCTGAAGGGTTTGAAGGGTGCGGGTGGGGCGGGGGTCGTGGGGATCAGCCCGGACAAGGCGGGGCTGGTGGCGAAGTTTGCGACCAAGCACGGGGTGCGGTTTTCGCTGCTGAGCGATGAGCCGTCGGCGTCGGGTGGGAAGGCCGGGAAGGCGATGCCGTTGACGATCAGCGCGTACGGGGTGTGGGGCGAGAAGAGCATGTATGGGAACGTGTACATGGGGGTGCTGCGGACGACGTTTGTAATTGATGGGGCAGGGGTGGTGCTGCGGCGTTGGGACAACGTGAAAGTGCTCGGTCACGCCGCGGAGGTGCTGGCGTTTGTACGGGGTCTGGTTTGAGGGCCGGGGGGTTTGGCGCGGGTCGATCGGGGAGGCGTCCGGCCCGTAGGCGGGTGTGGGGTGAAGGGATTGGGGTGGGTGTGGGGGCGGTCCTTAGCGAGGTCTTTACGCGTGATGGAGTGGAGATGGGGGGAATGTTGGTCTGGGGTGTCGATTGTGGGGTACAATCCTGACCTGTTGCTGTGAGGGTCGTTCCCGCGGCGGAAGACCTGCCCGAAGCTCGCATTGAACGAGCTGCGCGGCAGGTGCCGAACCGACCCCATGGCTTGATACGCAAGCTCCGCGGGAGAAAGTCCCTTTCCGCCATGATTGACGAAACCCTGATTGCATCCCTCGGCCTGGACCTGAACAAGGAAGCGGACGCTCTTTTGCAGAGCGCGGGCGAGCCCATGGCGGACATGGAGAGCTTCCTGTCTGACGAGGCCTCGGACTTTGCCGCGGGGCAGATCCTGGAAGGCGTGGTCGTCGGCTTTGCGGGCGACGATGTGGTAGTCGAGGTTGGGCTCAAGAGCGAGGGGCTGATCCCGAGCGACGAGTTCGACGGCGTGAAGCCCGCGATCGGTGAGAAGATCAAGGTGTACCTTGAGAAGCTCGAGGGCGAGGGCGGGCTGGTCGAGATCAGCAAGCGCAAGGCCGACCGGATGATCAACTGGCAGAAGCTGGTTGACACCACGCACGAGGGCGACGTGGTCGAGGGCAAGGTGACCAAGAAGATCAAGGGCGGGCTGCTGGTGGACATCGGCGTGCCGGTGTTCTTGCCCGCGAGCCAGGTGGACGTTCGTCGTCCCGGCGAGATCGGCGATTTCATTGGTCGGACGGTGCGTGCGAGCGTGATCAAGATCGACCTTGAGCGCCGGAACATCGTGGTGAGCCGTCGGAAGCTGATCGAGGAGGAGCGTGACGCGGCGAAGCGTCGCTTGCTCGAGACGCTGTCGGAGGGCGCGGTGGTCATCGGCGAGGTCAAGAACATCGCGGACTTCGGCGCGTTTATCGACCTGGGCGGGATCGACGGCTTGCTGCACATCACCGACATGAGCTGGTCGCGCGTGAACCACCCCAGCGAGATGCTGAAGCTGGGCCAGCGCGTCGAGGTGAAGGTGCTGAACATCGACCGCGAGAAGGAGAAGATCGCGCTGGGCCTGAAGCAGAAGGAAGCCAGCCCCTGGGAGGCGATCGAGCAGAAGTACCCCGTCGGCTCGCGCGTTCGCGGGGCGGTGGTGAATCTGATGTCGTACGGCGCGTTCGTGCGGCTTGAGGATGGGATCGAGGGCCTGGTGCACATCTCGGAGATGAGCTGGACGCGGCGGATCAACCACCCCTCTGAGCTGGTGCAGCCGAACCAGGAGGTTGATGTCGTTGTGCTGGCGATCGACAAGCACAAGCAGGAGATTAGCCTGGGGATGAAGCAGGTCGAGGTCAACCCCTGGGAGCTGGTGAGCGAGAAGTACCCGCCGGGGACGGTGATTGAGGGTCAGGTTCGGAACCTGGCGAACTACGGCGCGTTCATCGAGATCGAGCCGGGGATCGACGGCCTGCTGCACGTGAGCGACCTTTCGTGGACCAAGAAGGTCACGCACCCCAACGAGGCGCTGAAGAAGGGCGACAAGGTTCAGTGCGTGGTGCTGGACGTGGACCGTGACAAGCAGCGCATCGGGCTGGGCGTCAAGCAGTTGACCGAGGACCCGTGGGTCACGCTGATCCCCGAGCATTACCGCCCGGGCATGGTCATCCGCGGGAAGGTGACGAAGATTACGAACTTCGGCGTGTTTGTTGAGTTGGAGGCTGACCTCGAGGGCCTGCTGCACATCTCTGAGCTGGCCGACCACAAGGTCGAGAACCCGCAGGACGTGGTCAAGCCTGGCGACGAGGTGGACGTGAAGATCCTGCGCGTGGATACGGGGGACCGGAAGATCGGTCTTTCGCTGAAGCGGGCCCAGTGGGGCGACACGTCGGGCGCTGGTCCGGCCAACGCGGGCGGCGAGCGCGACGCGCGGCCGTCACGCAGCCCGGCGCCGACGCGCGGCGGCATGGACGACCACGGGTTCATGGGCACCGACAAGATCTCGTTCGGCAAGAAGAAGGACTGATTTGGTGCGGGTTGGTTGAGTGACATCACAGACGCCCCGGCCGATTGGTCGGGGCGTTTTCGTTTGGGGAGCAAAGGGCGAAGGGCCGCTGGCCCAATGGCAGGATTGAATCCTGCCCCACGCGAGGCATACAGATGGCAGGATGGAAACCGGCCCGGCGCGAGGCAAAGAGATGGCCGCACATGGCCGGGGTGAGATACGCTGGGGCATGGGCACATCAGCGGGCGGTTCGGGCGGGGCGACGGATCGGGTTGCGCAGTTCAACGCGTTTCGCGCGAGGCTGAACGAGCGGATCATGTCTGACCAGCACGCGCAAGGCGCGGGGCTGACGCCGAGCACGCTGAACACCAAGCGGTTTTTCACCTTGGATAGTTCGTGCTACAAGGGCGGGGCGCTGGACGAGAAGACCAAGGAGCTGCTGGGGCTGGTGGCGAGCATGGTACTGCGGTGTGACGACTGCATCAGCTATCACATCGACCAGTGCGTTCGGGTTGGCTGCAGCGACCAGGAGCTGTGGGAGTGCTTTGACGTGGCGCTGATTGTGGGCGGATCGATTGTGATCCCGCACCTGCGGCGCGGGGTGGACTTTCTGGACGAGCTGCGGCGGCGGGCGAAGGCGGGGGCTTAGCCCTGCTGAACGCTCCAGGTCATGGTGGGGCCTGAGCAGTCGATGTGTACGCTGAAGAAGCCGCGGGGCGTGCTGGGCGCGTCGGCGTTGTCGTGGCGGTTTACCAGTGGCCAGATGATCTGGCGGTCAGTGTCGGGGAGCGGGAGGGTGTCGAGCTGGTGTGGGTGGAACCATTCGAGCTGGCCTTCGGGGGTTTGGTGCTCTTGGACGGCAACCGCGCCGGTGACGCGGTAGTAGAAGATGAGCCAGTGTGCGCGGCCTTCGTAGGCCTTCTCGCTGATGATGCCCAGAAGATGAAAGCGGTCGATGGGCAGGTCGAGGCCGACTTCTTCGAGGGTTTCGCGCTGGGCGCACTGGGCGGGTGATTCGCCGGTGGCCATTTCGAGCTTGCCGCCCACGGGTGAGCAGAGGCCTTGGTTGGGGGCTTTGAGGCGACGGAGCAGGAGGATGCGGCCTTGAGCGTCGCGAAGGTCAACGAGGGTGGCGATTTTGTAGGGGAGTGTCATGCTGGGGCTGTGCGGACGCTGGGGTCGATGGGGTGAGGGGCTGGAGAGTTTGAGGTGAGGGTTTGAGGTGAGGGTTTGGGGTGAGGGTTTGGGGTGAGGTTAGTCTGGGGCTTTGGCTGGTGGCCGAGGGCGGGGGATTGGGGCGAATGTCGCGGTGGCACGCGTGACGCGCAAGAATCTGCGCAACGGGGCGTGTGGCGCGGGGGATGACTTCTGGCGCGGGGGGGCGTGTGGTTCCGATACCTTGAGTATGTCCATGATTGCGCCGCGTACATCTGGGTCTGAGTCGGTCGATGGTCTTTCGCCCAAGGTGTCGGCGGGTGCGCCCGCGCTTCGGCTTGCGGGTGAGTCTGACGCGCCCTTTGACGTGCTTGGTCGGCACGTGTATTTGCTGGGGATTGGCGGGTCGGGGATGTCTGGCATGGCGCGAATGCTTGCCGCGCGTGGCGCGATTGCGCGCGGGAGCGACGGGACGCCCAGCGAGCTGACCAAGACCCTGAGCGCGGAAGGGATCATGGTGGACCATGACCAGAGCCGCCCCTGGCTTCCGGACTTCTGCGACCTGATCGTGGCATCGGCGGCGATCAAGACGGACAACCCGCAGTACACCGAGGCGGTGCGTCGCGGGGTGCCTGTGCTGACGTACGCGCAGGCGCTTGGGCGTTGCATGAGTGGGCGGACGGGCGTGTGCATCGCGGGCACGCACGGCAAGAGCACGACGACGGCGATGCTCTCGTGCGTGCTGAGTGACGCCGGGATTGACCCGACGACGATCCTTGGCGCGACGTGCGCGCAGCTGGCGGGGAGCGGGGCGAACAGCGCGCAGGGCTTCAGGCTTGGGGCGGACGTGATTGGCGTGGGTGCGCACGCGGGGCGGCCGGGCGTGCTGCTGGCCGAGGCGTGCGAGTTCAACCGTTCGTTTTACAACTATCAGCCCGTGGTGGCGGCGATCACGTCGGTCGAGGCGGACCACCTGGACATCTACGGGACCCTTGACGAGGTGGTGGCGGCGTTCGGGCAGTTTGCGCGGAACGTGGCGCCGTCGGCCGAGGGCGGTTTGCTGCTGATTGCGCACAGCAACGCGCACCGGCGCGAGGTGACCGCGGGCGTGCGGGCGCAGGTGCAGACCATCGGCTTTCACCCCGACAGCGACTGGTACGTGACGTATGAGGCGGGCCCGCGGCGCGTGCACCTGCACGGGCCGGACCGCAGGCCGCTGGTGAGCTTTACGATCCAGATGCCGGGCTCGCACAACGCGATGAACGCGGCGACGGCGGCGGCGATTGCGCTGCACCTTGGGGCGACGCCGGAGATCGTGCGGCGATCGCTGTCGGCGTTCCGCGGGCTGGACCGTCGGAACCAGATGCTGGGCGTGTGGCGCGGGCCGGGCTTCAAGGCCGGGCAGGGCGTGCGCGTGTACGACGACTATGGGCACCACCCCACCGAGGTTGAGACGACGCTGCGGGCGCTGCGGCAGTTCGAGCAGCCTGAGGCGAACGGGGGGCGGCTGGTGTGTGTGTTCCAGCCGCACCAGCACAGCCGTACGCGGCACCTGCTGAACGAGTTTGCGAACAGCTTTGGCGCGGCGGACCTGGTGATTGTGCCGCACATTTACTTTGTGCGTGACAGCGCCGAGGAACGGACGAAGGTGACAGCGGGCGACTTGGTGGATCGGCTGCGCGACAAGGGCGTGCAGGCGACGCACATCTACCCGTTTGAAGCCATTGTGCACCACCTGCGCGACGTGCTGAGGCCCGGCGACTTGCTGGTGGTGATGGGCGCGGGGCCGGTGTTCGAGGTGGCGCACGGGCTGCTGGCAACGAGCGAGAAGTAGGGCGCGATTTGCGGCCGTTGGCCCCCCACTGTTTGCTGGTGCAGAACAGCGCTGAAGCAGTTGGGCCCACGCGGAGGGTGGGGGGACCCGTCGGTTAGAGCTCTCATGCGTGAACCAATTATGACGGCGGTGGCCACTGTGGACACGGGCAAAGTTGAGATCCTGCGCGAGGTGCCGATCCCGACGTGGTTCGGGGTTGGTGGCGCGGCGCGCCGGCTGGCGCACCCGGCGAGTGTGGCGCAGTTGATGGCGTGCCTGAAGATTGATGCGGGGCTGCTGGTGCTGGGTGACGGCGCGAACCTGCTGGTGGCCGATGAGGGCGTGGGCCCGCTGGTGGTTGTGCTGGACCGGGGTGAGTTTGTCGCGCAGCGGCTGTTGGGGCCGGATGGCGGTGTGTTGGAAGGCGGACACGAGCTGGTGCGTGTTGGCGCGGGGGCGAAGCTGCCGCAGACTATCACGTGGTCGCACCGGCTTGGGCTGGTGGGGCTTGAGGTGCTGGGAGGGATTCCGGCGACGCTGGGTGGTGCGGCGGTGATGAACGCCGGGGGCGCGTTCGGGCAGATCAGCGACATGGTGCACGCGGTGACGGTGCTGACGCGCGGCGGCGCGCTGGTTGAGTTTGGGCGCGAGGCGCTGCGCTTTGGCTATCGGCGGGCTGAGTTTGGTGGGATCTTGGATGGGGCCGGGGCGGTAGTTGTGGCCGTGACGCTGGCGCTGCGACGTGCGGCGAGCGGCGATGAGCTGGCGGCGGCGCGGGCAAAGCTCATCGAGGTGATGGAGTACAAGAAGAGCTCGCAGCCGATGGCGGCGCAAAGCGCTGGGTGCGCGTTTAAGAACCCGACGCTCGCGGCGACGATCGAGGGGATCGGTGCGGCGGGCGCGCGTGTCTCGGCGGGGAGGCTGATTGACCGCGCAGGGTGCAAGGGGCTGCGGCTAGGGTGCGCGGAAGTCTCTGAGCGGCACGGGAACTTCATCACGGCGCGGCTGGACCTTGGCGTGCCGGGGCGGGCTGATGACGTGGTGGCGCTGATGCGGTTGGTGCGGGCGCGGGTGGCCGAGCGGTTTGGCGTGAGCCTTGAGCCGGAGGTTGTGCTCTGGAGCGCGTCTGGCCGCGATACGCTCGGGTCATGAGGCGCGCCGGGCGCGTGCGGCGGCGGTGAGATCGAGCAATCACAAGGGGCAGCGAGATGGCCACGAAAGTGCTGGTGCTGGGCGGCGGTCCGGACGCGGAGCGCGAGGTTTCGATCAAGTCAGCGACGGCGATCGCCGAGGCGCTGCGGCAGGACGGGACGTACGAGCCTGAGCTGAAGATCATCGATCGGCTGAGCGTTGAGCAGCTTCGTGCGATGAGCGGCGAGGTGGTTATTCCGTACTTGCACGGGCCGTGGGGCGAGGGTGGGCCTTTGCAGGACGTGCTGGAGGCAGACGGGCGGGCGTTCGTGGGCTCTGGCGCGCTGGCAAGCCGTTTGGCGATGGACAAGGTGGCGACGAAGCAGGCGGCGCTGATGCTGCGGGTGACGACGCCGCCGATGTTCATGCTGAACGTGGGCGACACGCGAGCGCCGTTTTCATATCCGGTGGTGATCAAGCCTGTGCATGAGGGGAGCACGCTGGGGCTGCACATCGTGAGCGACCAGGCGGGTTGGAAGCGGGCGGTCGGGACGATCAAGGCGGAGGCGACTAAGGGGATTGTGCGGACCTACATGGTGGAGCCGAAGATCGGCGGTACGGCGTGGGCGCGCGAGCTGACGGTGGGCGTGCTGGACGGCAGCGCGCTACCGATTGTTGAGATCAAGCCCAAGGGCGGTCTGTACGACTATGACGCGAAGTATGTGAGCAACGAGACGAAGTACACGGTGGACCCGGAGCTGCCAGCGGGGATGGGCGAGGCGATGAAGCGCGACGCGGTGAACCTGTGCCGGGCGCTGCAGTGCCGTCACATTGCGCGGGTGGACTTCATGATCGGCGGCGACGGCCGCGCGTGGATGCTTGAGGTGAACACGACGCCCGGAATGACGGACCACTCGCTGGTGCCGAAGGCGGCGCGTCAGCTTGGGATGACGATGCCTGCGCTGTGCCGGCGTCTGGTGGAGCTGGCGGTGCGGGACGGTGCGGTGAAGAGCTGAGTAGGGAATGGGCAATGGACAAGAGGCGTAAGAGGTGAGGTGGAGGTGGTGATTGGTGATTGCTAAGTGGTGAGTGGCGAGTGATGAGTGATGAGTGATGAGTGATGAGCGGGGATCGAGGTGTGTTGGGCCGTTGGCCCGATGGCCGGTTGGAAACCGGTCCCCCGCAGGGCATCCGAAGGCAAGATGAAGTCCTTGGCCCCGCGATGATGAAGAAAAAACCCCGGTGTAACCGGGGCTTTGAGTGATCACTTGAGATGTGCTGGCGGACTTAGGCGAAGTGAGCAAAGGCCTTGTTGGCGTCGGCCATGCGATGGGTCTGGTCACGGACGCCCATGGCCTTGCCCTCACCCTTTGCGGCGCCGTAGAGCTCGTCGGCAAGCTTGCTGGCCATGCCACGGCCCTTGTCGCCACGGGCGGCGTCGATGATCCAGCGGAAGCTCAGCGCCTGCTGACGCTTGCGGTTGACCTGGATGGGGACCTGGTAGTTGGCACCGCCGATGCGCTTGGAGCGGACCTCGACGAAGGGCTTGACGTTCTCGATGGCGCGCTGGAAGACCTCGATGGCGGCCTTGGGCGCCTCGGGGGCGGTTTCCTTCGAGAGCTTCTGGTCGATGATGTCCATCGCGTCATAGACGATGCGCTGGGCGACGGCCTTCTTGCCACGCTCCATTACGCAGTTGATGAACTTGGAGACGACCAGGTCGCCAAAGCGGGGGTCGGGGATGAGCTGACGGGCGGACGCGGTAGGCTTGAACGCCATGATCGGGTCTCCTGCGGACTTGGGCGCTCCCCCCGGGGGCGCCTCGGCCGCACACGTGACGGGCCGATTCGGACGCTATGGGGGAGGCGAGAACTTGGAAGTTGAAATCAAGGACGAGGGGCGAGTGAAGACCGGTTTGAACTTCACTTGAGCCTGTGGCCTGAAACCTTTAAGCCTGGTTGGTTAGGCCTTGCCGCGCTTCGCGCCGTACTTGCTGCGACCCTGCTTGCGCTTCTCAACGCCGAGGCAGTCAAGGCTGCCGCGAACGATGTGGTAGCGAACGCCGGGAAGGTCACGGACGCGGCCGCCGCGGACGAGCACGATGGAGTGCTCTTGAAGGTTGTGGCCTTCGCCGCCGATGTAGGCGGTGACTTCTTTGCCGTTGGAGAGCCTGACGCGCGCGACCTTTCGGAGGGCCGAGTTGGGCTTCTTGGGGGTCTGTGTGCGGACGATGAGACAGACGCCGCGCTTCTGCGGGCTTGCGGCCAAGTCACGCGTCTTCTCGCGTGAGGTCTGAACCTGGCGGGGCTTGCGGATGAGCTGGTTGATCGTGGGCATAGGGTCGTCCGGCAGACACGCGGGCATGCACCCGGAGGCGTGAATAGGCCTCGTGCGGGGTCGGGATGATAGCGGCGGAGTGGCCCGAGGCAAGGGGCCTCAAGCAAGGGGAGGAAAGGCAGCGGAGGGCTCTGAACAAACCCCGGGCGCGACCTTAGCGCATCACGAGCCTCGGGCGGTTCGGCCTGGGCGGAGCTTAGAGCTACCCATTGATCACAGGTGTCAGGAATCAAACGCCCCGGGCGTGGCGGGCGACAAAGGCGTCGTACTGCTCGGGGATGTCGATGCCGGTCAGGCCGCGGGCGGCATCACAGCGGGCGACGCCGATGGTCAGGCCGTGCTCGAGGATGCGGAGCTGCTCAAGGCTCTCGGCTTGTTCGAGGGGTGTTGGGGGGGCCGAGATGTAGGCCTTGAGGAATCCGACGCGATAGGCGTAGACGCCGACGTGGCGCATCGGCTGGGCGGCTAGATCGGGTGCGGAGGCTAGATCGAGTGCGGCGGCCGGGCCACGGTGGAAGGGGACCGCGGCGCGCGTGAAGTAGAGGGCGGGCGCGAGGCGTCCGTCGTGGTCAAGTGGGCCCGAGTGCGGCTGGCCACTGGGGCTGACTTCGCCCCTGCCACTGAAGCCGCCGCGGGCGGCAGCGAGTGCGCGGACGACCTTGACGATGTTGGGGTTGGCCGGGTCTTCGCCGGGGCCCATCGGCGTACAGACGGTGCCGACGGCGGTCTCGATGCCGTGTTCATTGCGGTAAAGCAATGCGCGGACGGCGGCGTCAATGACGGTGCCGGGCATCTCGGGCTCATCACCCTGAGCGTTGACGACGATGTCGGAGCCGGAGAGGCCGAGGATCTCGGCGGCTTCAGCGAGGCGGCTGGTGCCGTTGGGGTGATCGGGGCTGGTCAGGATGCAGCGTGTACCGTAGGGCGCGAGCGCATCGGCGATGCGCGGGCTGTCGGTGGCGACCACGACGCGGGAGAGATCGCCAGCGACGCAGGCGGCGGTGAGGGCCTGAGCGACAACGTGCTGGACCATCGGCGTGCCGGTGCGGGCGAGGAGGACCTTCTGCGGCAGGCGGGTGCTGGCGAGGCGCGCGGGGACGATGATGATGACACGCGGCGGGCGGCCCGGGCCGGGGTTGGCGGTCATGTGGCGCTCTTGAGGCGCTGCACAAGCTGCTTGGCGCTGGTGCGCTGGGTCTGGATGTCGCGGTACTGGAACTGCTGCATGGCGATGGCGCTGGCGAGCTTCTCGGCTTCTTCGGCGGCGGGGGTGTCGCGGTTTTCGGTGCCGCGTTTGAGCAGGCAGATCATCAGCCCGTAGCGGAGGGCCATGCCAGAGTCGTCTGCGGGGTCTTGATGGCCTTCGAGGGCCTGGCGGTAGGTCTCGACGGCCTCGTCGTTCCAATCCATGGCGGTGAAGGCTTGCGCGAGGCCGGTGAGAGAGCTGGCCTTGAGGCGCCCGTCGTTCTTTGAGAATTGGAACTGGGCGATGGCGTCGGCGTGACGGTTGGCCAGCAAGTAGCGCTGGCCCAGCTCGTAGCGGCGCGGCTGGTCGGTCGGGTAAGCCTTGACGGCCATCTCCAGCTCGACGATCTCAAGCTGTAGTTGCTTGGCCTCGGCGTCAATGAAAGCCTGACGCGCGGCGGCGTTGTCGGGGGCGGCTTCGGCGGCGAGACGCATGGCCTTGAGGCGAGCGCGGCCGACCTTGACCTGAATGTCACCGGCCAGCGCGCGGAACTGGTACTCCTGCGTGTCGGCGAAGGCCTTGGTGGCGACGGCGATAGCGCGGTTGATGTCCTCTGGCTTCTTGCGGGCAACCAGGGCCTCGATGTGGCGCTTGATGGTGGGCTTGTCGGCGGGTTTGGCCTCGTACTCAACGCGGGTGTGCTCGATGTTAGCGTCGAGCGCACCCTCGCCCTTGATGAGGCGCTCTGACTCGTCGAGGCGGCGCTGCTTCTCGGCGTCGCGGATGTTGCTGCGGAAGCCGCCCTCGTCGCCGGTCTTCTCGTACCCGCCCTTGCTCATGGTGGCAACGGCGGCGAGGTCACGCACGTCGTTGGCGAGCTGGACGTCGCCCGGATCAAGCCTGATGGCGGCCTCGCCGGCCTTGACGGCCAGGTCCATCATCTGAAGAGTGACGAAGGTCTTGAGCAGGCTGATGAACTGGTCTTTGCGGGGGCGGTCGGTGCGATAGGCGACTTCGAGGGCGCGGGGCGCGACCCACTTGGCCGAGTCCAGCAGGCCCAGGGCCGCGGGTTCAACGGCGGCGCGGACGGCGAGCGCAGCGTCCATAGGCTTGAAGGCCCAGGCGAGCCATGCGGCGAGGACCTTGTGCACCGGGGTCGAACCGCTGACGATGGTGTGCAGGTCTTTGGTGGGGTCCTTCAGGCCTGACTGCGCTGCGCAGTTGAAGAAGCCCTGGAGTGCGGGGAGGTTGTTGGGGTCAAGGCGTAGGCCGTTGAGCCAGAGGTTCAGCGCGTAGTCGAATGAGCCGACCTCCTGCTTGACGCGGGCCTGCTCAAAGAAGCTGCGGGCCTTCTCTGGTGAGAAGGAAAGTTTGGCGGGCTCGCCCTTTGCGGGCGCATCGTCGCGGGGCTTGTCGCCGTCTTTCTTGCTGAAGCCGAACAACGCCAAGGGCTGGCTCCTAGAGGGGGTGATCATCGCTGCGCGCCGGGCGGTTGAGCCGCGCGGGCGCGGGCGACCGGAACGCCATATTAGCGTGCGGGCGGAGCGGCGTTCGGGCGTGGCGAAGACCTACGCTGGCAACGTGAGCGTGAGCACCGAGCAACTGCGGATTGTCACCTACCCGGCCGGGGTTCTCAAGAAGCGGGCGGCCCCGATGGTGGCGGTCACGCCGCAGATGCGGACCGTCGCCATGCAGATGCTCACGCTGATGCACCTGGCCAAGGGGATCGGGCTGGCGGCACCGCAGGTGGGGCTCTCTTGGCGGATGTTTGTCGTTGAGATACCCGAGGACGCGGAGGACGAGAGATCAGCCTGGGCTGACCCGCCGACGGCGACGGACGGGCCATTGGTGTTCATCAACCCGGTGCTGAGCCGCCCCGAGGGTGACCTTGAGCCCTTCGAGGAGGGTTGCCTGAGCTTGCCGGAGATCCGCGGCGAGGTGATGCGGCCGTCGGTGATCACGGTCCGCGCGATGGACCTGGAAGGCAAGCCGTTTGAGCTTCGTGCTGGCGGGCTGCTAGCGCGGTGCGTGCAGCATGAGTTTGATCACCTTGAGGGGACGCTGATCATCGACCGGATGACGCAGGTATCTCGGCTGAAGGTGCGGAGCAAGGTGCGTGCGCTGGAGCGCGACGGGTGAGCGGCGCTGCGTCAAACCCCACCACTGCGTCCAATGGATTGGCACGTCTGCGCGTGATCTTCTTGGGCTCAGGGGCCTTTGGGGTGCCGACGCTGGCGGCGCTGGCCGCTCAACACGAGGTGCTGGCGGTGGTCAGCCAGCCGGGCAAGCCCGCGGGGCGCGGGATGAAGTTGACGCCGACGCCGGTCTCGGAATGGGCCGCGGCGAACGCGCCGGATATGGCGTTGCGCACGCCGACGGACATCAACGAGGCGGGCGTGGCCGGTGAACTGCGCGGGCTGCAGGCCGACGCGTGGGTGGTGATCGCGTTTGGTCAGAAGCTCGGGGCAGGGCTGCTAGATGGGATCTTTGCGATCAACCTGCACGCGAGCGTGCTGCCGCGGTGGCGCGGGGCGGCGCCGATCAACGCGGCGGTACTGGCGGGTGATTCGGCGACGGGCAACAGCGTGATCACGCTGGCGCAGCGGATGGACGCGGGGCTGGTGCTGGGGACTTCTGCGCGTGCGATCGACCCGCTGACGACCGCGGGCGAGCTGCATGACTTGCTCAGCGCCGACGGGCCGGCGCTGGTGTTGCGGGTTCTGCAGCAGCACGCGGAGGGAGCGCTTGAGCCGCAGACGCAGGACGAGTTGCTGGTGACCAAGGCCCGCAAGCTCAAGCGCGCGGACGGGGTGATCGATTGGGCGAAGCCTGCGGCGCAGGTGAGGTGGTTGGTGCACGGGCTTACGCCGTGGCCTGGGGTGAGCGTGACAATCGGGGCGGCGACGGTGAAGCTGCTGCGGGTGCGCGAGGTAACGGGTGTGGAATTGGCCAGCGCGCGCGAGGTAGTCAGCGTGCCAAGCACTCCAAGCACGCCCGGCACGCTAATAGATGCGTCGGCGGGTTTGGTGGCGTGTGGTGCGGGCGTGCTGCAACTGCTGGAGGTTCAGCCGGCGGGTGGGCGCGCGATGATGTGGGCCGACTTTGCGCGCGGGCGGTCGCCGGTGGCTGGGACGGTGCTCGGCCCTGAGCCCGCGCTGGTGAAGCCGCCGTTTGGTGGGCCGGGGGGCGGGTCAGTTGAAGGGCCGAGGGATGGGGGCCCATCGTGAGGCAGCTTGGGCTGTGGGACGCGGCGATGGTCGAGCTTGCGCCCCTGCGCGGGTCGATTGAGCGCCTGGTCAAGGGCATGCTCAGTGGCGGGCGCGGCGGCAAGCCGGCCCAGCCACCAGCGGGCACAGACCAGATGGTCGCGGCGCGAGATCTGCGGGCACCACAGGTGGCGGCAGAAGAGGTGGCGAGTCCAGACGCTGCCAGCCCGGACGTCGCCAGCCCAGACGACGCCAGCCCAGATCTGGCAGCCACAGAGTTAATGACGTTGGCGCTCACAAACCTTGTCGAGCCCGCGGCGGATGTGGTGGCAGATTTGTCGTCGGCGCGGGCCGGAGTCAAGCCCCCGGCCCGGGAGCGCTACGACCGGCTAGTCGCCCATGAGCTGGCGGAGCACAGCATCCGTGTCCGCAAGTGGCGGCGTTCGATGAGCGGTGTGGCCTTTCAGATGCTCACGCGCGATGGTCGCGTCCTGCGGGTGATTGAATCGCCCAGGCCGGCGGGGCCGATGTCGGCGGCAATCTTTCTGCACGAGATCGGGCACCACGCCATCGGGTTTTCGCGGTACAAGCCGCGGTGCCTAGAAGAGTTCCATGCGTGGGCGTGGGCGCTGGCGGCGATGGAGCGCCACGCGGTGCCGGTGACCGAGGATGTGCAGCGGCGCGTTGACATGAGCCTGCGTTACGCGCTGGCCAAGGCGCTGCGGCGCGGGCTGCGCAAGGTGCCGGCGGAGATGATGAAGTACGTGCCAGTTCAGAGCCAGCAGCGGGCTCAATCCATCAAGTGATCGCGCGATCTAGTTGCACCCGCGTGTGTAGCGCTGGATGAACAGGACCAGGTCGTCGGCGGTGAACTCGCCGTCACCACCGCCGAACAGCCCGCCGCCGGCGACGTCGGCGCTTGGGTCACGAGCGATGAACCAGCCCACGAAGAGAATGATGTCGTCGGCGGTCAGCTCGTTGTCGGGCCCGGGCACTTGGCCGGGGCTTGCGACGTCGCTCAGGCCGCAGGCCTGCACAGGCGCACCGAAGCCTCGGATGACCAGCACTCGGTTGCCGCCGCCGAAGGTGCTGAAAAGGAACTGGCCGGTGACGGGATCACGCACGCCGCCCTCGGCACCGCCGAGGCCGGTGATGAAGTCGCGCGCGGTCTCAGGGCGCGGGAAGCCCTCGGGGTCTACGAAATAGGCGCGGACGGCACCGGCCGAGAACTCGCTGACAAGGACGCTGGGCGTGCCGAACAGCGGGCTGCTGGTGGGAACGTAGACGATACCCTCGGGCCCGCCGCCGGTGTTGGGGCCTGCGATCGAGGTGGTGAAGGCGTAGGTGCCGTCGGGGTTGGCGAGGTAGGGAACGCGGTGCCAGCTGCTGACGCTGTAAGAGCCGATGATCAGGTTGCCCGCGCCAGGGAAGCCGGACGGCACGACGGTGCCGGTGCCGGTAGAAACTGAAACTCCTAGCGGGGTGAGCTCTGTGTAGATCGTGGAGAGGGTCGCGGGAACAACTTGCCCGATGCGGTTGTCACTGAAAGTGGTGAAGGCGATGGTGCCGTTGGGCATGGTGAAGAGCCCGCCGTCGATGCGAGCGGCTTCTGCATACTGGGTGGCGGTGCCGACGAAGCCGGTGATGTCGCCGTTAGCACTACGGGTGACTCCGATGCGATAGATCGCCGCGGTCGGGAAGTTGGCTGCGCCGCCAATGATCAGCGTTGAGTTGTCGAGGAAGTTGATCCCACCGAGGTTGGCCGGGACGCCGGGGGGCGTGCCGAGGTTCACGATCGAGTAGTTGGCGGCGTAGAAGGGCGCGACAGTCTGAGCCGTGAGGGTGGGCGTGGTGGTGCCAAGGGCGCACAGCACTGTGAGCATTGCTCGGCCTGGGACGCTAAGAGAGTTGGGAAAAGGAAGATGGTTGCGCATGGGGTACCTCCGGCAAGTAGTCGCCTAGCTATGGAAGATACTACACGACCGGGCTGAGGCCGAGAAAAAAAAGTCAAGATTGTCGTTTGACAAGGGATTCTGCGTGCCGCCGGGGTCTCTGGCGCATCACTTGGGCGGCGGTGGC
Organism: Phycisphaerales bacterium PN19_bin_20; assembly: GCA_021173225.1. Taxonomy (GTDB): domain Bacteria; phylum Planctomycetota; class Phycisphaerae; order Phycisphaerales; family UBA1924; genus JAJTGZ01. The sequence continues at coordinate 108,535 of JAJOLK010000002.1, read as the reverse complement.
TGGCCGGGCTGCGAACCGGGGGTTCCAGAGGGGGCGTCAGACGGCTTCTCATCGGGCTTTGGCGCGGGCTTGGCGGCCAAGGCGACGACGCGCTCACGCTTGGTGACGACCACGCCGCCGGACTGCTCGATGGTCACGGCGAATGCCGCCGGGTTGCGGACCAGCAGCTTGGCGTCGATGGGGATAATCATGTCGCCGTTGTCAGGTCGAACAGCGGCGGCGTCAAAGACGCCACCATCAACGGGATACTCAGCGGGGCGACCGCCGTCGAAGATCCAGAGCTGGTACTGGTCCTTGCTGGGGTTGTTCTTGGCCAGCCCGCGGAAGCGCAAGTAGCCGGCCTGCAGGCGCTGGTTCCAGACAACATCGCCCGAGAGCCCCTTGCTGGTTTCGTCGGCGGTGTTGTTGAAGGCGAGCACGACCGTGTCGGTGTTCTCCGCCAGCAGCGTCTGGCGCAGGGCCCAGGTGCTAGTAGACGTGGCAATGACGGGTACGCCTGATGGGCGGAGCCAGCCAACGGCGGCGAAGGCCAAGGCGGCGGCGGCGGCGATCCAGCCGAACCGCGCGTGCAGCGGGGCTGCTGGAGAGTTCTCGGAAGAGCTTGCACCGGTGCTGCTCGCGTCTGTGCTGCTCGCGCCTGTACCGCTCGCACCTGTGCTGCTCGCACCTGTAAGCGCGAGGCCTTGCGCGAGAAGCTTGGTCCGCAGCGCGGGGCTGACGCTTGCGACCGTGCCTGGGCCGGACGACTTGGCCAACGCGGCGACCAGCGCGCCGGCGGCGAGGTGATCACGCGCGGCTGGACTGGCCGACACACTTGCGCTGTCTGCTGCACTGCCACTGGTCTGGTCACCACGGGTCGCGAGCAGCGACTGGAGCTCGGCGTGCTCTTCGGGCGCGAGATCGCCGATGGCGAGGCCGGCGAGGAGCTCTTCGAGCCGCGTGATGTCACGGGTGAGGTCGCTCATGCGTCACCCCCATTCGGTGCGCGGCGAAGGCCCGTGGCGGCGGTGCCGGCACCCTGCTCGGCCCCGGGGCCGAAGATCGCGCGGCGGACTTCGACGAGCCCGCGGCGCAGGCGCGTCTTGACCGTCCCGACGGGCACGCCCGTGCGGTGAGCTATGGCGCTGTGAGTAAGCCCGTGGAAAAACGATAGATACATCGCTTCACGCACTGGCTCAGTGAGCTGGTTGAGGGCGGCGGCAGCAGCGCGAAGGTCATCCTCTGCGTGAACGCCGGGGTCAGAGGCGCGGGCGGTGCTTGACGGTGCGGCGTGGGTGCCGCTTTCAATGGCCGCGACGAGCCGCAGCCCGCTGGCCTTTCGGCGCTGGGCGTCAATCAGCCTGCGGTGGGCGATTGTTGCGATGAATGCGGCTTCGGAAGAACCCTCACCTGGAGTGAACCGGCCGGCGCAGCGCCAGAGCTCAACAAACACGTCCTGGACCGCGTCGTCAACGTCGGGGCCGGCATGTCCGAGGTAACGGACCGCAAGAGCCTGGATGAGCCCGGCGTACTCGTTGATGCACGCCTCGACCGCGGCGCGGTCGCCAGCGGCAACTCGCGGCAGGATGGGGCTTGGAGAAACCATGCTCAGTGAACGCTGCTCTGGGAACGGTTTGCCTCGATCAACGCTTCGATGTGGCCTTACGCAGGTGTCGACCATGCGGTTCGATGGTATTCAAGTGATGGAGGGGTTTGAACGCTCGCCGGGCAAGAAATCTGCACGGGACCAAAAACCGATTGCGCGGGTCCCCCGATAGCTGGGCAGAGCGTGTCGGTGCGCAGCAGAACGGCCAGAAACCTCCGCGTTCGCGGGGAGGCGTTCGTGCGGGCATCGCGCGGTATGTCGCGCTCAGCGCGAGGAGAAGGACGATCATGGCTCAAACTAGCGTTCAGGCGTTTTTTATTGCCCGCACAGGACTTGCCGTGGCGCTGGCCGTCGGCACATTGGCCGCCAGCGCTCAGGCGCAGGTCGATCAGGTCTACGGCGTGACACAGGACAACACGCTCATCCGCTTCAACCCGCAGGCGCCCGGGACGATCCTCTCGGGCGTCGCCATCCAGGGCATGCAGACCAACGAGGTCGTGCGCGGCATCGACTTCCGCCCCGCTACGGGCGAGCTGTACGCGATGGGCAGCTTCTCGCGCCTGTACACGATCAACGTGAGCACCGGCGTGGCCACGCAGGTCGGCCCGCAGTTCTCGACGCCGCTGAACGGCTCGAGCTTCGGCTTTGACTTCAACCCGACAGTTGATCGCATCCGCGTGATCAGCGACGCGGACCAGAACCTGCGTCTGAACCCGATCACCGGCGCGGTGGCGGCAGTTGACGGTGCGATGAACTATGTGGCGGGCGACTTGAACTTTGGCGTGAACCCCAACGCCGTGGGCGGTGCGTACACCAACAACTTTGCTGGCGCGACGACCACGACGCTGTATGTGATTGACACCAATCTGGACATCCTGGCGATCCAGAACCCGCCGAACGCGGGCGGGCTGGTAACCGTCGGCAGCGTTGGGGCCGACCTCAACGACATGGCGGGCTTTGATATCAGCGGCGCGACGGGCATCGCGTACGCCGCGGTGCGCGACGTCGCGCTGGCGCGCACCACGTTCTGGACCATCAACCTGAACACGGGCGCGGGCACGTTTGTGGGCCAGATTGGCGGCGGCTCGATCCTGACGGCCATCGCGGTGATCCCTACGCCGGGCGCAGCGGCGGTGCTGGGCCTTGGCGGACTGGCGCTGCTGCGCCGTCGTCGCTGAGCGAGCAAGCACGGGCTTGTGGCTCACACACGCCGCGGGTTCGGAGCACCGATCCGCGGTGCTGACTGATCTCTTCCCTGACGCTTGTGCGCGTCAATGGTGACACCTTTCGGGCGGCGCTGGCTTGATCGGCCCGCGCCGCCTTTGCGTTGGTTCGCGGACACATCCGGGACGGGCCAAGGCCGGGCGATGTAGATCACAGGCGACATAACCAAGAAGTGCGCGGAACGTGGGGATATCCAGTCGATACCCATGCGCGCAAGATTAATAGAGAATCCCTATCAAACCTCGGGCGCGAAGCCGCGTCGCATGGTGTTCTCAGCGATCGCGCGCGGGACGACAAAGTGGTGCAGGTACTCGGTCCCGCCGGCCTTTGATCCCACGCCAGACATCCCGAAGCCGCCGAAGGGATGCCGTGCGACCAGCGCGCCGGTGATGCCGCGGTTGAGGTAGAGGTTGCCGACGCGAAAGCGCTTCTTGGCAAGCTCAAGGTGCGCGGGCTTGCGGGTGAAGACGCCGCCGGTGAGCTTGTAGGGCAGGCTGTTGGCGATGCGCAGCGCATCCTCAAAGCTCTTGGCGTGCATGACCGCCAGCACCGGCCCAAAGACTTCCTCACGCGCCAGCTCGTGCGTCTCGGGCACGGTCCAGAAAATCGTTGGCGATACGTAACGCCCCGCGTCCTGCGCGGGCAGGTTCGCTGGCAACGAGAGTTGGAAGCAGCTGAGCCCGCTGGCCTTGGCCCGCCCGATGTACCCGTTGATCTTCGCGGCTGCTTCGGCGTCGATGACCGGGCCGATGTCGGTGCCGGGCTTGGTCGGGTCGCCAATGGCAAGCGCGCCGGTGGCTTCAACAAGCCGCTGGCGGAAGTGCTTGATGCTGGGGCCGTCGGGCCCCTGCGGGTCAACGACGATCAGCCGCGAGAGGGCCGAGCACTTCTGCCCTTGAAAGGCGAATGCCGAGTGCCGGGCCGCGAGCACGGCCTCGTCATGGTCGGCACTGGTGTCGATGATCACGGCGTTCTTGCCGCCCATCTCACAGACGACGTGCTTGACGTGCGTCGGCGCCGTGGTGGGCGCGCCCAGCGCCCGTCCGTCGGGCAGCGGCTGGCCGGGCTGCTGCTGGCTCAACGGCGAGCGCGGCGCGGCGGCGTGCAGGATGTCAAGCCCCACGTCGCGCGAGCCGGTGAAGGCGATCAGCGCCACGCGCTCGTCACGCACCAGACTTGCGCCAGTGGTCTCACCGGGCGCTGGGCAAAGGTGCAGAACGTTACTCGCGCTGACCGCTGATTGCCCCTTGCTCGCTTCGCTCTTGAGGGCCGCCTCGATGCCCCGGTGAATGATCTCGACCATGAGCTTGGCGATCCCGGGGGTTTGCTCGGCGGGCTTGACGATCACCGTGTTGCCAGTGACCAGCGCCGCCACGGCCATTCCGCAGCAGATCGCCAGCGGGAAGTTCCACGGCGCGATGACCACGCAGACGCCGCGCGGCTCGCAGACCACCTCGTCAAGCTCGCCGATGAACCGCCCGATCCGCTGGCGTGTGAACATCGGCACCGCCAGGCGCGCGTAGAACTCGCAGAAGTCGATGGCTTCGCAGACGTCCGCGTCGGCCTCGCGCCAGGTTTTGCCGGCCTCTTTGATCATCACGCCCGAGAGCTCGTCGCGTCGCCGGCGCATCTCTAACGCCGCGTGCAGCAAAGCCGCGGCACGGGTGCGAACGTCAACGTCGCGCCATGACGCGAAGGCCGCATCGGCGCTGGTCACCATCGCGCGGGCCTGTTCGGGGGTGCGGTCGTTGGCCACGCGGGGCACGGCCGCGCCAGCGACTGCCGTCGCGAACGCCGCCCGCACCGGGGCCTGCGAAAAGTCGCGGAACGCCTCGTTGTAGAACCGGCGGACGTGGGCGCCCTGAAAGTTGAGGTCAACCCCGGGGCTCAGCGCGTGTCGCTCGGGCGCGCGGTCAAGGTTGGTGGCGCTGGGCTCGGCGGTGCGGATCGTGTTCGCGTCGCCGGTGTGCGCGCCGGCACCAGGGAAGGCCGAGGCGTGCGGCGAGGCCAGCAGCGTGGCGACGTTGGCGTTCTCAAGAAACCCAGCCTTCAGCCAGCTCTCGTTGCTGGTGTTCTCAAGCAAACGGCGGACGAGGTAGGCCATCCCGGGGATCATCTGCCCCACGGGCACGTACTCGCGCACGCGCAGGCCCATCTCCGCCGCGGCGTGCTTGAGCTGGTCGGCCATCCCGTGCAGCATCTGCAGCTCGATGGCGCTGCGCGGTAGCCCACGCGCTTCAAGCCCCGCCAGTGCCGCGGCAATCGACCGCGCGTTGTGGCTGCCCAGCGCCAGCTTGATGCCCCCGGTGGTGCCCGTCGCGGTCTTCTGCGGGGCGTAGTCAAGGATGAGCCCAGACATGACCTCAAAGCACGCGTCGGTCTGCTTCTTCGTCGGCCAGACGGGGCAGGGCCACCCCCGCGCCTCGGCGTTGATGGTTTCGTAATCCCAGTACGCGCCCTTGACCAGCCGCACGGTCACAACCCGCCCGGTCCGCCTTGCCCACTCGCCAAGCCGGCGCGCATCGTCGGGCCCGCTAAGCAGGTACGCCTGCATGGCCAGCCCGGCCTCGAACGTGACGCGCTTGCAGCAGCGCTCGAAGAGCTCGAGGGTCAGGTCTTTGAGCGCGAACTGCTCCATATCGAAGTTGATGAACACGCCCTTGCCCGCGGCGGCCTGAAGGATCGGCACCAGCCGCGTCATCAGGTCGCAGATCGAGCCCTCGGTGTCGATCGGGTCACACCGCGCGCTGAGGCTGCTGATCTTCACACTGACGTTCGTGCGCGGGATCGCGCCCATCGCGTCGGTCTCCAGCCGCTGGCTGCCCTTCCAGCCCGAAACCTGACCGGGCAGGTTCTCGATCAGGTCAAGGTACTTGTCGCGGTACGCGTCGGCCTCGGCGTCACTCACGCACGCCTCGCCCAGCAGGTCGACGCTGAAGGCGATGCCGTCGTTCCACAGACCCTTGAGGTTGCCAAGCGCGCTGGCGGCGTCTGAGCCCGCGATGAACTTGCCGGCCATGCCCTCGATCTGCTTACGCATCGTCGAGACCGCAAGGCCCTTGGCCAGCTTGCCAGCGCTGAGGGCCGCGGCGATCGGGCCCGGGACCGTGACCCCCGGCTGGGTCAGATAATCTTGCAGATGGTCGTAGATGTCGTCGGTCTCACGCAAGACCGGGAAGCAGTCAACAAACCGGAACATCTGCACCTTGAAGTTCGGGTCCTTCATGCTCCAGTTCATCAGTGCATCAGAGTAAAACGCGGCGCTGAGCACGCCGGTCTTGTGGCCGCGGGCGCGCTCAAGCAGCTCGGAGCCGAGGGCCACAATCCGAGCTTCAGCATCCCCACCCCCACCGCCCCCACCACCGCCACCACCACCACTCGCGCCGCCTACGACGTGCGGGCTCATCGACGAAGCAGGAGCCAAGGCCGCGCCAGCCGCGTGCCCGTTGCTCATTGGTGACCGCGCTTGCGGCCCGGCTGCTGCAGAACTGCCGGGCAAACTACCGGGTGTGCCTGCTTGGTGAGGCGAGGACGACTTGCGACCAAACCAGCCCATGCGGGCTCCTTCTCGCGCATCGCGCGGCGACGTGGTGGTGGGCAAGCGTACACGCCGGACGCACCCGCGTGGAACTCCCCGCATGGACCGACCCCGCCCTGCGCGGGCGTGCAGCCCACTGCTGGGACCGGCGGCGGTTCTACCATCTTGGCCCCATGGACCGACCCACCGCGATCATCACCGGCGCAGGCTCAGGCATCGGGCGCGCCGTCGCCATAGCGCTGGCGCGCGAGGGCTACGCCCTCGTCCTTGCCGGCCGCCGCGCCGACGCACTCGCCCAGTCCGTCACTCTGTGCGCGCCAGCGGCGTGCTTGCCGGTGCCAACGGACGTTGGCTCAACCGTGCAGGTGCGCTCGCTAGTCGCCGCCGCGATGACGCGTTTTGGACGCCTGGACGCGCTGGTCAACGCCGCGGGTTGGGCCGAGATTCACGCCATCGAAGCTTCGGGACCCGAGGTCTTCGAGCGCGCTTTCGCAATAAACACCTTCGGGCCCGCCGCGGCCATCAGCGCCGCATGGCCAATCTTCACCCGCCAGCACCGCGGGTGCGTGGTCAACGTCTCAAGCATGGCGACGGCCGACCCGATGCCCGGCTTCTTCGCGTACGCCGCGAGCAAGGCGGCGGTTGACCTTATGGCCAGATGCGCAGCGCTCGAAGGTGCCGCAGTCGGGGTCAGGGCCTTCAGCGTCGCGCCCGGCGCGGTTGAGACGCCGCTGCTGCGTTCGCTTATCAGCGAGCAAGCGTTGCCGACGGCCAAGTGCCTCGAGCCCGAGTTCGTCGCGCGCGTGATCGTCGACTGCATCCAGGGCGAACGCGACGAAGACAACGGTCAGGTCATCTATCTGCCAAGCCCGGCCTAGGCACAGCGACGCCCGCGCTCGGGAGCAGTATCTCTGGCCTAGCTCAATCTAGCCAAGATGGTCCGGTGCTCACTCACAGATCACGCAAAGCCCGCGCCTGCCGACTCAACTTGCGCGGGCCGCACGGGGCGCTTCGCCACTGGTTGCGAAGCGAACTAAAGGCGAGACGACGCCCACCCACGCGGAGCGCGGGGGTGACCGGACTCACGATTTCCAGCAAGAATTCATCTCATCGGGCTGTGAAGCCGCCGTCCACGATCAGGTCGCTGCCGGTCACAAACGTGCTGGCGTCACTGAACAAGAACAGCACTGGCATCGCGATCTCATCGGGCGTTCCGATGCGGCCAACCGGGTGCGCCCCGTTCATCCACGCCATCGCGTCGGGGTTCTTGCTGCCGGTGAAGCGGTGGAGCATCGCGGTATCGATCCCGCCCGGGCTGACGGTGTTGACGCGGATGCCGCTCTTGGCCACCTCAAGTGCCGCGCTCTTGGTCAGACCGCTGACGGCGTGCTTACTCGCAACATACACGCCCGCGCCGGCCATCCCGATGCTCCCGGCGACGCTGCTCGTATTTACAATCGACCCGCCACCCTTGCCGCCGTTGTTCTTGAGCATCGCCTTGATCTCGTGCTTCATGCTCAGCAGCACTCCCAGCACGTTGATATCCATGACCTTCTTGTACCCCTCGGCCGACGCGTCCGCCGTCAACACCCCGCCAAGCTCGACACCCGCGTTGTTGAACGCGAAATCAAGGCTCCCGGTCAGGCCGACCGCCGCCGCCACGGCTTTCTCTACGTCGCGCTCGTTGGTTACATCACCCTGCACAAACACGCCCTTGACCCCGTGCCCGCTGATCTCGTTTGCAACCGCCTCGCCCTCGGGCGCACGCCGCCCCATGACGACCACATGCCCGCCGGCCTTGGCCAGCGCCAGGGCCGTGGCGCGCCCGATCCCGCTCGTACCGCCGGTGATGAGTGCGACCTTTCCCTTCAGCCCGGGGAGTGAACCAGTTGAAGCCGTGTTCATGCGTGTTTCCTTCAAGACTTCGTGGTGCTGGCCCCGGCGGTCAACGCTCGCACAGGCCCGGCCCACGCACCGTTAGATGTGCGTCGAAGGATTACGCTCGGGCTTGCAGGAAGCATCGAAAAGTGTCGGCTCAATCGCCGAGGGCGAGAACCAAGCCGCCAAAATTAATCGTCCCGGCGCACCACCCGTTGTCGGTCTTATACAAGGCGGCGCCCTACCGACCGTTAGCCGTGCCCGGGTTGCACCACATGCGGTTCGCGTTCTGGTCTGCCACCAATAGCTGGAACTCTTCGTTCCGCAGCGTCACGCTCGACGCATCAGCCGCCAGACACGTGATGCTCAGCCCGTGGTGCCCCGGCACGATCTCGGTCGGGAACGACGATCCGTCATTATACGCCGGGCCAAACTCGGGCTTCTCGTTCGCGTCCCACAGCAGGCACGCGTCGTTGCGCATCTGGCCCAAACGGTAGGGCGTGGCCTGCCGCCCATAGCCAATCACCGCGCCATTCATAATATAACTGGTTAGGTTCGCCGTGCCCACATACGGCGGCTTGTGCGCCGGGCAGTGATAGGCCTTGTCCGCCTCAAGATAAGGCCACAGCGAGCCGGTCCGGCGCTCCTCAGCCGCCACCGTCTGCATGTCCATCCCCGCGCGAAACTCGTACAGCCAACCCTTCGCCGGCGTCGTCGGGCCCCAGTTCGGATACGGCAGGCGGTCGCGGAAGTCATTGACGTAGACGTTCAGCGCGATGCCCATCTGCCGCAGGTCTGAGAGACACTCGGTCTGACGAGCCGCCGAACGTGCCCCGGCCAGCGCGGGCAGCGCGATGGAGATGAGGATCCCGATGATCGCGATGACCACCAGCAGCTCGATGAGCGTGAAGCCGCGCGTAGAGCGGCTCGGAGCAGCTTGAGCGTTGGAGGCCGCTCGGGCCGTTCGGGCCATTCGAGCCGCAGAACCTTGGTGCTGTGTCATGGCCGTGCCTCCGTGCGGGTGTGCCCCCACAGCTCAAGACGCACCAGCCGCTTAAAAGTTGCACAACTTCTCAATTAAGATCTGGCCAGGTTAACCCACCAGAAGCCCGGCGATCTTGGGAGGGGTAGTTGCCCGACCGGCCATCGGGCCGCAGGCACAAGTCTACTGCGCAAAAAGGCGGGCAATGGCAGGCTGATGCTGGCTCACTCGAGCGAACCATCTTGCCCATCAAACAATCAATCCGCGGTGCGCGCTCGGCGCTTCGCCAACACCTTGGCACCGGCCTGCTCGCACCGCTCGCACAGCCCACGCAGCGTGACCTCCTGGGCCCGGACACTGAACCTCGACGGCTCAGCGCGCGGGCTGTGCTTGATAATCACCTGCGCGCCCGTCAGACACTCAACGCTCCCACACGTGTCGCAGACAATGTGCGGGTGCTCGTGCTGGTGATGCCCGCCCGCGTGGTCGCACCCGGTGTGGTCCGTCAAGGAGTACCGGAAGACCCGGTCGCCCGCGTCGATCCGGTGCGCGATCCCAACCTCTACCAGCATGTTGAGCGTCCGGTAGATGCTGACGCGATCAACCCGCTCGGCGGCAGTCTCTTCGCCACCGCCCGCCCTTTTCCGCACCCCCGGGGCCCGCTGGTCCAGCCGAATCGCCTCGCGCACGCCCGCGGCGTCCAGCGCCGCTGAAGCCGCACCCAGCACGCGAACCACCGCCAAACGCACGGGCGTTACGCGTTGACCTGCGGCGCGAAGCACCTTGGCAGGATCAATTTCGACAACGTTCAATGGCCGCGCGGGCATCAGCGATCCTTCGCTCAGGCCGAGTCCGAAGGCGACTAGAAACGCCCCGCAGCATCGACAGGGCAGGCCAGGTAGCCGGTCAGCCAAGACTGTCATCCAGCCCCGCGCTCGGCAGTGCTAACGCGGCGGCCAATGTGCAGTGGCCAGTTGGCCCCGAACGAAAGCCTAGAGAATGCGGGCGAAGGGAGTCGAACCCCTAACCTTCTGATCCGTAGTCAGATGCTCTATCCAATTGAGCTACGCCCGCAAAGGTTGGAGGCAAGCATAGCCGGGGTCAGCGCGTTGGCAAGTGTTGTCCGCAAGGGTCTTGCCTCGACCCGGGCGAGCGGCTAGAGTTCAGGCCCAGTCGGACGCGTTCCGACGTTGGGGCCGCGCCCGGCACGCACGTGCCGAGCACGCTGCATTTCCCCTCGCTGGCCTCGCCCCTGCGTGGCCTTGTCAACCCGCCCGCCAACCACGGCGGCACAGGACCTGATCGAACCATGGCTCACTCCCTCTCGGCCAAGAAGCGTGTCCGCCAGAACGAGAAGCGTAACGCCCGCAACCGCTGGCGCAAGGCCGCGATGCGCGAGGCGATCAAGGACCTTATCGAGAAGGTCTCGCACGGGACCATTGACGAGGTCAAGGCCGCCTTCAAGGCGACCCAGAAGCTCATCGACCGCACCGCCGCCAAGGGCGTGATTCACAAGAACCAGGCCGCCCGGCGCAAGAGCCGCCTCAACGCCCGCGTCAAGGTCCGCGTGGTCAGCAACATTCAGGTCCAGCCGCACAAGACCAACAAGAAGGGCTGAGGCAGCCCAGCCAGCCTTCTGCATCAACGCCAATCACACGCAAGCCCCCGCCAGCCGGGGGCTTGTTTCATTCTCGGCCAGCGCCGATCGCCCGCCCCTATCCCCACCGGCCCGCCAATGATCGGCCCGTGACCAACGCCGACCGAATCAGGCAGCGCGGGAAGACCCAGGCCCGCGCGCGCCGCGCCGGCGGGCGCCCCGATCGTGACGACTACGGCTGGCTCTCAACCCGCCCCCTGCACGCCCTGGTCTTCCTGCTCCCGATGATCGTGCTCTACGAGCTCGGCTCGCTGTACTACCTGCTCGACAACAGCACCGGCGTGCGTACCACCGTCCGCGCCGAGAACCTCCTGCGCGTCTTCTTCGAGAGCTTTGGCGTGCTCTGGATCATGCTCCCGGGCATTACCGTCATCGCCGTGCTTCTGGCCTGGCACGTCGTCAGCCGCGACCGCCTGCGCGTCCGCCCGATGGTCGTCGCCGGCATGCACCTTGAGGCCGCCCTCTGGGCCGTGCCTCTGCTCGTGCTCGCCGCGATCCTCCAGCACGCCCGCGCCGGCGGCCTGTGCGTCACCGACGTGCTGCCCGCCGCCGCCCCCGCGAGCAACGGCTCACTGATGGACATGCCCTGGCCGGCCCGCGCCACCATCTCGCTTGGCGCAGGCATCTATGAAGAGCTGGTCTTCCGCCTCGCCGGGCTCTCCATGCTGCACCTGCTGTTCAAGGACGTCATCGGCGTGCGCGACGCCTGGGCCAAGGGGCTGGCCGTCGCCATCACCGCCCTGGCCTTCGCCTTCTACCACGACCGCCAAGTGCTCTACAGCGGGGTTGACCTTGGCCAGTGGTTCGGCATGCTCTTCACGCTGAACCTGACCGATTTTTTCGCGGCCGTCCGCTGGGGCGCGGTGCTCTTCTACACCATCGCCGGCGCATTCTTCGCGCTGATCTTCCTGTACCGTGGCTTCGGCATCGTCGTCGGTACGCACGCCGCGTACGACCTCGCGGTGCTCGTCCTGCTCGCCAAATAGGGCAGTCAGTCCTCGCTCTTGGGCAACCCGGCCTTCAAGCGATACCACTCGCCCTGGATCGCCTCGAGAATCTTCTCGTTGACGTGGTGGTCATCGTCACGCTCAAACCCCGGCAGCGCCTCAACCAGCGCCCGCAACTCGGTAAACCGCACGCGCAGCGGATCACGTGCCGGATGCGTCTCCAGCAAGCCCTCGGCAAGATCTTCAACGTCAAGCCAGTTCATAGAAGTAGGCGATGGCCATGTCTTCCGGAAAGCGGGCTTTCGACCCGCCATGCTCTCTGACACTCTGCCTTCCGGTGGGCGGGTCTTGAACCCGCCGTGAATTCTCGCCTTGCATCGAGCCCGCTTCCTTCGGGGCTCTTCCCTCGGCCCCTTTCGTTGGGCCCTCGTCCCCTCGATCCACTCCCTAGTGCCCTTCCTTCACCGCGTTGCGGTTCCACGCCGGCACGCGCACCTCGATGGGCCCGTCGCCGTTGAGCACGCACTGGCAACCCAGCCGGCTGTTGCGCTGCAAGCCCGGCGCTTCCTCCACACGGTCTTCCTCCGCCTCGCTCGCCTCGCTGACGTCACCCGCCCCGCGCTCCAGATAGACATGGCACGTGCTGCACGCGCACACGCCCCCGCAGGCGTGCTCGATGTCGATCCCGCTGGCCATCGCGGCCTCGAGGATGTTCATCCCGCGGTGCGCCACCACCGTCACATCCGCCTGCCCCTTACCCGTCAGACCGTCGGGGTCCTCAAGGTGAAACTTGATGGTTACTGTCGCGGTCGCTGGATCGATCGGTCGCACATGCATGGCGCTACTTTATCTCGCCCCGGACCGCGCCACCACACGCCCACAGAAACACGCATGCCTACCGACCCCCACCCCCACCCCCACCCCCACCCCCACCCCCACCCCGACGCCACTCCCGCAACCACGCTGGCTACCACACTCGCCTCCACACTGGCCCCCACCCTACTTGACGTCGCGCACCTCCCCATCGACCAGCTCCCCCACCGCGTCCGAATCGTCCCGCTGCGCCGCCCCTTTGACGCCACCATCAGCCCGCCCGGCAGCAAGAGCCTCACCAACCGCGCCTTGCTCCTGGCCGCCCTCGCCCGCGGCACCAGCACTCTCACAGGCGCACTGGTCGACGCCGACGACGCCCAAGTCATGCTCCGCGCGCTCCGCCAGCTCGGGGCAACCATCGACACTGAACCAGCGAGCGAAGTCGCCTCCGCGCACCCCGCACACGTCCCCGCCCAAATCCCCACCGCCCCCACCGCCCCCACCGCCAACGCCACACTCCGCGTTGCTGGCGTCGCCGGCCGCTGGACCATCGCCCCCGCCCACCGCATCGAGCTGATGCTCAACAACGCCGGCACCGCCACACGCTTCCTCGCCGCCGCCGCACTCCTGCAACCAGCCGACGCCGGCGGCATCGTGATCGACGGCAACGCCCGCATGCGCCAGCGCCCCATCGCCGAGCTCACCGCCGCCCTCACGCAGCTCGCCGCTCCGGTCACGCACCTCGCCGCTCCGGGCTGCCCGCCGATCTTGGTCCAGCCGCTGGGCCCGCAGCCACGCGCGCCAGAGCTCTCGCTCGGCCGCACCAGCTCAAGCCAGTTCATCAGCGCCCTGCTACTGGTTGCGCCCTTCCTGCCCCACGGCCTCACGATCCAACTTACCGAACCGCCCACCAGCGCCGCCTACATAAGCATGACTCTCGCGCTCTTCACGCGCCTGGGCGTGCCGATTGTCACCAGCACGCACCCGCACACCACACTCCACATCGCCCCGCACGCTCTCAATGGCTTCGAGCTCGCCATCGAGCCCGACGCCTCGGGCGCGACCTACTTCCTCGCCGCCCGCGCGCTGATTACCGGCAGCCGCCTGACCATCCCAGGCCTTGACCCCATGACAAGCCTGCAAGGTGACTCGCAGTTCACCGCCGTGCTCGAGCGCCTCGCAGCGCCCGGGCACGCAGATATTGACATGGCCCAGATGCCCGACGCCGCGATGACCGCCGCCGTCGTCGCCTGCTTTCGCGACAGCCCCGCCACGCTCCGCGGCCTGCGCACACTGCGCGTCAAAGAAACCGACCGCATCGCCGCCCTCGTTACAGAGCTGGCCAAGCTGAGCGTCGCCGTCGAGCCCTTCGCCTACATCGGCACCGACGGTCACCCCGACGAAGGCGTGACCATCACCCCCCCACTCACGCCCGACGGCGTCCGCGGCATCGACTGCTCAACCAGCGCCCAGCCAGTCGCCTTCGACACCTACGACGACCACCGCATGGCCATGAGCCTCGCGCTCGTCGGCCTTCGCCGCCCGAACGTCACCATCAACGACCCCGCGTGCGTCCGCAAGACGTACCCAACGTTCTGGCGCGACCTCGCGAGCCTCTAGCGCTCACCCCGCCACCTTCGCCAGGCCGCGCTCAATGCACGCGAACACCCGCGGCCAGTCCTCTTCCTTGAACACCGGCAGCGGCGGCAGCATCCGCAGGTGATACGGCCCGTGCCCGCAATAAAACACCACCGCACCCTCCTCAAACACCGTCTTGCACGCCTTGCTGACCTTGTCCTTGTTCCCGCCAAACGGCGTCAACCGCATCATCCCGCCCAAGCCGCCGATCAGCCGCTCGCCCCCGCCGCCAAGCTCCTTGCAGTCGGGGAACCACGCCGGGTGCTTCTCGATCAGCGCCTTGGCGTGCTGCCGGAACAACGCATGGTGCTTGGCAAACCGCCCCTGCGGCCCGTAAAAGTCACCGTCGCGCAGCCGCTCGATGATCCGCTGCCCAACCTTGAAGCTCACGCCCTCGCCGGTAAACGTTCCCGACAGGATCCCGCTCTTGGGGTTGAACTCTTCGGTCCACATCGACACGCACGCCTGCGTCATCTTGCCCACGCAGAACACGTCGACATACTCGCCCAAATCAAAGTGCTCGTACGCGAACATCCGCTCGGTCCGGCCAAAGCTCTGGATCTCGTCGTCCCACACCGCCACCTTGTGCGCCTTGCACACCTCCATCAGGGCCTTGAAGTAGTCGCGGTCGCCCACGTTGAACCCACCCTCGCCCTGGCACAGCTCGAAGATAAAGCACGCGTGCCCGCCCGGGTAGCGGTTGATGTACTGCTCCAGGTGCCACACCGCCATATCGATAAACCGCTTCTTGCCACCAGGCCCAGGGCCCATCCGCTCCGCCGCCGCCGCGTCCCAAAACGGCATGTAGTCCACGTGCACCCCGTTGGGCAGCCCCTCGCGCCCGGCGTGGTTGTCGCCGATCTGCGCCATCACCAGGCTCCGACCCATGAAGCAGTCCTTGAACGCCAGCACACGCATCGTCGGCGTAACCCGCGCAAGCAACTGCTCGGGCTTCAGGCCCGGCTCGTTCGCCAGCATCCGCATGCTGTCCAGCACCCGCTTCTGAAAGCACACCTTCAGCGCGTTCTCGTTGGCCATCGCCCCGCCAGTGGCGATGTACGCGTGCCGCAGCTTGCTGTGCTTCTTGGCCTCAGCCAGCAGCGTCTGCGCAAACTCGTACGGCGCGGCACCCGAGAGCAGGTTCCCGTGCTTGACCGTGTCGTCAAGCCCCGCGCTCAGCGCCGCCGCTGCCAGATCTGGGTCAGAGTGCCCAAAGAAGTGCACCCCGATGCCCGTGATCATGTCCCACTTCACGCTCCCGTCCGCAAGCTCTACCAGCGCGCCGTTGCCAAGCCCGCTGCTGATAAACGGGTACAGCAAAGGCCGCCCACGTACCTCCGCTGCCTGCTTCATCAGCGCCTCGAACGCCACGGTCGCCTCCGCGCTCCGCGGCCCGCGCACGTCCGTGATCTCCGCGCTCTTGGCACGCATCGCCTCGACCATCTGCCCGATCGCCGCCTTCACCACCGGGCTCTGCGCAAGCTCGGCCGCCAGCGTGTGCGCCGGGCCAACGTGCCCGTTCACGCCAGCGTGCGTGTCAGCGGCGGACGAAACGGGCGACAGCGGGGTCGTGGTCATGGGCATCCTTCCGGCACGGCCCGCATCCCGGCGCGGCCTCCAAGCCACGCCCCGAACGCGCGCCACCAACCAAGTCTAGATCGGCTCACTCAGGCCCCAGCAGCAACCCCCCAACCGAAACACAAACTACACCGACCGCCCCGATACTCCAGCCCCGCGCTCTACCGCACCTCACCGCTGCCGCCCCTCCACCGTCACCTGCGTCGCGCGCGACGGGTGCCCAAGCCACGCGTTGTCCCCGCTCGGCCCCGGGTAGACCTTCGCGTGCAGGTGGGCCGCGTCGCTGGCTGTCCCCTTCTCGCTTGACCACCCGCCGTCAATGTCCGGGAAATCCAGCACGCACGTGCTGCACTTGTCCGCGTTGCTAAACCTGATCGGGCACCAGAAGCCCTCAATGTTCCGCAGCATCTCCGTGCCCAGGCTCCACACGCCCGTCATCCAGTCGCAGTACAGGCACCACACCAGGTCGTTGCCCACCAGCCCATCAAGCTTGTGACGGCTCACGTTCACCCACTTGCGCGCGTCGTAGCTCGGAAGCCCCGTCGTCGCCACCAGCACCGGATACACCAGATACTCCGCCAGCCGCACGATGTTGAACACCGGCACCGCCAGAAGCATCCACAGCAGCGCAAAGTGGTTCCGCACACGCCCGGCCTGCATCGCCACAAACCCCGGGCGTTCCGTCACCCGCGCGCCACTCGCAGACCCGCCCATCAGCTTCCGCCGCGCAAGGTTCTGGTTGATCGCGTCCACCAGCCGAAAGGTCCGCGTGTGCCGGCGATTCGCAAGCTCGTGCCCCCAGCACCACAGGTACAGCGCCACAAGCTGACCGACCAGCCCCGCCACCGCGTGCAGCCACAGCGAGGGCGTTCCGCCTTCACCAACCGCCAGCTCGAAGCTGACAAACCCCCACAACAGCGGCCCTGCGACCCACGGCAGCACTGTAAACGTCACCACCACCACGTCCAAACCCAGCCCCGCGCTGACAAACTCACGCGTTGCCAGCCCCGCGGCCCCGAGCCGCTTGAGCTGGTGCAGCAGCACCGTCAGCGCCAGCAGCACGCCCGAAGTTACCCCGGCGGTCAACAGCAGCGGTTGCCAGAAGTTCATGGTGCAACATAGCCGCCCGCGCCGCGACGCGACCACCAATCGTTCACGCCGCACTCACTTCGCACGCATCGACCGGGCCGCGCTCTAAGCCCGGTCGCCGCTCACCGTCCAGCCCGCGCGTTCGCAGCCGCATTACTCGTTTTGCCACTCGCCTTGCCACTCGCCTTGCCATTGGTCTTGCTACTCGCCTTGCCA
>JAJOLK010000002.1:0-91290 GCA_021173225.1 Phycisphaerales bacterium PN19_bin_20 | reverse complement strand
ACTCGCCTTGCCATTGGCTTTGGCTGCTGGCTTCACAGCCGTCTTCGCGTGCCCGTTGACTGGTGCGCTCGCCGCGCCCTTGCCCCGACCATTCCCAGCCCCATTCCCAGCCCCATTTCCAAACCCGATCGCCGCGCCGCCCGAGCTCGACGGCCCGTTGGGTGCCCACACATTTCCCGTCGACGCAGGGGTCGGTGACCCAAGCCGCTTCAGCGGCTCGGGGATCGCGTTCTGGTTCTGGTACACGTCCAGCAAGTCGCCCAGCTTGCTCTTGATGCGCTTGCCCTTGACCTTATCCTGCCTGAAGTTGCCGCCGACCATCTCGCCCTTGGTCAAGCGCGGGAAGTGCTCGCCCTCCCAGCTCGCCGGGTACTTCAGATCCTCCATCCCCAGCGCCGCCTTGGTCGGGAACAGCGGGCGGAACGTGTCGCACATCACCGCAAGCTCGCCCGTAAACGCGTGCGCCATGCTCGCCTCGATCGTCCCTGGGTGCGGGCCGTGCGGGATGCCCTGCGGGTGCAGCGTCAGGCTGCCGACCTCGATGCCCTTGCGGCTCCCGAAGTTCCCCTCCACGTAGTACAGCACCTCGTCGCTATCAATATTGCTGTGGTTGTACGGCACCTTGATCGCGTCGGGGTGATAGTCCAGCATGCGCGGGCAAAAACTGCAGATCACAAAGTTGTGCGCCTCAAATGTCTGATGGATCGGCGGCGGCATGTGCAGCTTGCCCGTGATGGGCGAAAAATCGTTGATGTTGAACACGTACGGGTAGTAGCACCCGTCCCACCCCACGATGTCCAAGGGGTGGTAGTGGAACATGTAGCTGTGCATGCAGTCGCGCGCCTTCACGCGCACCTCAAACTCGCCGTAACCCTCCACGAACATCGGCCGCCCGTCGCTGGGCTCGTGCTCGGGCAGACGCAGGTCGCGCTCGCAGTACGGCGAGTGCTCTAAAAACTGCGCACTGGTCTTGCTCACGTACCGCGGCGGCGGGCCGATGTGGCTCCCGTTGGTCGTCTCGATCAGCAGGTACTTGCCCAGCGGCATCTGCTCGCTGCTCCAGTTCTCGGGCGCGCCGGCGGGCCGCCACGCCGAGATCGCCTTGGCCTTGGCGTTCTTGCTCGCCAAGCCCTTCGGCTGGCGCTTTGATTGGCCCGCGCTTTGGGCACCGGCAAACAGCTCTTCCGCCGTCGCGTCCGCCTCGTCCCACGTCATCTTGTAGATCACGCCCTTGGGCATGATCACGTAATCCTTAGGCCCAAACCGCAGCGCGCCCATCATCGTGTGGCACACCCCCGAGCCGTAGTGGATGAAGATGCACTCGTCGCCCTGCCCGTTCTTGTAGAAGTACGGCATCTGCGTCACAGGGTTGCAGATCGTCATCTCGACATCGCTGTTACCAAACAGCACCACGCGACCGTCAATCGCGTCACCCTGCGGACGCGCGCCCTGCTTGACGACCTCGCCGAGCTTCTCGGGCGGCACAAAGCCGTTCATCCCGTGCCCGCTCTTGACGTGCCGCATCCGCATCGTGTCAATCTCGACGTACTGCGCCTTGGTCGAGAAAAGCGTCTTCCACCCGTAGACCTGCGTCGGCGGGTTGATGTGGTACATCGTGCTGCTGGGCCCGACAAACCCCTCGGTCCCAAACAGCTCCTCGCTGTACAGCACCCCGTCAGGACGGCGGAACTGCACGTGACGCTTCTTGGGCAACAGACCGAGACGGAAATAGTGCGGCATGGTTCAAGCCTCCAGACAATGCTACGGGCGTTCCGCGCTCTCTTGAGTACGCTGATCTTGGGAGCCCCAAACTCCGCACCACACCCTCCCTGCTCAATCCTCACCCACGCGCCCGATGCCATCCGGAATGTACTCGCCCCCCACGGCCTTCTCGCGCAGGGCCTTGATCGAGAAGTTATCACGGTCGCGCACTATGCGGCGATAGAGCTCCATGTTGCCGCGGTGTGTGTAGTAGTACCAGTGGTCCCAGACGTTCCAGGGCTGGTCGCCGCTGATATCCAGCCCGAGCGGCAGCCCGTCGCGGCCCCTGCCGTCAATGCCCCCAAACCACGTCCGCAGCGCGGCGCTGTCAATCTGCAGGTCTAACCAGCGCGAGGCGCGCTCACCCGAGCCCAGCCCGTTGTGCCCGATCACCTCGTGGTTGCCCGGCCCGCGCGGGCCGAACCACTCGCCGAACTTGTCCAGCACGTCGTTCTCGCGGCAGCCAACGTTGTAGAACTGCGGGCCGAAGCCCTCGACGCTGGCATCAAACCCCAGCGTCCGAAGGCGGCTGTAGACCAGCTGCGCTTCGAAGATGTACTCGGCCCCGCCCAGCAAGATCACACGCCCAAGACGGCGCCACGCCTGGCCGACCATCGCGCGCTTGGCCGTGCTGAGCCGCGTGTTGATCTCGTGCTTTGCGCACAGCGCGATGGCGCGCAGCACTGTTCGCGTGCCCAGGCTGTGGGCGAAGATGTCGATCTCGCGCCCAGCCAACCGCGGGTGCTGGGCCAGCCGCATCAGCAGGCAGGCCAGCGGCCAGGCCGTCTCCGTCGCGTAGGTGTACGCGCGGTAGTAGTGGTTCTTGAAGCCGTCAAAGAGCGACTGGGCCAGGCCCGGCGAGCTGTGCCACGCCAAACCGATGGCCAGCCCGCTGCGCCCGGTTCTGTCCGCCTCTTCAAAGCCCAGCCACAGCGGCCAGCCACTGGTGTGGTGGCGGACCTCGGTGGCCTCGCCCCGGTCCTGATAGTGGTACATCCGCGCGTGGGCGTTGTCGCTGTCGGCGGGGTCGAGGGTCGGGACGGCGTAGGGGTTGAACAAAAAGCCGTGGACCATGACCACCACCGGCGCGCCCTCGGGCAGTGTGCGGGCCAACGCATTAAGTCGCGCGTCGATCAAGGTCGCCAGCGGGCCGCTGTCGGTGGGCAGGTCCGGCAGATCATCCGCCTCCAACAGCGTCTCCATCCGTCCCTCGAGCGCCCCTGCGTCAAAGGGCGAATCGATCAGGAGCCCGCGCTGCGACGGCTGAGGCCGGGTGCGCGGGGCGTACATCGTTGATCGGTCGCACGAGACCATCAGCAGTGACATCGCGCGTGCTCCTTGTGCAAAGCGAAGCCCTTAGCTCACATAACCCAGCTCACGCTCAAGCCCCTGGCACCAAAGGTGCAGGATCAACATGTGCATCTCTTGGATGCGGTCGCTGGTGGTGCCGGGCACGGCGAGCTCGACATCGCAGAGCCCGCGGAGCTTGCCGCCACCCTTGCCTAACAGCGCAACGCACGTGACGCCGCCTTCCTTCACGGCTCCCACGGCCCCCACAGCTCTAGCCGCCACGACCGCGCGCAGGATATTGGGCGAGCTGCCGCTGGTAGAGAGCACAATCAGCACGTCACCGGGGCGGGCCAAGGCCGTGACCCAGCGGGCAAAGACCTGCTCGAACCCGTAGTCGTTGGCGGTGCAGGTGACGTGCCCAACGTCGGTGCACGCGATGGCGGCAATCGGCGGGCGGTCGCCCCGGAAGCGGCCCGTGAGCTCTTCAGCAAAGTGCGCGGCGTCGCATGCCGAGCCGCCATTGCCGCAGATCAAAATGCGCCCACGCTGGCGGACGCACTGGGCGAGCAGCGCCGGGACGCGGGCGATGGTCGCCAGCGCCGCACGGTCGGCGGTCAGGCGCGCGAGCACCTCGCGTGCTTGGTCAAGCTCGCCTGCAAGCCAGGTTGCAACCTCTGGGCTGGTCATGTGCGGAGTGTACCAGCGCGCCCACCTACGCCGTCAAGGGCAAAGTTGGAAGGAGCGCACAACTGCGCACATCCGCGGCGTTCTCATGGGCTTTTCGAGCTTTAGCACGAGCCCGGCGGCAAGCTAGGGGATGCGCAGGACCATGCCGATGCGGACGCGCTCGGGGCGGGCGAGCTTGTCGCGGTTGGCTTCGAGGATCTCGCGCCAGCGTGAGGCGGTGCCGTAGTAGCGTTGGGCGATGTCTGAGAGGGTTTCGCCCGGCGCGACGGTGTGGGTGCGGGCTTGGTCGGCAGTGCCGGGTGCGGTGGTTGGCGCGGGCGAGGGCGCGGGATTGGATGCGGGCGTGGGCGTAGGGATATCGAGCGTGCCGACGCGGCCCTGGATGTTGCTGGGGTCTTTGGGGATCAGCAGCGTTTGCCCGGCGCGGAGCTTGTCGGGGCTGGTGAGCGGGTTGGCGCGAGCGATGGCGAGGGCGTGCTTGGAGGTGCCGAAGATCCGGCGGCTGATGGCTTCAAAGCTGGTCTCGCCCGCGCGAATGGTGTAGCTTGTGAACAGAGGCTGGAAGACGACAGTCTGCTGGCGCGTGGTGCGCTGCGAGACGGGCGTGATGCCGCGGTTGTCCGGGCGGATTGTGCGGGGCGCGTTGGTGGCGAGTAGCACCGGGGCGGGCTGCTCTCTGGCCGCCGCAGTTGTGCTGGCAGAGGGCTCATCGGCGGGGAGTGCGGGCTCGTTGAGCGGGTCGCGGACCTGGGTGGTGGTAACGCTGGCGATCGCGGCGGCGGGCAGGTCAGGCACCAGCTCGCGCGACGCGCCGGGCTGCCAGGCCCAGAAGCCAACGCAGAACGACGCCAGCAGCAGCGCGAAGAGCAGCACGGCCTTATTGGGGTTGCGGGGCATGGCGAGCGCAGTAAGAACGTGAGGTTTGACGTGCGACGAGCGGAAGGATCATCCTACCAGCGCGGGCCGACCCGGGTGGGCGAGGCGAGCGCCATCTGGTGCATCGGCTGCGAAGCGGCGGCGGTGGGGTTCAAGATGAGCGAAAGCCCCGCGCGGGGTTTGCGCCCGAGCGAGGCCTTGACGGGTGTGCGGTCTGTGCGGGCTGGGGGGCTGGAAGCTGGGGCTGAAGGCTGGGGGCTGCGTCTCGGGCAGCTGGTGGCCTAGGCCGTGCGTGCGCCGGCGGGGACGGGCAAGCTGACGTCCTTGGCGCGGACGTAGCAGAGCGGGGCGGCGATAAAGATGGAGCTGTAGGTGCCGGTGGCGACGCCGACCATGAAGGTGAAGGCGAAGGGGCGGATGGCCTCACCGCCGAAGATGTAGAGCACAAGCGTGGCGGCGCCGGTGAGCCCGGCGGTCAGGACGGTGCGGCTGAGGGTGCTGTTGATAGCGTCGTTGACCACGGCGCGAGTCGCGAAGGGGCTCTTGCCTTTGGTCTCGCGGATGCGGTCCATGACGATGACGGTGTCGTTAAGCGAGTAGCCCAGGATGGTGAGCACGGCGGCGACGACGTTGAGGTCGATCTTGAACGGCTCGATGCCGATGGCGGCTGAGAAACCTGGGAAAGTGGCGACGAGCATGCCGCAGGCGGCGAGCGCGCCGGTGGCGACCACGCAGTCGTGCAGGGTGCTGCAGAGAGCCCCGAAGCTGTAGCGGAAGCTCTGGAACCGCAGCCAGATGTAGATGACAATCAGCAGGCCCGAGAGCAGCACCGCGATGACGGCGTCGGCGACGAACGTCCGCGCGATGGAGGGGCTGAAGCTCTCAACCCCCGCCAGCGAGGTGCTGCGCGAGAGCGCGTCGGTCACGAGCTTCCACTCGCTGGCCTTGAGCGCGGCGGCCCAACGCTGCGGGTCTTGCAGGAAGCTGGCCCCCTCGTCACGCACCAGCAGCACGGCGCTGGCCACGGCGGCTTCGTCGCCCGCGAGGACGACAAACTGGTGGAACCGGGCCGAGGCGGCCTGGTGGGTCGGGTCATTACGCATGGCGCGAAGGCGCTCTTCAAGCTGCTGCAGGCTGGGGCGCGGCTGAAGGTCGTCAAGGATGATCGCGGCACCGCCGACAAACTCGGCGACGTTGTTGCGAACGCCCGGGCGGTCGATGTTCTCGCCGAGGACGCGCTCGGTGATGGGACGGATGGGCGCGGCGCTGGGGGCGGGGTTGGCGCTGCCGACAAAGCGGATCGGCGGCTGTTCGTCGATGACGTCCTTGAAGGCGAGCAGGACGGCCTGCTGAACGCGGTTGCCGTCGGTCTCGGTGGTCTTGATGGTGAAGCGGCTCGAGCGGTTGCTGTCATCGCGGTCTGGGTTGATGGCCAGCAGCTCGGCGGCCTTGAACTCGGCGATATCGGCGAACTCGGTTCGGCGTGAGACGTCTTGCACGCGCTGGAGGGCCTCGGCGCGAGGGAGGCTCATGGGCTTGCCGTCAGCGTCGTCTTTGAGCGCGACGGTGACCTTGGTGCCGCCGCGGAAGTCGTTGTCCCAGACCTTGGCCCCGCGCGAGGCGACGACGCTGATGCCGGCGATGACCAGCAGGGTCGAGAGGCCGAGCATGACGTGGCGGTACTTCATCCAGTCAACGCGCCAGTGCAGAGCTCTGGCAATGGCGGGGACCTTGACGGCGAGCATCGTGCCGTTGCGCCAGCCCATGCGTTCAACCAGAACATAGAAGGCCACGCGGGTGACGTAGAGCTGGGTGAAGAAGGTCGTGAGCGACCCGACGATCATGATGATGGCGAAACCCTTGATCTCTTGCGTGCCGGTGAAGGCCAGGACGACGCTGACGATCAGGACGGTCATGTTCCCGTCAACGATGCTGGGCAAGGCGCGGGCGTAACCAAGGCGGACGGCGGTGCGGAAGTCGGCGCCCTGCTGCATTTCCTCTCGCATGCGCTCGTAGATCAGCACGTTGGCGTCAACGGCCATGCCGAAGGTCAAGACGACGCCAGCGATGCCCGGGAGGCTGAAGGCGGCGTGGTTGACGGCCATGAGGCCCAAGATCAGCAGCCCGTTGATGAACAGGGCGAAGACGGCAACGACCCCGCAGCCAAAGTAGTAGACGATCATGATCGCCGCCACGAGGGTGAAGGCGATGACGCCGGCTTTGATGCCGCGCTGGAGGTTGTCGGCACCAAGCTCGGGGCCGATGGTGCTCTCACTGACGGGCTCAGGGCTGAGCTTGGCGGCCATGCTGCCGGCGGCCAGCACGCGGACTACATAGTCGATCTCGGCCCGGGTGAAGTCGCCGGTGATGCGGCCCGAGCTGCTGATGCGGCTTTGCAGGTTGGGGGCGGTGTAGACCTGGTCGTCCAACAGCACGGCCATCTGCCGCCCGACGTTGGCGCCGGTCAGGTCGCCGAGCTTGCCGGCCCCGATGGGGTCCATGGCGAACTGGATCGCGGGCTTGCCGAGCTCGTCGATGGTCGGGTTTGCGCCGGCGACACTCCACGAGCCCTCAGCCTGAGTGAGGCGAAGGCCGGGCTGGTCGTAGCAGAGCATGTAGTACTCGCCGTCGAAGGCGTCGACGACATAGCCGCGTGAGGTGAAGAACTGAGCCGCGCCGGGCCCGGCCCCGCCGCCGGCGTCGGTGCTGGCCTTTTCAAGGTCGGCCAAGATCTTGTAGTCGTCGGCGGTGCGCATCCAGCCGTCGAGCTTGTTGAGCTTGAACCAGCGGACGTCGGTGGCGCGGACGGCGCGCGGGCCGCCCTGTCGAAGCTCTGCGCGCAGGCGGGGCAGGTCGTTGGCCAGCTCGGTGTTGGAGACGGTGATGCGGAAATCCAGCACGCCGGCGGAGCGGAGCAGGCGTTTGACGTCGGCCGGGTCGTCGAGGGTCTGCCGCTCCGACTGATAGACGGCCCATGCGTCGGTGATGTTCTTGATGACGTTGGCAGCGCCGGGGTGGGTGGCCAGGAGGCGCTCCATGGCCTGCTCGCGCGGGCTGGCCAGCTCAACGACGGTGCCGTCGGGCCCCGGGAAGCGGCGCCGCTTGTCGTTCAGCTCAAGCACGCGGCGGACCTCGCCGCCTGAGAGCAGGCTCTTGATCGCGCTGGTGCGGGCGGCCTCATAGGCGAGCTCTGCCTTGGCGACGGGGGCGGCGTTGTCAAAGAGGGCGTCCTCGGCGCGCTTCTGCGCATCCTCAAGGGCCTTGAGCCCCTCGGGGGCCAGGCCCGCGGCGCGGGCGCTCTCGACGGCCTTGCGGGCCTCGTCGATAACCGCAGCCAGGGGCAGGCGCGAGGCGCGCTCGGCGGTTCGGTCGGCCTGCCAGAGGTCGTAGGTCTGGGCCGCGACGGCGAAGAGGCGCTGGCGCTCGACGTCACCGGCGGTCAGGCGCTCGAACTCGGCGGAGCGGCGGTCGGCGGGCAGGGCCAAAAGCTGGCCAAGCTGTTCCTCTCGAAGCTGACCGGAGCCCAGCTGCTGAAGCTTGTCCTCAAAGCCCCGGCGAAGCTGCTTGATGCGCTCGTTGGGCAACGGCATCGAAATCTCGATTCGGTTGGTGCCCTGGGTGACCAGCTCGATCTCAAGCAGGCCGCTGGGGTCGAGCCGGTTCTTGATAAGGTCTTTGACCTTGTCAAGGGTGCCGGGCGGATCGGTCGGGCGGATGTCAACTTGATAGACGAGCGTGGCGCCGCCGGCGAGGTCCTTGCCGCGGCGGAGCTGCTTGTCCGGTGGAATAATCGCATAGGTCAGCACGAGCACGACCGCAACGATGAGGAAGACGTGACGGAAGAGGTGACGCATAGAGAGGGGCTCAGAGTTCCCGGTCCGAAGTCAGTTCGACGCGGTAAGGCGGGCAGGAGGGCCTGTGGGCACGAGGGCGCATGGGCAGGAGGGCCTGTGGGCAGGAGGGCCTGTGGGGTGTGGGGCCTGTGGGGTGTGGAGATCTGCCGGCGCGGGGGCGGGGGTGCGGCCGCTCGGGCGTGTGCGTGGCGCCTGCGCTGCGCAGATCGTGATGCTCGCGATCAGGCCTTGGCGGGTACGGTGGCGGGTGCGTTGGCGGGTGCGTTGGCGCGAGACAGGACGCTCTGAATGGCCGACTTGACCACGCGGATGCGGGTGTTGCTCGACGCGTCGGTGGTCAGGACGATCTCCTGATCGTGCAGCTCGGCGACGCTGCCGAGGATGCCGCCGGTGGTCAGGACCTTGTCGTTGCGGGCCAGGCCGGTGAGCATCTGGTCACGGCGCTTCTTCTCTTTGCGTCCGGAGAAGGTCTGCATGACGATCATGACGACCAGGAAGCCGGTGATCAGGAGCATGGGCAGCAGCATGCCGAGCCCGCCGCCGCTCTGGGCGGGGGTGCCTGCGGGGGTCAGGGGGCGGGCCTCGCCGGTGGTGGCGATGCCGCCGTTGGTAGAGGTAGTGGCGGGGACGCCCACGACCTCACGTGTGACGTTGCCGGCTGCGGGGGCCGAGGGGGAAGAAGCGGGGGCGTCGGGGGCGGTCTGCATCATCACGCGGTCAATCCTTACTTAAGGTTCAGCCCCTAGGAACAGGGCTTGAGGTTCAGCCCCGAGGCACTGGCCTGCGGGGCTGCTGGCGCACGGCTTCGGCCCGGCCAACGGAGCACCAAACACACGAACATCCGCGGCCAAGTTGGGCGCGGCCCTTGACCCAGGGGGCCAAGTGACCATGGTAGGCCCCCGCGCCGCGATTGACATTGCCACACGACGGCTTATGCCCCTCAGACCGCTACTCGCAGCCACGAACCCGCCGAGCGCGCAGCGCGCCTGCGCCGCTGGCGCGGGCTCTCGGTATGATCGGCCCGCAACCGACCACCGCCCTTTCGAGCCCAACACATGAAGATCCACGAGTACCAGGCCCGCCAGCTTCTTGCGTCCTTCGGCATCACGGTCCCGCCCGGGCAGATGATCGAAGGCCAGGAGCAGGCGGCAGCTGCGTATCAGGCCGCGGTCGCCGGCATGGCCAAGCCGCTAGCGGTGATCAAGGCGCAGGTGCACGCGGGCGGGCGCGGGAAGGCCGGGTTTGTCAAGCTGGTGGACAATCAGCCCGACGCGCTGGCCGCGGCGGAGTTCATGTTGAGCCACCGAATGGTCTCGCCGCAGACGCCACCTGAAGGGCTTGAAGTGAAGAAGGTGCTGATCGCGCAGGCGGCGGACATTGCTGATCGAGCCGGTGGAGGGAAGGAAGAGTTTTACCTTGCGGTGACGCTTGATCGCACCACGCGCCGCAACATGCTGATCGCCAGCCGCGAGGGCGGGGTCGAGATCGAGACGATCGCACACGAGCGGCCCGAGGCGATTGTCAAGCAGCCGCTGGACCCCATCGAGGGCCTGCGGCCATTCCACGCGCGTGAGGTCGCCTTCAAGCTGGGCTTCAAGGGCAAGCAGATCAATCAGGCCGCGGACATCATGCAGAAGCTCGCGCGGCTGTACGTGGCCAAGGACTGTGCGCTCGCAGAGATCAACCCGATGGTGATCACCCCGCCGGACGCGAAGAACCCCGACGGGCAGGTGGTGGCGCTGGACGCGAAGTTCGACTTTGACGACAACGGTCTGTTCCGGCACAAGGACCTGCAGGCGATGGAGGACCCGGCCGAAGAGAACCCGGCGGAGACGCGGGCGAAGGCCTTCAACCTCAGCTACGTGGCGCTGGACGGGAACATCGGGTGCCTCGTCAACGGCGCGGGGCTGGCGATGGCGACGATGGACATCATCAAACTTGAGGGGGGCGAGCCAGCGAACTTTCTGGACGTGGGCGGCGGCGCGACCGAGCAGGCCGTGACCGAGGCTTTCAGCATCATCTTGAGCGACGCGCGCGTGAAGGGGATTTTGGTCAACATCTTCGGCGGGATCATGAAGTGCGACATCATCGCGCACGGGATCGTGAACGCGGCCAAGGGCTTCAAGAACGCCGACGGGACCACGGGCTTCAAGGTGCCGCTGGTGGTGCGGCTTGAAGGGACGAATGTCGACGCGGGGCGCAAGGTGCTTCAGGACGCGAAGAGCGTGGTACCGACGCTGCAGGCGGCCAAGGACCTTGGCGAAGCGGCACGGAAGGTCTGCGCGGCGGTGGGGTGAGGGCTGGTACGACTGACCGCTGCTGACAGCACCAGCGGACATCGTGACGGCGCTGACCTCGGTCCTGCCTGTGCTCAAGGCGCGCTTCGGCTTAACAACTCTCTTGCGCGTGCGGCGCTGTGGACCGCGGCGCGCTAGGGCCCGCGAGCGACGTGGACGTGCTGATCGAGTTTGACCCCGGAGCGCGCGTGACGCTCTTTCACTTTGTCGAGATCAGCGACATGCTCAGCGAAAGACTGGGCTGGCGGTTTGATCTGGTCAAGGATCCACCCAAGGCTGCCGGCGTCGTTCCGGTCGGCCATCACGAACGATCTTCTGCGTGTAACCTGAGCAGGACGTTCGTCGTGGGCGTGGACCGTGCGTCCTTCGGCGTAGATCATCGGACAGTCTTTGCGGTCTGCTGCGCCTGCGCGCGGATCGGCGCGGCGGTCTTCACGCTTGCGGCTTCCCTCCGCGATCGGTGCCGCGAGGAACTTTGGCGTTAGGCTCGCGAGTTGCGCAACTTCATCGTTGACGTCTACCTCACGGTCGATCCGCGCAGGCTCTCTAGTACGCCCAGGCCAAACGTCCCCAGACGCATGTCAAGCGGATCGAACTTGCCATGAAGGCGGCGCTTGCGCGGGCGGAAGAGGCCGCGCAGGCCCGCACCCCGCGCCTAGCTTTCGCTCATGCCCGGACACGCCCCCGACAAGCCCGTTGCCCTGATCATCCGCGCGCCGGGGACCAACTGCGATGTTGAGCTGGCCCGCGCCTTTGCGCTCGCCGGCGCAAGCCCTGAACTGGTCCACGTTGACGCGCTGACAACCGACCCTGAGGCCATTGACCGCGCGGGCATCATCGCCCTGCCCGGGGGCTTTAGCTACGGCGATGACGTGGCCAGCGGGCGGATTTTCGCCGCCCGGCTGCGCACGCACCTCTACCCGCGTCTGCGCGCCGCCGCCGCGCGGGGCGTGCCGATGTTCTGCGTCTGCAACGGGTTTCAGATCGCCGTGCAGGCCGGGCTGCTGCCCGGGCCCGTCGCTGGGCAGGCGTGGCCCGAGCTTCCGGGCGAGCAAGAGCTGAGCCTGGCCCACAACCGCGGCGGGCGCTTTGTGGACGGCTGGTTCCCTGTCCGGGCCGAGCCCGCGAGCGTTTGTATATGGACGGCGGGCCTTGCCGAGGCCTTCAAAGACCGGCCTGAGGCGATGATGCTGCCGATCGCGCACGGCGAGGGGCGGGTAGTCGCGGCCAACGCGGCGGTGCTGGCGCGCCTGAACGTCGGTGGTCAGATCGCGCTGCGTTACGGGCGGACGCCGCCCAAGCCGCCCGCTGCGCCCGCGCCCGGCACTGCGCCGCAGGCCGCGCTGGCCGCTGTCCATCCTGACAACCCCAACGGGTCCAGCGAGGACATCGTGGGCGTGTGCGATGTTTCTGGGCGGGTCTTTGGGCTGATGCCGCACCCCGAGCGATACCTTGATTGGAACAGGCACCCATTCTGGACGCGGCTGAGCGCCGGGCAGCGGACGGGCGACACGCCGGGGCTGATGATGTTCCGCAACGCCGTTCGCGCCGCGCAGGGCGTGCTGGCGTAGTGGTTTGTGCTGGCGTAACGTTCTCGGAAGTCGATTGGCCCAAGCGAATCTGGGACGGTTGACGGATGTTCGCCCCCGCCGCATCTTTCTTCCCGGATTGGGCGAACATCAGCGGCAACTGGAGCGTTGAAGCCTGCCGGATTAGATACTGTCATTGACCGCTGGGATCCAGCGATTGGGAGCCTGCCATGGAAGTTGCACTCTCGGTTCTAATGGGACTGGCGCTCGCGGCGGCCGCGGGTTTCCGCGTGTTTGTGCCGATGCTGGCGGTCTCGATTGCCGCAAGCGCGAACTGGCTGAAGCTTGACCCGCAACTAGCTTGGATGGGTACGACCCCCGCGCTGATCTGCCTTGGCGTGGCGACCGGGGCCGAGATTATCGCGTACAAGGTCCCTTGGGTTGATAACGCGCTGGACGTGATCGCCTCGCCCGCGGCGGTCATCGCCGGGACGATCGTCGCCGCCAGCCAGTTCGGGTTCGTCGGGCCCGGCGGTGAAATGCTCAAGTGGGGCGCGGCACTGGTTGCCGGGGGCGGGATCGCGGGCGTCGTGCAACTGGCGACCGTCTCGGCCCGGCTGCTGAGCCTGGGTACCACCGGGGGGGCGGCCAACCCGCTGGTGGGGTTCTTCGAATCCTCCGCGGCGGTTATGCTGAGCGTGCTGGCGATCCTGATCCCGATTGCCGCGGGGCTGTTCCTGCTGGCGCTGGTGGGCGCGGCGATCGTGGTGATCGTGCACATCCGACGTCGTCGCCAGCCTCGGGTGGCCGTGGCGGGGATGGGCTGAGACGGATCGGGCGTTGCACTGGTCTGAATCAGTGACCTTGATCTTGTGCTTTTGTCCGTTCGATCGGTCATACTATCTGGAGTAAGGCAGTCCGCTCCGGCGGGCTCACGCGGCTGTTCTGTCTGCGGCCTTGGTCATCTTCCCTCACACGGAGCTTGACCCGGGCCGAGCCGTCGGCATCGGGCTGCCACCCCACCAGGTCCCTCCCGCACGGAGCAAGCGCCATGGCCGATCTGAAGAACCTCAAGGGCATCAAGGACGAGGACCGCAAGCTGCTGGAGCAGGCTGAGGAATGGCTGGGTGCCGAGCCGACGAAAATGGGCCCGGTGAAGAACTTTTTCTGGGGCAAGGTCAAGCAGGACTACTACTTCCCGTACCCGCAGACCGACGCGCGCGAGCAGGCCGAATGTGACCAGCTGCTGGCGCGCCTGAGTGAGTACCTCAAGCACGAGCACCCGGCGGTGGCGATCGACCAGGACCAGGAGATCCCCCAGTGGGTCATCAAGAAGCTCTTTGACCTGGGGGTGATGGGCATGACCATCCCCAAGGATTTCGGCGGGCTGGGCATGGGCATCACCAGCTACAACAAGGTTCTCGAGCTGATCGGGAGCGTCTGCGGGAGCACGGCGGTGCTTGTCAGCGCGCACCAGAGCATCGGGTGCAAGGCCGTGATGCTCTTTGGCAACGAGGAGCAGAAGCGCAAGTGGCTCCCGCACCTGGCCAAGGACTGGGTCAGCGCGTTCTGCCTCAGCGAGCCCAACGTGGGCTGCGACGCTGGCGGAACGGAGACGAGCTTTATCAAGGACGGCGACTACTACGTCGTCACCGGCGAGAAGAAGTGGGCCACCAGCGGCGCAATCGCCGGGCTGTTTACGGTCATGACCCGCGAGAGCAAGGCCGACGGCAAGGGCAAGATTTCAGCCCTGGTGCTGCACCCGGACATGCCGGGGATTGAGATCTACCAGAAGAACCGCAGCAAGTGCGGGATCCGGGGCACCTGGCAGGCGCGGATTCGGTTCCATGGCGTGCGTGTGCACAAGAGCCACCTGCTGGGCCAGGAGGGGCGCGGTCTGCAAATCGCCCTCTCGTGCCTGAACTATGGACGCTGCACGCTGAGCGCCGGGATGGTCGGCGGCGCGCGGGCGTGCCGCGATCAGGCGACCAAGTGGGCCGCGACGCGGTTCCAGTTCGGCAAGGCGCTCAACGACAAGGAGCTGGTCCGCCTGCGCCTCGCGCGCATGGCCGCGTACACCTACGCGATGGACGCGCTGCTCTACATGACTACCGGGATGCTCGACCGCAAGGACGACGACATCCAGGTCGAGACGGCGGTGTGCAAGGTCTTCTGCAGCGAGTACGGCTGGCGCGTGGTCAACGACGCCATGCAGATCATGGGTGGCGAGAGCTACATGACCGAGAACCACCTTGAGCGGGTCTTCCGCGACACCCGCATCGACCTGATCGTCGAGGGGGCCAACGAGGTCATGCAGTGCTACATCTTCGGCTACGGGGGCAAGCAGCTCGCCGAGCAGATGCTGGGCGTCAAGAACGCGCTGCTCAAGGACGCGGACGAGGGGCTGCTTGCCTATCTGGGCAAGGTTATCAAGAACAGTCTGCGTCCGGCCGTGATGGGCAAGGCGATCCCGCTGGGGCTGGAGGTGTTCCTGGGCATCCGCAAGCGGGCTGACCGTGTGACGAGGGTGGAAGCAAGCTTGCAGGACTACGCCGACCGCCTGAGCCACTGCGCCAGCGAGCTGACGTATCAGTTCAAGGCGACCAGCAAGCGGTGGGACGTGCAGATCCTTGACCGTCAGGCGCTGCAGGCCCGTCTGGGCAACGTGGTGATCTTGCTGCACGCGTGGGCGGCGACGCTGGCCAAGCTTGACAGCGACGTGCGCAAGCACGCGGGCAACGGGGCCAACGACACCGAGCTGCAGCGCGACAAGGCCGCGGCGGTGCACTTCTTTGATCTGGCCCAGCGCGAGATCGAGGCCAACATCAACGAGCTGTACGTCAACGCCGACGTGAGCATGCTGGCCTCGGCGGCCGCGAGCATGACCCACAGCAACACCGAGGCGAACGCCGAGTTCACCATCCCAGAGCGCAGCCCGATCGCCAAGGGCACCGGTCGGGCCGCCCATCAGGACGGGATCAAGCAGTTCCCGGGGTTCCCGATGGTCCCGCATACCGACGAGGCCCGGGCCCGCCAGACCAACCTCAGCAACACCTGAGGCCCGCGGCATATTTCAGCGCTCTGTGGCCGGTGGGTTACCCACGCCCGGCCGCACGTTTTTGGCCGGGTCGTTGAACCCTGATGCGCGGTGGGCGTGTGCCCCATCACGACCAATTTGACGTCGCCACTTCCACCAGCTCATCGTGCGCGTTGCCAACGATCGACCTGCCGCGCGCTTGCCTCACCTGCACTGCGGAGAGTTGATCCGCGGAAAGGTCGACGTGCTTGGCTCATCGGTCCAATTGGCGGTGGTCGGCAGGTCCGGTAGGCGGTTGTTCAGGGGAGCCGCCGTGGTCAAACCTGCTGAGCGCGGTCGCTATACTGCCCTTACTCCACCGCCCGAGGCTGTACCTGCGGATGAGTCGACGTCTGGCGGGGCACGAGCGGACGCCGCGACCTTCGGGGCAGGGTGGAGCGAGCCTGCCGCCTTTCCTTCGTTTGCCGGGAGCCTTTAATGCCCATCCGTACGGCGTACACCGCGAAGATCGACCATCTGCAGATCCTCGACGAGCAAGGCCGGCTTGACCCGGCGCTGTCAGCACCGGGGACGCCCGGGATCCTCAGCGACGAGCAAGTGCTGCACCTGTACAAGCTGATGATCGAGTGCCGCCAGCTTGATGAGATCGCCTTCAAGTTGCAGCGTTCCGGGCGCATGCACACCTACCCGCAGAACAAGGGGCAGGAGGCGTGCGCGCTGGGCGCGGGCGCGGCGATGCGCAAGGGGATCGACTGGATCGTGCCGTGCTACCGCGAGAACGCGGCGATGTTCATGCACGGCGTGCCGATGACGCACGTGCTGCTGCACTGGGCCGGTGACGAGCGCGGGAACCAGTACCCCCCGGGCGTGCGCGTGACGCCCATCGCGGTGCCGATCGGGACGCAGATGCTGCACGCCACGGGGATCGCGTGGGCGGCGAAGATCCAGCACAAGGACGAGGTGGCGATCACGTTCTTTGGCGACGGGGCGACCAGCGAGGGCGACTTCCACGAGGCGATGAACTTCGCGACGGTGATGAACGTGCCGGCGATCTTCTTCTGCCAGAACAACCAGTGGGCCATCAGCGTCCCGCGTGAGAGCCAGATGGCCAGCGAGACGATTGCGCAAAAGGGCCTGGCGTACGGCGCGCAGGTGATGCAGGTGGACGGCAACGACTTGTTCGCGGTGCACAAGGCCGTGTTTGACGCGAGGGAGCGGGCCCGGGCGGGCGGGGGCGTGACGCTGATCGAGGCGATCACCTATCGCCTGGGCGACCACACGACCGCCGACGACGCGCGGCGGTATCGCAGCAACGACGAGGTCGAGAGCTGGCGCGCGAAGGACCCGATGATCCGCGTGCGTCTCTACCTTGAGCGCAAGGGCCGGTGGAGTGAGACCCAGCAGGCGCAGGAAGAGCAGCGGGCCGAGGCGGCCGTCAAGGCGACGGTCGAGACGGTGCTGGCCTGGCCCGCGGCCCGGCGCGAGGAAATCTTCGAGAGCATGTACAAGGACATGCCCAAGCTGCTGGCGGAGCAAATGGAGAGCTGGAGCACCCACAGCCTGGGGATGGACCGCGCTCAGCAGGGCCTTTCGCCCGGACGCAAGTTGGGCGCGGCCACGCACTGACCAAACAACCTGCCCGTTGCACCGACTAGACCTGGCATCGCGGCGTGAGGATGTTTCATGAAGGCCGAGCGCCGACCGCCGGGCTTTTAGGGGGCAAAGATCAGGCCCTGGCCAACCGCAAGAAACACGGGGTCTGCTTCGAAGAGGCAGCGACTTTGCCAGCCAACCCGATGACCGTCACCTTTCCTGATTCGAAACACAGCCAGCACAAGGACCGCTCTGTATTGATCTGCATCGATCGGCATCTCCAGCATGACAAGGGTCATTATCATCATCGCCAGCGAACGTGCTTCGGTAGACTCCGGCACCGTTCTGCGGATCATCTCTGCTCGCAACGCCACCAAGCATGAGCACACCTTCTACATCAAGAGCGTCAAGAGCCAAGGTCAACGCTGAGTGGCGAGCGGCCGGCAGCAAGCGGACGGGCAGCAAACGCTCAATCGCAAGCGGCCCGATGTGCGCGGAGCACGACTTTGAGGATCTCGCCGAGGGTTCGCCGGGGCAGGTCGGGCGTTACGCCACCGCTAAGGCCGTGGGGCTGATGTTGAAGGTGTGTCCGGGCGTCACGGTGCTGTTCGAGCACGAGGCGAGCACGGCCCGGCTGGTCGCGGACCTCGCGGTCAAGAACACGCAACTTTCTAATTTCAAGACCCGCGAGCGACGCCTGAAGCAGGTACTGACCGACGCGTTCATCGCTGATCCAGGTGCGGGCGACGACCGACCGCCCGCCGTCCCGCTTCGTTAAGCTTTAGAGACATCTCAGCCCCTGCACTCAAGTCTTTTCGCCCCGAAGCACCCGCGCTAGCAACCCGCCCCCGCCGCCCTCCTTTCGGAATCCCCCGATGCCCCAGATGACCCTCGTTCAAGCCATCACTACCGCCCTTGACCAGGAGATGACCAAGGACCCGCGCGTGGTGCTGCTTGGTGAAGACGTCGGGGTCAACGGCGGGGTCTTCCGCGTTACCGATGGGCTCCAGAAGAAGCACGGCAAGCACCGCGTGGTTGACACCCCGCTGTCAGAGTCGGGCATCATGGGCAGCAGCATCGGGCTGGCGCTCGCCGGGATGCGCCCGATCCCCGAGATCCAGTTCGAAGGCTTTCTTGGGCCCGCGTACGACCAGCTTGTCAACCACGCCGCCCGGTTCCGCAACCGCACGCGCGGGGCGTTTACTGTTCCGCTGACGATCCGCGTGCCGTGGGGCGGCGGCATCCACGCGCCCGAGTTTCACTCTGACTCGCCCGAGGCGATCTACGCGCACAACCCGGGGCTGAAGGTCATCTGCCCCGCGACGCCCTACGACGCCAAGGGCCTGCTGATCGCGGCGATCCGCGACCCGGACCCGGTGATCTTCTTCGAGCCCAAGCGCGTGTACCGCAGCTTCCGCGAGGAGGTGCCCGAGGAGGAATACACCATCGAGATCGGCAAGGGCAAGCTGATCGCCGAGGGCACGGACCTGACGATTGTGACCTGGGGGGCGTGCGTCTTCCAGTGCCTGGGCGCGATGGACCAGCTCCCTGAGGACGTCAGCGTCGAGCTGATCGACCTGCGGACGATCCACCCGCTGGACATCGACATGATCGAAGAAAGCGTCAAGAAGACAGGCAAGTGCGTGATTGTTTGCGAAGCCCCGCGGACCGCGAGCATGGCCAGCGAGATCAGTTGCCTGGTGCAGGAACGGTGCTTCTTGCACCTGAAGGCGCCGGTGCAGCGTGTGACGGGGTTTGACACCATCATGCCGTACGCGAAGCTGGAGCTTGAGTATTTGCCCGACGCGAAACGCGTGGCCGAGGCGGTGATGCAGACGCTGGCGTACTAAGCACAAGAGCCGAGGGCGGAGGGCCGAGTGCCGGCGGATACGAACCGGACCGGTGACCACGCGCTTTCCCAATGCGGGTCTGCTTGACAGGATCGCGAGCACGTTGGAAGCGGTCCGGCAACGGCTTGTGCGGGTCGTGGCCACGCTCTCGGGCGCAGGGGTGCCCCGCGCGATTATCGGCGGGCTTTGTCCAACAGTGTTCCGCTGCGATTGACGTCTTCTTGGATTGGCCGATCAGCAGCCCGCGGGAGCAGGGTCCACGCCGTCTTCGCCGACGAGCGCGTCGGCCCGCGCGACACCTTGGCCAATCCGAGCGTGATCGACTGGGCGGACCCGGACCTGATGCGTGTCATCTCGCTAAAGGCGCTGGCCCGCATCAAGCTGAAAGCCTGTCGCCTCTACGGCCGGACCCACGCGTCAGACCTGATCGGCGCGAGGCTGATTGACGCCGCGTGGCTTGAAAGATTGCCCGCCGACCTTGCGGCGCTTCTGAAGGTGATTCTTCACGACCCGATGGGCTCGGGCAGCCGGGTGCGATCGCAGTCGTGCGCGCCACCTGGTCAACCTTTCATAAGACGGCCGTGACCGATAACTGCGTCGTTCGCCCACCCGCTCGGGGGGTGGGGCTTCATCCTTTTGGGTAGAAGAATCCCTTCGCCGTCTTTTGAGGCTTGGACAGGAGGCCGATGCACTTGAGAGTGAACAACCCCTGAGCATGCACAGCGACCCGATCCGCCAACCCGATGGTCCGTTGCCTGAGCCTGAGGCGCAGGACGCGGCGCTGACTTCGGGGGCCAGTGCCGCGCCGTATGCCAGCAACTCAGCCGGCAGCCTCGGCCTGCTGGTGGCGCTGGTGGTGCTGATCTGTTCGTCGGTGGGCGGGGTGACGTTCTGGTTGGATCACCGGGCGATGATCGAGCACGATGCGCGCCGCCAGGCCAAGCTGGCCTCGCGCGGGCTGGCGATCGCGGCGTTGCCCGAGGCCGACGAGCGCGGGTTCCTGGTCCACCCACGGATGATGGCGAAGGTCAACGGGCTTCGGTGCGTGGTCACGTACGTTCGGCGCGAGGGAGAGCTGGTACGGACGCAGGTGGTGGTGCCGCCGGGCGCAATGCCGATGAGTGAGCAGGAGCTTGCGAAGGTCGAAGCCACACCAGAGTTCACGGCGCTGCGCTTGAAACAGAGCCCGCTGACTCCGATGGCACCCTGGGTCCGGCTGAGCGAGCGGCACGGGGTGCTGGGCGCGGCGTCCCGGCTTGACCCTGAGCTCTCGGGTTCCGAGGGCGTGCTGCTGGCGGTGATCGACGACGGCGAGGTGCGCCGCGAGCTGGCATGGGCGGACGTTCACTTGGGCGTAGCGACGCTTCCGGCGCTGCTGGTATCGATGGTGGCGGGGCTGGTGGTGCGGCGTGCGCAAGCGCGACGTGCCAGCGAGCTGGCAAGGCTCGAGGACCTCAACAGCCGCTTGATTGACCAGAGCGGCGCGCTGCGGGTAAGCGCGCTCCAGCAGCAGCGTGCCAGCGAGCGGTTGGCGCTTGTGATCAGCGGAACACGCGACGGGACCTGGGAGCACGAGGCGGTCAGCGGGCACGTTGAGCTGTCGGACCGCCTTCTGGAACTGCTGAGTTACGAGCGCGGCACAGTCCCGGGCTCATGGGCCTGGTTCATGGGTCTAGTGCACCCAGAAGACGCGCCCGGGCTTCGGGCGGCGATCAAGGCGCACAACCAGACGCGCTCCACACTGGACTGCGAGATCCGCATGAGCTGCGCGGACGGCGAGCAGCGATGGTTCCGTCTGCGCGGGCAGGGGCTGTGGGACGCGAGCGGCGGCACGGTCCGGCTTGCCGGCTCGCTATCGGACATCCACGCCAACCGCGAAGCCGAGCAGCGGCTGTCAGATTACGCGAAGGAATTGTGGGCCTCCAGGCAGCACCTGGAGCTGCAGGCAAAGGAGCTTAAGAGCGCGCAAGTCGCGGCTGAGGCGGCAAACCGGATCAAGAGCGAGTTCCTTGCCAACATGAGCCACGAGATCCGCACGCCGATGACCGCCGTGGTGGGCTACGCGGACCTGTTGCTGGACGCGCGGCAGACGCCGGCGGAGCGGGCCGATTGCGTGCAAACGATCCGGCGCTCGGGCCAGCACCTGCTGGCGCTGGTCAATGACATCCTGGACCTCAGCAAATTCGAGGCGGGCCGGATGACCATCGAGGCGATCGACGCGAGCCCGCTGGAGGTTGTGGACGAGTCGATGACGCTGATGCTCTCGCAGGCGTCGGCCAAGGGCGTCTCGCTCGGCATGGACGTGCTGACCGAACTGCCAGTGACGATCCGCACTGACCCGACGCGGCTGCGTCAGGTGCTGGTGAACCTGCTGAGCAACGCGGTGAAGTTTACCGAGGCCGGCGGCGTGCGGGTGATCTTGGCCTGGGAGCGCGAGGCGGGGCTGCGGTTAGAGGTACACGACACGGGCATCGGGATGACCCGCGAGCAGCTGACAAAGCTGTTCGTGCCCTTCAGCCAGGCTGACGGGAGCATGACGCGCCGCTTCGGCGGCACGGGCCTTGGGCTTTGCATCACCGGGAACATCGTGCGGATGATGGGCGGGCGTATGGAGGTGGCCAGCACGCCGGGCGAGGGCTCGACCTTCACGGTGCGGATGCCCGGTGCAGGCGTTTCGTCCTCGGGCCATGTCGATGCGGTAGCGACGTTTGTGGACGTGCAATCCGAGCGTGTGCGGCTGAGGGCCCTGCGGAGTGTGCCGCCATTGATGCCCGCAGAAGAAGGTCAGCGGCTTGATGGCGTGCGGGTGCTGCTTGCAGAGGACGGGCCGGACAACCAGCGCTTGATCGGCACGCTGCTGCGGCGCGCGGGCGCAGGCGTAACGATCATGGCCAACGGGCAGTTGGCGTACGAGGCCGCCGCGGCGTCGCTACGCGACGGCGAGCCCTTCGACGTTGTGCTTATGGACATGCAGATGCCGGTGCTGGACGGATACGCCGCCACTGGGAAGCTCAGGGCCGCGGGCTGGCGCGCGCCGATTGTCGCGCTGACGGCTCACGCGCTGGAGGAAGATCGCGGGCGGTGCCTGCGCGCAGGCTGTGACGACTACGCGACCAAGCCGATCAACCGCGCAGCGCTGATTGCCCTGGTGGCGCACTGGGCCCAGCA
Organism: Phycisphaerales bacterium PN19_bin_20; assembly: GCA_021173225.1. Taxonomy (GTDB): domain Bacteria; phylum Planctomycetota; class Phycisphaerae; order Phycisphaerales; family UBA1924; genus JAJTGZ01. The sequence continues at coordinate 69,348 of JAJOLK010000002.1, read as the reverse complement.
GGCCCGCGCCGAGCAGGCCCGCGTCCTGCCAGAGGGCCCCGCGGCCACGGCACGGGCGGCGGCGTGATCGAGCTGACATTGCGCAGGCAAGGGGCCAGTGGGCCGCTCTGACGAGATACCCTCGGCCCGTGCATGTGATCGAGCTTGATCAAACCGAATCGACCAGCCTGCTCGCGCGGGCGATGCTCAACAACGGCGAGCTGCAAGCGGCCACGCTGATCTGCGCGCGGACACAGGCCGGCGGCGTAGGGCGTCACGGGCGGCGCTGGCACAGCCCCGTGGGCGGGCTCTGGTGCACGCTGGCCTGGCCGGTGCCGCACGCGACCGGGGCGTTGGCGATGAGCAACTGGACGCGGACGCTGGGGCTGCGGGTCGGGTGGGCGTGCCTTGACGCGATCGTCGCGACCTGCGGGGGAGGTAACGCGGAGACTGGGGCGAGAACTCGCCTTGTGCTCAAGCTGCCCAACGATGTGCTGATTGCGCGAGAACCTGACCGCGGCGCCGATGGGCGAGGGTCGAGCGTAGAGGCTGGCCTCGGCGACAAAGTCTGCGGGGTGCTGACCGAGCTGGTCATGCCAGCGACGACCAGAGGCCAGGCCGGCGACGCAACGACCGGTGGAACACCGCCCGCGCCTGGACCCGCGCGAGCGCAACAGGCGTGGTGCCTAGTCGGGGTCGGGATCAACGCCAACGTGCCAGCGCAAGAGCTACCGACCGGGCTGGGATACCGGGCCACAAGCCTGCTGGCCCAGGGGTATGGGCCGGTCGATCTTGTGGCCCTACGCGCGCGGCTTGCCGACCGGCTGATCGAAGCGCTGGAGGCGCAAACGCTCACAGAGCCCATGCGGCTGCTGATCGAACCCCGCTTGGCGGGGCTCGGCACAACAATCGAGGCCGAGGACGCTGGCGTATTGATCCGCGGGTCGCTATCGGGGCTTGGTCCGGAGGGGGATGTACTTGTCCTGGTGGACGGCGAGCCCGAGCCGCGATCGCTGAGCCCAGGAGCGCAGGTGCGGTGGCCGGTGGGGGCGGCATAGGTCACCGAGGCGGGCCGCCGGTTGCCGGTCGTGCCCGGTCGATGGGGATTGGCGAATATTTGGCTTGGGAACTCGCGTGGGAACCGGGTTGGCATCGGGTGCGTCCAATCGCGTATGCTCTGCCCTATGACGCTGACCTCCGCACCTTGCGCTCGTACACCCTCCGTGGCTTCTGGCCCCGCGCTTCGCTTGGCCTCCCGCTTGGCCCCCCGCTTGGCCTCCCGCTTGGCCTTTGGCGTGATGGAGCGTTTGCCGCGCTGCCTCAGCGCGCCGCTGGCGCGTTTGGCCGTTGTGGGCGCGGTGGTCGGCGCGGTGCTGGCGCTACCCGGGCAGGCGCGGGCCGACGAGTTCCTTGACCGTGTCAACGCGGCGTACGCCAAGGTCGGCAAGGACCGCCGCAGCGACCTGGTGATCCTGCCGGTGATGGCGAAGATGGAGGCCCCGCAGCGGATCTTGGCCGACCCACTGCGTGCGGCGTTGCTGACGCCCGAGAGCAAGCTGTGGCCCGACGCGATCAGGTGGGTCACGAGCAAGCCGCAGATAGACGTGATCGAGTCGATCAAGACGGCGACGGGCGAGGACGCGTGGCGGAACGCCTGGGCCTTCGCGCAGCCGTACGGGGCCAATGCGGTTGACCCTGAGATGGTTGCGTCTGGGCTGTACACCGAGCTGGGTGAGAACCCGACACTGAGCCTTGCAGACTTCAAGTACCTCGAGGCGATCCGGAACGCCGAGGTGCTCTGCCACATCGAGGCGACGCGGTTGCTGGCCGAGGGCAAGGGCGACGACGCGATCAAGCTGATGGTGAGCTGGTCCTTTCTCGCGCGTCAGATTGCCGACCGGCAGTTCCTGGTCGAGAAGAAGCTCGGGACCGAGATGCTGATCCGCGCGCTGCAGCGCCTGCGCGACCTGTGCTTTACCGACATGCGCTCGGGCAAGCCGAGCATCAGCCCAGAGGTACTGCGTGACACGAACTATGCGCGGTTCGAGGCCGTGCGGACGGTCATGAACCTGACGCGCCTTGAGCTTCCAACCGGCGACTACGAGGCGGCCCGCCAGGTGGTGGCGCGAGCCTTTACGCCCGGGGCCAAGGCCAACCGGGCCGAGTTCTCACGCCTGATGGCCCGGGCCGGGGCGGGCACGCGTCCGATGCGCCTTTTTAGCGAGAGCGCCAAGTGGGACAGCATCTACGCCCTGCACGCCGACACAACCGCGACGCGCAAGCGTGTTGACGACGTCTTTGGCGACTGGGCCCGGCGGTGGAGCGTCCGCCCCTTCGACCTGCTGCTAAAAATTCCGACCGACTACTCACGCTTGGACAAGGTTCAGTACGCCTCATTGGACCTCATGCTGGGCAACCTGGGCGACATGTTCCCGCTGCGTGACCAGCTTCGTGTCGAGCTCTCCGGCACTCGCGTCTCGTTGGCGATGTACGGGTTCTTCCGCAAGAGCGGCTCGTGGCCGCGCGAGGTCAGCGCGCCGCAGCCGACGTTCATCAGGACCCTGGACCGCGACCCCTTCAGCCGCAGGGACGCTGAGTTCGGCTTCTTCGTCCCCGGACGCGAGAACGTCTTTAGCTTCGACGGCAAGAAGGTCGCCGACACCATTCAGGGCACCCGCAAGCCCGAGGACGCGCCCCAGTTGCACACCGTCCGGCTCTTCGTCAAGATCCCCGGCCTGCCGGACGTGAACTTCGACGTCCCGCTCCGCCCCGACACCTGCGTGCTGTTCTCTGCCGGGCCCGACGGCGCGGGTAGCGCGATGACCGTCGCAACCCAGATGGTCGAAGATAGCAAGGGCGACTACCTGATCTGGCCGCCCGAGCTCTCGCTGGTCCGCAAGCATCTGGCCGACACCAACCGCCTGCCCTAAGCCGGCCGATTCGCGCCATCACGCGCGCGACTAAGCAGCCTCACGGGGAGCCTCACGCGAAGCCTCACGGGCAGCCTCACGGGCAGTCTCACGGGGGGCAAGTTCGCCCGAGGTGCCCGGGATCAGCAGCGACCGGGCCCGCTCCAGCGCGGCGATCACGTCCTGGATCGGCGTCCCATCGAACGCCAACATGCTCAGCGAGGCCAGCGCCTGCGCGGCGCGCAGATCGATACTGGGGTGGGCCGGGTGCGGCGTGGCGCGGTCAAGGGCGGCTACCTGCGACACATCAATGGGCGTAGTGAACTCAAAGGCGACCTCGTGAACGATCCCACGCACGGGCCGCGAGCGGACGACCTTGGCCTGCGCGCGCAGAAGAGGCTGGCGCTCACCGTTGACAAACACGCACACGGCCGCCTGGCCCGTGTCAATCGCCCCGGCGTGCAGCGCTGAAAGCCCGTGGGCTGACACGTCACGCAGCACCGGCGTGATCGAACGCTGGGGGCCGAAGGTGGGGGCGTAGGTGATGACGGCGTAGACCCCGGCGCGGAGTGCGTATCGGCGGTCGCGCCGACCGCGCAGCCCGTCGAGCACCTCGTGGTGCCGCGCAATGGCGTCCATCATCGCCTGCATCTCGGCCTGTGTGAGCTTTGGCGGTTCGTGCACGCGCGGTCCCCCTGAGATCACCAACGCTGTCTAGCGCGTATCCCTGTGTGCTAACCCGGGCCCTTCAACGAGGTGCGGGCCGGTAAGGGTCAATCGTCACCCCGCGCGTCGGGCATTGCCATGGCGTGCTTCAGATGTGGTAGATCCACCCGGTTAGGTCCAGAGAGAACCGAAGGCGGACGTGCCGAGCATGCCCTGGAAAGGTGGTCGCATACGGGCGGCACACCGTTATGCCGGGGCTTACCCGGGAGGTGGTCGGGGGTCTGCCAGTATCTCGTGGCGTGGGGGCGCGATTAGGAGTTGGGCACGGGCATGAGACGGGGTAGTTTGGCCACGGACGATCGGCTACCGGCAGGGCTGCCGCGCCCGGCGGCTCCATACCCTTCCGACATGCAACCACGGCGTCCCACGCGGCAGGTCACTATCGGCGATGAGCGGGTTGGGCTGGTCAAGGTCGGCGGCGGGCTCTTTGGCACCACCCCAGCGCCCGTCAGTGTCCAAACGATGACCACCGGTTACACCTACGACGTGGACGCCTGCGTCGCGGAGATCAACCGCCTGACGGCCGCGGGGGCGGAAATTGTCCGCGTCGCGGTGCCTGAGAAGAAAGACACCGACGCACTTCGGCAGATCATCCCGCAAGTCCGCGTCCCGATCGTTGCCGATGTGCACTTCCACTTTCAGCGGGCGCTCGAAGCGGTCGAGAGCGGCGTGCACAAGATCCGCCTGAACCCCGGCAACATCCAGGACCGCGCCCATGTCATCGACGTGATCCAGGCGTGCAAGGCCCGCAACGTCCCGATCCGCGTGGGCGTGAACGAGGGCTCGATCATCGAGCGGCGCGACAAGCAGCTGCGCCTCAAAGAGCTCGGGCAGTTCTTCAGCGACAACCGGCGCGGATACCTGCTGGCGATCATGATTACCAAGCTCGAAGAGTACCTGGACATCTTCTACGAGCAGGGCTTCTACGACATCGTCATCTCCGCCAAGAGCATGGACCCAGTCACCGTCATCGAGGCCTACACCGAGATCTCCAAGCGGTTTGACCACCCGCTGCACCTGGGCGTCACGCACGCGGGGCCCAAAGAGACCGGCTGCATCCGCAGCGTGGTGGCCCTGGGCACTCTGCTGGCCTCGGGCGTGGGTGACACGATCCGCATCAGCTACGCCAGCGACGCGCAGTACGAGGTTGAGGACGGTCTTGAGCTGCTCTACAGCCTCGCGCTGCGCGAGCGTAAGGGGGCCGAGCTGATCGCCTGCCCAACCTGCGGGCGAATTCAGGTTGACCTCATCACGCTGGTCCAGGACGTCCGCAAGCACGTGAGCCCCAAGATCGACCTGCCCATCAAGCTGGCGGTCATGGGCTGCATCGTCAACGGGCCCGGCGAGGCCGAGGGCGCGGATGTGGCGGTCTTTGCCGGCGACCGGCGCGGGATCATCTACGTACAGGGTGAGAAGGTCGCCAACGTGCCTGAGGAGCAGATCCTCGAGCGCCTGCTGGCCGAGTGCCTGGCCTTCCAAGATAAGGTCAAGCGTGGCGAGGCCCGCCTGGGCGAGAAGACCGTCCAGATCATCCCGCCGGACCCGATCGGCGAGCTGGGCAGCGGTTGGGAGACCATCGCCAAGAAGCAGGCCGGCGGCGCGACCCCGCTGACGGTCGGCAAGAGCTGAACTCTCGCCGTAATGCGGATCCCGAAACTCGGTGCGGGGCCAGCGTTTCCACCCGCGTGATCGAGTGAGTTGAGGCGCTCACCGCGCGCAAATCCCTCGCGATGTTCGCTTTCGCTGGCAATCCTTCTCCCGCGCGACAACCTACCTCCAGCGACGACCGCCCTCAGGTGGGCGCGGTCAAAGGCACGCGTGGCTTGCACAGGCCGCCGAAGGAGAGAGAGAACGAAGATCACCACCGCGCTGTTTTTTATTGCGGTTGCTAGCTGCGCAATCACCGCCTCGGCACAGTCGTTCCTGTCGTACCCCGCCACCGGCGCGGCGTTCACCAACACGCTTGACTCGCCGACCCTGGCCCCCGGCACCCTGATGCTCATCCGCCTGTGAGACGACAACAACCCCGGCAACGACCACGGGCTCGCTGTTGATCGCGTCCGCTTCAGCGCCGTCCCAACCCCCGGCGCGGGGCTGCGCGTCAACACTGAGAACATCACCTGCGCCGCGAAGCTCGTTGGCATCGCGGCGCTTCTCTTTACAGAACTTTATTCCACCGGGGCGCTGGCAGGCCCCGTGTCGAGTTTAAACTCCGACCAAGGCCTTCGCACCCGCACCGCGCTGGTAGGGCCGACGCACCGCCAACACGGAGACTGCCGATGAACCTCAAGAACCTGCTACTCCTCGCCGCCGCCGCCTCGCTCTCGCTGGCGGTCGTCACCGGCTGCCAGTCGTCCAAGAGCGAGCAGCACGACGGCATGTCTGCCTCAAGCAAGATGGTCAACACCAAGTGCCCGTACAGCGGCACAGAAGCCGAGGTTGAGCACATGGCGATGTACAACGGCGAGGCCGTGGGCTTCTGCTGTCCGATGTGCGAGGCCAAGTTCAATAAGTCCAGCGACGCAGAGCAGGCCGTGATCGTCGCCAAGGCCAAGGCGATGAAGTAAGCCCCGAACGCGTTTCGCGGCCCCACGCGCGGCACCACTGCCTCAACGCCGACGCGCCCGGGCATACGCTGGGCCAATGACCAAGACCTCGACTTCGAGCACTGCTTCACGCCCATCAGGCGCCGGATCACCAACGAGGCCGCACGTCAAGCCGACACTCAGCGGCCAGCCGCAGGCCGCCGCACATGGCACCGGCAAGCTGCGGATGGCGCTCGGGGTGGCGCTGGGCCGCAGACTGTCTGCGGCGGACCAACCCGCGGCGCCGGGCAACACCCGCGCTCTCAAGGCCTCGCGCAGCCCACTCAACCCGCAGTTCCCGCTCAGCATCGCGCAGGCCCGCAAAGAGCTGCGTCGCATGAAGGTCGAGCCCGCGCTGCCCGTGCGGCCAGTTGTGGTCCTGTCGGGCTACCACAGCCCGCACGCACAGGCCGAGCACCTGCGTTGGGTGCTCCAGCGCCACACGCACGCTGACGCGACGTTGGTGGCCGTCTCGTACACCACGCGCACCAAGATGGCCCAGATCATCGCCGACGCCGCCGCGTCGATCACCAAACGCTTCGGGGCTGGGGCCGAAGTTGACCTTGTATGCATCAGCATGGGCGGGCTGATAGCGCGGGCCATCTGCACGCCGGGCGCATTGCCGAGCGCCGCCGGTGAGATCCCCACTCGCACACCGATCAACGCCCAGCGTGTCTTCACCCTCGCCAGCCCGCACGCCGGCGCGCTGCTGGCTGACAAGATCGCCCCCAACGCCGCCGCGCGTGACATGAAACGTGCTTCGACGTTCCTGACCGCCCTCGATCTTGCGCAGCCCGCGGCCAAGTACGAGCTGGTCTGCTACTCACGCCTGCGCGACGGCTGGGTCGGTGCGCAGCGCTCAGCACCGCCAGGGCACGGGGTCGTCTGGACCAGCGGCGCCGTCTGGGGCTCGCACTTCACCGTCACGTGGGATCCGCGGATCATCGCCGACCTCTGCCGCCGCGTGCGTGGCGAAGCACCTCTGGGCGCGCCGAGCACGCCACCGCGCAACTAGCCGGACCGCTTGGCACTTAGGCGGTCTCGCTGCGTCACTTCTTGCATGCTCAGGCAAACACGCGCCGCCGGGCCGACTCGATACCCGAGATCACCTTCACCGGCACCGGGCCCTTGGCCTCAATGATCGCGCGCGCGCCGCGCTCGAACGTGTGCTGACTCACCAGCACCGCCACCACCGGCTCGCCCGCGGCCCGCGCCACAGCACGCACGCCGCGAAGCTCAGAGATTGACCGCAGCCGCCGCGCACCCAGCACCACGCCGCCCGCCCACGCCCCGCCCACGCGCGACCACACAAGCACGCTGCCCAGCATCAGCCCCGCGATGATGATCAGCCCAAGCCCAAGCATCCAAGGCCAGCTCGCCGGCAACTTTGGCGGGCCCACCGGCGCGGTCTGCAGCGTCACGGCGTGCACGCCGGCGGTCTGCTCACCGGTCACCGCAGGCGGCGGCGCATCCAGCAGCTCAATGCCGCGCGGCATGATCGCCGCAGGGTCTGCCGCCATCGGGACGACATCGAGCGCCGTGCTGCTGCTTGATCGACCGGGCATGACAGTGTCAAAGGGCAGCGCGGGCGGCAGCGGCACAAGTGTGGCGGGGTCTACGAAGTCCGTCGGAGTTTTTGGTGCCGACGTGCCTTCGGCAGGCAGCGGAGTCTGAAGGTTCATCATGCCGCAACCTCCTGCGAGGGCCCGGGGTGTGTGCCTGATGCGACCAGCAGCGCAGGCGGGGCATCCGGAGCACTCGACGCATGTGGTTCGGGCGAGCTCGCATCTGCAGCGCCGCCTTGCGCTCGATTCTGGGCTTGGCCCTGCGCTTGGCCATGGGCCTGGTCCTGCGCCGGCGCATCGAGCAATGATGCGCGGCGTTGCCAGCGCCCCCGCGTCTCGACCGTCAGCCGCTCAAGCACGCGCCGGGCCCGCAAGCCCTCAGCCCGCGAGGCCGGGTCTTGATCGATCAGCGTGACGCGCTGAATCACGTCCGCGTCGTCCGCGAGCGCCGAGGCCGCCCGCTCGGCCAGCCACAGCCCCGCGACGCGGTGCAGCGGGCGCTGGTCCGCGAGCATCTGCGTCAGCGTTCGCCGCGCGGCACGCGTCACTTCCATCATCGAACCGTCAACCGTCTGGCCGTCTGGATTTCTTGGCCGCCAAGTACTGCCCTCAGCGCCGCCGCCGCCGCCACTGTTCGCGCTGCCGTTTGCACTTGCACTAAGGCCCAGCAGCAACAGGCCGCGGGCCGCGTTGGCGCGAACTCGGTGATGCGGGTCCAGCGCGTGGTCAAGCAACAGCTCGACGATCGTGCCGTCGCCCGCCAGCGTGGGGCGATGCCGCGCCCGATCAACCAGCGCCTCGATGGCGTTGGCCCTCACCCGCGCGTCGCTCACACCAAGCGCCGAGATCAGCACGCCCTGCGCGCTGGGCGCTGGCGCATCGGCGAGCTGGCGAACGAGCGTCGCGACCAGCGCTGCCTCACGCCGCAACTGCACGGCGAGCACAGCCCTGGGCCTTGAATCAATCTCTCCCCCGCTGCTGGCTTCCGCCGCAGTCGCAGCGGCCGCTGGCGGCAGTTCGGGCGCGGGGGTTGACGCCAGCGCGAGCTGCGCGATGGCCGAGCGAGCAAGCTGCACCGGGTCGGCGCTGCTCGCGGCGCGCGTGCGTGCAGCACCAGCAGTCAGCGTCGCGCCTTGCTGGCACTGACGGGCCAGGTGCCGCAAACGCTCGTGCGGGCTGCGCGCGATGGCCCCCAGCAGCCGCTCACGCTCAGCGGGCAGCACGCCATCGCGACGTGCCCGGGCCAGCAGCGCAGTTGCCGCGTGCAGCGCGATGCGCGGGTCGTGATCAAAGATCAGGTCGCTCAGGCACCCGGGCGTGCGCCGCGCCGCCGCCGCCGCACGAACAACCGCAAGCCGCACCAGCGTTGATTGGTCGCAGAGCCGGGCCGCCCACGCCGCGTCCTTCAGCCGAGCCTCGACGGGCGCATGTTCAATCTGGCGGACCAGCCCGGCCCGCCCCGCCGTCGGGAGCGACTCGGTCTCCGCCATCTTCGGCAGCATCCCGGCGATCTGCCCGGGCGTCAGCTTGGCCTTCGCCAGGCCCGCGGCCCGCGCGGGGTTCAGCAGCAGGTGCGCTCGCGAGAGCACCGGCGCGTGCTGAGCCGCGCTCGCCGGTTGGCTCAGTCGATCAACGCACGCTGCTCGCAGCGCGGGGTGCTTGAGCCAAAGCCACGCCGTCGTGCGCATCTGCGGATCATCGCCCTTGCGGATCATCCCGCGCAGCACCATGTGGGCCGGGTGCTGCTCATCGCTCATCCACTGCCCCAGCGCATGCGTCAAGCTGGGGGAACTGGCGAGGACATCTGCGGACCGCGAAGCGCCATAACCCAGCCCCCATGGCCAGAGTTTCAGCGCCGAGCGGAACGCACCGGTCCGCCTGTGCGTATCGAAGGATTCGATGGTCCTGTCCGCCGCCGCCAGCACGCCCCACTGCTCACCAGCGCCAAGCTGGCCAGCCAGCGCGCGAGCAACAAGCCCTTCAAGCCCGCGCTGCGCGGCATCGCCCACCGGCGCGTGCGCATCGCCCAGCGACGCGACCAACAGACTCGCGCCGCCCACGATGCCGCGATCGGCCAGAAAGCTCGACAGCCCGAGCCGATCGCTCGCTCGCTTTGAGGTTCGCAGTTCGGCGGCAAGCTCAGGCCACCGCGGCTCAAGGGCCGGCGCGACGCTCGCCTGCTGCTCCGCGCTCAGGTCGTTCCAGCGCGCCAGCACTGCCAATAGCGCCGGTCTGCCGCGCGGATGTTCAATGTCCGAAAGGATCAGGCCCGCGATGGTCGCGACCTCTTCGGGCCCCGCGGCCTGCAACGCCGCCGCGAGCGCTGCGCTCTGTCGCCAGCGCCCCAGCCAGACCAGCGGGCCAGCGCGTTGCGCCAGCGAACCCAGCGCAAGGCCCCACAGCCAACCGTGCGCAGTTCCGCCAGCAGCAGCAGGAGCACCAGCGCTGTTCGACGCCACCGGGCCCGTTGCGCCCTTGTGGCCCCCAAGCTTGGAAAGCCTCGCCATAGGCCCTCAGATCGGCCAGTTCTGCGCTCCGACTGCAAACCTGCGGATTGGGGGTGTCATCCACGGGCTTTCGCCCCTCGACTACCCGGACAAAGAGCCCCAAACAGATGGCCTCGGCCCCAGATCGATTCGTGCTGGGAGACTCTGGGTGTGGAATGAGTGTTTCCCACCAAAACCGACAGAACCACCATTTGTCGTGGCTTAGCCATTGACAAACACAAGTTTTCTCGCTGTGCTTTAGGGAATGCTGGCGACGGTAGACCTGAAAGTCCACCTGAGATGACCGGCTACAGATAGTTGACCAAGAATCGCGGATGGTTCCCCGGCGCAAGGCCGCGACCGGCGGTGATGAAAGGACGGATCAGGATGAGCAACTCGATGCGGATGGCGGTCAGCACCCCGACCCACAACTTGATCCTCTACCGCCGACCCTTGCACCCCGAGCTCTTCGTGCTCAAGGCCCGCAAGACCATCACGGCTCCGGGCGGGATCGAGCTTGAGACCTGGCTGCTGCCGATGGGGCACATGCTCCGCCTGACCAAAGGGGGGCATTGCGTCTGCGAGCTGGTGACCGACCGCGACAACGGGCTGCCGACCCAGGGCGTCATCACGACGTTCCCCGCCGTCGGCGAACGCGACTTCGAGCAGCTCTTCGAGGACGCGGCCCTGCTCTACACCACCAGCGCGCAGACAGAGAACCTCACGCCCAGGCTCTACCAAGCTTCGCTGGCTGACATGCGGGCCCTGGCCAAGGACACTGGCGCGCTCGTTGCCGAGTGGCCTCTGGAGGCAACCCCCGGCAGCCGCGGCAGCTACGCGCCCGCTGGTGCAAACCTCGAGCCCGCCCACAGCCTGGGCACCTGCCTCTCGATGCTCGAGGTCCAGCGCTTTGGGGACGAGCTGCACGCCAGCAGCACGCACATGCACCCGGCGGGCGGCTTGGTCTTGCGGACCCAGACGGTCTTCGCGCGGGTCTGACGGTCTTCGCGCGGGTTTGACGGTCTTCGCCCGGGTCAGTGGCGTCCGCTGTCCTTTGCGCAAAGCTCAACAAACCTTGGCGTGATTGCCCTTGAAGCGGGGACGGCTATCGACACTGCTTCTGCTCGCTCGGAACCCCGAGCCACAGGAGGAGAGCCATGACAAATTTCACGACAGATTCGCGTCTTTTCATCTGGGGGGCTTGGCCGCGCTGACGCTTTGTGCCACCAGCGGAACCGCCCAGACCACGATCCTGACCTTTGACGTCACCGGATCGGCCAACTAGTCAATCCCTCAGGCCTACGGCGACCGCGCGCAGGCCACCAGCGTTACGTCCGAGGGGCTGACGATCGGTCAGGCCCAGGGCAATTGGTGGACGCCCAACGTGCTGGTCGACTATGCATTCTCGTTCACCGGGACGCCCGGCGCGACCGACTTGGCCCAGAACGGCGTGCGCCTCTGGCGTGACAGCGAATGGCAGGGCGTTATGTATACGCGCGGGGTCGGCACCTTGACGGCGTTCTATGACGTGACCTTTAGCCCCGACGCCGGCTACGCCGTCCGGCTCAACTCTTTCCTGGCCGACGACTACAACAGGTTTCAGAGCGGTCACGCGATCCGCTGGTGGCTGTATGCCGGGAGCGTTAGAGGGACGATCCTTGCGGGCGGACCGGCGAACGTGGCCGTGGCGGCCAACGTCGCGCTCTCGACCAACGTCCCGAGTTGTGCGAACCACTTTGGGCCGGTGCTCCTGCGGATCGAGCACATGGCGGGCGCGGGCAACGGACTGGCCTTCGACAACATCAACTTTGATCAGATCGTGCCTGCACCTGGGTTTGCTGCCGCCGGGCTGGTGGCGTTCGCGGCCATGTCGCGTCGTCGTCGCGTTCAGTGATTCGTCGCTCGTCCACGCGTGCAGGGCTTACGCTTTCCCTCCCACAGCAGCGCGTGCCACTGGGCGCGCTTAAGGACACCCCATGAAGATCAGCATCCGCATGCGGACCCTCACGAAGACCGCGGCCCTCACTCTTTTTGCCAGCTCCGCCTGCGCGCAGTTCAGCCCGACGGTCTGGAACTTTGACAACGCCGCCGCATCAAGGGCCTCCGCGAGCGGGCCCGGTGTGCTGACCTTTCGCGGAAGTACTGGGACGCTCATGCAGGCCGGGACGGCTTCAAGCTTTGGCTTACCGCTGCCCCCGGGCGGCAACACCGGTGTCGTGTTCATCCCGACCCTGACCAGCGCGCAGGGCCTGAACCTTAACCACGGCGGCACACCCAACGGGACCAGCGTGGCCAGCGGGTGGCTCGGCAACTACACGCTGGTGATCGACGTGCTGGTCCCCGGCGCAACCTTCGCCCGCCCGCGCTCGCTGCTGAACACCAGTACGAGCAACGAAAATAACGGGGATCTGTTCATCTACGCCAGCGGCGCAACGGGGCCAGACGCCTCGCCGCGCGGGCAGATTCAACCAGACCGCTGGCACCGCCTGGCCTTCTCCATCGGCGCAGCTGACGGCGAGGGTAAGGCCGAAACGTACATCGACGGCGTGTTTGTCGGCGGGCACGGCGGGACGGGCCAGGACGTCATTAGCGCCGGGCGCTACGCGATGTACGCCTACCCCGACGCGCAGCCCGACGCCGTGCTCTTTGGTGACAACAACTCAGAGACCGGGCCGATCTACGTCGCCAGTATGATGTTCATCGATCGGCGACTGCTCGCCAGCGACATCGCGGCCCTTGGCGGAGTCAGCGCGGCGGGCGTCGCTACCCCCGGGCCCGCGCCGGTGGTACCGACGGGGACGGCCCGGCGCGTCGGTATCATCGCCCACCGCGGCGACTCGGGCATTGCGCCTGAGAACTCGCTGGCCGCGGTCGAGGTGGCGATCCGCCAGGGCGTCGAGGCCGTGGAGATGGACGTGCGACTGTCGAGCGACGGGCAGGTAGTGCTGATGCACGACTCATCGCTCGACCGCACGACCGCGTGCGCCGGCTCGACTTCAAGCTTCACCGCCGCCCAGCTTGGTGCGTGCGACAACGGGACGTGGTTCGACCCGGTGAGGTTCGGCAACCAGCGCGTGCCGCGGCTGGCCGATGCTCTGAAGCTGTTCAAGGGCACGGGCGTGACGCCTTACCTTGACGTCAAGAGCCCGGGGATGGGCCCGGGCATCGCCGCGGCGCTGGCGGAGGCGGGCCTAAGCGTGCGTGACGTTTGGCTGTGGGCCTACAACCGCTCGCAGGTCACCGAGTTCAACGCGACGTTCACGAACGTCCCGCCGAAGATCGTCGTGGGCGAGCAGCCGTCCACCGTCGCGGCCTTCAACGAGCTGCGCGGGCTCAACGTCGTCGGGCTTGACATCGGCGGCTGGTGGTCCGGCGGTACCGCGAGCTACGGCGACTTCGTCCGCACCAACGGGCTCTGGCTGAGCACGTACACCGCCGTCAGCCCCGACCAGATTCTGCAGTCCATCGCGCGCGGCGTCGACAAGATGGAGACCGACTACGTGGGCCTTCAGAACAGGCTGATGACCCCGCTGTGCGCCGCCGACGTGGCGGGCCGGGGCCTGACCCTGCAACCCGATGGTGAGCTGACGGCGGACGACGTGATCGTGTTTATCAACTGGTTCAGCAGCGCGAACATCCGCGCTGACATTGCCGGGCCCGGTGGCGCGCCGGTCTTTGACCGCGAGTTCACCGCTGACGACATCGTCTTGTTCATCAACCGTTTTACCACCGGGTGCTCGTGAGCGCCGGTCCGTTGGGTGCGGTTTGTTGAAGGACAAGCGGTGCAGGACGGCCGATCAGTGCTCGCTCTCTCGCGCGAGAGAGTAGCTAGGCGCTATCGGCGCGTGAGCCACGCGGTGAGCCGCTGCGCGATGGGCGCCGTGAGCTGCGCCGCTGGCACCCCGACCAGCAGCGCAATGCCCCAGGCCTTCAGCCAGCGCAGCAGTGTCTAGCGGTCAAGCCCCAGCATGGCCAGCGACATGACCAGGCTCATGCCGAAGGACATGCCGATGGCGACCAGCACCATGAAGACAAACTTCGACTGTCCGGTGGTCAGCTTCACGGGCCGATGGTAGAACCGAATGCACCGGTCATGGGTGCCCAATCAAGGACCCAGTCAGCGGCCCAGTCAACGGCCTAGTCAAGGGCCCAATCAAGGGCTTGGTCAAGGGCCTGGTCCAATGGCCCGCAGTCATGGTCGCAAGCTGGCGTCGGCGGCGGGGGTCCCGCCGGTCGCGGCCTCGATGAACGAGGCCATCTGCGTGCGCGTGGGCATCCCGACGATCAGCAGCAGCACGCTCAGCAGCCCGGGGCCCAGCATCAGCCACGAGCCGTCGAGGAAGAAGACCGCCGCGGCCAGCAGGCCCAGCCCCTCCACTGGCACCGCACGCAAGATGCTGGCCTGCAGGTGCAGCCCGCTGATGGTGTTGATCGCTTGCTCATCGTCCGTTCGGTTGGCCCATACGCCCTTCGCCCGGGCGATCATCGTCAGGCGCGTAAGCACCCCGATGCCCATGGCCGCCACGATCAACACGCTCAGCGCCCCGGCAAAGACCGGCGGCGAGATGCCCATGAACCCGGGCGATGAAGTCGCCGCGCCAGAGCCACTCCCCGACATGCCCGGCACAGGCATGCCCGGCACAGGAGGCGGTGCCGCGGCGCTGATGACCAGGATCGCCGCCACGCCCAGGAACAACACGATCCCCAGCGCAAAGAACCCGATGATGATCTGCCCGTTGCGCAGGGCCGCCCGCGGCGTAGCGACCGGCTGGTTGCCCACGGTTGTGACCATGCAGCATCATACCGAAACACCCCCGGACGGTTAAGGCCCGTGGGTGCGACGGTTCAGTTTGAATGTCGAGGCTTGAGCCGTGCCGAGAGCCGTGCCGAGAGCTGGGCCAAGAGCTGGGCCAAGAGCCGGGCCAGCGGATCGACACAAGCCCGTGCTGAAGTTTCGCCGCGTGGTCTAGACGCAGGCATCAAAGAACCGGCTCATAAACAGGATGATGTCGTCGGCCGTCAGCTCGGCGTCGGGCACAGGCGAGGGTCCCGGGCCCGCGATGTCGGCCTTGAGGTTTGCCGAGGTAAACCAGCTGATGAACAAGATGATGTCGTCGGCGGTCCGCTCGCCGTCAGCGCTGGTCGACTGGCCAGGGCCGGCGATATCACCAGGGCAGCGACTGGGGCATCCGCCGCTGGGGCAGAACGGTAAGTAGCGGGCGATTTGCGTCAGGGCCGTGCCGCCAGCGCCCAGCGGATCCGTCACTACAAAGCGTGCGAACCTGGCAACGCCCGGCGCAGTGCCCGCGGGCAGAGGGATGAACACCGTCGCGAGCCCGTCGGCGTCGGTGGTCACGACTTGCGTGCTGGCGATCTGCGTGAGCTGGTTGTTGGCCGGGGCTGTGGTGCTCAATTGCAGCGTCACCGTCGAGTTGGCGCGGCCCTGTACGCCGAGGCGGAAGGTCGTCGAGCCGATCATCGGTGCGTCTATCGCGATGATCCGTGGCTGCCCGCTGGTCCCGTTGGTCGCGGTGCCGATCAGCGTGGGCCTATCGGCGGCGCGGTCCTGCCAGATCGTCGGCTTGTCAAACGGGAAGGTCTGGGCCGCCACGCGCGGGTCAGTCAGCGCGCCGGTGATGAAGTCCACCAGCGCTTGCGAGTCCTGCGGGGGCAGGTTGATCTGCGGCATCTGTGGGTTCTGATTGTCGGTGAACTGCGGGATGCCCGCGCGGGCGTAGAACCGCATCACGTCCGCCAAGTTGGTCTGCTGCCCGTTGTGGAAGAAGGTCGTCCGCAGCCCGGCGTTACGCAGCGTGGGCGTCTTGAACTTACCGCGGTCGTTGATGTTGCCCGTCACCACCGCCCGGCCCATGTCCTCAGTCGGCGGGCGCACGCCCAGGGCGTGGAAGGCCTGGTCAGAGAACAGCGGCGCGGTGTGGCAGTTGATGCAGCGGGCGTTGGGCTGATTGAAGACCTGCCAGCCGCGCAGCTCGGCGGCGTTCAGCGCCCCGGGCACGCCCGCGATGAAGCGGTCAAAGTCGGTCTGATCGGGCAGCAGCGTGCGCTGATAGGTAGCCAGCGCCATGCCGATGCGGGCCGCAGTAATCTGCCGATCGCCGAACGCCGCCGCGAACAGCGCCGCATAGCTGGGGTTGTTGGCTAGCGCCGTCGCCAGATCCACAGGGATGTTGGTGGACATCGCCAGCGGCTTGGCCGACGCGAGCTTGGTGGCAACCTGATCCCAGTTGCGATCGCTGTGCGCCATTTCTACATCGTTAAGGATCGGCCGCACGGCCTGGCTCTCAAGGGCCGCGCGGGCCTGCAGCACGGTGGCCCCGGTCTGCGGGTCAACAAAGGTGCTGGTCGCGCGCCCGTCCCAGAACAGGCTCTGGTTGAAGTACGCCGCGCCGATCATCGTCGGCGATGCGCGGTCCGTCACCTGCACGCCCGAGCCGAAGGTCGTCGAACGCCTGAAGTTCAGCGACGCGTCGGCCTTGACCACACCTGGTGAGGCGAAGACATCGTCACCTGATGGGGCGATCAGGTCATCACCGGGGTTGGTCACGCGCCGAACATCACCGCCGCCACGCGCCGGCGTGTGGCACGAGCCGCAAGACATCGTGCTATCGCCCGAGAGCTGCTCATCCCAGAAAAGCGCCTTGCCCAGCACGCGCTTGGCCTCGGTGATCGGGTTGTTCTGCGGCGCAATGACCGCTGGCAGCGGCGGCGGGACGGGCTGAGCCACCACGACCGAAGCAAGCACCATCGAGGCCGTGAGCCCGGCGGCCAGCATCACTGAACGAGCCCCGGCGAGAGCACTGGCGCGACCCACTCCGCGAGCGTTCACTTCGTTATTCTGTGCGTTGATAACCTTCTCCCTGATATCGATCGGGCCCAGAAGCACGAGCGGTCGGCGTGGGGCCCGTTGAAGCGGCTCAACGTGGCGCACGTCAGGGTCATTGCCGCTACGTCAGAGAAGCCTTCACGATCTCTCACGCCGGGGGCACCGATGTGCGCCGCGCGAGGTGCCCAGAATTCTTGAGACGCTTCAGGGGCGGTAACCCATGCAAAACCCGTCGAATCCGAGCAGTTTCGCGTGCCGCTAGCCGTCGCGCTACACCCACACCTGAGGCCAGAGCGCCCTCCATGTATCCCACGAACGCAGGGCAGGTATGCTCGCCGGCAAAGTGCAATCGCGGCTCGCCGGCGTGCGTCATGTGCCCCTGAGCCAGCGCGGGCCCGAGGGTCGTGACCTGCCCGGGCGCCGGAAAGCTGTATCCAGCCATCGTCCACTCGTCGCGCGGCCAGTCCATCATCCGCGCACCGACCAACTGCCCACGGACGCCCATAGTTGCGCCCGGGTAAAGGCGTTCAAGCTCCGCGGCATACGCGGCGTCGCGCCCCTCGCGCGGAAGGCCCATGCACGCCCGCGCGCTGGGCCCGCCGCTGAAGGCGACCATGACCGCGTCGGCGTCGCCGGGCTGCCCGTCGGTGGCCTCCCAAGTCATGTTGATCGGCCCATCACTAAGCGCATAGGGCGAGCGCCCGTCGGCCAGCCAGAACCGAGTCCGGGCGTGCGCAAGATACTTGACGCTCACGCCCATCTGCGGCGCGAGGCCCGCGGGCAGGCCGGGGCTCAAGCTCAGCTTGCCCCAGACACTCGGCGGCACCGCCAGCACCACATCGTCAGCTTCAAGCACGCGCCCGCTCTTGCAGGTGACGCGCAGGCTCGCGCCGTGCTGCTGAACCGAAACGACCGGGCAACCAGTCACGAGCCGCTCAGGGCCCAGCGCCTCGGCAAGCTTGAGCGCGAGCTGCGCGTTGCCGCCCTTGCAGCGGTAGACCTCGCTGTCGGTCCAGTACTTCTCAAGCCCGCCGCCCTTGACGGCCGCCAGCAGCCCGAGCAAGCTGGCCTGCGCGGGCTCAACGCCGTTGTCGGCCGTCTGGTTGATCCAGCACGCCCGTTTGACCAGCGGCGTCACGTCCAGCGCGTCGATGAACGCTTGCACGCTCCGCGCGTCGAGCGCTGCCGCGTTGGGCGATAGCCAGGGCGAGATCGCGTCCACCGGCGCGGCCAGCGGGTTCAGCGTCGCCAGCACCGCCTCCATCGCCACCCACAGGCCCTCGGCCTGCGCCTCGGAAAGTTCAACACCGCCAATGACCACCGGCAAGCGCAGGCCCTCGGCCTCGCTCACGTCAAGAAAGCTCAGGTCGAACCGCTCCGCGTACGCGGCCCAAACCGCGTGATTGGAGCCGATCAGCTCGCCGCCGCCCTCAACGTTGCGCCCCGGGGCCAGCTCGGCCCCGAGCTTGGCATTGAACGAGAGGACGCGACCGCCGATGCGCTCGCGGGCCTCAAGCACCGTCACGTCGTAGCCCCCCGCCAGCAGCTCGTACGCGCATGCCAGCCCGGCGAACCCGGCACCAATCACCACGACCCGCCCGCGTGCCTGCGCGCCCGGAGGACGCAGGTCCGGCACGTGTTGAGTGCAAGAAGAGATTAGCAGACCCGCCCCGGCCAGCGCGGCGGCCTTGAGCATTTCACGGCGTGTCAGCGCGTCGGTCTGGGGGCCAAAGCGTCGCGAAAGGCCGCGGAAAAGTGAGCGTGGCATGGTGTGGGCTCCGCTTGTCGTCCGCCCCCCAGGCCCCTTTCCGCGCGCCCTGGCGGGGGGTGGGGCGGGCGGTGATTGTGAGGGTTCCGCGTGCGATGGGCTTCGTGAGAGCATACTGAAAGCAATGATCATTGAGCAACTGGCCGGGGGTGGTTGTTTGCCCTCGTGCCTCGATTGTGGAACCCGCCCAATGCGGCGTCATGCCTGCTTGTACGACTCTCGGTCGACGCGTTCCATGTACCGCGTCGGATCGGGCATCGGGGTGAAGCCGAACTTCGCGTACAGCCCGTGCGCGTCACGCGTCATAAGGCAGAAGCGGCGCAGGCCGCAGAGCGGCGCGTGGTTGACGATCGTGTCGATCAGCCACGTTCCGACGCCGCCACCACGGGCGGACTCGACGATAAACACGTCGCACAGATAGGCGAAAGAGGCGGCGTCGGTGATGACCCGCGCGAAGCCGACCTGCGTGCCGAGCGTCGTCTTGCTCGAGCGAGGACGCGACTGGTCGTACACGCCGTAGCACAGCGAGTTGGCGATGCCGCGCTCGACGCGCTGGCGGGCAATGCCCGGCGACCAGTAGCTTGCCGCCAGCACCTGGTGGGTCAGCTCGATGTCGATCAGCGTGCGATCGTCGGAGATGAACAGCAAGCCGCGGCGCGCAAGTGTGGCTTCGTTCACCGGCATGCCGCGATGATAGCTGGAACGAAAAACCCCGCACGTATGCGCGGGGTCTGTTGCTCTGCTACGTCGGCGTTGCGCACTCAGCCCAGTCGGGCCTCAGGCCATCATCTTCTCGGCCTTCTTGCGGGCCTCGTCGAGGGTGCCGACGTACATGAACGCGCTCTCGGGCAGCTCGTCGCCCTCGCCGTTGCACAGCCGCTCGAAGCTCTCGATGGTCGCTTCCAGCGAGCTGGTCACGCCCTGCAGGCCCGTGAAGATCTCGGCGACGTAGAACGGCTGGCTCAGGAACCTCTCGATCTTGCGGGCCCGGTTCACGGTCTTCTTGTCGTCCTCCGAGAGCTCGTCAACACCCAGGATGGCGATGATGTCTTGAAGCTCCTTGTAGCGCTGCAAGATGCCCTGGACGCGCCGCGCCACGCGGTAGTGCCGCTCGCCGACGATGTCCGCCGACAAGATGCGCGATGTGCTGGTCAGCGGGTCCACCGCAGGGTAGATGCCCTTCTCGGCGATAGAGCGCGAGAGCGCCACGTACGCGTCAAGGTGGGTGAAGGCCGTCGAAGGCGCCGGGTCGGTGTAGTCGTCCGCCGGCACATAAATCGCCTGCACACTGGTGATGGCGCCCTTGGCCGTGCTGGTGATGCGCTCTTGCAGCTCGCCCATCTCGGTGCTCAGCGTGGGCTGGTAACCCACGGCGCTGGGCATGCGGCCCAGCAGCGCCGAAACCTCAGAGCCCGCCTGGGTGAAGCGGAAGATGTTGTCCACGAACATCAGCGTCTCTTTGCCCGACCCGTCGCGGAACTCTTCAGCCATCGTCAGGGCCGTCAGCGCCACGCGCAAGCGCGCACCGGGCGGCTCGTTCATCTGGCCGAACACCATCGCGACCTTGTCGAGCACATGGCTCTTCTTACCCGAGGCGTCGACGTACTCGGCCTCTTTCATCTCGCGCCACAGGTCGTTGCCCTCGCGCGTCCGCTCACCCACCCCGGCGAACACCGAGTACCCGCCGAAGTTGCGGGCCACGCGGGCAATCAGCTCCTGGATGATGACGGTCTTGCCGACGCCGGCGCCGCCGAACAGGCCGATCTTGCCGCCGCGGACGAACGGGCAGAGCAGGTCGATGACCTTGATGCCCGTTTCGAGCACCTCGGTCTTGGGGTTCAGCTCGCTGAACTCGGGCGGGGCCTTGTGGATCGGGCTGCGCTTGACCCCCGCTGGCAGCGGCTCGCCCTTGTCGATCGGATCACCCAGCAGGTTGAAGACGCGCCCCAGCACCTGCTCACCCACCGGCACCATCACCGGCCCGCCGGTGTCGGCGCAGGTCATGCCGCGGCGCAGGCCGTCGGTCGTGCCCAGCGCCACCGCACGCACGCGCCCGCCGCCAAGGTGCTGCTGCACCTCGCCGGTCAGGCGCAAACGCCCGACGGGCGTGTCCGCGTCGACCTTGACCGCGTTGTAGATCGCCGGGAGCTTGTCCTCGGCAAACTGGGCGTCAAACGTGCTGCCGATGACCTGGGTAATGGTGCCGGACGTGGACAAGGGGAAGGCCTCCAGATTGCCCCGCCCTAAGGGATTGCGGGCGGGGGCCTAGTTTAGCCCCGCCCAGCCCCGGTTCAACACCTTCCGCAGGTTGCCGAGGCCCCAGCTCGGGCCCAACAGCCGTCGGGCTAGGCCGCCACAGGCACACTTAGCACCTCTGCGACCTGGGGCGGCAGCGGCGTGCCCGGGCAGGGCATCCGCGGCTCAGCGCCCTTCCCCCACGGCCAGGCCGGCGTCTACTTCGGCAACCTCTTTGCTGACGTCAGCGTCGCGCCGACCCACCTTGCTGAATAGGAGTGTGACCTTCGCCTCAGCGCCGGTCTTCACGCCGCAGTGGGGCGCGCCCTGCACGCTCAGCCAGACCGTCAACACGCGGTTCGCGCCCGCGCCGGGCTACCAGCTCACGTTCTAAGTCAGCGGTGAGGACGCCGTCTCAACCGGAACCCAGTGCCGCGGCGTCATGGGCTTCCGCATGACCAACGTGCCCGCAAGCGACCCGATCCAGCATCTGGGCATCCCCAGTGGATTCGGGGGCATCGCCTCGCGCCTCTATGCCTACGGCTTCGTCCCGCTCAACCAGACCTTGCCCGTCACCATCGAGTTCATCAACTGGGGCCGTGTTACCAGCATCGGCGGCCTCAGCTCGGGCATCCGCTCCGAGCTCGTGCTTGATGATGTCATCATCAACCCCATCGTAACCCCCGGCGCGTTCGCAGCACTGACGCTTTACGCGCTGGTAACGACTCGTCGGCGGCGCTGAGCCACGCAAGGGCATTTCATTCTGCCCCCCACTGACCCTTGAACTGCCTTGCGGGCAGCAGGTTTCAACCCGCCTCCTACCTCGCCAACTTCGTCGGTGGGGACAACATTGACGGCACTGTTCTTCTCCCGCGCAGCGAGGGACGGTGCCGCATTGAACATCGTTGGGGTGCTGCCAAAGCTCGTCGCTTCCACCACCCCGCTCGCTCAGCCGAAGAGCTTGACCTTGTCAATCACCGGCCCGGCAAACTGTCCCCACGTCGAGTTGCCCTTGACGCGGTTCACCTGCGAGGCGAACCCGCTGTTGGCCGAATCAAACTTCGGGCCAAAGGCCGAGAGCAGGTTTGAGCGGTCGGCCCCGGTCGTGCTCGCCAGCGTGTTGTACGAGCTGCTCGCCTGCTTCACCAGCGGCTCGGCCTTCTCGACAAATGCCAGCACGTCCTGAAAGCCCCGGATATTGGCCAGCTCGCCAGTCAGCGACGAGATGCTGCTGACGTACGAGTTGGCCGCCTCCTTGAGCGCCGGCGCCAGCAGATCCATCGCTGACTTGCCCATCAGACCGCTAAGCGCGCCACCGCTCTGGCAGCCCGACATCGGCGCTGCGGCCAGCGACGCGCCGCCGACGCACGCCGCGACCGTCAGCGCACGGGCCAGAACACCAACCGGCAAACCACGGGCTTGGAAGGCCATGAGCTTCTCCTGTGTTTATCGTGAACAAACCGAGCCTCAGCGGCTCCGACCGAGCAGATAGTAGATGATCAGCCCAATCAGCGGTAACAGGAAGATCAGTAGCAGCCAACCGACCTTGGCCAGCAGCCCCTTGCTGGACGTGACAATCTCAAACGCCGCGATCAGGAACAAGATAATGTGGATGATGCCCAGAATCTGATAGAGCATAAGAAGTCTCCTGCGCCGGTCGCGGGCACCAGACGACGCGAGAGTGTACCGGACGGCCGCCGCTCAACAACGCGCGACACGCCCAGCCGCACCACCGCCGGCGGGAACAAGCAAGTTTCCTCGGAGGCACCACGCAACTCTCGCGCTCGCGCGACCCAGTCTGCACGGTGGCCCGCCACATCCTGCGAACGGCTCCGCTCAGTTCATCCGCGGGTCGATCGCATACAGCCGTTCGGCCGCGCCGCGGATCGTGGCGCTGCCGCGCTCGTTCATCTGCTGGCGGACCTGCGCCAGGCGCGTGCTCAGCGATGCGTCCACAAGCTGGTCACCAATCTGGATGCGGATCCCGCCGAGGATCGTCGGATCAACCTTGCAGTGCAGCACGGGCGTCTTGCCCAGCTTGGCCTGCAGCCGCTGGGCCAGCGCGTCACGATCGTCCTGGCTCATCACCTCGGCGGTCGTCACGCCCACCTCTACGCGCCCAAAGCTGTGCTGCGCAAGCGCGTCAAAGGCCTCAACCACGCCGGGCAGCAAGCTGAGCCGCGCGTTGTCGTTGAGCACCTTCAAAAAGTTAACCACCTGCGGCGAGGCCCGACCACCAAACAGCTTGTCGAGGCTCTGGCGACGCGCGCCGATGTCGATGATCCGCGACGAGAGGAACTCGCCGAACCGCTTGTTGTCCCGGGCCAGACCCAGCACGTCCTGCAGCTCGCCGAGGGCCTGCTCGATCGCCCCCTGCACGCCGCCGCCGCCCGCAGAGCGCGAAACGCTCTCGAACAGAGCCTTGGCATAGAGAGAACAGACGGCGTCGGGCGGGGTCTCAATCAGTGGCATGGTCGGCTCGGTGGTGCGCCCCAGCGGCGGGCGCTCAGAATGCTCATCGGTCCAGAGACAGTACAAAACTCAAAGTCGCGGGCTCGAAGTCGGCGGCTCGCGGGTCGCCCTGACTCTTCCGGTAGTCCAAGGGCCAACGGCCCCCGGCATGCCGGGGAGGAGAAGCGTTCAGTTGCGGCTCATCCCCGCCAGCGCTTCATCGACCAGGCGTTGGTTGTCGCCACCGCTCACCTCGCGGCGCAGGATCTTGCCCGCAACCTGCGTTGCCAGCGTGGACGACTGCGAGTACAGCTCAGAGAGCGCCTGCTTCTTGGCCGCCTCGATCTCGCCCATCGCCTTGGCCTTCATCGTCGCCACCTCGGTGTCGGCCTTGGCCTTCATCTCGGCCACCTGGCTGTTCATTTGCGTCTTGGCGACGTCGATCATCTTCTGGGCCTGGGTCCGCGCCTCGGCCAGGCTCTTCTCGTACCCGTCCAGGGCCATCTTCGCCTGCACGCGAGCCGCCTCGGCAGACTCAATCTCGTGGCGGATCTTGTGCTCGCGATCAGCCAGGCCCTTGCTGATCTTGGGCCACACCACCATGCCTAGGAAGATCGCCGTCGCCGTGAACACCACCAGGCCGGTAATCAGCGTCGCCACGCCCGCGTTGGTGCTGGGCAGCGGCTGGAGCTGCTCCTTTGGCGCGGCAAACGCCGCCGAAGCAAGCACAAGGGTCACGGTCGTCGCAAGGGCAGAGAGCTTGTTCATGATCGCTCCGGAAGTGTTCGTAACGCGTCGGTCAGAGTCGTTCAACAGGTCCCGTCTACGGGGTCCGTCAACAAGGCCCGTTGATCGGGCCGTGCCGGAAGGGCCAAAGCGCCGCGCCGCTGATAAGCGACGCGACACGCAAATTCTTGATCGATCAGGCCAGGAAGCCGGCGGCGACCGCGAACAGCGTCGCACCCTCGATGAACACCGTTAGGATGATCGCGGCGGTCTGCACCTTGCCCGCGACCTCGGGCTGACGCGCCATGCTCTCTGTGGCGCCCTTGCCGATCAGCCCGATGCCGATGCCCGCGCCCAGCACGGCCATGCCGCCACCGATGACCGCAAGGCCCTTGCCCTGCGAGGCGGCCTCGGCGGCCATCGCTGGCGAGGCAACGACAGCGACCAGTGCGGCGGGAACGATCTTGACGATGATGCTCTTCATGAGTCTCGGTCCTTTGCTTGGGCCAAGGGCCTGTAGGCCCAGGCCAGTTGAGATGATACTGCCCGAGGAAAACTGCCCGTCGCCGTGGTTCACGGTCGCCGGGGGCGGCTGGTTTGCGACGCGCTAGTGCGCAGGCTCGTGGCCGGGGGCGTGGCCGTGCTCGTGCTCATGGCCATGCTCGTGGTCGTGATGGTCCATCAGCGCGATGAACACCGTGGTCAGGAACATAAAGACGAACGCCTGCATGAACGAGACGAAGATCTCCAGCAGCATGATGCCCACGCCCGCGACGACCGACACCGCCGTCACCGGCCCGCCGATGTAGATCGGCTTGGTCACCAGCGCCGCCGAGAAGCCCACCACCGTCGCCAGCAGGATGTGCCCCGCCGTCATGTTCGCGAACAGACGCATCGCCAGCGCAAAGGGCTTGATCACAAGCTGGCTGGCCAGCTCGAGCACGAAGATCAAAATGCTCGCCGGGAACGGTGCGCCCGCCGTCATGTGCCCAAAGTACCCGCCCACGCCCAGGTGCCTGATCGCGATGAAGTTGAAGAAGACCGCCGAGATCACCGCCAGCATCCCGGTGATCCAGATGTTCTGCGTTGCCGTGCCGCCGATGGGCGTCAGCCCCTCGCTCCGCCAGTCCTTGTTGACCAGGTGCATCAGGTCCAGCAGCGGCACAAGCCCCAGCAGGTTGTTGGCCAGGATGAAAAAAAACAGCGTCCACAAGAACGGCATCAGCTTGTCCGTCCGCTTGCCCAGCAGCGGACGCGCCACCTCGTCACGCAGATACACGCAGATGACCTCGAACACCTGCGCAAACCGACCCTTGGTGATGTACCGATCGTTGCCCGCGCTCTCAGGCCCGGTCTGCACGCGGCTGGCCACGAACCAACCCACCACCATGATCAGCAGCCCGGACAGCACCAGGTTGCCCTGGTTGCCGGACCACAGCCACACGCCGCTCTCGTTCTTGATAAACGGGTGGTTGTACACGTGCTGCGCAGGATCACCCGCAGCAAGCACAAGCGTCGACAAACCAGCGGCAAGCACGTCGATCATGGAGCGGTCCTTCGCACACGCCGGACCCAGCCCGGCCAAAGCTCAATCAGCAGCCCACTCATCCAAATCCTTCAAGCTCACGAACCACCAACCCCTTGGCCCGTCGCGCCCGGCCCACCCGCGAAGGGCGACGCCAGCCCGTCGGGCTTCCGCGCAACGGCACGAAGCCGATCACGAACCGTCAGCAGCCACACCGCCGCGACCGCCTCAACGCCCATCATCACAAACGTCCCGAACAAAATCCCCATCGTCGTGCTCCGCTTCGGCAAGCCCTGCACCTCAATCAGCAGCAGCATCGCCCCCAGCGCCACCCCGGTCCGAAGCATCGACGCCAGCATCACCCCCAGGCCCCAGCGCTCAGGCGTGATCACCGGCGGACCAAGCAGCGGCAGCACAAACAACGCCCCGCCAAACGCCAGCACGCCCCCCACCGCCAGCAGCACACGCTCATCGCCACCCGCCCCACTGGCCACCAGCAGGCCCACGCCCACCGAGATCAGCAGCCCAAGCCCGCACACCAGCGCGAACGGCCGGCCCGGGATCGGGGCCAGAGGCTCAAGGTTCGGCGTGCTGTTCGTGCGGCTCGTCAAGCGGCGGGCTCTGGCAGATTCGTCCTCGCGCCGAGCAAACGCTCGATCAGCGCGGGGGCCCATCGTAGCGGGGGCGTAAGGGTTTGGCGAGCGCGAACCCCACCCCCAAACACTCGCTGACCTGCAATCCTCACTGACGCCCGCCGCCCTTGCCAGATGGCGGCCGCTCCAGCGCGTTCAGCCGCCGCAGAAGCCGATACGTCGCGTAAAGAAAACCCAATATCACTCCAACCACCAAACCCCGGTGCCCCCAGCTTTGCCAGTAGTCGATCAGCCAGCCCAAAAAGCCGCCCGCCGCCGCGGTGGCCAAAAAATCCACCCCGATCGCTACCGCCTTGCCCAGCTCGCCAAAGTTGGCAACCTGTGAGCTTGGTGCCGGGCCGCCCGCACGCGCACGCACCCGCGCGTGGTCCACCGGCCGCGTCAGCAGCTCAGGGATCGGCGGCGCAGCGGGCAAGTCACCACGCTCGGGCACCCGCGGCCCGCCCGGCTCAGCCTCCCCCGCCCCGCCACCTTGCTCCGACTCAGGCTTCGCCATATTCACTAGTTCCCCACCACCGAGGGCTTCCACTCCGGCTCGACAAACTTGAAGCTCGTGTTGATCCCACGCAGCACCTGGAAGACCACCCGCGCCGGCTGCCGCTTCGAGACATCCTCCATCGCCGCCCGGTAGCTCACGATGTCCGTCACCGCGCGCCCATCAATTGTCTGCACGAGGTCACCACGACCCAGCCCACCCTGACCGGCCCAGCCCGCCGGCTCGGCCCCCTCCACCAGCACGCCCTGCACCGAATCGCCCCAGTTCTCATCGTCACGGTCAAAGAACGTCACCTCGCGCACCGTCAGCTCAAAGTCGCGATTGTCGTCCTTGCGCGCCTCGTCGGGCCCAAGCCGCGTCCGCTCCAGCGACAGCCGCACCTCGGCGGGCTTGCCCTCGCGCAGCACGCCCATCGTCACCGCGTCGTCAATTTTCATCTGCCGCACGCGCCGCGCAAACATCCCGGCGTCCTGCAGCGTCCGCGGGGCCAGCTTCTCACCGTTCACGCTCGTGATGATGTCACCCACGCGCAGCTCGCTGTCCGCCGCCAACGTCCGCGGGTAGACGCGCGTGACGCGGAAGCCCGTGGTCCCCTCGATGCCCAGGCTCTTGGCCAGGTCGCGCAGCACCGGCTGTACCGCCGCGCCGACCCACGCCTTTGGCAGCTCGGGCGTGGGGTCTTGCTTTGGCGTGGGCCTGGGCTTGACAATGGTCACATTGTCCTTGCCGTTGCGGTCAAATCGCACCAGCAGCGTCTCAGGGATCGCCGCGGCCGCCGCCTGACCACCCGCCGCCGGCATCATGATCGCCCGGTACCGCTCCAGCAGCGCCTTGACGGTCCAGAAGCTCTCGCCCTCGACGCTCATCAGCACGTCGCCGCCCTGCAACGGCGGCTCGGCCAGCGCCGCGGGCGACCCGCCCCGCACGCCCGTGATCACTACGCCCAGCCCGCTCTGCCCCGCAGGCCGCGTGCTGGCGACCATCAGCCGCCGCTCGCGCGCCATCCGCTCGGTGATCTGCATCACCGACACGCCCCACGCACGCAAGTTGGTCTCTTCGCCGCGGTCACGCAGCAGCCGCTCGGTAACCACCTGCGCACTGCGCGCCTCGCCACCGCGCTCATAGTCCACCTTTACCGCCGTGCCCACCGGCCGGTCCGCAATGTCACGCAGCAGCGGCGGGATCTGCTCAACAAACCGCACCGTCAGCGCCACGCCGTCAATCGCCATCACCACGTCACCGGGCTTGAGCCCGGCCTTGGCCGCCGGGCCCATCGGGTTGTCCGTCACGCTGTTGACCAGCACGCCCTTCTCGATCCCCGTCCCCTCCACCGGCTTGAGCGCCAGCCCGATGCTCGACCGCACAACCTCGCCACCCGCGATCAGCCGCTGTGCCACGTCACGCGCCAGGCTCGCGGGCGAGGCGAAGCCCATCCCCGAGCCCCCGCGTGTATTGATGCCGACGATCTGCCCGCGCACGTTCACCAGCGGCCCGCCCGAGTTGCCCGGGTTGATCAGCGCGTCGTGCTGCAGCCAGCGCGTAAAGATCCCCGTCGTCTCGCCGCCGATCTCGTCAGGCTCAAGCTCTCTGTCCTCTGTCCATGTGTTGTAGAAGACCCGCTCGGTGTTGCTGATGACCCCAACTGTCACGCTGCGCGACAAGCTAAACGGCGAGCCCATCGCGATGACCGTCTCGCCCACTTCAAGCTTGTCGCTGTCGCCCCAGCTCGCCGTCGCCAGCTTCGTGCCCGCCGGAATCTCCGCCGTCCTGATCTTCAGCACCGCCAGGTCCGTCAGCGGGTCCTGACCGACCAAGTCGGCCTCGACCTCGGTCTTGTCCGCCAGCGTTACCTTGAACTTCACCCCGTCGGCAACAACGTGATGGTTCGTCACGATGTGACCCTCGGGCGTGATGATCGTCCCCGAGCCGTTGCTCCCGCTCTTGATGTCCTTGCCGCCCCAGTACTGCACCGTCGTCGCGCGGATGTTCACCAGCGCCGGGAAGACCCGGTCCCGCGCCGCGGCGATCTGCTCCGGAAGCCCCGCCGCACCGCCGCCCTCAAACCGGCCGCCATCTGCCGAAACAGCGCCGCCGTCACTCTTGATCCCGCCAACTCCGCCAGCCTTACATCCACCGAGCCCGGCCAGCACTACGGCACCGGCCGCCAACGCCGTCCCGGCCAGCGCCACCAGCCCGCGCGACCCCGCACTACCGCGCCGACCCACAACAACTCGCGCACGCTCAACGTCCATGATGAGGTCCATGAGGTCCATGAGGTCCATGAGGTCCTTCCGCAAAGGTTGCAGCCGCGCTGCCGCGCCGCCACAGGGGCGCCCAAGCCACCCAAAAAATCCGGGGCATCCAACTCAATGCCGGAGACAGGAATCGAACCTGCACGCCTTTAAAGGGCGACGGATTTTGAGTCCGTTGCGTCTGCCAATTCCGCCACTCCGGCTTATCGATCCAAACTTTGGCCGACGCCGACTTTAGCCGCACACCCCCACTCTCTCCCGCACCCACCCGTGATTCGCCCCAGCGATCCCGGGAGCTTGACCCCGCTATGCGGGGCCAGCCCGCTGTGGACGGCCCGTGGAGCGTCGGCGTCGCCCGCTTCACCATGCTCGCACGGGCCCGCGAACGCCGCAGAAGTGCGCAATGTTGGCGAGTTGTCCGGAGAAGCGGACCCAGGGGTTGGTACAACGCGAAAAGGCCGGTATTCTGTTGGGGGGGCTCCGGCGCCAGTTGTGGCGTCGCGCCGGAAGACCGATAGCCAGATCCATGACCCCCGCCGCCGGCTAACCTGCTGGAGATCCATCCGTGAAGACCCGCTCAAGCACTGCCCGTATTGCCTCTCGCCTTCTGCTCAGCCTGCTGACCCTCGCGGGCCTGCCCGCCGCCGCCAGCGCACAAGAGGTCTTCGGCCAGCAGGGCGTGCCCGCGGCCGCCTTGCCCGAAGTGGTCTTTGAGCCGCTGAGCAAGGCCCTTGGTGTGGGCGTGCCGGGCGTCCCTCTGCTGGCCCTTGATCCGATCGACCACGACGCGCTGCGCCGTGAAGACGCGCTGGCCCCAAGCAAAGGCAAGCCCATGCGCGTGGCGCTGGGCCGTCCGGTGAGCGTCTCGGCAGCGCAGGGTGTTTGGGTCGCCACGCCCGACGGCGGCTCGCTCTGGACTATCGACCTGCGCGCGACCGGTGCCAACGCCCTGCGCGTGGGCTTCATGCAGATGAACCTGCCCGAGGGCGCGCTGCTGAGCGTCTTCAACCCCCTCATGCCAATTGAGGGCACGGGCCCGTACGCCGGGACCGGGGACGCGAAAATCGGCGAGCAGTACTCGGGCACGATCTGGGCCGACACCGTGCGCGTTGAGCTGTACCTGCCCGCCGGCGCGCCGCGCGCGCTGCCGATGCGGATCGACAATCTGCAGCACTTCTACCGTGACTTGCAGGCCCCCGCCGCCCCGGCCCCCGCCAACGGCGAGCCCCTCGGCATTGTGGGTGCCTGCCACACCGACGTGACCTGCCAGCCCACCTGGGCCAACCCCGCAAGGGCCGTGGCGATCTACTTCACTACCAGCGCCAGCGGCACCGGTCAGTGCACCGGGCAGCTTGTAGCCAACAACAGCAACGACCTGACGCCGTACTTCCTGACCGCCAGCCACTGCGGCAGCTCGGCCGCCGAAGTGGCGACGTACGAGTGCTTCTGGCTCTATCAGACCAGCGTCTGCAACGGCGCGGTGCCCACGCTGGCCAGCCGCGCCGTCACGCGCGGGGCCGAGCTTATCGGGACCCGCGGGCAAGCCGACGGCACGCTCGCACGCCTGACCGGCATCCTGCCCGGTGGGCTCTTCTACCAGGGCTGGAGCGCCACGGCCATCAACACAGCTGCCAACCAGGCCGTCGCTGGCATCCACCACCCCGACGGGTCGTTCAAGCGCATCAGCTTTGGGAACATCAACAACCAGGCCATCTACTGCGCCGCGGGCGTAGGCCAGGCCGCTGGCGAGAGCTACCGCGTGCAGTGGAGCAGCGGCGTGACCGAGAGCGGCTCATCCGGTTCGGGCATCCTCCGGACTGACAACCAATTGCTTGTCGGCACGCTCAGCTGCGGCTCCAGCGTCTGCGGCGCAGGCTCCGCCAGCCTCAACGACATCTACGGGCGGTTCGCCAGCTTCTACAGCAACGTCCCCGCCGTGAGCACGGCCCTGACCGCCGGCTACCCCGACGACACCCTTGAGCCCAACGACTCATGCGCGGCTCCGCGCGACCTCAGCCTCGCCAGCGCCTTCAGCCAAAGCAACCTGGTGGTGAAGCTGGTCGATGAGGACTGGTACCGCTTTAGCGTCGGTGCCGGGCAGACCTTGACGGTCACCCTGGCCTTTGCCGCCACTCAGGGCAACATCGATAGCCAGCTCTTTGGCACCTGCGGCGGGACCCAACTGGCGGCGGGCATTGGCACCGGCACCGGCGAAACGCTGACCTGGACCAACATCGGGGCCAGCGCCGCGACCGTGACGGCGCGCGTGTACATCAACGGCACGACGCCGGTCAACACCTACAGCCTCAGCGCCACCAGCGGCGTAGTGATTGTGCCCATCACCGCACAAGACGCCTGCGCGAACGCACAGAACGTGTCAGCCGGGCAGACCTATACCGGCACGACCGCTGGCGCGACCATCGACGGTGCGGCCTCGTGCATCACGACTCAGCGTGCTGACGTTTGGTACGGGTTCATTGCCCCCGGCAGCGGGACCGTCCGGATCGATACGTGCACCTCGGCGATCGACACCGTACTGAGCCTGCACACCGCGTGCGGTCAGGCCGCGGCGGTCTGCAACGACGACGCGGTCGCGGGCGTCGGCCCCTGCGGCTCGAGCAACAACCTCAGCAGCTTCGTAACGCGCGCGATGAGCAGCGGCGAGCGGGTCCTGATCCGCATCGCCAGCTTCAGCAGCACGCCCGGGGCCTTCGCGATGCGCGTGGCCTTTGACCAGACGCCGCCCCCGGCCAACGACCTGTGCGTCAACGCCCAGACCGTGTCCACGGGCAGCTTCCCGTTCAACAACACAAACGCCCTGACCGACGGGCCTGCCGAGGCCGGCTGCGCACTGAGCTTTACTCACAACGGGATCGACAAGGACCTTTGGTTTGCGTTCATCGCGCCCGGCCGCGGGACGCTGACGCTCGACACCTGCGGGGCGATGTGGGACACCAAGCTGGGCGTCTACGCCGGCGAGTGCCCCATCGGGCCCGACACAATCACGGCCTGCAACGACGACGCCAGCCCGGCTTGCACCACCGGGACCTTGGCCTCGCGCGTGAGTGTGACGACAACCAACGGCGGGCGGTACACGATCCGCGTCGGCGGGTACCGCAACACTTCGGGCACGGTGGCCAGCGGGGCCGGCACGCTGACGGTCGGGTTCGTCGTGCTGCCCTGCGGAGCGTCTGACATCGCCGGCCCGGGCCCGAGCATCGGGGCTGACGGCGAGCTGACGGCCGACGACGTGATTCAGTTCATCAGCTGGTTTACCAGCGGCGACGCGCGGGCCGACGTGGCCGGGCCGGGCCCGAGCGTTGGTGGTGACGGCGAGTTCACCGCCGACGACGTGATCCTGTTCATCAACCGCTTTACGGCGGGGTGCTGAGCGGGCCAGGTGTGAGGCGGGAAGCGCGGGCTGGGTGCGGAACTGGGCGAGGGCGATCCCGCGGGCACGCACGGCCAGCGAAGGCCCGCCGATGTGCCGAACGCGGGGCCGAAGCATGGTGGCCAGCCACCATCGCCCCGGGCTTGGACCCCGACTGGACCCCTTCCGGCACGCTGGAAGGGGGGGGTTCTTGCACGATTCGCCAATTCTGGCGAGCTTTCCAACGTATTATCTGATAGTCTGAGAGTGTCGTTCGCCGAACGCACATACGAGCGCCCGTGACCGCGTCCAAGAGGGCGTTCCTGAACGGCTTGTGCGGCCAAATCACCCTTGCCCAAGGAGCTCGAGCATGCCGAACCCGATCGCAACATTCACTGCACGCTGCGCGCCGGCTGCTCATTCGCACGCGCGCGGGCTGGCGGGACTGGTGGTCGTGTTGTCCACCGGGGCGCTGGCTGCGCCGCCGGTGGTGCACAACCTGGGGGTGATGCCGGGGGGGACGTACTCGTTTAACGGGGTGGTCAGCGGGGATGGCAACAGTGTAACTGGTTATGGCAACACGACCGTGTCCAGCGGGAACCCGGTCCGTCCGTTCCGCTGGGTCTTTCCGGGTCCGATGCAGGTCGTGCCGCTGACGGTGGCGAGCCACGGGCGGGGCATCAGCCACAACGGTCAGCACGTGGTCGGGTTCAACCAGGTGATCAATACACCGTTCCGCTGGACCGTCTCGAGCGGCTTCACCCCGATGAACCTCTTGCCCGGAGGGACCACGGCGTTTGTGAACGGCACCAGCTCCAACAGCTCGGCGTCCGCAGGCCACGGCAGTACAGCCACACCCGGGAGCAGCCGGGCGATCCGCTGGAACAGCGCGGGCTGGGCCCAAGACCTGGGCATCCTCCCCGGGGCCACGATTATCAACGGTGTGCCGAGCTCGTTCGCCTTTGGCATCAGCGCCGACGGCTCAACGGTTGTTGGCCTAGCGGATTGGGCATCCGGCTTTAGCCACGCGTTCCGTTGGAACGTGCCGTTTGGGCCGATGGTGAGCCTCGGGACGCTTCCCGGGGGGTACGACTGCCGAGCGGTGGCGATCAGCGCGGACAACTCGACGATCGTTGGTCATGGCGACACCACGGGCAGCACGGGCGGTAGGCGGGCGTGGCGTCTGAAGGCCCCGGTGCCGATGCAGAACCTCGGAATCATTGCCGGCAGTGGCGCCAACGTCGACATCCGCACCTTTGCCGTCAGCCGCAACGGCTCACGGGTGGTGGGGACGAGCTACGACAACATTTTCGGCAACCGGGCGTGGATCCGGATGGGCGCGACGGGGATGCTCGACCTGCGTGCCTACGTCGCGTCGCTAGGTGGAATCGTTACAGGTTGGGTCCTGGTCGAAGCGCGCGGGATTTCAAGCGACGGCACGGCGATCTCGGGGTGGGGTGAGTTCAACGGGCAGGCCCGGGCGTTCCTGATCAAGGGCCTGCCATGCCTTGATCCGACCTCGGGCTGGTTCCCCGACACCGCGCCGCCGGTGGGCATCTGCGCCGACCCGAACTGGCCTGTGGGCAGCGGGCCGGGTTTGCCGAGCGCTTCGGTGAGCATTACCGCCGACACGGATGGGAGCGAGCCGCTCGAGCATATCTGGCAGGTCTCGATTGGTGGCTCGGTGGGGACGCCGCCGCAGGCGATCACCGGGCCATTCTTTGAGGACCCGGTGACGGGTGTGAGTTTCTCGGTGGAGGGGTGGACGGGCCCGACAATCACGATCTCGAACCTGCGCCCCGCGCCGCAGTATCCAAACATCGGCGTGGGGGTGATTGTGACGAACCCGTGCGGGAGCGTGGCGACGACGTTCCGTGAGTTGCAGATCAGCGCGGTCTGCGCGCCCCCGGCGTGCGGCCCCTCGGACATCGCGGGCCCCGGGCTGGCGACGAGCCCCGATGGCGAGCTGACGGCCGACGACATCATCGTGTTCGTCAGCTGGTTTACCGCGGGCAACCTGGGCGGCGACGTGGCCGGGCCGGGCCCGAGCGTTGGGGGTGACGGCGAGTTCACCGCCGACGACGTGATCCTGTTCATCAACCTCTTCACGGCGGGGTGCTGACAGACCCGGGCGAGAGTGGTGTAAACGCTCGGCGCTAAGCGGGTCCGCATCGGATCGAGGATGCTTCCTTGCGCCACATGCTCGCAAGTGAGATAAGCTTGACCCTAGAAAACCTTCTCGGACGGCGGCGATCGCGCCGCGCTTCTGATAAGCACTTGGCAAACCCCGAACTTTCACCCGTAGCACGCGACCCTTAGCCGCCCACTCCGTCGCCCCCCACTTAGATCCCCACCTGGAGCGAAGACCATGAGCATCACCCGCCAGATCGCCGCCGACACTACTCAAGCCGTCAAGCCCTCGACCCGCGGTGTTTTGGGCGGGCTATGGCGCGCGGCGCGGCGTGCGGCAGGCCTGGCGAGCGCGGCGGGCTCGCGCCAGCCGGTGGGCGTTGCGAGCCTCTTTGAGCGCCTTGAAGAACGCCAGCTTCTGACGGTGGACATTGCGGCGACGATCGGGACCTTTACCGCTGGCGCACTGACGGCCAGCGGTGCAAACCAGAACCTCACCGGCACCGTTGTGCTGACCAACGTGGGCAATCAGCCCGTGGCCGGCGCGGCGTGGCGCGTCTTCTTGTCGCCGTTGGCTGGCGGGACGGACATCACCGTTGGCACCGGCTCGCTCAGCATGCTGCCCGGAACGGGCAACGCGCGGACGATCAACTTGAACACCTTGCCGCTGGCGTTGCCCAACGGGGGCTTTGCCGCGGGCGCGTACACCTTGAACTTCGCGCTGACCAATGCGGGTGATATCGATGACGCGAACGTCGCAAACAACACGGTGACGGCGGGCCCGCTGGTGGCGATCAACGGCCCGGCGGGGGCAGACCTGACGGCAACGAACCTGGCGATTGCGACCCAGACCGTCGCGCCCGGCACGCCCTTGACTGGCAACAACAGCGTGGTCTTCCGCAATACTGGAAGCGTGAACGCCGTGGCGACTACGGCGCGATGGGTGATCTCGCGCGACCGCAACTTGGGCAACGCGCTGAACCTGACACAGAGCGGGCAGGCCTTCGCGGCGCTGAACTCTGGGTCGAGCACGACCATCACGCCCAGCGCGCTGACGGTGCCGTCGGGCGTCGCGGCGGGTACGTACTTCGTGGGCCTGGTGCTTGACTCGAACGGCGAGGTGACCGAGGGCAACGAGGGCAACAACGTCATCTGGACCAGCGCGGCCTCGGTGACAGTGGCGCTGCCTGAGCTGAGCGCGACGATCACATACCCGGGCCAGACCATCAACGTCAACGGGCCGATCCCGAACCTGGGCGGCAGCTTCACGGTCCGCAACACGGGCAACAGCGCGGCACAGAACTTCAACGTCCGGGTCTTTGTGACCGACGAGGCGGGCATCGAGGGGCCAGCGAGCATCGAGCTGCTGCGGCCCACGGGTGTGCTGACGATCACCAACCTGGCGGTGGGCGCGAGCCAGACCTTCAGCCTGGCCGACTTTGAGGCCCCGAGCCTGCTTGGTATCAACGCTGGCATCTATTCGATCCAAGTGCGGGTCGACTCCAGCGCGGGCGTGCTGGAGAGCAACGAGAACAACAACGACGTGGCGACGGCGACCCCGAGCTTGGTGTTCGTCGAGTCAGCCGGTGCCCCTGACCTGCGCGTGACGGTGACCAACCCCGCCGCCAACGCGACGGTCGGGCAGGAGGGCACGCTCACGGGCGTGACGGTGACGGTCTTGCGCAGTGGCGGGCAGGTTTCGAACCAGAATGGGCTCCGGCCCTCGCTGCTCATCGGCCTGTCGCTCGTCAACACGACGGCGGCGCAGTACATCGCGCTGTCGACGAGCGAGCTGACGGCTGGGCAGGTCAACACGCTGAACACGACCGGGTCGCTGACACTCAGCAACCTGACGCTCGCGCTGCCGGTGGGCGTTGACGCGGTGGACCTGGGCAGCTATTTCGTGGCGGCGTTCATCGACCTCAACCAGGACGTGGGCGAGACCAACGAGGTTAACAACCTCAGCTTCGCGACCCAGAAGGTCGCGGTCGCAGCGCCTGAGCTTTCGGGCAGCTTTACGCTGAGCCCCGCGACTCAGACGCTTCAGCCCGGTGAGGCCCTGAGCCTGAGCGTTACGCTGCGGAACACCGCGGCGATCGCCAGCGGGGCGTTCGCGGCGCGGTTCCTGCTGGTCAGCGCGTCCGACGGCGAGCTGTTCCCGTCGCAGGTTGGTGTTGGTCAGCTTCTTGGTGAGGTTCGCCCCGTGTTTGGCGCGGGCAACGCGGGCCTGAGCGCGGGGCAGACGCTGACGCTCAGCGACGTGCGGCTGAGCCTGCCGACGACGATCCGCCCGGGCGCATACCGCCTGGTAATGATCGTTGACAGCGGCGAAGAGGTGTTTGAGAGCAACGAGGGCAACAACAACACCTTCAGCACCGGCGCTGTGGTGACGGTGCCGGCGCGCGGCGCGGACGCGAGCGAGGTCGACCTGGCGGTGACTGGCCCGCAGAGCCTGAGTGTGACGCGTGTGGGCTCGGACACGATCGTCCGCGGGCGGATCACGGTGGCGAATCTGGGCGATACCGCCGCGACCAGCGGGCGGACGGTGCGGGCCTATCTCTCGTCAGACCGGCAGCTTGACCTGAACGACTTTGTCTTGAGCGACGACGTGTACAACGGTGCGCTCGGCGCGCTGCTGACCACCGGCACGCTCACGGGCGACGTGCAGTTCACGGCCGCGAGCAACGCGCCAGAAGGCCAGTTTTATCTGATCCTGGTGATCGACCCCGACGACGAGCAGGTTGAGTCCTCCGGCAGCAACAACGTTTGGATCAGCCCGGGGCTGATCGCAACGATCAACTCAGCGGTGAGCCCGGCGGCGAACCTCTCGGCTACGACCGGCCTGACCGGGACCACCAACGTGCAGCGCGGCGGGAACTTGAGCGTGCCCACGACGGTGCGGAACACCGGCGCGGCCAGCGCTGGTGCGTCGGCCGTGCGGTACATCTTGACAACCAACGACATCATCGGCGATAGCGACGACATTGTGCTGGCCGACGTTAACGGCGAGACGAGCTTCGCGGTTGGGGCGATCAACGCCGGGCTGACGGCGACGCTCTCGCCGACGCTGGTGATCCCCGCCAACTTGCCCTCGGGCGTGAGCGCGTACCGCCTGGTCATCCAGGTTGATAGCGGCCGCCAGGTGGCAGAGAGCAACGAGGCCGACAACACCGTGGTGGGTACGGCGGCGGCGGCGGTCAACGTCACAGCGCCGAACCTGACGGCGACGACCAGCTTCGTGGCCCTTACGACCTCACGCGGGGCCAACGTGAACATCCCGGCGATCATCCGCAACACCGGCATCATCGGCGTTTCGGGCGAGACGACCGCCCGCTTCGCGCTGCGGCCGATCGCGGCGGTAAACGCGAGCCAGGACATCGTCCTTGGCACGCGCGTGATCGGTGCGCTGGCCGCGGGCAGCAGCGAAAGCTTTACGCAAAGCTTCACGCTCCCGAGCGCGGCCTTGGACCTGCCGGCGGGCGACTACCGCGTGGTGGTCATCGCCGACGTGGGCGGGGCTGTGCTCGAGACCAGCGAGATCGACAACTCGGTGGTCTCGGCGGCGCTGCTGCGGATCGCGGCCCCGAACCTGACAGTCAACGTCCCGACCACGACCGTAACGACCATCG
Organism: Phycisphaerales bacterium PN19_bin_20; assembly: GCA_021173225.1. GTDB lineage: Bacteria > Planctomycetota > Phycisphaerae > Phycisphaerales > UBA1924 > JAJTGZ01. The sequence goes on along the minus strand of JAJOLK010000002.1, from coordinate 31,019 downwards.
GGCAGGGTGCCGTGCTTGCGGCCAGCGTGGTGGTCCGCAACATCGCGGCGGCGGCGGCGGGCGCGTTCAACGTGCGGCTGTTCCTCTCGGCTGACGGGACGCTGAACCCCAACACCGACATCTTGCTGAGCGTGCAGCGCCTGACCGGGCTGGCGGGCAACGGAAGCCAGACGCTGAGCTTCTCTTCGCCGGTGCCGGGCTCGGCCACGGCGGGGACATACTTCCTGATCGCAGAGGTTGACGGGGCCGGCGAGGTTGAAGAGCTGGTCGAGAACGACAACAGCTCGCAAACGACCACGGCACGCGTGACGGTGACGGGCGCGACGCAGGCGGGCGCTGACCTCACGGCGCGTCCGCTGATCACTGCGCCGCTGGCGTTGGCGACAGGTTCGAGCGTGCAGATTCCGGTGCAGTTCAGCAACGTGGGCACGGCAGACACCAGCGGGGCCACGACCGGCCGCCTGCTGCTGAGCAGCGACGCGACCGCGGACGGGAACGACCTGGTCATCGGGACCTTTACCATTCCCGACGGGCTGCGTCCGGGCAGCCAGCAGGTGGTGGTGGACGCGATCATCCCCGGGTTTGCCGGGGCGGGGCGCTACTTCCTGATCGCGGTCGCTGACGCGGGCGACACCGTGACCGAGACCAACGAGAACAACAACGCTGGCGTGACGGCTACGGCGCTGGCGACTGTCTCGCGCCCTGTGGTGAGCGTGACGGCGACCACGGCGGCGGCGGCGGAGACCACCGGTGGGCAGGCCGCGCGGCCCGGGACCTTCCGCGTCACGCGGTCGGGCCCGACGACCGGCTCGCTGACTGTCAACGTGGCGCTGGGCGGGACGGCGACGATCACCGACGACTTCACGACCGCGCCGGGCGCAGCCGCGATGATCGTGACAGTGACGATCCCCGCTGGCCAGGCCTTCGCGACCTTCAGCATCAACCCGGTTGATGACGGGGTGATCGAGACGCTGACTGAGACCGTGGTGGCGACGGTTGCTCGCGGCGACGGGTACAACATCGGCGGCACGCCCGCGACGGTGAACATCACCGACCGCCAGACGGCACCGACGCTGACGATCACGGCAACCGACGCGGTCGGGGCCGAGACGGCCTTTGGAACCGTCGTGGCCCAGCAGAACCGCCTGAACTTCCGCCTGACACGCGCGGGCGGGACGCTGAGCCAGCCGCTGGTGGTGCTGGTGACCTGGAGCGCGGGCGTCGCGGTCAATGGTGAGGACTTCGGGACCGAGGGCGGGCAGGCCCTGCCAACAAGCTTCACGATCCCCGCGAACGTGACGACGCTGAACATCCCGGTGTTTGTGCTGTCTGACGTGCTGGCCGAGGGCGGCGAGACAGTGGTCGCGACGATCGATAACGCCGGGCAGCCGTACCGCGTCAGCAGCGAGGCGACTCGCCGGGCGACCGGAACGATCACCAACACGCTGTTGGGCGACGCGCGGCTGGTCTCAACCACGGGGCTGACCAGCCCGAGTAACATCGCGCTGACGCAGCCCGGGCAGTCGATCGACGGGGCCTTCACGGTGCGGACCACGGGGCCGGCGCAGGCCGTGACGTACCGCTACGTGCTCTCTACTGACGCGACGGCGGGCAACGCTGACGACATCGTGCTGGGCTCTGAGGTGCTCATCGTGCAGCCCGGTGCCGATCAGGTTGTGAGCTTCACTGCGTCACTGGACGGGATCAGCTTCATCCCGCAGGGCTCGTACCGGTTCTTTGTGATTCAGAGCCCCGCGCTGGCCCAGGGCGTTGAGCGGGCCAGCGCGATTGAGCTTGGCACGGTCAACCTTGCGGGCGCTCGGGCTGACCTGTCAGTCACGGGCGTGACGCTGCCGGGGAACCTTAATTACACGCTTGGCAGCGGGGCGAACCTGACGGTCTCGCCCTCGGCGGCGTTGGCGAACGCGACTGTTGGCGTGACGGCGCGGAACGTCGGCGTGCGGTACGTGCTGAGCAGCAACGGGATCATCGGCGACGGCGACGATGTGGCGGTGGCCGGCAGCGCTCTGGCAGCAACACTGGCCGGCGGCGGCACGGCCAGTACCGCGGCGTTCGGCTTCAACCTGCTGAACGTCAGCGGCCTCTCGGCGGGCACATGGCGGATCGGTGCGATCCTCGGCGCGACAGGCGATGGGATCGCGAACCTTGACAACTCCCCCAACAACAACACCGCGATCTCAACCCAGACCATCACCATCGTGCAAGGCGTTGACCTTTCGGCCGCTGCGTTGGTGGTTAACGCGACCCCGGCCAACACGCTGGCGATCGTCGCTGGCGCGGTCAGCAACCCCGGCAACTTCAACATCAACGCGGTCTTCCAGAACCTCTCGAACGTGCCGGTGGGCTTCACCATTGACCTCCTGATCAACACCGTCAACAACTTCGGTGTCGGCAGCGGGGCGATCACGCTGGCGACCCGCAACGGGACGGCGGCTGCAAACAGCACCCCCGGCCTGAGCTTCGAGGGTGGTGACGTGCTCGTCCCGGGCGCGCTGATGGCGGGGACGTACTTTGTCGCCCTTCGGCTGACGCCGACAGGCGGCCTGGTTGAGCTGACGGCGAACAACAACCTGCTGGTCGCCTTCACCCAGCTGACCATCACAGTCGCGTGATCCGCGTAGCCGCTTCACGCCGGTTGAGGCTGGGTAAACCTGAACGATCGTGCGGGCCTGGCGAAGAGCTGGGCCCGCTTTGTTTGGGGCCTGCGCACCTGCTGGGGTCTACGATCGGCCCTTACGCACCTCGGGCGGGGGGCGCGCGGCGAGTTGCCGCGGGCCCTGGACCCCGGAGATGGACGCATGACCACGGCCGAGATCAGCAACAAGGTTACGGTTTCCGACGCGGGCCCGAGCCGCAAGCGTTTGAGCATCCAGGTCCCGAAGGAGACGGTCGCCAGCTCGCTGGGCCTGACGATCGAGACGCTGATGGTCGAGGCGGAGCTGCCGGGCTTCCGCAAGGGGCGCGCGCCGCGCCGACTGATCGAGAAGCGCTTCGGCGGTTCGATCACCAAGCAGGCCAAGGAGGCGCTGGTCTCGCAGGCCTACGGCAAGGCGATCGAGGACCACAAGCTGCGCGTGCTGGGCAACCCGGTGGCCAAGGACCTTGACAAGCTGGACCTTGACCCGGCCAAGGACTTCGCCTTCGAGATCGAGGTTGAGGTGCTGCCCGAGTTTGAGCTGCCCAAGCTCGACGGCGTCGAGGTCAAGCGCCCCAAGATGGACGTGACCGACGTGATGGTTGATGACGAGGTCCGCAAGCTGGCGATCCAGGAGGGCTCGCTGGAGGAGCGGACGAACCCCGAGCCGGGCGACTACCTGACCGGGCACGCCAAGATGAGCGGGCCCGACGGGAAGGCCGCCTTCGAGAGCGACGGGATCGTGGTGCAGGTGCCCACGGCCGAGCGCGCTCCCAAGGGCATGATCGTTGGCCTGGTGGTAGACGACCTGACCACGCAGCTTGGCCTGCCCAAGGCCGGTGACGTCGCGACCGTCAAGACCACGGGGCCAGAGAACCATGAGAACGAGGCGCTGCGCGGGCAGGCGCTGACGATCGTCTACACCCCGGCGCGGGTTGACCGGATCATCGCGGCGCCGACGACCGACCTGGTGGCGCGGTTCGGAATGGCCGACGAGGCGGGGCTGAAGATGGTGATCCGCGACCGGCTTGAAAGCCGCGTGCGCGTTGAGCAGCAGGCCGCGATGCACGCGCAGGTCGCCAAGGCGTTGCTGGAGCAGACCAAGATGGAGCTGCCGCAGCGCGTGACGGCGGAGCAGGCCGGTCGGACCTTCGAGCGCAAGCGCATGGAGCTGCTGTACCGCGGGGTTGACCCGGCGAAGATCGAGGAGAATATCGCCGAGCTTCGCAGCGCAAGCGCGGGCGAAGCGGTCCGCGACCTGAAGTTGTTCTTCATCATCGACAAAGCCGCGGCCGAGCTTGGCGTGCAGGTCAGCGACGCGGAGGTAAACGGTCGCATCGCGCAGATCGCGCAGGACCGCGGCGTGCGGCCCGAGCAGATGCGCCAGCAGATCATGCAGTCCAACCAGCTCGGCGCTGTGTGGGGGCAGATCCGCGAGCACAAGACGATGGACGCGATCATCGGAAAGGCCAAGGTCGAGGACATGGACATCGAGGCGTACAACAAGTTCATCCAGGCGGGCAACGCCGCCCAGGCCAAGAGTTGAACTGGCGCTGAGCTTGCGCTGACGGGTTCGGCCGAGACTGGTACGGCCTGAACGATTCAGTCGCTGCGTCTGGACCATCTTGCGAACATCCACGGCCTCTCTCGCGCAGCACGCCAGAGAGGCCGTTGTCATTGGTAAGGTCATTCCCACCGACAGCGCCGTCGCCGACCGGCGTGCGGCCTATTCGCCGTGGCGGCCGGCGGCGGTAATTGGAGCCCCAAGGCCCCGGCGTCCGACACTTCTAGCCTCGCACGGCACACTTACGGGCACACGCGCGGGAGCCCCCGAAGGCCCGCCGTGGTCCACCGCTTGCTCCATCTTCACCAAAGTCGTTACAAACTTTGGTGGCTTTGGGCTTGACAGGGCGGTGGGCATGCTCGGTCAAACGTCATGACTGAAGGAGCTTGCTGTGTTCAGCGGCGTGAAGAAGTGCGTGGGCGGCGTGCGCGGCATCGCGACGTGGCCTGTGTGCGCAGGTCTGCGCGTCGCATGAGCCGCGCTGGGATTAGCCGCCGGGCGTGCCTGCGCCCAGCCGCTCGAGTTACCGCCGGCGCCTGTGGGCGTTCAGACGTTCGCAGATCAGGGGACGGAGCTCGCCGTCGTCAACATCGCAGGCGTGCGACCCTTGCCGGACATCCCCGACGGCGGTCGCGCCGGGCTTGTAAACGCGGCTTAGAGCGGCTTCAGTGTCGTTATCGGTGGCGTTGTCGGGCAGGCACGACCGTGCGGCCAATCTACGGCGTGCAGCCCGGCGCGACCACACAGCCGGTGCGTCGGGTGGAAATGGTTCACTGCGGCGGTGTACTGGAACTTGCTTCACAATAGCCGACAACTAGCCATCGATGCCATCACCCAGCGCTCGTATGATCTGCGCGGCATCCGCATCGAAGAGCCTGACACGATCCGCAATATTTAGAGGTGGCCTGACGCAAGATACTAGCTCCAAAGTGCTAGCGAGTGGTCGATCGCTACCTACTGGCACCCCCAACACCCCGCCACACCCGGCGGGGACCAGTGGACTTATTCCTACGGCCGCGACAGGTTGCCGATCTCCCGACTTCCTGCCCTCTTCGGCATCGGAGAGACGTCCTACGGCGTCGAGCGAGGAAGGAATCTTCTACGGATGGACTGTCCCGGCTGCGAGGTGTGCCGATTATTAGTCGCGCTGGGGTCTTTTTGACACCAGTGGCGGTGCGTCCGAGTGGACTTACACGTCCGGCGAGTTTCCTGACGCAGTCACGTTGACCATCGCCCCGTTGGCGGTTTGCTGGCAACGGATCGTAACGCCGGGGGCGTTGTCGTTCTGGCCGGCATGCGTCCCACCTCGGTACCGAACCGACCGGGTCCGCGCCGCCCGCACCTTCACCACACTCGCCGCCAACAGCGCCCGCCCCCACTACCATCACCACCATGCCCAGCGCGCGGCCACCGTGCCCACCCAAGCACCCGTTCTCACGGGGTTCATCCGCTGCCGCGAAAGCCAAGGACGTGCCGCTCTCGGTGATCGCTGAGACCACGACTGCGGGCACCCGCGTGCTGCCGCCGCGCCCGCACAGCCGCATGGGCCTGTGGCGCGCGCTCGTGCTCATCGTTATTCACCTGGTCATCGTGGCCCACATCGTGCAGTGGTTGTACAGCGGCATGTCCGACGGCGTTCGCCACACGCTCTCGCCCGTAGAGCCCTCAGAGAGCATGGCCACGCTCGAGACCGGGCGCATCAACGCCGGTTTCGTCATGTTTGTTGCCGCCATCCTCTCGACGGCGGTCTTCGGGCGGTTCTTCTGCGGCTGGGCGTGCCACGTCGTTGCGCTCCAAGACCTCTGCGGATGGATGATGAAGAAGGTGGGCATCCACCCAAAGCCCTGGCGCTCGCGCTTGCTGCTGTGGTTCCCGCTCGGGCTTGCGCTCTACCTGTTCGTCTGGCCCACGTTTCGGCGCGAGGTCCTCGTCAAGCTCTGGCTCTGGAACGACCTCAACGCCGACGGCATCATCCAGTTTGGCGAGTATCCCACGGCGTTTGGCGACATCATCCCGCTCCACGGCTTTACCGCCGGGTTCATGGTCGAAGACTTCTGGGCCACCTTCCCGCCGTGGTACGTCGCGATCCCGTTCCTGCTGGTCTGCGGCTTTGTCACCGTGTACTTCATGGGTGCCAAGGCCTTCTGCACCTACGGGTGCCCGTACGGCGGGTTCTTCACACCCGCTGACCGCCTCGCGCCGCTGCGCATCCGCGTAGACGACAGCTGCAACCACTGCGGGCACTGCACCGCCGTATGTACCAGCAACGTCCGCGTGCACGAAGAGGTCCGCGACTTTGGCGCGGTGGTCGACCCGGGGTGCATGAAGTGCCTTGACTGCGTCAGCGCCTGCCCCAACGACGCGCTGCGCCTTGGCTTTGGCACGCCCGCGGCGTTCGCCAAGCCGCGCGTCAGCGACGCGCAGGCCCTGGCAGCCAAACAGGCCCGCGCGCGGCGCTGGGACCTCTCGCTGAGCGAAGAGCTTTTCATCGCTGGCGTGGCGCTGGTGCTGGTGGTCAGCGTCCGCGGGCTTTACGGGTGGATCCCGCTGCTGATGGCCATGGGCGTGGCAAGCATCGGCGCCTTCGCGGTCTTTACCTGCTGGCGGCTGGTGCGAGATGCGAACGTCCGCGCGCCGTTCTGGCAGCTCAAGCGTGACCGCAGACTCCGCCCCGCGGGCTACGTGTTTGTGCTCGGCACACTGGCGTACCTGGCCTTCGCCGGACATGGGCTGGTCATCAACTACGCGCTCTGGCACGGCGAGCTGGTTGAGAGCCGCCTGCGCCTGACGCGCGAGCAGGTCCTATCGCCCACGTACAAGCCCGCGCCGGCAGACCTCAAGACCGCGCAGTCCGCCATCAACCTCTTCAAGCTCACGCGCCAGATCGGTGCCGGCGGCGTGGCGATCAAGGACCAGCTTCAGCCCAGCCTGCGACTTTCATGGCTACACGCGGTCGCCGGTAACCTGCCCGCCAGCCAGGCGGCCCTGGTCCGCGCGATCAACATTGCCCAGCCGCAGGGCCAGGGCGGGGCCGAGCTGATCGGCCAGCTCGTGCGCGTCATGCAGCTTCAGCGGGCAAGCTCTGAGGCCCAGCTCTCACAGCTCGAAGCCCTTCAAGCCCGCTGGCCGGTCTCTGACGCGATCCGCCAGCAGCGCGCCTTTGTGCTGCTGCAAACCCAGAAGCTCGCGGAGGCGCAGGATCTGTACACACAGGCCTTGCGTGAACACGCCAATGACGTTTCGACCGTCCGCTCAGCCGCGAATTTGCGCCTGCACGTGCAGGACTTGCCGGGCTCGATCGCCGCGCTGCGGACCGGGCTGGCGGTCTATCCGCGCAACCCAGACTTAAACGAAGACCTGGGCACCACGCTGCTGATCTCGGGCAAGCCGGACGACGCGCTGAAGTACCTGACTGAAGCCGCGGAGCACACGCCGACGGTGGAGCGCTACCGCCGTCTGGCGCAGTTGCTCACCGAGATGCGTCGGGCTGAGCCGGCACGGGCTGCGACGCGCCGCGCAGATGAGCTAGACGCCAAGGACACTGAGCGTCAACTCGCCCGCGCGCCCAGCGCAGAGCTGTTTGCGCGGCTCGCCGTGCTCCAGCGCGCGCTGGGCGAGGGACGCGCGGCCGAGCGCACCGACCAGCGGGCTCGCGACTGGCAGGCCAAGCTCAACGCCAAAGCGAAGGCCAGCACCCCTCGGCCGCCGGCCCCGGGCTGACTAAAGGCGAATTGGGTCTGCTCACACCAGACTCCACCCTGACAATTCAGGGCGTCCTGGCCCCCGCCGTCCTAGGTGTTTACACTGATGCTGCTACCGAAGACTGGGCGATTACTGGCCGAACCCCGCCGTTGTGCGCAAAGTCTCCAAGGTACCAGATGATTCTGGAACTTGGCACCACCCCCGGCGTATTGCTTGCACCCTTCTCGTCGGGCGGTCGATTGATCTGTACGCTTCCTGAGCACGCTCCGATATGCGTGTTTCCGGATCCCGAATCCACCCCAAGCCGGTGCTCAACTGAGCACCCCTTCGCAAAAGAAGAGGAACTAAAAATGAAGCTGACGATCCCCGCTGTTCTTGCCGCCCTGGCGACCTCGGCGTGCGCGCTGCTGGGCCCGACCGCCGCGCTCGCGCAGGTTGACTTTGCCAACTGGCAGACGGTCGTGGGCGCCGGGCTGAGCTCGCCGCTGGGCGTCGAGTTCCCGCGCGGCGACGATGGGCGTTTCTTCATCGTCGAGCAGACCGGGCGGATCCGCCTGGTCATCGTGGGCGTCGACGGGCTGGGCAATGCGACCTACGCCCTCCAGGCCACGCCGTTCCTTGACGTCGCAACGCTTATCACGGGGCCGAGCTTCCCGACTTCGCCCGTGCTGACTCGCAGTAGCGAGCAGGGACTGCTGGGCTTGGCGCTGGCGCCTGACTTTGCGACCAGCGGCGTGTTCTACATCAACTACACCGCGCCGCGCGGCAACACCTTTGTCAACCAGGGCGCAACCTTCGATAACGGGCGCACGGTCATCGCCCGCTACCAGCGCGACCCGAACAACGCGAACGTCGCGCTGGCCGCCGGTGACGTGGTCTTGCAGTTTAACCAGCCCTTCACCAACCACAACGGCGGGAACATCGAGTTTGGCCCCGATGGGATGCTGTGGATCGGTACTGGCGACGGCGGCAGCGGCAACGACCCCAACAACGACGCCCTGGACCCCAACGAGCTGCTGGGCAAGATGATCCGCATCGACGTGAACGGCGATGACTTCCCCGCTGACACCCTGCGTGACTACCGCATCCCCGCCAACAACGCCTACCCCGGCGGCTTCGGCGGCCTGCCCGAGATCTGGGCCCGCGGGCTACGCAACCCCTGGCGTTACAGCTTTGACCGCTGGACCGAGGAACTCTGGATTGGTGACGTTGGACAGTCGAGCTGGGAGGAACACAACCGCAACTCCAGCACCGCCACGAACCTGAACTTCGGCTGGCGCGTGCGTGAGGGCAATCGCGCTACCAACCTTGCCGCCGGCAGCTTCGACGTCTCGAACCTGACTACGCCGCTGTATGTCTACCCGCGCACCGCCAACCAAAGCGACATTCCGGTCGGGACGACCTACAGCACCGCGCAAGTCGGCATCTCGACCGTTGGCGGGATCGTTTACCGCGGCAGCGCCATCCGCCCGTACCGCGGGACGTACTTCTTCAACGACACCTACGCCAGCGCGCTGTGGGCCTTCCCGGCCAATGTCGCCGTCGGCAACGGGTCGCCCGCCTCGGTTGGCCTATTGAACTACTCGACGGCGTTCCGCACGACCGTCTCGGGCGTCACGCCCCCGACGCTGTCGAACGTCGTGGCCTTTGAGCAGGACAACGCCGGCGAGATGTATGTAGTCGAGATCGTCGGGCGCGTTCGCAAGCTGGTCCCGCAAAACACACAGCCGCGCATCGGCGACATCGCGGGCCCCGGGCCGAGCATCGGTGCCGACGGCGAGTACACCGCCGACGACATCATCCAGTTCATCAACTGGTTTACGAGCAACGACCCGCGCGCTGACGTCGCGGGCCCTGGCCCGTCGCCGATTGTCGACAACGAGTTGACCGCCGACGACATCATCTTCTTCATTAACGCGTTCACGAGCGGTAACTGAAGCCAGAACCTTTTCGGCCCTTGACCCGCCGCGTGAAAACGCAGCGGGCGACGGTGGCCGCGCGCTGCCGTCGGCTGAAAATGGTCTAAAAAATCTTTGCTTCCTGAGGCGCAATACTTGCACAATATAGGGAAAGGTCCGCTAACATTCGCGATCGTCGTCGATCTCGCGGGGTTGTGGGCGGATCATCGCCGGTGCTCTCACCGGCCCCAAGGAGCATCATGCACGATCTTGGCATTCCCCGTATTGGGTTTTTCCACACGTACGTTCATCGGGGCTTGCGGACGGCCTGCGGGCTGATCGCGGGCGCCGGCCTTGCGGCCAGCGCGGCGCACGGGCAGGCGGAGAACTTCGGCACGGCGGTGCAGGTGCTGACCGGGCAGGCGCAGCCGATCAACATCGTGACGGTCCCGGGTGATGACGGGCACATGCTGACGCTCGAGCGTGCAGGCGTGGTCCGGCTTGTGACCATCACGGCGCAGCCGGGTGGCGTGGGCAGTTACATCGCCCGTCCACTGCCGGTGCTCAATGAGATTGCCATCACGCGCAGCGATGGGAACCGCGGGATGCTCGGGCTGACGCTGGCACCGGACTTTCAGACCAGTCGCGACATGTACATCTTCCACAACACGCAGATCGCGGGGTTTGGCGATGTGACGGCGGTGGCACGGTACAAGGTGGGGCTGGATTGGGTCGTAAACCCCGCCACACGCGAGGTCATCTGGCAGACGCCCGCAGGGCAGTACCACCACGGTGGGACGATCCGCTTCGGGCCCGACGGGATGCTGTACATCGCCAAGGGCGACGAGGGTGACTTCTACATCAGGGCACGGAACATCGCCAGCCCGTACGGGAAGGTCCTCCGCATTGACCCGCGGCGTGACGACTTCCCGGCCGACCCGCTGAAGAACTACGGGATCCCGGCGGACAACCCGCTGGCGCAGCAGCCCGGGGCGCTGCCTGAGGTGTGGCTGATGGGCATCCGCAGCCCGTGGGGCTTCAGCTTTGACCGCTTCACTGGTGACTTCTGGATCGCCGATGTGGGCGAGCTGGCTTGGGAGGAGGTCACGTACATCCCGGCTGCTCGCTTGCCGGGGCTTAAGGACCTGGGCTGGCCGAACTACGAGGGCTCACGGCGCGGGCCCTTCGGCACGATACAGCCCGACCCGAACCCGGCAAGCCTGATCTTTCCGATCTACGACTATCCGCACCAGTCGCATCCCGGGTATCAGTCTTGGCAGCAGGGCTGCTCGGTGGGCGGGGGTGTGGTGTACCGGGGCACCGCGATTCGCCCATGGCGCGGGCGCTACTTCTTCGTGGATCTTTGCAACGGGCGCGTGCTGAGCCTGCGTGTCGGCCCGACGGGCGGGCTTGATGACCTGCAGGACATGACCGGCGTGCTGCGTGACGTGGGGACGCCCAACCAGCGCCCATCGTTTATCAACCTCGTGGGCATCGTCGAGGACAACAGCGGCGAGATGCTGGTGGTGGACATCGCTGGTCGCATCCACAAGATTGTGCCCGAGAGCGTGCAGCCGGCGCTGGCGGACGTGACTGGCCCGAACGGCGGCGGTCCGGACGGTGAGTTTACGGTGGACGACGTGGTCTCGTTCGTAAGCTGGTTTGTGCGCAACGACCCACAGGCGGACTGCGCGGGCGCAGGTCAGGTCTCTCGCGTCGACCAGGAGCTGACGGCCGACGACCTGGTGATCTTCATGGCGGCGTTCATTGCGGGTCGTTAGTGCGCGGCAGGTCCTAGCACCGCGCGATGGCGAAGAGTTTGTCAATCTCCACCTGGGCGGCCCAAGGCGCCCGGGTGCCTGAGGTATCCTCTGCGGCGGCCGTCGCGTGTCGGGCTTTGCCGGCCCGACCGCCGCGGAGGGTGTTTCTGTGAACGAGGATCGAACCCGTTTGATGGGCGTCGGGGGGCTGGTCGGGGGCGCCGTAGCCTTGGCGGCGCTGATGAACGTGCAGACGTGGGGCCAAGGCGGCCCCGCAGCGCGGGCGGGTCTGTCACGGGCGTGCGCCTGCTGGCGACGCCGGCACTAGCGATCAACCCGCCGGGCGTCCTATTGCAGGCGCGAAGCTTGGCGTTCGCGCCCGACTTCGCCAGCAGCGGTCACGTGTTCATAGCCTTCGAGGGTCGCAACGGCAAGAGCCATGTTGAGCGTTACACACGCAGCGCAACCGACCAACTGGTGTTCGACCCCGCGAGACGTCGTGTGGTGTGGGGCGAGATCCGCGTGACGGTGGAGCACGCGCTTGGCGCGATGCACTTTGACCGCGCCGGGATGCTGGTGGTGGGCATTGGCGAGATCTATCAGCAGGCCCTGAGCCAGGACCTGTCATCGCCGCTGGGCAAGCTGGTGCGGATCGACCCCTCGGGGGACGACTTCCCAAGCGATGCGACGCGGAACCACGCAATACGCGCGGACAACCCGCACGCGGGCGTGCCGGGCGCGGCCCGCGAGGTGCTGCCCAGAGGCCTGCGCAACCCGTGCCGCTGGAGCTCTGATCGCCGGAACGGCGACTTGTGGATCGGCGACGTCGGGAACCAGAGCTGGGAGGAGATCACTTGGATGGCGGCGGGGAGCTTTGCGGGCGCGAACCTGGGCTGGCCGTACTTTGAGGGCGTGGCCCCGGGTCTGGAGGCGTTGCCCCCGGGCTTTGATGTGTCATCGCTGACGCCGCCCGCATGGGCCTTTCCGCACCCGCCGATGCCGGGGCTTGTCAGCAACAGCGCTGGCTGCGCCGTGACGGGCGGGGTGGTGTATCGCGGGAGCCTGATGCGGGCGTGGCGCGGTCGGTACTTCTGGGTGGACTGGTGCCGGGGTCGGCTGCACTCGGGGGTAGAGACGGTTGGGCTTGGCCGGCGCGTGCTTCGGAGCGTCATTGACCGCACGCCGATGCTCGGCCTGCCGGGCGGTGCCAACTTTGCGCAGCTCGGGATGAACACCATTAGTGAGGACGCGCAGGGCGAGCTGTGGATCGCCCGGCAAGGTCGGGGCATCGGTAAGTTGTACCGTGTTGAACCCGAGGCGATTCAGCCCGCGCTGGCGGACGCCTCGGGCCGGGGGGGACGCCGGCGGCGAGTATCATGCCCCACGGCGAGTTGACGGCCGACAACGTGCTCGCGTCCACCTCATGGTTCACTGCGGGTGACGTGCGGGCCGACGTGGCGGGCCCGGGGCAAAGCACGGTGGTAGACCAGGATCTGACGGCCGACGACCTGCTGGCGTTTGTCTCGGCCTTCTTTGCCGGGTGGTGATTGCCACTGGTTAAGGCGTGTTAGTGGCGCAGTGGTGGCATGTGTTGTCGCGGCAGTTTTGCCTAAGCGTGCTCGACCAGCGTGAGGTTTTCCTGCGCTGCAAGATGGTGCGAGAGCCCTGCGGCGCGGACCAAGGCCATGACGGCGAGGGCGTCGTGCGCATCGAAGGCGTGCGTGTCGTAGCTGTCAAAGTCCAGCACGCCGGCGCTTGAGCCGTCAGGGTTTAGAATTGGCACGACCAACTCTGATCGGTCGCGAGGGTCGCAGGCGATGTAGCCCTCGCCGAGGGCTTTGACGTCAGCGACCACCAGCGGACGGCGGGCCAGATGGCATCGCCCGCAGGCACCGTGCAGCCCGATGGGCGAGCACGCGGGCTTGTCACGGCGCGGGCCGAGGATCATGCTCGAGGGGTCGCTGGGGTCGGGCAGGTAGAAGCCGACCCAAGAGACGGCGTGGGCGTGCTGGGGCGTGCCTGCGGAAACGCTGCCGTGGTTGAAGGCGTCCCAGATCGCGTCAACGACGCGCTGCATGGCCTGCTGATGCGAGGGCGCGCGCAGGTCAAGGGCCATCAGCGGCGCGTAGTTGCGGGGCGGGCAGGCGACGGCGCGGGAGCGTGGATGCGGGTGCGAGGAACTCTGCATCCGGCACGTTACGCGCTAAGCGCCAGCCGAAACGTGACAGCAGGCGGGCCGAGGTGGCCCGCTCGCGTAGGTTGAACTCTGTCTAAACCGGCTTGGGCGGGGCCGAGCCGGGCCCAATCAAAGCGTGGCGCTGGTGAACGGCAGCAGGCCCATGAAGCGGGCCCGCTTGATGGCCGCGCTGACCATGCGCTGCTCGCCGGCGGAGGTCTGCAGGCGCTTGCGGGCGAAGATCTTACCGTTGGGCGACATCATCCGGCGGAGCTTCTCGACGTCTTTGTAGTCAATGAAGACAGTGCCTTCGGCGGTCTTGCGGGTCGCCTTGATCTTGGGCTGCGGAGTGAAGCGGTTGAACTGGGACATGCGGCGAACCTCGTATCCTCAGGCCTTGGGCTTGCCCCGACGCAGCCGGACTGTCCGGGCCTCGAGGCGACCTGTAGGTCGAGATGTTAGCGCTATCGGCGGGCCGGGTCGAGGGGTGCCTGACCATCTGGCTTGGGCCCGCGCCCGGCCAGCAGACCGTCAACGGAGAGATAGCCCGGCCCCAGCCAAAGGATGACGGCCCCAGCGAGGGCAAAGGCCGAGTTGCGGAGCAGGTGGCAGAAGCCCAGGGGCCGATCGCCGCAGAAGAGCTTGAGCTTCCCGAAGCAGGGGCAGTTGACGGGGATGTCGCGCTGGATCAGGCTGCCGATGCCGGCGGCGAATGCGAGCATCAGGACGATCGCCCCAAGACTGGCGGCCCTGGTCCAGAGGCCAAGGACGAGCAGCGCGCCGACGAGGGCCTCGCCCCATGGCACGGCGTAGGTCAGCAGGCCGATGGTCCCGTCACTGAAGCCGAGCTTGAAGGCCTTGAGGCTGAAGGCAAAGTCCAGCGGGTCCATCGCCAGTGGGACGACGCCCAGGGCCTTGAAAAGCCCGAGCTTCATGGTGCCTGAAAGCAGCAGAAGCGCGCCGAGGACGAGACGCAGGACCAGTGGCAGGCCGTGCTTGAGGCTCACTTGCCGCCCCCGGGGGGTGGTGTAGTGAGAGGGGTGGCGTCGATGGGCAGCTGGGCTTTGCGCCAGCCGTCTAGGCCGTCTTCGTAGACGCCAAGCTGGGTGTAGCCCATCTCGCGCAAGCGGAGCGCGACTAAGAGGCTGCTCTCGCACGAGCCGCCGGTGCAGTAGACGACGATGGGCAGCGAGCGGTCCAGGGCGAGTGCGGCGGCTGGCGCGCCGGCGGCGAACATGTCGGGCGAGAGGTGGATTGAGCCGGCGATGCGCGAGGCGGCGAACTCATGCTGGGCCCGGGCATCGATGAACTGGACCGGGGCGGTCTGCATCAAGGCGAGGACTTGGTCGAGCGTGACGAGGCCCTGGACCTTTATTGCTGGGTTGGAAGCTGGGTTGGAAGCTGGGTTGGCTGGCGGGTTGGCTGGCGGGTTGGTTGCTGGGTTGGTTGCTGGGTTGGTTGCTGAAGTAGGAGTGGATGTGGCTGTTGAGGTAGTAGGGCTATTGGCGTTGGGTGTAGGCGCGGGGGTCGTGGAGTTAGGAGTCGCAGTAGGCGTTGGAGTAGCAGGCTCGGCTGGCGCGAGCGAAAGGCGCACAGGGCTGACCTGCGCGTGGACGGCCCCGAGCGCGACCGCGCATGCACCGATGCCCATGGCTTGCAGCAGGATGGTGCCGGGCTTGAAGCGTGCGGTGTTCATGGTGATCGCGCGGGATTACTTGGGCGCGGCGGGCGCGATGGTCGTCAAGGGTGTGGCGGGGATGGTCGGCTGCATGTTGCCGATCCAGAAGCCCATCAGCGGAACGCGCAGCTCGGCCATGTCGGGGTTGTCGGTCTTGATCAGCACGCCGCCCTTGATGTCGGTGACAAACTGGGGCGTGAGGCCCGCGGCACGGATGCGGTAGATCGCACCGGCAGCGCCGGCTGCTCCGATCGTGCCGCCCGGCATCGCGTCAACCGCGAGGTTCATCTCGGGGGGGACGTCGTAGGGCTCGACGGCGATGATGCTGAAGGACTTGTTGCTGCGGGCGGTCAGCACGACCTCGCCGGCGAAGGGCTGGCCGGCCCCGCTCATGCGGACCATGACGCGCTCGGGCATGAGGCGGTCTTCACCGACAAGATTGGCAACCAGCGGGACGCTCATGGAGGGGAGGGCCGCGTCGTTGGTGACGATGCTCAGGCTGCTCTGCCAGGTGCCGCGGGGGAGGTCGGTGGGCATGGTCAGCTTGTAGCGGACTCGCATGACGGGGGTGCCGTCGATCTCGACCTGCTTGGCGCCAAGATCCTCAACCTTGATGCGGGGATCTTGCGGCGCAAAGCTCTTGACGGCAAAGCCGAGCTCGCGCGAGGTGATCGTGAACTCTTGCTCGCGGTTCTGGTCCTTGAGCGGAACCTCGCCGAAGTAGACCGTCGTGGGCTCCATAAGGATCCGCGGGAGCACGCTGGCGCGGATGCTCAGCTCGAAGCTCTTGGTTGTCGGGTCGTCGGTGTCGACGGTGACGATCTTGCGCTCTTCACCTCGGCGGCCCTTGGGGTCGAAGGTGACCTTGATGCTGCCGGCCTCGCCTGGCTGGTAGACGCGCTTGTCGTTGTCGGGCGTGGCAGCGCTGCACCCGCAGCTTGTGCGCATGTTGGTGATATTGAGCGTGCGGCCCGAGGTGTTGGTGAACTCAAACTTGAACTCGACGGCCTTGGTGTCGTCGATCTTGCCCCAGTCGTGCGCGGCGACGGCAAACTTCAGCGGCCAGGCGGACTGATCGGGCCCGGGGGTCGGGGTCGTTTGTGTGCCGGTCATCCGGACGCCGCCGGTGGGCTGGGCACCGGGTACGGCGGGCGCCGCGGGTGGCTGGGCCAGGGCAGTGCCGGCGAAGGCAAGCAGCGAGCAGGCCAGGACGGCCATGCGCGCAGAGGCGGGGCGGCGCGAGGCGGGGCGGGCTGAAACTTGGCGGAACGGGGCGGGGCGGCAGGTGCTGTGCGTCATGGTGGTGGTTCCGAGGTGGTTGGCGCGGTCATCGAGCCCGGGTTGAATGGGGCCGAGTGGATGTGAGGAAGTGTACGTGGAAAGCCGTCGACGGGTTTGGGCCGAGGGCCTTAGCTTCTCTGAATCCTGCCCCGCTCGGAGCTGCGTGACGAGGGCGGCGGGGGCGGCTGGGGCAGGGTGCGAGCGGGTCCAGAGTCCGAGAGCGCGTTACAGGCTCGTGGTCGGCACCGCCGGGAAGCCCAGGTCTTCGCTGGCCCAGCTGCGCGAGGCAAGAAGCTGCGCGCCGAGGCCGGCGATCATGGCGGCGTTGTCTACGCACAGGGCCATCTGGGGCAGGCGAAGGTCGAGGCCGCGGGCGCGGGCGAGGGTGGCGAGCTCGGCCCGCAGGCGTGAGTTGGCGCTGACGCCGCCGCCGACGAGCAGTGATCGACAGGCGGGGTGCTGGTCAAGGGCGCGCAGTAGCTTGAGGGTGATGGCGCCGACGGCGGCATGCTGAAAGCTCGCGCACAGGTCGGCGGCTGAGGGCGCGACGTGTGGCGGGCGGGGGCGGTCAGGGTGTGGAGGCCGGGTCTGCGGGACGCCCTGTAGCGCGTAGAGCGCGGCGGTCTTAAGACCGCTAAAGGAAAAATCCAGCGAGCCGGGCGCGAGGCGCGAAACCGGAAAATCAACCGCTCGGTCGTTGCCGGTGGTGGCGAGCTTGTCAACCAGCGGCCCGCCCGGGAAGCCGAGGCCAAGCATCGAGGCGAGCTTGTCGTAGGCCTCGCCGATGGCGTCGTCGATGGTCGCGCCCAGGCGTGTAAGGTTGGTGGATGAGCGCATCAGGTAGAGCGAGGTGTGCCCGCCAGAAACTACAAGTCCGAGCGCGGGGAAGGCGGGTTCATGTACGTTGGGCTCGTGCTGACCAGGCTGGTGCGTGCTGAAGGTCATGCACCCGGCGAAGAGATGCGCGTGGACGTGATCGACCGCAACAATCGGGATGCCCAGGCTCCAAGCCAGAGCTTTGGCCGCGCTGACGCCCACCAGCAGCGAGCCGATGAGCCCGGGGCGGTGGCCCACCGCGGCGGCGCCGATGTCCGCTAGACGCACGCCCGCTCGAGCGAGCGCGGCGGTGACCACCGGCGTGAGCCGCTCGGCGTGCGCGCGGCTGGCGATCTCGGGCACAACGCCGGCGTATTCCTGGTGCAGCTCGTGCTGGCTGGCCACCACGCTTGAGAGCACTACGCGGCCACGGACCACGGCGGCGGCGGTCTCGTCGCAGCTGCTCTCGATGCCCAGGATGAGCGGCTCTTTGGGCATGTGTGCGCGGGGGCATGTGTGCGCGGGTGCAGGGGGGCGTGTGGGTGCGCAGCGCGAGGGCGGATCAAGCTCACAGGGCGTCAGTCGTTGTGACGCTGACGCAGCTTGCCGCTCAGGCGCAGCAGCAGCGCGACGCGCTCAAACTCATTGAGCCACTCGCCCTGCACCGCGGCCTGCTCGTCTGGCGGGATGGGCGCGCCGGGCAACGGGCAGCTTGCGCCCAAGGCCGCGGCGGCCTGGCGGCGGAACCGGGCCAGGGTTTTGTCACCCAGCGCGCTGACGAAGTCGAAGTCTTCATTCATGAAGATCGCTAGCGGAACGCGGTGCCCGCCGCAGACCTTGAAGTGGTCGGCAAAGTCAAGGTTGTTGTCGCGCTCGATAAACCGGAGGTCAATGCCCGGGCCCAAGGTGGTGCCCGCTCCGGCGGGAAGAGCCGCGGCGATCGCGGCGATCAGCGGGCACTGCTGCACGCAGTCGCCGCACCACGTCCCGCTGATGACCAGCACGTTGAGCCTTCGGGTAAACGAGCGGACCAGCGCGACCTGCGACGCGGTGAGCTTTGCGCGGGCGGTCGCGGCCTCCCAGCCGGGCTTCTCGCCGGGCTCGGCTTGCGTGAGGTACTGGGGGTAGTGCAGGCCCAAAGCAAAGCGGGCCTTGAGCTGGTCGTTGCTGAGCATGTCTGAGCGTAGGTGAGCATTGCGCAGACCCCGTGCGATGATCGGGCCGTTCAGGGCGGATGGGGCGGCACGGCGGCAGCCGCTCGCCTTTACTTGACCATGTTCATCGACTCAGCAGTGATCTCGATCAGGGCGGGCGACGGCGGCGGCGGGACCGTCGCATGGCGGCGGCAGAAGTACGAGCCCAAGGGCGGCCCTGCGGGCGGCGACGGCGGGCGCGGCGGCGATGTGGTCTTCATCGCCGACGAAGGCCTCAATACGCTCATCGACTTCATGGGACGCCCGAGCTGGGAGGCAGACCACGGTGGGCCGGGCGAGAAGAAGCAGAAGCACGGGGCCGACGGCACGCACCTGTTCATCCGCGTCCCGGTCGGGACGCTGATCTATGACGAGCAGACCGGCGAGCTGCTGGCGGATATCGCCAAGCCCCGGCACACCCTGAGCGCAGCAAACGCGAGCGCGAGCGCTGCGACCGGCGCGAAGCAGGCGGGTGAGAACAGCACGCTGACGGCGACCAAGCCAAGCGCTGGTCAAAGCGCCAACGGCGTCATGAGTGGCGAATCGCATGGAGTTGGCGGTGATGGCGCGAGTGATGGCGCGAGTGATGGCGCGAGTGAGGGCGCAGAAGAGGGCGAGGGCGCCAGTAGCGGGCCGGTGAGCAGTGACGTGTTTGTTGCCGCACGCGGGGGCTTTGGCGGCTTCGGCAATGAGCACTACAAGTCGTCGGTCAATCAGACGCCCACGCACGCGCACCCGGGCCAGAAGGGCGAGTCACGCCGCCTGCGCCTTGAGCTGAAGCTGCTGGCGGACGTGGGGTTTGTGGGGCTGCCCAACGCTGGCAAGAGCACGCTGCTGGCAGCCCTGACCAAGGCGCGCCCGAAGATCGCCAGCTATCCGTTCACGACGCTGAGCCCGCAGCTTGGCGTTGCGGAGCTTGACGCGACGCGGCGGCTGGTCATCGCCGACATCCCCGGGCTGATCGAGGGCGCCAGCGCGGGCAAGGGCCTGGGGCACGACTTTCTCAAGCACATCGAGCGCACGCGCGTGCTGGTGCACCTTCTGGACGCCGAGCCTGACAACGCCAGCAAGGGCGGGACGCCCGCGCGAAACTACCGGATGATCCGCAAGGAGCTGCGGGCGTACTCGCGCGTGCTCAGCGAGCGGGCCGAGGTCATCGCGCTTAACAAGCTGGACCTGTTCGAGGACGACGCGGCCCGTGATCTCGCGGTGCAGAAGCTGCGCAAGGACCTGAAGCTGCCCGAGCAGGTGCGGGTGCTGGCCATCAGCGGCGCGACGCACAAGGGCACCGCCGAGCTGCTCGAGCACGTCTGGAACCTCTCGCGCATCGCGGCGCTGCCGGCACCAAGCACGGCGACTCGCGGCAGCGCGGAACGGCCGCGCGGAACTGGCAAGACAAGCCCAAAGCCCGCGCAGCAGTCAGCCGTAAAGGCCGCTGAGAAGGCACCCCCCAAGGTAAGCACCAAGACCAAGCCGGCAAGGGGCACGGTTGCGAAGACCAAGCTCGTGAAGGGCCCGGTTACTAAGGCCGCCGTCAAGTCCAAGCCTGCAAAGACGAAGTCTGCAAAGACGAAGCCTGCGAAGACCAAGCTGGCAACAGCCAAGCCGGCGCGGCAAGCCGTGGTCAAGGTCGGTGGCGCACGGGCCCAAGCGATCAACGGCAAGCCGATCATCGATCGGGCGACCGTTGGCAAAGCAACCGCGTCGCGCGGGGCTTCCGGCAAGCGGCCGGCTGCGAAGGCGCGTGCGCCCGCCGCGGGTCGGGTTCGCCGGTCGTGATCGAGGCGCTCAGCTTGATGCGCGGGGCGGGCCGGCGCGGCGCTGGAGCTGGTCCATGACCTGTCGGGCCATGGTCTCTGCGGTAGCAACCTCTTCAACGGTCACGTGATCGGCACCGAGCTGCGTTGCCGCCAGGGCCTTGCTCAAAAAGCTGGTGCGGGCTGCGATGAACACGTGCGGGCTCAGCGTGCGCACCACGCGGCAGGCCCGGAGCGTGGCCTCATCATCCGGAATCGTCAGGATGACCGCGACGGCGTGCTCAACCTCTAGTGACTCCAGCACGCCGGGGTTGCTGATGTCGCCGTAGACCGCCGAGCGGCCGAGCTTTCGCTGCGTGTCGATGGTGTTCTGGTTGAGGTCCACAACCGTGAAGGGGACGTGGGCCAGGTCGAGCCGGTCGGCGATCGAGCGCCCGACGATGCCAAAGCCCGCGATGATGACGCGGCGCTGCGGGACGGACGCGCTCTGTGGCTGTTCGACGCTCGCGGACGCGCTCTCGGAAGCGCCCTCCAACTGCCCGCCGTCGGCGGCATCAGCCCGCGCACGCGCACGCGCGCTGAGGGCCTCTGAGTGCGTGTGCGCCATCGCGGCGGCCTCGGCGGCATCGCGCAGCGCGCCAACCTTGCTCCAGCCCGCCGTCGGCAGGTGCGCCAGCGGCCCGCGCAGCCGCTTGGCTAGCCCGTACATTGCGGGCGTCAGGATCAGTGAGAGCACGCAGACCACAATCAGCCGCGAGAGCGTCGCCGAGTCGATGAGCCCGAACTGGTTGGCCGCCGAGAGGATGACGATTCCGAACTCACCGGCGGAGAACATCGCCAGCCCGTAGCTGGCCGCGACGATGGGCGTGGCGCCCAGCAGCCAGGCGCTGCCGATCATCGTGGCAACCTTGACCAGCGCGACGGCCAGGAACGCCACCACGATCAGCACCCACCCGTCGGGGATGATCGCGACGTCGAGCTTCAGGCCCACGGCGGTAAAGAAGACGGCCATGAACAGGTCGCGCAGCGGGACGAGCTGGCCCGAGAGCTGGTGCCGCGCTGGTGTTGCCGCCAGCACAAAGCCCGCGAGGAACGCGCCAAGCTCGGGTGTGAAGCCCAGCCCGGCGGCGACGATCGCGCTGCCGAGGGCGACGGCGGCTGAGAGCACCAGCGGGACTTCGGCGGCGGTGTGACGCCCAGCCTCGCGCAGCAGCGGTGGAAGCAGCAGGCGGGTTATGACGATGAGCACGCCAATGCCCCCCACCGCGAGCATGAACTTGCCCCACATGGGCCAGGCCGCGGGCAGCAGCGCCGGGGAGCTCATCGTGGCACCTTTGACACCCGCCCACGTTGCCAGCAGCGGAAGCATGGCCAGGGCGGCGAGGGCCAAAAGGTCTTGCACGACCAGCGCGCCAAAGACGATCCGCCCGTGCAGCTTGTGCAGCTCGCGCCGCTCTTGCAAGATGCGCAGGATCACCGCGGTGCTTGACATCACCAGCGCCATCGCCACCGCCAGCCCCGCGGGCCAGCCCAGGGGCCCGAACCCGAACAGTGGCCACATCGCCAGCACCGCCGCGACGGTGCTGACAATGCAGAGGGTTGCGATCTTGACCATCCCGCCCGAGAGGCCCGAGGGGTCAAGGTGCAGCCCGATGATGAACATCAGCAGCACGGTGGCCAGCCCGGTGATGGCCGCGGTATTCTCCTCGCCGCCGATCAGGCCCAGGGCGTGCGGGCCGATGATCGCGCCGCAGAGCAAATAGGCGGGGATGGCGGCGATCTTGAGGTGCCGCAGCAGCATCACCGCGCCTGAGGCCGCGGCCAGGATGATCACCAGGTCGATCGCCAGCGAGCGGTCACCGGTGCCAGAGGCCAGCAGCGGAGTAAACGGCACGTGATAGGAGAACAGACCATCCACCGGGCCTGAGAGTAGCGACGAAACAAGCGCGGCGCGCGGGAAGGACAGTCGCGCTCAATGTCCTCCCGCCGCTCGGCTTTGTGGGCAAGTGGAAGGTGCCGGCTTGACCGCAGCAAACAAGGCGGAAGGGGCGGCGGTACCCTGATCACTACAGCCCGCCCATGACCGGATGTCTACAGAGCAGGATGGCATCCTGCCCCACGCGATGCAACAAGACGAGGCGGTTTGAAAGCCGCTTCCCCAAAGCCAAAGCAGCAGGATGAAGTCCTGCCCCACTCGAGCACGACCACTAGGCAGTCCAGAGCCCGAAAGCGCCGCTACCGCGCCCGGCGCTTAGGGTCCAGCTTGTCGCGCAGAGACTCACCCAGGAAGTTCAGCGACAGCAGCGTGGTGGCCAGCAGCAGGCACGGGAAGACCAGCATCCACCAGTGGCTGCGCACGGTGTTCAGCTCGGTCAAGCCGTCGGCCGCCAGGTTGCCCCAGCTTGGCAGCGGGGGTTTGACGCCGATACCAAGGAAGCTCAAGAAGCTTTCTTGCAAGATCGCCTGCGGGACCGTGAGGGTCGCGTAGACCACGATGGGCCCGACCAGGTTGGGCAGCAGGTGGCGTGAAAACTGCCCGGTCACGGGCACGCCGATGGCCCGCGCCGCCTCCATGAACGGCTGGGCCTTGAGGCTGAGCACCTGCCCACGGATTACGCGGGCCATGGTCAGCCAGCTCACGCCGCCGATAGCCACCAGCAGCGTGACGATGTTGATCGCCTGCTTGCCGGTCTGGCTGATCTCACCTGAGCCGAAGCTCTCGCGCGCCTCGCCCTGGGCCTTGACGCGCACGGCGGCGAGCTTTGCCGCGTCTGTGGTGCCAGCGCCATCGAGCGCCCGCTGCACATACTCAGTGGTCTGGACGCGGATGCTTGCTACGCGCGACGCCTGCCAGCGGTCCAGCGCACCATCAACCGCCACCGCCAGAAGCACCACCAGCAGCACATAAGGCAGCCCGTACAGCACGTCAACCACCCGCATCATCAGGTTGTCAACACGCCCGCCGACGTACCCCGCGATCGCCCCATACAGCACCCCGATGGTCATCGAGAGGCCCGCGGCCGCGACGCCGATCGCCAGGCTGATCGCCCCACCCACCAGGCACCGCGCCAGCACGCTGCGGCCCAGATGGTCCGTCCCCAGCAAGAACACCGGCCCGCCGCCGGGCGGAGAACTTGGCTGAGGTGAAGCGGCGCGCTGGACCAGCAGCGTGTCGAGTGTGATGTTCTGGGCGTCAGCGTCTGCGCGCAGGGCCGCATCTGCCGCAGCTTCATCGCGCCGCTTAAGAAACTCGCCGTCGCTGGTGCCAACCCACGAGGGCGGCATGCGCAGCGCCGAGCGGTTCTGACGCTCGTACAGGGCCGTCTGCGGGGCGGCCTCGGCAAGGGTGCGATAGCCGGGCTCAGGCCCGCGCAAGGCCGTGAGCGGGAGCGTCAGCACGCAGGCGGCGAGGATCGAAACCAGGACCGCGAGCCCGACAAGCCCGCCGGGCGAGAGGCGATTGCGGCTTGACGCCGCGCGGGGTGAGTTGAGATCAGGTGCCTGACTACTTGACATACAACCCCGCAATAGGCCTCGGCTACGCACATCCGGCGCGTAGGCCGTGGGTGCACACGCGCCTGAACCGAATCGACAATCAGGGTGACAGGATTTGAACCTGCGACCTCGAGGACCCAAACCCCGCGCTCTACCAAACTGAGCTACACCCTGCTGATCCCGCGGCCTCATCCACCCCGGGGCCGCAGTGTACGCGCCGCACCCCAAGCACGTGACAGCCCACCGCAGGTCAGCAAAGAAAAAGGGGCACGCGGGGTTTCTCCGCGCGCCCCGGCAATAGGGCGTCTTCAAGTGCGAAAGTCAGCCCGCGGAAGTCCGCGGCGGCACCCGCCAACCGCTCAGTCCGCCGGAAGTTCATCGAACATCAGCACCTTGGGCTGATCGCCCGGGTTGACCACGTTGGACCGATCAACAACCATCACGAACCGGCGCTTGAGGCTGGGGATCATCTGCGCGGCGAAGCTGCCGGTGGTGTCGCCGATGTCGCGCGTCAGGCCCTCAACATCGCTGGGCCGGTAGCCGTGCATGACAAAGTAGACCGCGAAGACGTCGCTGCGGACGCTGACGTTGTTGAGCACCGAGTTGGCGATGAGCATCTGCTCCTCGTACTCATCGCTGACCGACCCAGGCCGCAGGTTTGAGAAGCTCTGGCGCTGGTAGGCGCGGGGGTTGCCGCCCTGTTGGCTGGCGTTGGCGGGGCGCGTCGCGTCACGCGTCTCTAGTGAGAGCGCACGGGGGGTGGCAAAGCTCGAGAGCGCCAGCGGGACCTGGAAGTCCTGCTCCACCGCCAACTCTCCGGCGTTGATGGACGTGGCCTGGTTCATGGTGTAGTCGGCCGGCTGCTTGTCCCGCGCGAAGCGGTCGATCGAGAGCTGGGCCTCGGTGGTCATGTCACGCTTGGGGTCAAAGCCGTCGGCCCAGCCGGTGAGCTCGGGCAGCTCGTTGCGGGGCCGGAAGTTCTCGAGCGTGTCGCCAGGGTTGGCCGGGTTGGGGCGGAACTGGTCACGAACGCGGACGGCCAGCAGCTCGCCGACGCTGCGGAACCCGCGCTGCTCACGAAGGCCCGTGATGCCGCTGACTGCGCGCCGCGCGTTGTCGCGCCAGCTCTCGGGCCCGGTGCGGTTGTAGGTGGTGTCGTTGCCCTCGGCGAAGTCCGCGATGAAACGCGTCCGCCCGTCCTGGCTGGGCATCGTGTGCACGCCCAGTTTATCGCGATAGGCCAAGATGCTGGACGCAACGTCCCAGATCGTCTCCTGACGTCCGCGCAGCCGGGCCCGCTCAAGGTCAAGCAGCTGGTCCTGCGAGAGGTTGGCCACGCTGGGCAGGTTGCCTGCAGAGCTGCTAAAGGGCGCATCGCGGTACGTCTCGATGTTCGCGATGCTCCGCTGCGGGCCCCAGGTCATCCAGCTCCGAAGAGCGAAGTTCGGCAGCGTTTGCTCGGTCACGTCCAGCGAAGCGACCATCGGCAGCATCCGCAGCACGCTCAGCGGAGCGGTGTTGATATTGATCACACCGGGGGCGCGCTGCGTGCGGTCACCCGCGCCGCCCGCACGCATCCGGTCAAGCAGCGCCATCGCCATCGGCACGCCGCCGCCAAGGGTGGCCACCGGGCGGTTGATGTTCGTCCGCAGCGGGAACTTCCCGTCCGCGTCGACGTCGCTAAAGGGCACCGGCGCGTCCAGGCGCAGGCGGCAGCGGTCCAGCACCAGGCCCGCGCGGAAGTACGCCGAGTCGACGTCCTCAACCGACGTTGTCCCGTTGCGGCGCGTCGGCGTCGCGTAGTCAAGGGCCAGCGCCATCGCTTCGCTAAGGGTCGTCCACTCCGCGTCCAGCACGTCACGACGCGCAGTCACGCCCGCGCCCGCGGCACCCGGCGCCCAAGATGGTCCGATCGCCCAGGGCATCAGCACGTCGCCAGCGCGAAGCTGCGGCAGTTCAGGACGCTCCTGCAGCGGACGCGGCGCGCCGTCGGCCGGTGCCACTACCGGACGCGGGGCCAGCGGCAGGTGTGCGTAGAGCTGGTCGTAGACCTGGCCCTGCTGGGTACCTTCAACCTCGCCAGCGGTGTTGGTCGAGGGGCGTGAAGCGTTACCAGCGACGCCCTGACCCGTGAACGCCGCGGGCCTGTCAAGGTGTGTCCGGTCGATCCACGTGGCACGCCGCTCGGCGGCCTGCTGGTCGTTGTCGTCCTGCGGGCTGTCGTCAGGCAGTGAGCCGCTGCCGCGGTTGACCACCGGCTGCGAAACGCTCTTGACCGCCGGGTGTCTCGTCAATTCCCACTGAGTGGACTCACGCAGCGAGGTCTTGGCGATCGGGTTTGTTGCTCCCGCGGACAAGCTGCTGATCTGCGCGTCGCTGGTGAGACGCCAGAGCGATGCGCCGGTAATGTTGCGGAACTCGCGGCTCAGGAACACCGCGCGGTCAGGGATCGAAGCGCCGGTACCGGCGGTCTCGGGCCCCGTGAGGAAGCGGTCGCGCATCAGCCCCCGCGGCTGATACACCTCGGGCCCGCCGTTGCTGGCCACCGGATCAAGCTGCCAGGCCGCTGACGGGCGGACCATCCCGCGGTTGGTGTTGCGCGAGCGAAGTTGCAGCGGGGTAGCGGTCAAAGCGCTCGAGCTTGAGAACAGCCCGGGCTTGGTCTCGACGGTCCACGCTGGCATCGCGCCGCGGGGGAAGCTGGGGGCCGCGAGATCGTCGGGGGCCGGGCCGCCGCGCGGGTCGTCGGCGCGTCGGAACCCGCCGGTCATCAGGATCGAGTACCCGGTGTTGTCGCCCGCCGCACCGGGCTCAGACGCCGTGCCCGAGACGCGGACCTTGGCCCCAAGGCGCGCCGCGCCCGTAACGCCCATGGCCAGGCGACGATCGATCGAGCTCAGCGTGCCCTCGCGGACGTTGCTGTCGCGTAGCACGTCGACAAGCTGGTCATTCTCAAGTCGGTTCAGCGGCGGGTTGCCCGCGTTGTCCAACGTCACGACTTCCTCGAAGCGCGTCCCGCCCGAAACACCCGTGTCGGTCCGCACGGCGCGCCACAGGCGGACCACGCGGTTGGTCAGCGCGCCGTCATCACCGGAGATCATCCACGAGGGCACGGCCGTCGAGCTGGCAGCAATGGCCGCGGTCTGCGGCCATATCACGCCGACGCCGTCGGTCGCGCTCGGCACCACGTCCACGCCCGTGCGCGGGTCAAACGGCAGCAGGCGGATCGGCTGGTCAAGCCGCGTCATCGTTCCGTTGGCATCAAAGATCCGCACGCCCATCTGCGTGTTGATCCAGCGGCGGACCTCGCCAACGCCGCTGCCACCGGCTCCGAAGCTCGAGTCCGCCAGCGTCCAGCGCTCCGCAACCTTGTCCAGGCTCTCGCCCGGGATAAAGAACACCAGCGTCTCGCGCGGGCCAAGAACAATCGCGTCGAGCGGCGCGGCACCAGCGGCGGCGACGTCAGAGTAACGCGCCAGGCGGTAATACCGCCCCGCGAACTCCACGTAGTACGAGAAGTTGTCGTTGCTGAGGGTGTCGCCCGGAAGCATTGGCGAGCCGGGCTCACGCGCGTTGATGCCGGCGTTGGCCGTGCGCGTCAGCTCGGCCTGCTGAGCGTTGAGCTGCCCGCTCAGCGAGATCGGTACGTCAAACGGGTTGGTAATCTGGATGCCCACGACCTCGATCAGGAAGTCACGGTTGTTATCCTGGACGAGCCCATCAATCTTGACCTGCCCGAGGTAGTTGCGCGTGCGCGTGCCGAAGCCGGCGGTGCTGCGCACGACGATCCGCGCGTACTCGAATTCGCTCGCCGCGTTGTCAACCTCTTGGCGGGCCTGTTCCTCGAAAAGGCTCACAGCGTTGTTAAAGCCCTCGAGCGTGGCGGCGCTGCTGATGAGTGACTGGCCGTTGTTGTTGAACAACTCGCCGTCAGTCGCGCCCGCGACACGCGAGGCGTCGGTGTACATCACAAACGACGAGACCTGCGTCAGCACCGGCTGGGGCTGGACGGCGTAAAGGTTGATCGCCTTGGCCCGCGTGTCGGGCGGGGTCGCGTCGCGGTTAAGCCGCTGAATTAGGTCCGCGCGGTTGCCGTCACGGTTCAGGTCTAGCGTGTCAGTCTTGTTGGAGAAGTCCAGCGCAAAGGTCCGCACCGCCGCACCCGGAAGGTTCAGGGCCGTCGTCGGCCAGAACGGGTAGAGCGGGACGCCCGTGCCCGTGGTCCGTCCCAGCGGGCCAGCCTGCGTACCGCCGGGCATGAAGTCGCGCTCGCGCTCGTTGAGCAGAAGCGTGGCCGCGATCGGCGAGGTTCCAGTCCCGTCCCGCCACGCCATCATGTTTAGCGCCATGTGCGCGGCAGTCTGCAGCGCAAGCTCGCTATTGGCCGCGGGTACAAGGCGATCAACGTCAGCCTGTGCACGCTCGTCCAGCAGCAGCCCGCCGCCAAACTGCGTCACGCTGGTCCGGCGGCGGTTGTCCTCGCTGACGTTTCGCTCGGCCCACAGGTTGTACCCAGAGCCACTGCGCCAGGCGTCATCGTCGTACTGCATAGACGAGAGCGGCAAGAACGTCTCGGCGTACGCCGTGAACAGGTCAGAGAGCCCGGACCGATCGCCAGAGATCGCGCGCTGCACCGCGGTGCCCGCGTCGAGCTTGACCTCGTCAGGCCCGATCCCAAACTCAGGCACCGGCTGCGCGTTGTTGGTCCCCGCCGGGAAGTACCGGCGCGAAGCGCCACCCAGCGGGCGGGCCCCGCTCACAGTCGTCAGCAGGCGGCGCACGTCGGTGACGCCCTGCAGA
This sequence comes from Phycisphaerales bacterium PN19_bin_20, assembly GCA_021173225.1. Classification (GTDB taxonomy): domain Bacteria; phylum Planctomycetota; class Phycisphaerae; order Phycisphaerales; family UBA1924; genus JAJTGZ01. Next base: position 2,243 of record JAJOLK010000002.1, on the reverse strand, counting down.
CGCCGCTTGATCGAAGCGTCCGGCGTGTCCACCGCGTCACGGTCTGCCAGCAGCGTCCGCTGTGAGCGCAGCGCGCCCAGCGGGCCCCATGCGCTCTGCAGCGCGTCGATCGAGCGGCCATCAACCGCGACCTCGAGGCGCGACTGGCTGGTCGGGTCATTGACGCCGCCGAAGGCCCGCAGCTCGCGCTCATCGCCGCGGCTAAAGGAGCCCGCAAACCCGATGGGCAGCACATCGCCGCTGACAAAGTTGGGCACGGGCTGGCCGCCCGGATTATTGTTGCTGGCCGAGAGCGACTGGCGGGTGCCAACGCTGCGTCCGCCCTCCGCCGAGAGCGCGTAGAGCGCCTGGCGGTCACGGGCCGTGATGAACAGCTTGTGCTGATACTCGGGCGAGTTGGCGGGCAGGTTGCCTTCGATGATCGTTTGCGTCTGACCCGCCCCGACCGGGAAGATCAGACGCCCGGGTTGGAAGAAGTCATTGGTCACCTCGCCGTAGGGGTCGCTGGCGCTCAGGCGTGAGGCCAGGCCAAGCTCACGCGCGGTGATCAGGCTCGAGAAGCCCGCGCCGCCGACGATCGCCAGCCGCTCCAGCGCCGCCGGGCGGTTCAGCGCGGTCAGGCTGTTGTACTGATCAAAGCTCGCCCCGTCAGGCCCGAAGTGGTCAACGCGGTCGCGACCGAAATAGACCATCGCGTCGTAGCCGGTCAGCAGCCGCTCAAGGTCAATATCCGCCGGCGTGAGGCCCGCGGCAGAGTCGGCCACCAGCCCGCGGTTGAGCCGCTGACCAACCCCCCGATCGGCCCCGACCAGGTTGTTGGCTGGATCGATCGAGAGCGTGTAGCGATAGCGGACCGGCGCCGCCCGCAGCGCGCCGTTGGGCCGCTGCGCCCCGGTGGTCGTCCGCCCGATCGGCAGCAGCGGGTCGTAAAGCTCGTTGTCGCCGCGAGTCGCGTCGTTCGTGCCGCCGTCGTGCAGCAGGCCGAAGGGGTCGCTGAAGCTCGCCGCCGTGTTGACGTTGACAAGCCCTGAGAGGTCAATCACGCGCGGCGCGATGAAGATACGAAGGTCGTCGGTCCGCGCCAGCACGCTCTGCGGCTGGTTCGGCACGCCCGCGTCCACCAGCTCCTGCCAGCGACTGTCGTACAACCCGTCGCCGTCAGCGTCGGCAAACATGTTGTCCAAGAACCGCGTGCTGCCCGCCGGCTCGGCAGATCCCAGCGCCCGCGGGATGGCAAGCCCAACTTGGTTGCTCGCCCACGTCGCCGGGCGGTTGTACGCGGCATTGTTTGCCGGAATAGTCGTGTCCCACTGGAACGTCGGCGTGTTGCCGCCACCGCCGCCGCTCCGCGCCAGCCGCTCAAGGTTCGCGCTGGTGCGCGGCCGGCCCTGCGCATCGTTGCCAAAGCCCGGCTCAGCAAAGAAATTGCCGCGCAGGCTGGACAGATTCACCACCCGCCCGTCGGGCGAGACCAGCGAGAGGTTGCTCCAGTCGTTGTGCCAGAGGCCAAGGTTCTCTACCTGGTTGCCCGTGAGCCTTCGTGCGTCGGCGTTCAGCCACAGCGGCTCGGTCGACGCCAGCCATGGGTCGCTGGGCGTTCGCGGGTCAACGTCCAGCGGGCCAGTGCCGATCCACGCATGCCGCTGCGCGCCAACCGGATTGAAGCGGCGGGCCCGCCACTCGTTGTCGTTGAGCACCGCGCCCGGCACCCCGTTGCCTGGGCGGATGCTGACCACCTCGGGGTCGGTCAAGGGGTAGTCCCACGACTGCCGAACCAGCCGCGTGACGCCCGTGGCCGCGTCGGCCTCGCTGAAGGTCTTCGTCGCGTCGTCGCCGACAATCTGCGCGATGTAGCGCCCGATGGCGCGCGACTGCTCGTCGGCCGTCGCCTTGGTCAGCACCGTCCGCCCGGCCCGCACGTCGGCCTGCCCGATGGTGGTATAGACCACGATGACAATCGCCAGCAGCGCCAGCACACCAATGACCAGCACCAACACCGACCCGCGCCGCGCTGAGGCCACGCGGTGCGCGGGGCCTACATGCTGCCGCAGGTGCACGCGGGCGCTCGAGGCGCACGGCCGTGAGGAGGCTGATCGGTCGGCTGGGCTTGTCTTGAAGGTCATGTTGCGCTCCCAATGCGTCGAGCGCCGCGGCGCCGACGAGAAGATCCACTGTCGTTCCAACACCGTCAGTCGAACACCGTGAGTCCAACTTCATCCGACCACCGACGTCCGCGCTCACCC
>JAJOLK010000038.1 GCA_021173225.1 Phycisphaerales bacterium PN19_bin_20 | reverse complement strand
CCTCAGGCCTACGCCCGTGACAAGCACACCAAAGCCCACATGGGCGTGCTATAGGTTGAATTACCATACTCTCCCCGATTTGTCAAGGAACATTTCAGATAAGTGCCGCTACGGGCCGCGATTCGTAAAGATGGGGACTTTGTCAGGCGTGAGGTGAACCGGCTGCAGCCCGCTTTAATCGATCAACCTGAGAGCTTGGCCGCACGCGTGCGTCTGGATGGGCCTTCACAAACCCTGCGACCGCGGGGACGCCCGGGTTGGTGCCGCCACGCTCCGTGACGCACGCCCTTATCTGCTCTTTCGCGGAACCTTCCGCCCTTGCTGCTGTCCCCACGCGCCGCTTCCATCACTCGATGGTTACCTCTGCGCACCGTTTCGCAGACCCGAGCGCACCGCCCATCGATCCATCGCTTAATACCTCCCAGCGCAACAGGTCACAGAAAGTAGGCCCGCGATGAGCTCCTTAACACCAGCGCCGGCTCAAGCCGTTCACGTCACGACCGAAACGGCACCACCGGCGGGGCCGGCAGTTGACGCCAGACAAGACGAGCTGATGGCCGTCAAATCGCCCGATGGCATGCCGCCGACCCACAGAAATCGCAGGATTGGGTGGATCCTGCTATCCATCGCGCTGCCGCTGGTCTTGTTGGCCGGCGTGACGTGGGCCATCATCGAGGGCATGAGCGCTCGCGCCGTGATCGGCTACGGCATTGCGGGCCTGATTGCCGTCGGCCTCGGTGCCTGGCCCGCGTGGGGCGCGGCTCTCTCACGCGGCAAAGAAGAGCGCGCGGCCCGCAAGCAAGCTGTCGCCGAACAGCCCGCCGGACCCGAAGCTCGACAGGCTCAGGAACGAAACGCGGTCTAAAATCGCCCCGACGTTCCGCGTATCGCCAGGCTCCGGGTCGCTCCGGGTAAACCGACGCGAAAGCTCTTGTCCTTCGCGGGACCGGGCCGTCCCGCTCTTATGTTCGCTTCGCGAGCACAAACGTGAGCGAGCATCTGCCACAGTCGCCCTACGCCTGCGCGACTCGTCGATCATAAGGACGTGTTATCCAGCAGCCCGCGCCGACCAGCTTGCTCAACCCGCACTCACGCCTGTGCCCGCACTCGCACTCGGGCCTGCACCCGCACTCGCGCCTGCACCCGCACTCCCAGCCGCCCCCGCGCGCCGGGCCGCCCGCTGCGCGTGCAGCACTTTGGGCGTGATATGGAACGTCGCCAGCGCCTTGCCCACGCGGATCGTCTTACCCAGCCCCTTCGTCGGGATCTGCTGCACAATCTCGATCTCAATGTCCAGGTTGAACTCGACCGCACAGGCGATCAGCGCATCAAGGTCCTGCAGCGGATTGATCTTGTAGATCGCCGGCCCAAAGCACGGCCGCAAAAACTTGTAGTTCATCTGCTTGCACACCACCGTGTAGTCGCCGCCAACACGCCCGTGGATGTACGTGCCGCCCACGATCTCCGCGTTGCCCAGCAGCGCCGCGCCCGCCATCGCGTTGTACCAGTTCCGATTGAACCGCCTGAACGGCAGCACGCCCGCGAAGCTGTTGTCGTCCAGCTTCTTGAACTTGATCCCGCTCTTAAACGCGTACGGCAGCCAGATCAGGCTCGCCAGCCGGTGCGCCCAGTTGTACTTCACCGTCAGCCGGCTGATCACGCTCTCGGCCTGGTCCATGAACGACCGGTGCTTCTTCAGGTTCACAGCCGCCGGCCCAACAGGGGGCTCACCGCCAGAACCACCGCTCGCTTCTAGATGCGTCGCGCTCACGAGAACATGGTAGCGGCAACCCCGACCCCGGCGGACCACTTACGCCTTGCCGACATGATCGCCGAAGGCAGGACTCATCCTGCCTCTTTGCCCCCTTACGGGGCGTACTTTGCCACCCGCCTTGCCTCGCGTAGAGCAGGATTTGAACCCGCCATCGAACCGAAGGCAAGACCGCTAACGCTCGCGCTCAGCACTCATCGCGCGCGCGCTCACGCCTTCTCAAGCTCATACCAACCCTTCCCGTTCTTCCGCACCGTAAAGAACGGGTGCCCGGGCTCATGGTTCAGCATCAGCACCCACCCGTGCTCGCACGCCTCCGCCAGCAGCCACGTCCGTGAGATCATGCTCGTGTACGGCTCAACGTCGTAGCCCAGCGAGTACGCCTGCCCCACGTGCCACGCCGTCGGCATCACGTCGGGCACAAACACCACGCTCCGCCCGCGGTCATCGGTAAACCGCGTCGCCTGCTGGCCCCACGTGTGCCCCGGGACCCTGAAGACAAACACCCCCGGCATCACCTCCGTCTCACGCGCGTGCTGGGGCAGTGGCGCGTCGCCACGGTCGGGCGTCGTCCCCGGGCCAAACGGCGGCGGGCTCTCGATCAGCCGCACCAGCTCGCTCATCCGCTCGCGCATCGGCAGCAGGTGGTCGGCGAAGTACGTCCGCGTCATCACGCTGCGGTTCGCCAGCGCGTCGTCCCACTCGCGCCGCTGTGTGATCAAGCTCGCACCCGGAAAGCTCAGCTTCACCCCGTGCTCAGCGCGCGAGGCGGCAAAGCTGCTCGCCGGGCCCGTCCAGTCCGCCCTCTCGCCCGGCCGCACCAGCCGCGTCAACGAACCCGCGTGATCAAAGTGCAAGTGTGAGCACACCACCGCGCCGATGGCCCCCGGGTCGCACCCAACCTCGTCCAGTGCCGTCAACACCGACCGCGCCTCCATCGCAAACAGCTCGCGCGAGGCCTCATCCAGCTTGTCGCCCGTCCCCGTCTCAAGCAGCACCAGCTTGGGCGCTGGCAGCGCCGCCACGCCCGTTCGCCCCGCCCGCTCAGCGACAGAAGTGGGGGCAGAGATCAAGTCAGAAGTGGAAGGCTCATCCGCCCGCTCCAGCAGCAGACAATTGTGCTGCAGGGTCACGCGGTTGCGCTCGTCGGGCGTCACCACCCGCGACCACACCACCCGCGGAATCAGCCCGAACATGTTCCCCGCGTCGAGCCGGAACGTGCCAGCCCGCAGCAGCGTGCAGCGATAACGTGTCGTCATGGGCCCAGCGTAGGTGCAGGCCGACACATCAAACCCGCCAGCACCCGACGCCCGCGCTCTCTTGAGCCCGCGGCACCAGTCCTACTAGACATCAGCCAACCGCGCGCCGATACTTTCACCCCCGCCGCACCCCAGCGGATGGCGTTTGTTCCCCCTCCCGTCAGAACCGCCACTTTAGCTCAGCGGTAGAGCGATGCTTTCGTAAAGCATAGGTCCAGGGTTCAAATCCCTGAAGTGGCTTTGGCCCCGCTTCGAGCAACGGCCTCCAATTACCTGTGACACGCGTCGCGCTCGCCATGCTGCTGGGTGATCGCCCAAAGTACCTCTCGCTGGTGCTCGGGCTCGCCTTCGCCGTCTTCCTCATCACACAGCAGCTCTCGATCTTCCTCGGCCTGCTCGTCCGCGCAACCGGCCCTCTCCAGAACGTCAGCCAGCCAGACCTCTGGGTCTCAGACCCCTTCGTCAGATATGTCTCAGAGACACGCAACCTCTCAGACGCAGACCTCAACCGCGTCCGCTCCATCCCAGGCGTCCTCTGGGCGGAGCCCTTCTTCAACGTCCGCGCAAATGGCGAGCTGCCCAGCGGCAACTTCCGCGCCGTCAATATCGTTGGCATTGACCGCACCACCATGGTCGGCCAGCCGCCCGAGGTCACCTACGGCCGCCTCGAAGACCTCCGCATTGACGGCGCGATCCTCGTCGAAGAGTCCGCCCGCGCAAAGCTCGAGTTCGTCAAGGTCGGCGACACCATGAAGCTCAACGACAAACGCGCCGTCGTCGTGGGCTACTGCCGCGCAAAGCCCGGCTTTGATAGCCCCGCCGTCGTTTACACCACCTACGACAACGCCGTCCGCTTCACGCCCCTTGGCCGCAACACCCTCAGTTTCATCCTGGTGAAGGTCAAGCCCGATGTCCCCGTCGCACAGGTTCAGGCCGCCATCTCGGCATTGCCTGACATCAAGGCCCACACACCAGAAGAGCTCATCAAGCTCAGCTACATGTTCATCCTGGTTGAGACCGGCATCGGCATCAACTTCGGCCTCACCATCGTCCTGGGCATCGTCGTCGGGCTCGCCGTCTCCACCGCCATCTTCTACCAGTTCACGGTCGAGAACCTCCGCAACTTCGGCGTCCTCAAGGCCATGGGCACCACCAACGCACGCCTCGCCGGCATGATCCTCCTCCAAGCCGCCTTTGCCGGGCTCATCGGCTACGGGCTCGGCGTCGGCATGGCCGCCCTCTTCAGCCTCAACTCGCGCCGCCCAGATATGGAACTCTCCGCCCTCTTCCCACCCTGGCTTCTCGCCTCCGCGCTAGTCACCATGCTCACCTGCGTGGCCTTGGGCGCGCTGCTGGCCATGATCCGCGTCATCCGCCTCGAACCCGCCGTGGTCTTCAAGGCCTAAACCTCCCGCGCATCTAGAAACTAAAATATGGTCAAGTGGATCACCATCGTGCTGGCACTCCTGGGCGTCGCCATCGCCGCCTACGCCGCCATCACCGAGGGCAAGGGCCGCCCGCCCGCGCCGCCACCGGCCGCCCCGCCCTCGGTCAACCCCTTCGCCAACGGCATCGCCGCCACCGGCGTCATTGAGCCGCTCTCTCGCGTCATCCCCGTCGGCACTCCAGAGCCCGGGCTCGTCACCGCCGTACTCGTTTCCGTCGGCCAGAACGTGACCATCGGCCAGCCACTCCTGCAGCTCGATGACCGTCTGCTCAAGTCTGAGCTCACGCGCCTGCAGGCCCAGCGCGCCGTCGTCGCCGCCCGCGGCGCGCGACTGGACGCATTCCCCCGCGCCGAGTCGCTCCCCCCGCTGCAGGCCGCCTTGCTCCGCGCCCAAGTCCAGCTTGCTGACGCGCAAGACCGCCTCAATGACCTCACCAAAGCCACAGACGGCGGCGTCCCGCAAACCGAGATCGGCCGCCAGCGCTTCGCCGTCCAGGCCGCCCAGGCCGAGCTCGCCCGCGCTCAGGCAGAGCTTGACCTTACCAACGCCGGCACCTGGCGTGAAGAGCTCAAAGTCTCCACAGCCGAGCTCGCGCAGGCCGACGCCGAGATCGACGCCCTCCGCCAAAGGCTTGACCGACTCACCGTCCGCGCACCCATCGCCGGCACCATCCTCAAACGCAACGTTGAGCCCGGCCAGTACGCCACCTCCGTCCCCACAGGCCCCAGCAACCTCGCCAGCACCGCCCTGCTGGTCTTGGCCGACATCTCTACTCTGCGCGTCCGCGCCCGCATCGATGAAGAAGACGCCCCGCTTCTGCGCGATAACGCCAAAGCCGCCGCCCGCGTCCGAGGCATCGCCGCCGAGACCATCCCACTAACGTGGCGCTGGATCGAGCCCTTGGCCGAGGCCAAAAGCACCCTAACCGGCGCGACCACTGAACGCATCGACACCCGCGTAGTCGAAGTGCTCTTTGACCTCGCCTCGCCCGCCAAAACCCGCCTGATCTCCGGCCAAGTTGTTGATGTCTTCGTCGAGGTCAATCCTGACCAAGCACCGCCACCAGCCCCCGCCCCTTAGGCCGCTCAGTTGAAGACCCTTAGGGGTGTGAGATCGGCACCGCTCCCTGAGCCGCCACCGCCCCACCCTGCGGGCCTGAGCCGCGCATCTTTCGCAAACCGCGTCGTTGGGCTCGGCTGTCCAATGTTCGCCCCCCCGGGAACCGATGGCCCTAATCAGCAGCTATAGACCTGTAAGCAGACCTCCGGGCGCAACCGAATACCAACTCCTCCAGCCCCAACTCTTTGCCAGCCGTTCTGCTACACTCCCTTTGATCTCACGGGCCTCGCCCGTTCTCTAGACCTTGTTATCGCCGCGGGATTGCGCCCGCGTCAGGAGTTCGGCATGAAGCACAGCGCCCGCAGCACGTTCATCCCAGCCCTTGCCCTGGTCGCAGTCGCTGGCCTCGCCGCCTTCCTGCCCAGCGCGGTCCAGGCCAACGACCCCGCCGGCGCAAGCCAGGCCGCTGCCGGCACCGCCGCCATGCGGTCCAACCTCGTCAAGCTCCAGCGCCCCGTGACCTTCGACCTCAACGAATCAAAGCTCGAAGACGTCATCAAGTTCTTCTCCGAGACCACCGGCGCACAGTTCGAGCCGATCTGGAAGGGCACCGGCGCTGACGACGGCCTCGACAAGGAAACCGCCATCACCCTCAGCGTCAAGAACCTTGACGCCCTGACCGCGCTCGAGAAGGTTCTTGACCTCGCCGCGGCCTCAGCCGGCGGCTTCGGCGGTGACTCCAACACCTGGCAGTTCACCGAGTACGGCACCATTCAAATTGGCTCGCGCAAGCTCCTCAACAAGTTCAAGCGCACTGAGATCTACGACGTCAACGACCTCCTTCTGGTCATCCCCGTCTACGACGATGTCCCCACCATCGACCTCGAGCAGGCCCTCCAAGGCGGCGGCGGCGGTGGTGGCGGTCGCTCGCCGTTCACCGGCGGGGGCAGCGGCGGCAACGAGCAGCGCCGCCAGCAGCGTGAGGAGCAGCGCGATCGCCGCCTGACCGACCTCAAGGGCCTTATCACCTCGCTGGCCGAGGGCGAGCAGTGGGAAGACACCGGCGGCGACGGCGGCAAGATCATCACCTACGAGGGCAACTTCGTCGTCCGCGCACCTGACTACATGCACCGCTCGCTCGTCGGCTACCGCTGGTGGCCTTCCGCCAACGCCAACGCACAGCGCTCACGCCGCTTCGTGACCACCAACGTCAACACCGCCAACAGCTCAATCGGTGACGTTGTCAACTTCCCGGTCTCCGCTACCCCGGGCGGCGGCAGCGGCCCCACCCCCGGCGGCCGCTAAGCAGCTTCCCCCGAATCGTCACCAAGCCCCGGCCCGCGCTGGGGCTTGTCCTTTCTGACCAGCAACACCATCAGCCGCTGGCCCGATGCCACCAACGACGATAATGTTCAACCTCGCGCACCGGTCCAAGCTGGATCGGAACGGACGGAACCGAGCCCTGCATGCTCGCCCGCCAGCGCCGCACCTTCTGGAGATTCGATATGCGTAGCGGTCTGTCACACCTCGCGGCCTCGATCCTCGGCACGCTGACCCTCGGCGGTATCGCCACCGCCCAAATGGTCATCCCCGCGCCCGTCGCGCCGACCCCCATGCCCGAGTACACGCCCCC
>JAJOLK010000037.1 GCA_021173225.1 Phycisphaerales bacterium PN19_bin_20 | reverse complement strand
CTCCACCCCTCGGGGATCGGGCCGAGGGGGGAATCGATGAGGCGTTTGGGCCACAGCGGCTGCGCGATGGGCAAGCCGCCCCCCGGCGAAGCCACTCGCGGGTTCGGCGCGGCGGGCGCTGTGGCGCTCGCGCCCTTGACGACGGGGTCAAAGTCCACGAACCACGACCGGAACAGCCCTCGCGCCAGGTCCTCCAGCGTCCGGTTCATCCGCCGATTGAGCTCGATCTTGTCGTCCAGCCCCCCCAGCACCCGCGCAATGGCCCGCTGCTCGGGGAGAGGGGGAAGAGCAAAGTCGTAGCCCTTGATCTGCGCGCCGCTGATGTGCGGAACCGATGTCCCGGTCTGGACCGCGAGGATGTACTCGGTGAACGTGGGATCTTCAATGACGTATCGCAGGAATGCCTGATCGAGCACCTTTCGGTCAGCGGTGCGCAAGCACGACACGCGTTGTACGAGTAGCGCCGGAAGATCATCGTCGCGTACCATCGCCCGCTTCAACCCCGCCTCAATCCACGGTCGATCCATCGCCAGAATGACATCGCCCGCGCGGAGCGAGTACGTCGCCAGTCCGTCCATTTGGTCCAATGGCCAGTACTTCGCGCCGTCCCAGCGGAACGCGCCCTGCACGACATTGTCTCCACGTAGGAGCCGCGAGTTCGTTGGGTCGTCGGAGAACTGCGAGCTTTTGAAAGGAAAGCCCGTGAGCAACTTCACAACATCGCCAAGCGACGTGTTGGTCCATTCGTCATTCGTCACATCGCACCTCCGCTTCGTGTGGTGGGTGCGCGTGCTGCCGCCCAAGGGGCCTGTGGGCGTGTCGCCGCTCCGGCACCTCACCGCTGAAGGCATGAACACCGCCCGCGCGGGCGTGGGTGTTGCGCTCGACCCCGGGTTCTTCAAGGGCTGTCGCCACGGGTGAAGCATCGCTGCTTTGCGCGATGCGCAACCCGTGGAAAGCGTCGTCTCGGTCGATCTCGCCCCGGTAGGGGCGGATGAAATCCTCGTGTGCGCTTCGATGCCCGAGCCTCGCGCCGATCCATTCCTCTGCCCCGCCGGGGCAGGCGAGATTCACGCGCACCCTGTCCACGGGTTCCGCCCGCGAAGCGCAGGCTTCACCCGTGGCTACACCCCATCGTCCCTCCGGGACGAAAACGGCGCGGGCGATGCTCCACCCGTGGCGTGGGGGGGCACCCCGTCGTCCCTCCGGGACGAAGACCGCGCGGGCCGGGGCATGCGCGCCGGGGCTCCGCGCACCGTCCCCGCGACCTTGCGGACCAGTCGGACGACCCGCCAAGCCGCTCGGACGACCGTCCGGCTCACCCGGACGACGTGACAGGCCATCCGTCGCGTCCGCCAGCCCACCCGGACGGCCCGCCAAGTGACCTGTCAGGCCCGCCAACTCGTCGGGACGATGCGACAGGTCATCGGTCGCGGCTGCCGACTGACTTGTCAGGTGGCGGGGCAGCGCGCCGGCGGCCCGCACGCCACGCCCGAGGGCAACGACACCGGCCCCGCTCGGGCAAGGGGCGTGGGAAGGGGCTTGGACTGCGTGCTCGTGCATCACGACTTGCCGCCCTTCTTGGTGCCGGGCTTCTTCTTGGGTTGTCCCGGCGCAGGGGGCGGTGCGGCCTTGTCCTTTTCCAACCGCTTGACCTCTTCCACCGCCTTGTCAAAGTCGCTGGTCGGTTCGGTCGCCTCGTGCAGACGCCGGGCCGCCTCGAACTTTTCGAACTCGCGCTCGGCGTGGGTCTGACCCATCTCCTTGGAGACCTTGCCCGCGTGTGTGAGGATGTTCCGCTCGGTGAACTGAAGGAACGCATCAAGCTTTTTGACCCAATCGGCCATGTGCATGGGCCGCTTGCCCTTGGCTTGATCCTCGGCGTAATCGAGGTACATTGAGACCACGCGGTCCAGCACCTCAATTTCTTCCTTCGCGAGGTAGTTCTTGGCGATGCCCACATCGGCCTTGCGGATCGCCCCTCCGGGAGCGTTCTTCCACGTCGTCAGCCCCATGTTGGGCTTGCGGGCGTCGGCACGCTGGGCGATGATCTCCGCGGCGGTGTGCCCGTGGATGGCCCAGTGCAGCTTGTTCTGCACCGTCGCGTAGAACTCCTGCGTGAGCGGGGCATCGGCGATGTAGTCGATGCTGAGGGCGTAGATGTCGGTGATCTTCTGGTAGAACCGCCGCTCGCTGGCCCGGATGGCCCGGATGCGTTCGAGCAGCTCATCGAAATAGTCGTTCCCGAAGTTCTTGCCCTGCTTGAGCCGCTGGTCATCAAGAGCGAAGCCCTTGACCAGATACTCGCGGAGCGTGGCCGTGGCCCACTGGCGGAACTGCGTGCCGCGGGTGGACCGGACGCGGTAGCCGACGGCGATGACCACATCCAGCGAATAGTGGTCCACGATGCGTTCGACGGGGCGTCCGCCCTCGGTTTGAACTATCCGGAATTTCCGGATAGTTGCCTCGGGGGGAAGCTCCGCCTCAGAAAAGACGTTCTGGATGTGCTCGTTGACCGTCCGCACGTCCTTCTGGAACAGGTCGGCCAGTTGCCGCTGCGTAAGCCAGAGGGTTTCCTGGTCGAGCCGGACCTGGAAGCGCGTGGTGCCATCGGGGGACTGGTAGAGCACGAGGCCGGGGACGGGCTCTTGGGGGGCGGGAAGGTTGCTGGACATTTACTTGGCCCTCCCGTTGCTCGCCGCCGCGACAGCGGGCTCGCCCATCGCCGCCGCCACCTCGGCCAGCGAGGCCCGGATCTGCTTCTCCAAGAGCGCCGACTGCTTGAACTGCTCATCCAGCGTCGCGCACAGGTGCGGGAAGCGGTCCTCGAAGGGCTCATCGGGATCGTCGCTCTCGGCCGCGCCGACGTAGCGGCCCGGCGTCAGGGCGTAGTTGTGCTCGCGGATCTCATCGAGCGTGGCGGCCTTGCAGAACCCCGCAACTTCGGCGGGCGTGCCCTTGCGCTTGAACTCGCGGTAGACGGCGGCGATCTTCTCGACCTCTTCGGGCGAGAGTTGCTTCTGCTTCCGCGAGCCGGGGATCAGCACGCCGAGCTTGCGGCCGTCGATGAAGAGGATCTCGTTCTTGCGGGCGCGGAAGCCGTTCTGGGAGGGGGGGCCGCCCGCTCGGTTCTTCGAGAGGAACCACAGGCAGCACGGGATCTGCGTATTGGCGAAGAGTTGGCCGGTGAGCTGCACGATGCAGTCCACGTAGCCGTGCTCGATAAGGGCTTTACGGACTTCGAGCCGGTGGATCTCGCTGTTGGAGAGTTCGCCGGTGGCCATGACGAACCCGGCGGTGCCGCCGGCGTATTTCTTGCCGTCCGGATCGCGAAGGTGATGCAGGAAGTGCATCATCCACATGGTGTTGGCGTTGCGGGGCGAGAGCGGCATGGGCTGGCCCGCCGCGTGGCCATTGTTCGCCGCGCCGTTTCCGCTCGCACGCTTGGCAAAGTCGAGCCGGGGGTCTTTGCTGGTGATGCGGTTCGCGCCCCATCCGTCCTCGCCCTTCGCACCGTCGTTGAAGGGCGGATTGGCGATGACGTAATCGGCCTTGGTGTCGGCGTGCAGGTCGTTGAAGTACGAGCTGCCGAGTTGGATGTTGCCGTCGACGCCGTGAATGAAGAGGTTCATCCGGCACAGGCGATACGTGAAGTCCTTGCTCTCCTGGCCAATGAACGACAGGCGGCCCGAGTGCTTGGTGAACACGTCCGATTGCACGAACATGCCGCCCGCGCCGCAGCACGGGTCGTACACGACGCCTTCGGTGGGCTCGAGCATGGCGACGAGCGTGCGGACGATGGAGACGGGCGTGAAGTACTCGCCGCCGCGCTTTCCTTCGCTGTTGGCGAACTCGCCGATGAAGTACTCGTACACGCGGCCCACGAGGTCTTCGCCGCCGTGATCTTGTGTGAAGATGTCCTTCGAGAAGAGGTTGATCAGGCCGGTGACGCCCTCACGGTCGAGGTTCGAGCCCGCGTAGATGCGTGGGAGCAGGCCGCGCAGTTTGTCTGGATAGGTCTTCTCCAGCAGTTCGAGCGCGTCATCAAGGATGCTCTTGATGGTGTCCGCCTGGGCGTGCTGAAGGATGAACGACCAGCGGGCCTTCTCGGGGACGATGAAAGCACCTGCGGCGCGGTACTCGTCGGCGTCGGCCAGGATGCGTGCGCGGGCCTTGGCGTCCTTGGTGTGGTACTCGCTCTTGGGGTCACCGAGCAGCCGCTCCAGTTCTTCGCGCCGGCGCTCGTAGCGCAGCGACAGGAATCGGAGAAAGATGATGGGCAGGACGTACCGCTTATAGTCCGCGGGCTCGATGGAGCCGCGAAGCGTGACGGCCGACTGCCACAGCTCCTTCATGAGCTGTGACGTGCCGTTCTGCGGGGCTTCGTCTTTCGGCTTCTTCGGGGTCCGCTTGGCCATTTTGTACTCCGTCCATGTTCAGTGAACGTGGACAGGGTAACATAACCAGCGGGTCAAAGCCAGCGGATCAGCGTAAATCCGTCAACCCGAGTCAAAATGGAGTAAACGCCATGTCGAAGTCAAAGGGATTCAAGATCGGTCGGGACAATGATACGGGCCGCCTGAAGTCTGTCGAGCAGGCGAAGGCGAGCCCCAGGGGTTCGTCGGTTGAAGTCATGCCCAAGAAGGGGAACGGCGATACCGGGCGCTACGACAACAAGAAGAAGTAGGGTCTCAGCGGCCCGGTAGTGATCCCCAACGACGCCGCTGTTCCGACCAGTCCATCACGCAGGCCACGCCCCGCAGCATGTGCTCATGGATCGGATCTCGCCCTCTCATCATCAAGGGCAGGAACAGGATCTCCTCCTGAATGTCCGGTGCGAGGTGGCAGAGATTCATCAGCTGCGTGATCCGCGGCTGGGTGACATGAGTCAGGCGGGCGATTTCGGAGATGTTGGCGACCTTGCCAGCGCGGATCATCCCGTCGAAGTGGATCGCCAGTGCCATCAGGCGCGAGATTCGCGGCACGCGGCCGGGGTCTACGGCCATTCTCGCGGCGGGCTTGGTATCGATCGTCTTGCGCCCGTGGGCCGCACGGTTGAAGTAGACCTTTGTCTTGACCGTAATCATGTCGTCGCCTCCGATCCGTCTGCCGCTCCGCCAGCGAGCGCCTTCACCCCCGACGGGTAGAACGACACCTCGATGCTGCTTTCGAGGGCGTCGAAGACGACCTTGTTAATCAGCAGTTGGAGCATCTTGACCTGCTCTCGTGGCGCTAGCGCGGTCCAGACGTTGTCGAAGTCGGCGAACGCCGCCTGAAGGTCTGCGGGCGAGAGCACCTCCGCACGGTGGCGGTCAACGGTCGTCGTGATCTCGCTGGCCCGCCGATCGGCCTCGCGGATCTGGTCATTGAGGTCAGAGATCCGGCCCGCGGACGCGGAGGACGCTGGCTCCGTGGTCGCCAGGCGGCGAATCTCGGCGTGGTTGCGCCCGAGGCCGCGGTTGACGATTCGGAGCTCCGCCTCCAGTTGCTCGATGGCCGCATCCGCTTGAGCCCGCGACGCGGAGAGCGTCTCCGCGAGAACACTCCGGTCCTGGCCCACGCATCGGATCTGTTCGACGACCGCTTTCTCGATTTCAAGAGCGGGCAGCGACCCAGTCTGGCAGCGAGCGCGACCCTTCTTGATGGCGTTGCAACAAACGTAGTACCGATACGCCTTGTTGCCGCGCCGGGTGAACGTGTGGACCATCGCGCTGCCGCACCCCTTGCAGTACAGCAGCTTGCGGAGCAGCGCCCCGAACTGGTTCCTCTGCTCGTTGCCTCGCGCGCGAGAGTTCTTTTGCATCAGCACGTGCACACGGCGGAACGTTTCCTCCTCGACGATAGCCTCGTGTTGCCCTTGGTACGTTTCGCCCTTGTGGACGACCTTCCCCATGTAGATCGGGTTCTTCAACGTGCAATAGACAGAATGCCGATCCCATTCCACGCCGCCGCGCACCACCCCTGCCTTGGTTCGCCAGGTCTTGGTCGTCCATCCGCGTTTGGAGAGGTCTACGCCGACCTCCAGCAGCGACCCGAGTTCGAGGTAGCGCTCGAAGATGTGCCGCACACGCGACGCCTCCGCCGGATTGACCACGAGTCGCGGGCTCCCGTTGGAGCGGTCAACGTCGTAGCCGAACGGTGGCGGGCCGCCCCCCCATTTGCCGCGTTTCTTCGCCGCCGCGATCTTGTCCCGGATGCGTTCGCCGATAATCTCACGCTCGAACTGCGCGAACGACAGGAGGATGTTGAGCGTGAGCCGGCCCATCGAGTGGGTTGTATTGAAGTGCTGGGTTACCGAGACGAACGAGACCTTGTGGCGATCAAAGACCTCCATGAGCCGAGCGAAGTCCATGAGCGACCGGGAAAGACGGTCCACCTTGTAGACCACCACGCAGTCGATCTTCCCCGCCTCAATGTCGGCCATCAGGCTCTTGAGGCCGGGGCGATCGACGTTGCCGCCGGAGAATCCGCCATCGTCGTACCGATCGGGGAGCGCCGACCATCCCTCGTTCTTCTGGCTGGCGACGTACGCCTCCGCCGCTTCGCGTTGCGCGTCGAGGGAGTTGAACTCCTGCTTGAGCCCTTCCTCGCTCGACTTGCGGGTGTAGATCGCGCAGCGGCACTGCGACGTTGGTGGTGCCGCGTGCTTTCCGTTCTGCGAGTTCCGGCTCATCGGCGTGCCTCCAGGTTGAAGAACCGGTATCCGTTGATGTGCGTTCCGGTCACGACCTTGGCGATCGCCGACAGGGAGCGATATCGCTCGCCCTCATACTCAAAGCCGTCCGCCAGAACCACGGCACGAACGGTTCGGCCTCTGTAGTCCCGGACGATCGCGGTGCCCGTGGGCGGCAGACGAGGGTCCGCCGTCGCGGCCAGAGGGACCTTCTTGGCGTCCTTGGGGGGCTCGCCGAGCGAGGCCCACTTGGGCGGAGTTCGCCGCACGTCCGTCGGGTTGGCGAGCTGGGCGGCACGTGCGCGGGCACGCTCTGAAAGGCCGCCCTCCGCATTGGCCTGGATGCGCCACGCGATGCGGCGGACCAGGTAAACGCGATGGCGGCTCTGTATCTGCTCGCCAAAGAGTTCGACGTATCGATCGTGCAAGTCGCCGATCGACATCTTTTCCAGCGCCGCGAGGTCCTTCGAAACGGTTGTCGTCATGGGCAGGTCTCCATATGCCCGCACCGCTAACGCGCGGTACGGTCAGACACACTGATGCCAGCTTGCTCGCCCATTTCAAGTTCAATGTCCGCTTCTTCTTGATGCTTGGGCGACGGAGGAGTGATGGTCGCCTCCGCCAATCCAACGGCGAGGCCCGTCGCCTTGGCACGCCGGTGCCATCGCATCGCGCCAACCGCCAAGATGGCGATCACCTCGCGGCGGCGTTGGTCGGCGGAAAGATTGGCGTCATCGTCATTGGCAACCATCG
>JAJOLK010000025.1 GCA_021173225.1 Phycisphaerales bacterium PN19_bin_20 | reverse complement strand
GGATAAAGCGTGGCGCGCCCGTCACCGGTTGATGTCGGCATGTTGATGGCCGCGGCGTTGCTGTACGTCTGCGCTTGGGCCGCGGGGGTCAGCATCAGCAGGACGGTGCCGAGCGCGGCGATGGCCAGTGCGGGAAGCGAGGTCAACGAACGCATGAAGGATCTCCTGTTAAGAATCTGGGAACTGTTGTGGGGTGCGCGGAACTGGTGGGGTGAGACGGACGGTCTGGGTGGGTTACTTGGTATTGGTCAACTTCGAGAGCGCGGCCTCGATCGCCGCGAGGCGCGCCTTGAGTTGATCGATCTCGCGCTGCTTGATGATCGACTCGGCATCGCGATTGGCCGCGTCGGACTTTAGCGTATCGATCTGCCTGTCCTTCTCGGCCCGCAGGTCGCGGAGGGCCTCGATGGTGAGGGCTTCCCAGCCTCGGTAGGTGACTTGCTTGTAGCCGTTGCCGGCGGTCTGCACCCACTGCGGGAAGACGCGTTCGACCTCTTGTGCGAGCAGGCCGATCTGGGTGCCTGTGAGCTCGTTGATGGCGGCGGGGTCTTTGTAGTGGAAGCTGACGCCGTGGAGGGTCAACAGTCGGTCGAGCGTGCCGGCGAGCGGGTTGATGTCGTCCTTGAGGCGTTGATCGGAGAAGCTGGCCCACGAGCCGCCTCCAGACTTTGAGGCGTTGCCGTTGACGCTGAGGGTCTGGTCGGGGCTGGTGGTACCGATGCCAACGCTGCCGGTGTTGGTGATGGTGAGTCGAGTGACGTTGCCGCCGGTGCGGAACTGGAATCCGCCGAGGGCGTTGTTGTTGTAGATGATTCCGGCGTCTTCGGCGCTGTTGGTGCGGCCGCCGAAGAGGATGCCGTTCTCGTTGTTGGCGGAGATGAAGCTGAGGTAGCTGCCGTTGAGGCTGTCAAGGACGAGTGATGAGCTGACGTTGGGTGAGATGAGCGAGCCGAAGGCGCCGCGGACGTGGAGGGGCGCGGCGGGCGTGGAGGTGTTGATGCCGACGCGGCCTGAGTAGGCGATGCCGTTGGGAGCGGCAAACCAGGGTGAGAAGGGGTTTGCGACGTTGTCGGGGACGCTGGTGACGCCGTTCCAGGGGACTGAAGTGGCGGTCACGGCGTTGATGGCGTTGGTGGCGTTGTCGGCGAGCCCGGCCTTGACGGCGTACTGCGCGCTTGGTGCGGCAGTGATTCGCTGGCGCGGGGTGAGCTTGGTGAAAGCGCCGATGCCAGCGGGTGAGCGGACCTCAACCTCGGCAAAGAGCTCGGCGTTGTTGAAGGCGGCGGCGGGTGCCCAGAGGGTCAGGTTGACGAGCCCGTCACGGACCTGCAGGCCGTTAAAGACCTGTTGCGCGAGCGCGAGGGCGCCGGTGTCGGTGGCGGTCTCGTTCTTCCAGAGGGCGATGCGGACGTCTGAGTTGACGTTGACGGGCGCGCCGCCGGGGCCGGTGAGGCGGCCCTGGTAGCTGAAGCGCCGGCTGACGGGCGGTGCCTGCCAGACAGGGAGCGTTTCGTTGAAGGAGATGCTCCAGCTTGGGATGGTGCCGCGGAGCTGGTTGAGGCTGGGGCTTCCGGCCCAGTTGGCGTTGATGGCGTGGAGGCTCCAGGTGCCGTTGGCATTGCTGCCGCTCAGTGAGGAGAGGAAGTTGCTGGGGGTTGGGTTGGGTAAGAGTGTTGGCCAGGGAAAGTCGTTGCGGAGGTTGGTGGGTGAGAAGGCGTAGGTGCCGTCAAAGAGCCCCAGGGAGATGGAGGACGGGGGCGCGTTTGGCTCTTGCTGTGGGGGCGTGGGTCCGCCGTCGTAGAGGTTGACGGTGAAGTCAAAGCCGCCGCCGCTGCCGCCGCCGGTGGAGGGGACGTTCCAGAGGACGACGCGTTGGCCGGTGGGCGCGACGAGCAGGAGGCTGGGCCCGGCGATGTCGCCGTTGATCATGCGGAACTGGACCCTGACGGCGGTGATAAAGGTGGGCCCGCCGGTGACGCCGATGGTGCTGGGATAGGGGACGCCCAGGCCTGAGTTCTGGGTCATGTCGATGGGCTGGTTGTTGGTGTAGGTCTGCGCGTGGGCGCAGGTGGCGGCGACGGCCAGCGCGAGCAGCGCAACGAGCGGGGCGATAGTGATGCGTGTGAGTTTGATCGCGAGTGTGCCGGCGAGTGTGGTGGCGGTCATGCGTCGCTCCAAGGTCAGTTGTGGGCTGGGGGATTGCGGCCTGGTGGATTGCGGGCTGGGAGTGGTTCGGCTCTGGTGGGACCATGTTCGTTGGCTGACAGCAGGCTCTTTAGACTGAGTAGCACAAGTTTGAGGGAAAGAAGCCGGTTTGTCGGCAAAAGCTTGATGCGGTAAGCCTTGAGCTTACTACAAACGGAGGCAAAGTCCAGCCAAAGTTGGGTGTGTTTGACGCGTCTTTGGTGGCCGGCGACGGTGTGAGTGGGGTGCGGAGCTGGTGTGACGGGGCTGGCGGGGCGGGGCGAGAGCAACGCGTATGCTGGCGTCGAAACCCTTAAGAGGAGCCCAACGCATGTCTCACAACGTCAAAACGCTCGGTGTTCTTGGTGCTGGCCAGATGGGTGGCGGGATCGCCCAGGTGGCGGCGATGGCGGGGCTGAGCGTAAAGGTGTTTGACTCGTTCCCGGGGTCGATTGAGCGGTGCAAGGGCGTGCACGCCAAGAGCCTGGGCAAGCTGGTGGAGAAGGGCAAGATCAGCAAGGATGCGGCGGACGCGGCCGTGGGGCGCATCGGCTTTGTTGACAAGCTTGAGAACCTGGCGGGGTGTGACTGGGTGGTTGAGGCGGTGGTCGAGGATGTGAAGGTCAAGAAGGATTTGCTGGGCAAGCTGGCGGCGATGTATCCGGACGAGGGTGTGGTGCTGGCGACGAACACGAGCAGCATCAGCATCACTGAGCTGGCGACGGCGGCGGGCAAGACGGCGGGGCGGGTGGTGGGGATGCACTTTTTCAACCCGGTGCCGCTGATGCAGTTGGTGGAGGTGATCCCGGGGCTGCAGACCAGCGCGGGGGTGGTCGAGCGGACGATGGCGCTGGCGACGGCGATGGGCAAGACGCCGCTGCGGGCGAACGACCGCGCGGGGTTCATCAGCAACCGTGTGCTTATGCCGATGATCAACGAGGCGTTTTACGCGTGGATGGAGGGGGTTGCGGAGCCTGAGGCGATCGACGGGATCATGAAGCTGGGGTGCAACTTTCCGATGGGCCCGCTGCGGCTGGCGGACTTCATCGGGCTGGACACGTGCGTGCACATTATGAATGTGCTGGCGGAGGGGCTCAACAACGACCGGTACCGGGCGTGCCCGCTGCTAAAGCAGCTGGTGATCGCGGGGCGGCTTGGTGATAAGAGTGGGCGTGGCGTGTTTGAGTATCCGGTGAAGTAAGAGGAGACAGGGTTTGAGGGAGAGAGGGACGCGAGAGAGATGGAAGAGGGAGCGATGGTGCTGGGTTAGTCGAGTGGTTGCCAGGCGAAGTTGGGAGGCATGGCGTCGGGGCGGTGGTTGATGTACGCGGCGAGCCATTCGAGGGCGTCAACAAGGCGGGGCCCTGGGCGGCTGAAGTACTGGTTGCCGTCGACGATGGCGACGCGGTTGCTTTGGACGGCGGGGAGCGTGGGCCACCAGGGTTGGCGGGTCAGCGCGCGGGCGTCTTCGCGGGCTTGGGCGAGTGTGCGGCCGCAGGGGGCGATGACGATGACCTCTGGTCGGCTGGCGGCGAAGACGGCGGCGGGGACGGTTACGCTCTTGCCGGCGGTGCGCTGGGTGAGGCCGATGGGCCCGGCGGCGGCGCCGGCGTTGGCGACCGGTACGGTCGGGTTGAGCGGGTGCCAGGCGCCTGCGCGCTCGACGATCTGCGGCGTCCAGTGCCCGGCGACGAACAGCGGGTCGGTCCACTCAAGCACCACGCAGCTTGCGACGCTGGTGAACTGGTTGACGTACTCCTGCGCTTGATACATGCGCCCGCGAAGGCGCGTGACGGCCTCGACGCCCGCGGCGGAAAGGCCCACGGCGTCGGCAAGGGTCAGGACGTCGTCGAGCATCCCTTCGAGCGTGGTGGGGTTGAGTGAGGCCACGCGCGGGACGTGCTCGAGCTGGTTGCACGCGGCGGTCACGCCAGCGAGGTCAAGCGAGCAGACGTGGCAGAGGTCTTGGGTCAGCACCAGGTCTGGGGCGAGGGCGGCGAGGCGGGCGTGGTCAAGGTGATAGAGGGGCTGGTGGTCGGCCATGGCGCGGCGGACGGCGCGGTCGATCTCGAGCGGGCTGGCGGCGTGGTCTAGCGCGGTGCTTGTGACGACGGGCACGGCGGCGGCCTGCGGGGGCCAGTCGCACTCGTGCGAGCGGCCGACGAGCAGGTGCCCGGCGCGGAGCTCGAAAAGGATCTCGGTGGCAGAGGGCAGGAGGCTGACGACACGCATGGCGTGAGCGTAGATGCGACCTGGGGCGGTGGTGTCGGTATATCCTCCGCCCAGCGCGTGCTGGCGGCGGCGTGCGCGGGCCGATGGAGAGGTGCTGGGGGCGTGGGCGAGATGGTTTGGCGTGGTAGTTGGCGGCGGTTCGCGGAGAATCATGTCATGAAGCGCGTACCTACGGCGGGACGATTGATCGCGGCGGTGATGGTGCTGATGGGCGTTGCGGGCTCGTGCGCGGCGCTGGCGCTGGCGGAGCCGGGCAACGAGAAGGCGCTTGCGCCCGGCGCGATGCAGGAGCAGCCTGGCCAGATGCAGTCGGCGGGTGAAGCGCAGCCAGCGGGTGAAGCGCAGCCGGCGGGTGCCGCAGAGCCGGGCGTGCCCCCGGCGGATGTGACGGGTCCTGGTGCTGGCGCTAATGGGATTGCTGGTGATGAGCCGGGCCCGGTGCCTGCGGGGCACGTGCGTATCGGCCCTTACAGCGAGCCGGTGGATGTGAAGCTGCTGATTGACTTTGTGGCCAGCAAGAGCAAGATCCAGATCATCGCCAGCGATGTGGCGCTGGCAGACAAGAAGGTTTGGCTGCTGACGCCGGTGGATGTGCCCGAGGGTCGTCTGCTGGAGTTCTTGAGCTACCTGCTGGAGCGGAACGGACAGTACCTGACCAAAGAAGCGGAGTTTGTGTGGGTGATCAAGCCGATCACGGATTTGGCGAGCAGCCGGGTGGGTGATGATCCGCTGAGCACGACGCAGATTTTGGCGACCAAGGGGATCCGTCCGAGCTCGCTGAGCACGGTGTTGCAGACGGCGCTGCGGAGCAGTGGCGGCGGGATGCCCGGGCAGCCGGCGCCCGCGGGCGGTGTGAACGTGGCGTACCTGGACGACATGGGCGTGATTGTGATCAACGACACGCCGCGGCGGATCGCGATGGTGCGGTCACTGATTGAGCGGATCAGCAAGGAGCAGATCGACCTGCAGTTCACGCGGTTTGAGATCAAGCAGATCTCGGCGTTGACGGCCAAGGCGCGGATTCTTGAGCTGCTGGGCAAGGTGCAGCGCAGCGTGGTGCCGGGCGTGCAGGACCCCAACAACCCGCAGCAGTTCATGCAGCAGGGGCAGGGCGGTGCGGGCGGGAGCATGTCGAACTTGGCTGAGCGGCTAGTGCCCGAGGCCAACTCCAACGCGCTGATCCTGCGTGGGCGGCCCGAGGAGGTCACGCTGATCACGCGCCTGCTGGCGGTGGTTGATGTGCCCAACAGCTTGATCCCGCGTTGGTACCCGGTGGGGCCAGCGGCGATCCCGCTGGCGGAGCAGGCGCGGCGGCAGGGCCTTGGTGACGTGACGACGCTGCAGTCGATGCGGGGTGGGGGCGGGGGGCAGGCCTTTCCGGGGCAGTTTGACGCGCAGGGGCAGCAGGCGTTCAACCCCGCGCGGCAGCAGGGCGGCGGCGACGCGGCCGGGCCGGTGTTCGTGCTTGATCCTGAGCAGCGCGGGTTTATGTACTACGGGACTGAGCAGCAGCATGCGCGGGTCAAGCAGTTGGTGGATGAGTTCAGGGAGCCGATCCAGTCCGAGCGGGTCGTGTACGAGTTCTACAAGCTGCGGTTTGCCGACAGCGAGAAGACCGCGGAGGTGATCCGCGGGATGATCACCAACACGGTGCCCGCGGGCGAGAGCCCGCTGGTGCCTGGGCAGGGCGGCGGGCAGGGTGGCAATCAGCGTCGCAACAACTTCCAGCCCGTGCTGACGCCCGAGGGGATCATCGCGGCGGTGGACACCGGGGGCTCGGGGATCGGCGAGATCGTGGCGTCTGACCAGGTCTTTGTGCTGGCGGACAAGGGCAACAACCAGGTGATTGTCAAGGCCCCGCAGCGCTTGCAGCCGCAGTTTCAACGGCTGATTGAGCGGCTGGACCAGCGGCGCTCGCAGGTGTACATCGACGCGAAGATCGTGGTGATCAACGACGACGAGGACTTCCGGCTTGGGATCGAGAGCCAGCTGATCAACGCCGAGGGGACCGGCGGGGCGCTGCGGACGATCTTCGAGGGCACGCTCGCGGCGACGGCGGGGACGGGCGGGATTCTGGGGCGGCCGACGGTGGGCACGGCGCAGGGCTTGAACTTCGCGATCATCAAGTCGAACATGGTGCCGCTGGTGATCGACCTGTTCGCGCGGACGACCGACACACGGATTGTGGCGAACCCGCAGCTGCTGGTGGACGACAACGAAGAGGCGGAGATCTCCAGCATTCGGCAGGAGGCGACGACGACGCAGACGTCGGTTGGCGGGGGCACGAACCCGCAGTTCCAGACGAGCTTTGGTGGGTATCAGGACGCGGGCCCGCGGCTGAAGGTCAGGCCGCGGATTTCGAGCGGCGACCTGCTGAGCCTTGAGTACGAGATCGAGCTTTCGAGCTTTGACGGGACGAGCGCGAACGGGATCCCGCCGCCGCGGAGCGAGAACAGGGTGTCGAGCAAGTCGGCGACGATCCCGAGCGACAGCACGATCGTGGTGGGCGGTCTGACGCTGGACGACTCTCGCAAGGTGATCTTCAAGGTGCCGCTGCTGGGTGATATTCCGCTGGTGGGCGAGCTTTTCAAGCGGACGACGGACACGAAGCGTCGCCAGACGGTGTATGTGTTCATCACGCCGCGGGTGATGCGCGACCCGGTGGGCAACGACCTGAGGTTGTTTAGCCGGGGTCCTGCGGCGGGTGTGAAGATCAATGCTGACCTTCCGGCGGTGATTCCTGAGGCGATCGAGATCTTGCCTCCGGGCAGGCGTGGCGCGTCGCCCGCGCCGGCTGCGCCTGTGCCGGTGGCTCCTGTGCCGGTAGCTCCTGCTGCGCCGCCACTGGCCCCTGCGCCGGTGCCGGTGGACCCGACGAACTCAAATGCGCCTGGTCGTCCGCCGGAGCGCGACCGTCCGGGCAGTGGAGCAACTCCGGATCTTGTACCGGTGCCGAAGCTGAAGTTTCCGGCTGTGCCGGGGCAGGCTGGGCGGGGCGAGCCTCGGCCGACGGAGCTGACGCGTGGGCCGTCGCGTGGCGAGTGAACGATGGGGCGGGTACACGAGTCGATGAATGAATGCGTGAGTGAGTGACACCTTTGGCGAAAGCTCCACTGAACTCGGGTTCTTCTCGGTCCTCTGGCAACGGGGGCGCGCTGGGGGGCGTGATGGGTGCCGCGCAGTCGGGCGGTGGTAGTGGCCAGGGTGGCGCGCTGGTGAGTTCAGCGGCGGCCGGGCAGCAGCGTCGATGGGCGCGGGTGGCGCAAACGCTGGGCGTGCTGTCGCCGCGGGCCGAGCAGCTTAAGAGCTTTCCTGATTTGCCGGGCAGCGACGCCGAACCATGGGACACGCTGCTGAGTCTGCTGGCGATCGATGAGCACCAGGGGCTGGCGCGGCTGGCGGAGCGAACGGGTCTGCGGTTTGAGAGCGAGCCGCGGCTGAGCGAATCGTCGTCGCGGTTTTATGAGCTTGTGACGCCATCGGCGGCGCGGCGGCATCTGTACGCGGGGCTGGCGTCTGACGGGCAGGTGATGCACGTGGCGACGAGCCAGCCGTTGCAGCCCGCGGCGTTCAGCATGCTCGAGCAGACGCTGGGCATGCCGGTGCGGCTGGTGCTGACCCCGCGCGGCAGCGTGACGAATCTGATCAACCGCGGGTTTGAGCAGCGGCAGGACCTTGTGACGGAGATCGTCGAGGAGCTGCCGCTGGACGACCGCGCGTTGCAGACGGCGGTGGGCTCGATCAAGGAGTCAACGGACCTTTTGCAGCTTGCGCGTCAGACGCCGGTGATCAGGCTGGTGAACATGATCTTGTTCGAGGCGCTTCGTCGGCGTGCCAGTGACGTGCACGTGCACCCGATGGAGAACAAGCTGGTGATCCGGTTCCGGATCGACGGGATGCTGGTGGACGCGTTCAGCCCGCCGCTGGCGCTGGCGCCGGCGATCTCGAGCCGGTTGAAGGTGATGACGGAGCTGGACATCGCGAACCGGCACAGCCCGCAGGACGGGCACACGTCGGTGCGGGTGGGCAACCGCAAGATTGACATCCGGTTCTCGTGCGTGCCGACGGTGTACGGCGAGCGGCTGGTGCTGCGTCTGCTTGACCAGAGCCAGACGAAGCTGAGCCTTGACCAGGTGGGCATGGCGGGGCCGATGCAGGAGTCTTTGGCCGAGCTGATCGGGCGCCCGACGGGGATTTTACTGGTGACTGGCCCGACGGGCTCTGGCAAGACCACGACGCTCTACGGCGCGCTGGGGCGGGTTGACCGGGCGAGCCGGAACGTGATGACCATCGAGGACCCGGTGGAGTATCACCTCGAGGGCATCAGCCAGACGCAGGTGAACGTGAAGCGCGGGGTGACGTTTGCGACGGGGCTGCGTAGTTTGTTGCGTCAGGACCCCGACGTGATCCTGGTGGGTGAGATCCGCGATGCGGAGACGGCGCAGCTCGCGGTGCAGGCAAGCCTGACGGGCCATCTGGTGCTGGCGACGCTGCACACCAACGATGCGCCTAGCGCAATTGCGCGCATGCTTGATATCGGCATCGAGCCGTACTTGCTGACCAGCACGCTGCTGGCGGTGATTGCGCAGCGGCTGGTGCGGCGCGTGTGCCCTGACTGCCACGGGCCGGGGTATTTGGCGGGGGTCAAGGGTCAGAGCATGCCCGGCGGGGTGCTTGGGCGCGGGCTTGACAACCCGGCGCACTGGCCCGCAGGCGCGGTGCGGTGCGAGCGGTGTTTGGGCACGGGCTTCTACGGGCGCGTGGGCGTGTTTGAGATCATGCGTATGAACGACGAGCTTCGGCAACTGACGGCGACGCGCGCCGACAGCGTGCGGCTGTTCCAGGCGGCGCGGGTCGCGGGCTTCCGCACGATGATGGACGACGGGGCCGAGAAGATCGCCAAGGGCTTGACGACCAAGCCCGAGCTCGACCGCGTGCTGGGGTGAGCTGGCCGGTGGATCTTGTCGCTACGAGCGAGACAAACAGCGGGCAGCTTTGACGCCGCGCGCGAGGGCGGGCTGCTGAAGAAGCTGGGGTGAGTGTGCGGGCTCTGCGTGGGCTTGAGCGTGCTATGTTCTGGGCATGACCACACGCACCGCTAGCGTCTTGATTCTTGCACTGCTCGTCGGGCTTGCGTCGGCGGAGCTTGCGCGTGTGGCGCGTGCCAACGGCGGTCCTGGTGCGCCTGGTGGGTCTGGTGGGCCTGGCGGGCCTGTAGAGCTTGGGTCGGGCGTGGTCCCGGCTGGCGCGCTGGCGGTGGCGGCAGCGGAAGCGAAGAGTGCGCCGAAGAGTGCGCCGATGGACGTTGCGGCGCGGGATCGGCTGACGGCTCGCGCGATCGGCTTTCTGCGTGCGCAGCAGCACGCCGGGGGGGGCTGGAGCGTGCCGGAGAAGCCGGGCCAGCCAAACCTACCGGCGATCACGGCGCTGGTGGTGAGCGGGATGTTGATGGAGCCGGGGGTCACGCAGAGCGACCCCAGCGTGGCCCGCGCGGTGGAGTACATCCTCTCGTTCCAACAGCCCGATGGTGGGATCTACGACACGATTCTACCGTCTTACAACACGGCAATTAGCGTGTCGGCGCTGGCACGGGTTGATAGTGATCGGGCCCGCGAGGGCGTGCGCAAGGGCGTGGTGTTTCTAAAGAGCAACCAGTGGGGGGCGGCGAACCCGGTGGGCGTTGGCGGCGCGGGCGGGAAGGAGGCCCCGGCGCTGGTTGCGCAGGACCATCCGTTCTTTGGCGGGTGGGGTTACGGGAATCGCGGGCGGCCTGATCTTTCGAACACGGCGTTTGCGCTGCAGGCGTTCTACGACGCGGAGGTGCCCGCGAATGATGAGGCCGTGCAGCGGGCGCTGGTTTTCCTGCAGCGCTGCCAGATGCTGGCGGCGGTGACCGACGCGAGCGGCACGGTGGCGGTGGTGAACGATCAGGCGTTCGCGAAGGGGACGCGTCAGGGCGGGTTCGTCTACGCGACGGCGGAGAACGCCGAGACGCTGGGCAGGGGTCAGTCGTTCGCCGGCAGTATCGACGAAACCCTCAGCGATGGAAGCGTGGTTTCTATGTTGCGTGCCTACGGCAGCGTAACGTACATGGGCTTTAAGAGCTACCTGTTCGCGGGCCTCATCAAGGACGATCCGCGCGTGACGGCGGCGCTGGGCTGGATGCAAGAGCACTACTCGATCGATGAGAACCCTGGTATCGGAACCGACGGGTATTACTATTATCTTGTGATGCACTCACGGGCAATGCGGGCGTCGGGGCTGGCGAACCTCGCGGTGCGCGGGCGCGAGCCGCTGCGGTCGAGCGTGATGGCGGTGGCTAGCGGCGCGACGGCGGCGGTGTGGAGCAAGAAGCTCGAGGGCGTTGCCAAGCTCAGCGCGGCGGTGCGGCTGGACGACGTGCGTGCGGGCGTGGGTGCGGGCGCTGGTGGTGGTGGGCAGTTGGGCGTTTGGCAGTTGCTGCTGGCCAGCGATGACGACGCGGCCAAGGCTTGGAGCGTGCTGCGGACGGCGCGCATCGGCAACCGGCCGGTGCTCATGAGCAGCGTGCCGTTCAGCGGTGGTGACGGCGCGGTGGTGGATTGGCGCGCGGCGCTGGTGGCGCGATTGACGGCGTTGCAGGGCGAGGACGGATCGTTTATGACCCTTGATGATCGATGGATGGAGAACAACCCGCAGCTTGTCGCGGCTTACGCCCTGCTGAGCGCGCAGCAGACGAGGTAGGCGCGGGGAATTGGGATCGGGCGGCTGAACAGATGTATAGAAGCGCATGCGCGAATGGGCTCATTGGCTCATTAGCTCACTGGCTCGTTTGCACTGTGGCGCACTGCGACATCTGCACATTGGCTCAGGCGGATTTGATAGGCCATAAAGAAGGGAGCCGGGCGTTGGCCCGACCCCCTGTGGTGATTTCACGCGGCGTTGGGGCCCGAGGCCTCGCTGCCGTTTAGATCAGTTGCAGTTGCTGAAGAAGCGGCCGACGAAGCGGATGATGTCGTCCGCGGTCAGCTCGTTGTCGGCGCGGCCGGCCTCGGTGGGTCCTGAGAAGTCAGCGACGGCGAGGTTGTTGGCGAAGAAGGCGTTGATGAAGGCGAGGATGTCGTCGGCGGTCAGCTCGCCGTCGGGGCGGGTCGGGTCGCCTCCGGAGGCGATATCAACCTCGCAGAGGCGCTTGGCCTCGGGGACGAAGAGGGCCAAGAGCTGGCCAACCTCGACGAGATTGTTGTTGGGGTTGGCCAGGTGGGCCTGCATGCACATCATGAGCCAGCCCTTGCCCAGGGTGTCAGAGGCGTCGAACGCGCCGCTGGTCTCCTCGTCGATAGTCAGGAAGCCGGGCTGGCCGCTGGTGAACAGCGCGGGGGTGCTGACGCCGATCTCTTTGATGGAGTCACGGTAGATGTCGTACTGCCACATGCGGCCGTAACGGGCCTGGCCGCCAACGTCTTCCTGGATGTACATGAGCCCGTTGGCGAGCACGCCGAAGTTGTCCATCATCTCGATGGTCGTGGTGGCGGCCTGGGGGCCGACGGGGGTAGAGACGGCGGCGGTCTCGAAGCGGGTGACGCTCGAGGTGATGCCGCTGAGGCGCTGGCCGTCAACCAAGATGCTTAGCACGCCGCCGAGCTCGGGCTGGGTGACGTCATCGAACTTCATCTGCCAGACGCGGCTGGGCTGGCCGAAGGAATTGGTGGTCAGGATGTAGAGCTTGCTGGCGTCCTTGGAGTCCCAGGCGATGTCCTCGGGGCGGGCCATGTTCAGGATGCTCAGGGCGTCGGAGCGCAACTGCAGGTTGGCGCCGCTGAAGTTGTCGATGTTGATCGCGGCCAGGGGGTTGCCGAAGCGGTCGTTCTGAGCGGCGGCGACATCGATCATCGTGAAGCGCTTGCTCTCGACGCGGCCCTCTTGGGTTGAGCCGCCGATGCCGTTGCCACCGATTGCGTTGGTGTTGTCCTCGCGGGCCTGGTTGCCGAAGGCGGAGCTGCGGGGGGGGTTGGGGATGCTGAAGCCCCAGAGCTTGCCGTCGATTAGGCCGGCCTTCTGGACGGTGTTGCCGGGGCCGGCGGCGGGCAGCTTGTCGCCGATGTAGATGTAGATCTGGCCGGGGGTGCTGTCGTCGGCGCCAGCGACGATGGTCTTAAGCTGCGAGAAGGGGTTGGCAACAGAGTTCTCCCATGAGAAGTCGCCCAGGCGCGGGGTCTCGATCGAGAGATCGTCCTCGACGATGTGGGCCATGGGGCGGCCGGCGGCACCGACCTCCTCGCCGTTGAGGAAGATGCGCTTGGTGGTGCCGTAGTCCACGCCCGCGATGGTCGTGAAGTACGCGGTGACGGGTGCGAGGTCAGCAGAGCAGAAGCGGCCCATGGCGCCGTTGGCGGGGGCGGGGTTGGCGGCGTTGAAGGGGCCGATGAAGCTGCCGCCGGTCAGCGCGCCGGTGGTACCGTTGGGAGACCAGAGGATCAGGTTGTGCGTGGCGGCCTCGACGCCGTTGACACCCAGGTCGCTCTTGCGGACCTTCCAAGCCGAGACGTACGACCCGCGTGAACCCCAGACCTGCGTGGGGCCGACAGCCGAGCCGACCTCGTGGTTGACCAGCAGCGTGATGACGCCGCTGGCCTCCTCGGCGGCGTTGAGGTAGAACCCGCCCATGCCGTCGGGGATGCCGACGAGGCGGGTGGTGACGCCGTCAGTGTTGGGGAAGGTTTCATCGGGCAGAGTGAGCGTTGGGCTGATGACACCGCCGTTGCTGGCGATGGAGTAGAAGGCCACACCGCTGGTGTTGGCCGAGGGAATCATGAACGGGTCCTGCAGCGTCGAGGGGCCGCGGAACGCGCCACCAGCGTAAGGCACAGCGGGCTGAGCAACTGCGGCGGCGGTGAGGCCGGCGAGGGCGATCAAGATACACGGGGTCATACAGCGCATGAGAGCTCCTCCAAAGGTCGGGCGGGCGGGTCGTGTCCAGCGGTCGAACATTGCCCGCCGCGGCACATCGCAGCGGAAGGCGAGTCAACGTTAACGGCGCGGTGCGGAAGTTCTGTCAAGGATTGGAGAAGGCTTAGTGAAGGTTGTTGGGCGTAGGGGCGTTGACCTCAGTATGTTGTTTGCGCTACGCCACAGCAACCGACACCGTGTTGGGTGCAGCCGCGCGCATTCACACAAAGCTTGCGCAATCTTGACGAAGTGAGCAGCACTTCGGTTGCTATTGCGGCGTGCCTGCGCAGGCACCTTCGCTGAATCATCAAGACTGCGCGAAGGTTGCAGCGCGTAGGTTCCATCTCGCTCAAGCTCGGGATACCAATGGCTCCCACCGCCCGTCAGAGGCCGCGCACGCTCAAGCGCAACGCGACTCTTCCCGATTTACGGAGTCAACCCATGCTCTATCGCTCATCCAAGGTTCTGGCTATCGCTCTGCTCGCTGCCGCGGGGTTGACCACGCGCGCTCATGCGCAGATCTACCCGTCCTTTGAGCCCAAGATCGGCGAGGGTCAGTTCTACGTGCCCGACGCGGGGCCGCGCACGCTCAGGCGCAACGCGTACGTGCAGGTCAATCTGGTGGCGACCAAGGCCAAGTACAAGCCGCACTTCTTCGTGGATGAGCGGCTCGCCAACGCGTGGGGCGTGACGATCCGTCCGCCGGGCAAGGGCGGGCACTGGTGGATCACCAACGCCGGGAGCGGGACGTCCACAACGTACATCGGCGATGCGCCGGGCGTGGAGTTCGGGCGCGACGAGCTTGAGGTGGTGGAGATCCCGGTGGGCAAGGTGCACGCGCGGGTCCAGAAGGCCAGCCAGCCCACGGGTCAGGTCTACACGGGCTTTACGAGCCAGGACTTTGTGGTCGAGGGTGAGGGCAAGAGGGGCTCGGCCAAGTTCGTGTTCGTGACCCTTGACGGGACCGTCAGCGCATGGACGACCGACCAGACCAAGAGCGTGAACGTGATTGACATCGGGGGCGAGAGCGCGGTCTTCACCGGGTGTGCCGTGACCGAGGCGCCCACCGGCAACCGCCTCTACGTGTGCGACTGGGGCAACCGCAAGGTCCGCGTCTACGACGGGCAGTGGAAGGAGACAGCGATCGCCGGCGACTTCAAGGACCCCAGCGTTGACGACTATTTCAACATCTACAACCTGCAGCAGATCAACGGGAAGCTGTACGCGGCGTGGGCCCGTTTGGGCAACGACCCGGGCGAGGCCGAGGCGTATCCGGGGTATGGGTTCATCAGTGAGTTCGACCTCGAAGGCCGCCTGCTGCGGAGCTTTGGGAGCCACGCCATGCTCAACGCGCCGTGGGGCTTTGCGCTGGCGCCCAAAGACTTTGGTGCGCTGAGCAACTGCCTGCTGGTGGGCAACTTTGGCGACGGGCGCGTGCTGGCGTACAACCTTGAGACGGGCGTGTACGTGGACGTGATGCGCGACGCCGACGGCAAGCCCTTCGAGATCGATGGGCTCTGGGGCATGTTGTTCGGCAACGGCGTGACTCTGGGCTACACCAACCACATGTACTTTGCCGCCGGCCCGGTGGTCGAGACCGAGGGTGTGTTTGGGAAGCTGGTCCCGCTGTTCCCGTAGCGCTCGGTGCCGCCTTACCGCTCCAGCAGCCCGTCCATGCGCCGGCGCATCTCGCGGTCGCGCTCGCTGACGACATCACTGAGCTCGTCGGCTTGGTGGTCGGCGTGGTAGCTGCTGCGGACCAGCGGGCCGCTCTCAATCACGCGGAAGCCCTTGGCCAGCCCGGCCTGGCGGTACGCGTCGAACCGCTCGGGCGTTACGAATCGGTCGATGGGCAGGTGGTTGCGCGTCGGCTGCAGATACTGACCGATAGTCAAGATGTCACAGGACTTTGGGCTCGTGCCTGTCCCCCCGCCCCCACTAGGCCCTGGCCCCGGCCCCGAGTTCGAATCCGGCTCCGAGCCCTGCACGCGCGTCTTCTCGATCAGCTCGTCCATCAGCTCAAGCACCTCAGCGTCGCGCTCGCCGATGCCGACCATGATCCCGGTCTTGGCGACCAGGCCCTGCTCCTTGACCCGGCGGAGCAGCTCAAGGCTGCGGTCAAACTTCGCGCTGGGCCTCACGGCGGGGTACATCCGCCGGACGGTCTCAAGGTTGTGGTTGATGATGTGCGGGCGCGCGTCGATGACCATCTGCAGTGCGGCCCAGTGGCCTTCAAAGTCGGGGATCAGCACCTCGATAGAGAGCCCGGGGCAGGCGTCCTTGGTGCGGGTGATGGTCTCGGCCCAGATCGATGCGCCGCCGTCTTGCAGCTCGTCGCGGTTGACGCTGGTGATGACGATGTGCTTTAGACCGGTCCCGGCGGTCATCTGTCGGAGGCTTTCGGCGACGCGGCGCGGCTCGTCTTTGTCCAGTGTCGCGGGGCGGCCGGTTTTGACGTTGCAGAACCCGCACGCGCGGGTGCAGGTGTCGCCCAGGATCATGATGGTCGCGACGCCGCGCGACCAGCACTCGCCCATGTTGGGGCAGCTGGCCTCTTGGCAGACGGTGACGAGGTTGGCCTTGGCGAGCAGGTCTTTGAGCTTTTCGTACCCCGGGCCGCCGGGGACCTTGGCCTTGAGCCACGGCGGCTTCTTTTTGATGACCAGCTGCTGGGTGGCGTGGTGGGGGTCGCGGGGGTCGTGGGGGTCGTTGTTGAGGACCATGCCCGAGAGCGAGAAGGCCGGTGCGTCGAGGCGGCGAAGCGGGTCCCCACCTGCCGGACGCGGGTGCCGGGCCAAGGTGCGGGCGGTCGCCTGCTCACTGGCAGAGCCTGGAAGATGCTGGTCCATTGGTGAAGCCATGGTAGGTGCACGGAGGAGAGGGGGGTGGCGGGGGTGGGGGGGTGGAAGACAGCCGACGGATCGTGGGTTTGCCCAAACCCCCAGGGTTGAAGGCGCACTGTTTGCGCTCTGAACCGGGTTGCTGGTCCGGAGGGTGTTTCTGGGGTAAGGTGGAGTAGTTGAACGAGCTCGGCGATGCCGACTGGCTGTGCCATTGGTGGAGCCGTGGGGCGTGTCGGGACGTAGAAAAGGCGGGGAACCTCTACGCCGCAGGGCCGCAGTGGCCGATGGAAGAGTTTGCGGACGCACCGAGGCCCTCTCGGCGTCCGAATTGACACACCTGAAGAGGTGTAAGGCTTTCGAGAGGTGACTAGTCAACCCCGGGTCAACCCGGGATTTGGACGAGACAATGTTGACTTGTTTGCGAATTGGTCGGCGGATTGGACGGAAGGTTTTCAGCGGATTGGATACGGTAGTCCCTACTGGGCACACCCTTAGGTAAGGGGGCTCGGTAGGAAGGAGACGGCTCGTGAGCCAGGATTGCAGCCCCCGCGTTACCTCAAGGCACATCACCACTGACCGGGCGAGGCCCGCGGTTGCGTCGCGCTCTGGGCGGGGCCGCGCCGCCACTATCTTGCTGCTGGCCGGGGCGCTGTGTGTGGTGGTGGGCGGAGGGGGGCTTGCGGGGTGCGAGAACGACTCGTACATGAACCCCGGGGTCGTGGGGCGATGGGAGAACACGCCGACGATCGTGCCGGTGCTGGATCGGCTCGCGGCGGTTGAGGGCTCGTCTTCGCCGGACATGGCGGACTTTGCCAAGGTCACCAGCGAGGACCTGATCCCCGAGGTGGACATCTACCGGGTTGACGCGGGTGACACAGTCGAGGTGATCATCAACGAGCTGTTCAACCCCGGTGCGGCCGAGCGGTTTGAGCGGACGGTGGACCCGCGCGGGTTCATCGACCTGCCGCAGCTGGCGACGGTGTATGTCGCGGGCATGAGCTCTGATGAGGCGGCCGAGGCGATTGCGCGTCAGTACAAGGCGCGTAAGGTGCTCAACGAGCCGGTGACGTCGGTGAATATTTTGGCGCGTCGGCGGCTGACGTACAACATCATGGGTGGGGTGACCAACCCGGGGACGTACCAGATTCCGCGGCCCGAGTTCCGCCTTCTCGAAGCGCTGACGCAGTCGGGTCGGTTCCAGGAGCAGACGCAGTATGTGTATGTGATCCGCTCGGTGGCGCTGAGCGACCGTGCGGCGGGGCGTTTTCGCCCTAGCGACGCGACGGGTTCCGGCACCGACATCAACCAGCCTGCAGAGCCGGGCAAGACGGTGACGGTGCCTGTGCCCGGCAGGGGCGAGAGCGTGATTGATCTGATTGATTCGCTGGGCGCGCCGCCGTCGCAGCCGCAGCCTTCGCCCTCGGTGCTTGAGCCGGTAAGGGTGGGGGGCGGGCAGCGTGGGCAGATGCCGATGATCGACATTGACACGGTGGCGCGGACCGGCGGGCCTTCGGGCGCGAGCAGCGGCGGCGGGGCGGGGCGGACGCAGCCTGTGCAGTCGCGCGGCTCGACCATGACCAGCCCGGGCGGAAGCCGCTGGGTCTTTGTGAACGGTCAGTGGGTCGCGGCGTCGAGCGTGTCGGGCTTGGCGGGTGGCGCGCGCGGCGTGAACATCAACGTGGCGCAGGACATCCTGACCCAGCGTGTGCTGCGTGTGCCGCTGGGCAGCCTGCTGAGCGGGTCAGCGCAGAACAACGTGGTGATCCGGCCCGGCGACATCATCCGTGTGCCGAGCCCGACGGAGGGGCTTGTGTACGTGGAGGGTCAGGTTCAGCGTCCGGGACCGTACTCGCTGCCGACGGTGGGGACCTTGACGCTGACGCGTGCGATCGTGGCGGCGGGCGGGCTGGGTGACATCGCTATCCCTGAGCGCGTGGATATCACGCGGTTTGTCGGTGCCGATCGCCAGGCGACGGTGCGTCTGAACTACCGGGCGATCAAGGAGGGCACGCAGCCCGACTTGTACCTGCGTGACGGGGACATGATCAACGTGGGCACGAACTTCTGGGCCTTGCCCTTGGCGGTCATCCGCAACGGCTTCCGCGCCAGCTACGGGTTCGGATTCATCCTGGACCGCAACTTCGGGTTCGACATCTTTGGTCCGCAGCAGACCGGCATCAACGGGTTCTGATCGGGCGAAGGGGCGAAGGGGCGTAGGGGCGTGGGGGCGTAGGTGCGTGGCGGCGCGGGTGCCAGCGGCGTGGCGGCCGGCGGCGTGGGTGTGTAGGTGCGTGTGCCTGCACGAACGGGCCCCAGTGCATCGGGAGAGGCAGAACGGTCGGATAAACGGGCGAGCGGCGCGTGAGGCGTCGGCCCGCCGGGCCGGTTGAGCCTGGGGATTATGGGGCGTTGGATTGAGATTGGGGCACGGTTCGGGGCTTTATTTTAAGGCCGCGCAGGCGCGAGTGACAGAGGCGGTCGTGGGTGGTGAATCGAACTTCACAGCGCTACGGGCGTAATCGGGTCGGAGGCAGCACAGCAGCGATGGGCCAAAATCGGGTCAACCAGCGTGAGGGTGGGGGTGGGGCTTGCCGTGGAGTTTCCCGCGGCGGTTTCATTTCGATGCCCGCCGCGGTGATGGTTCTTGTGCTTGGGCTTCTGTTCATGCTGGTGTTCCACTTCTTCTTTTTGCAGCAGCACCGTTTCAGCCGTGACAACGCGGACTGGAGCCACGCGTACTTCATCCCGGTGATCAGCCTGTACATGCTCTGGCGGGCGCGTGAGGAGCTTGGGCTGCTGCGGCCGGTGGTGTTCTGGCCCGGGCTGATCCCGCTGCTGCTGAGCGTGCCGTGCTACTTGCTGTTTCAGATTGGCTCGGCGTCGAACCACATGGGCCAGGGTGCGGCGATGATCCTTGGGCTGTTCGGGCTGTTGCTGCTG
This sequence comes from Phycisphaerales bacterium PN19_bin_20, assembly GCA_021173225.1. Lineage (GTDB taxonomy): Bacteria > Planctomycetota > Phycisphaerae > Phycisphaerales > UBA1924 > JAJTGZ01. The sequence continues at coordinate 16,736 of JAJOLK010000025.1, read as the reverse complement.
CTGCTGGGCCCGCGTGTGATCCAGCCGATCTTTCTGCCGCTGGCGTTTCTGGCCTTTGGGGTCACTATCAGCGAGCGGATCATGATCGCGATCACGTTCCAGCTTCAGGGGATGGCGGCGCACGGCGGGTACGTGCTGCTGAACCTGCTGGGTGTGACGACAGACCTTTCGGGGCACACGCTGGAGGTGCAGCACCCGCAGACTGGGGCGAAGATCCCGCTGAACATCGCGGAGGCGTGCAGCGGGATGCGGATGGTGATCGCGTTTGCGGCCCTTGGCATGGCGGTGGCGCTGGTTGAGCTGAAGCACTGGTGGCAGCGGATCGCGCTGTTTATGTGCGGTGTGCCGGTGGCGCTGGCGATGAACGTGGTGCGTGTGGCGGTGCTGGGTGTGGGGTCTATGTACAACCCTGAGGTGGCGCGTGGGCAGGCGCACATGTTCATCGGGTTTGTGCTGCTGGCGCTGGGGTTTGTGGTCTTCATGTGCATCGCGTGGGCGCTGAACAAGACGGTCAATGACGAGGCCGCCAAGCCCGCGGCGAAGACGTTGAAGCCGGGCCCGGTTGCCTCGGCCAAGGTCGCAGAGGCCAAGGCGAGTGCGCCGCTACTGAAGGCCGGCGCGTTTGGGATCGGGACTGGCCTGACGTGGTCGGCGCTGCGGCAGCCCGGGTTTGTCGGCGCGGCGGCGGTGCTGGGCGTGGCGGCGGTGAGCATCAGCACGCTGATCGCGGTGCTGGGCGTGCAGCTGACGAAGAAGCCGATCCAGGCGAACGAGGGGCGGCAGGTCAGCGCGGTGGCGCGTGAGACGCCGAGCTGGATCGCGATGGGCAACGACGCGCAGATGCCCGAGGAGATGATCGAGGAGCTTGGGACAAAGAACTATCTGTCGCGCGTGTACCGCCAGAAGGACAGCGCGGTGGCCAAGGGCAAGCGGCCGATCGTGCTTGAGCTGCACCTGGCGTATTACACGGGGATGATCGATACGGTGCCGCATGTGCCGGAGCGGTGCTTGACGGCGGCGGGCTTTTTGATGGTGAAGTCGGCGGAGACGCTGCCGGTGGGTCTGGACGTCTCTGGCTGGTCTCTGGACGTGGACGCGACCGAGCTAGCGACGAAGCTGGACCGCGACGGGCGCGAGCAGCGAGTGCTGGCGGCGTGGACGCGAGAGCGTGACGCGCGGGTGCGGATGCCGCGGGACGTTGACAAGCTGGAGATGCGGTTCAGCTCGTTCCAGGCCCCGGGCGGCGGGACGCAGCACGCGGGGTACTTCTTTATCGCCAACGGCGGGTGGACGTCGAGCGCCGAGGGCGTGCGTTTGCTGGCGTTCAAGCTTGATGATGTGTACGCGTACTACCTGAAGGTACAGGTGACCTCGGGGATGGTAGAGAACTCTGCGGAGCTGGCTGAGGCGTCGCGTGGGCTGCTGCGCGAGCTGCTGCCGGACATCATGCGGAGCACGCCGGACTGGACCGAGGTTCAGCGAGGGACGTATCCGCTTGATCGCGAGGGCGCTTCGGTGGCTGGTCGGTAGCGGGCGGGTTTGCTGGCGTTGATGAGGCTGGTTGGATCTTTGCTGACGTGGAAGGATATGGGTGCGGTTTGGCGGGTTGTGGGTTGTTGCTGGGTTTGTGAGAAGGGACGCGCATGGCATCGAAGGTGAACAAGAGGTTTGTGATCGGTCTGACGGCGGGCGTGCTGGTGCTGGTGGCTGGCACCATCGGCGTGCTGACGCTGGGGATGAAGAGCGCCGAGGACCACATGCGCGCGGGCGATGCGCTGATGGCCAGCAGCGAGTACGAGAAGGCCGCGGGCAGTTATGCGCGGGCCGTGAGCAAGGAGCCGAACAACACGGCGACGCTGGACAAGTGGATCATCGCGCTGAAGAAGATGACGCCCCAGTCGCGTCAGACCTATCAGGACAAGCTCAGCAACCTGCAGGGCGCGACGATGCGCCTGGCGGAGGTGAAGCGGTCTGACGTTGCGGCGCACCGCGCGGTGCTCGAGCCGATCATGCAGAGCCTGCGGCGTTCGGGCGCGAACGTGGGCAGCGGGAACGTGGGCGGTTGGCAGAGCCTGATCCAGGTGACCGAGCGGTCCATGAAAATGTTCCCGGTTGGCGACAAGAACGTTGACGGTCTGCGTCGCTATCGCGGCGTGGCGCGGTCTGCGCTGTTGGGGCTTGGGCAGACGGTGAGCACCCAGGAGTCGGACGAGGGCCAGGCGGACCTCGAGGCGGCGATGTTGTTCGACCCGACGGACGCGTACGCGGCGTCGGGGCTCGCGGAGATGCTGCGTTTGAAGGCCGAGCGTGCCAAGGACGTCTCGGACCCCGAGACCGAGGCGCAGCTGCGCAAGCGTGCGTTGGAGGTCATCAGCGAGTTTGTGGGGCGGAACCCCAACGCGTCGGTGGCGCGGAGCGTGCTGTCGAACATGCAGTTGCAGGACGTGGTCAACCGCCTGCGCGGGACGCCCGAGGCGCCGCAGTTTGCGTCGGAGATCAAGCCGATCATCGAGCAGCTTGTGACGACGGTGGAGCGTGACGACCCGGCGACGCTGGATTCGCTGGCGATGTTTCAGGCGGCGAACGGGGCGTTGCAGAACGGCCTGGAGAACGCCGAGGCGCGCGGGCTGGCGCTGTTTGACAAGGTGATCGCGGCGCGACCGACCGAGACGATGGTGCAGTTCGCGCGGGCTGAGTTCCTGCTCAGCGCGGGCAAGCCGGTGGAGGCGGCGGAAGGGTTTGCGAAGATCTCTGGGCTGCCAAACACCCCGCTGAGCAGCGAGGGGTTTCAGCTGTTTGGGATGCGTGACGCGGCGCTGTCGCGGCGTGTGGACGCGCTGCTGCGAAACTGGGAGTTGCTGGGCGAGCAGCGGCCTGTGGACAACGCGAAGCGTTCGGCGGCGCTGGCCGAGGCGCGCAAGGCACGCGACGTGGTGAGCGCGAGCACGACCATCGACGAGCTGCCCAAGCTGCTGATGGACGGGAAGCTGGCGATGGCGGCGGGCGATATGTCCGAGGCGCGCAAGCTGCTGGGGGTGTACAACCAGCGGACGCAGGACAGCAACGTCGACGCGCTGCTGCTGATGGCGCGGGTGCTGGAGCAGCAGCGGCTGCTGGGGGAAGCGCGCCAGTGCTACATGAAGATCATCCAGGCACGCAAGGGCACTCTCAACACCTACCTGCAGGCGGCCAACCTGGATATCGAGCTGAAGAACTTCGAGAGCGCGCTGGAGCTGCTCACGCAGGCCGACCGGCTGAGCCCGAACAACCCGGCGATCTCGCAGAACAAGGAGCGGATTGAGCAGCTGCTGCGCGGGACGCAGACCAGCGACCCGCTGATCCGCCTGCTGGCGGAGGCCGAGCGGGCCGCGAACTCGACCCCGCCGGACTTCAAGCTGGCGGCGTCAAAGATGAATGAGGCGCGCCCGCTGCTCAAGGACGCGCCGCAGTTCCTGGCGATGTCGCAGGTGCAGGCCCGGATGGGGCAGGTGCCCGACGCGCTGAAGACCGCCGAGGACGGCGTGAAGCGCAACCCCGACAACGCGTCGCTGAAGGAGCTGGTCACGGCGCTTAAGAGCACCGACCCGATCGGCGACGCGGCCAAGCGGATTGCCGGGTCTGGGCGGCCTGAGGCGGACCAGCAGGTCGAGCTGTTCGTGCTTTACATGCGCGCGGGCGAGACGGCCAAGGCCGAGGCCGCGATGGTCGAGGCCGAGAGGCTCAACCCTGACAACCCGGTGGTGGTCAGCAGCCGGTTTGAGCAGGCCCTCGCGGCCAAGGACATCGCGAAGGCCACCGAGCTTGCGGGCAAGGCCAAGCGGCTGAACCTGGACAAGGTCGGCGGGCGGCTGTACGAGTCGAGCCTGCTGCGTCAGGACGGGAAGTTCCGCGAGGCGATCGTGCAAGTGGAGCAGGCCACGGAGCTGGACCCTGTGAACCCGATGGCGTGGCGCATGCTCGGTGAGCTGCGGCTGCTGAACCGGGAGTCGGCCAAGGGGATCACCGCGCTGGAGCGCGCGATCCAGATCCAGCCCAACGACGCGCCGACGATCATCGCGGTGATGCGTGCGCACCTCTCGACGGGCGACTCGGCCGGGGCGCTGGCCAAGGCGCGCGACGCGCTGCGCTTTGGCATCAACGACTTCCAGTTCGTGAATCTTTGGCTGAACTTGGAGTACGACCTGGGCGACAAGGCGCTGGCGATCGATCGTCGGCGCCGGATCTTCGACAACAACCCCGACAACGTCCAGAACGCTTTGGCGCTGGCGACGATCCAGCTCCGCGAGCGGTTCATCGAGGACGCGCTGGTGACGGTGCAGGCGATCGAGAAGTCTGGCCAGGCCAAGCCGCAGGCGAGCCTGCTGCGTGCGGGCATCGAGGGTGTGCGGGGCGACACTCCCGCGAGCGAGCGGATGTTCGACGAGGCGGTCGCGGCGATGGACCAGAACGACCTTGACGGGCAGGTGCACCTTGAGTTTGCGCGGCTGCTGACGCAGGCGGGCCGGGCTGAATTCGCGGCCAAGATCCTAGAGAAGGGCCTGCGCTACGAGAAGCCCGAGTCGATGATCGTCTCGCGCACGCTGGGCGACACCTATTTTAACGCCGGGCAGTACGCGAACGCGACTGAGGCGTACGGGCGGGCTCGTTCGGCCGTCAAGAACGACGAGGACAACCTGCTGCTCAAGCGGATTGTCGAGTGCAACCTTCGGCTGGAGCGGCTCGACGAAGTCGACAAGTGGCTCGGGCAGATCGACGTAACGAAGACCGAGGATGTGCAGCTGATCATGCTGTCGGCCGAGCTTAAGAACATGCGTGGGGACGCGGGCGGCGCACGCTCGACGCTCGACCGGGCGATCCGGGTGAACCCCAACAGCCCGGTGGCGTTCATCAGGCGTGGTGACTTCAACCTGGCCGACCCCAAGACCCTTGACGACGCGATGGCCGACTACAACCGCGCGCTGGAACTAGACGGGCGCTCGGTGCGGGCGCGGCTGAGCCTTGCCTCGGTGTGGGCGCGCAAGGGCGACGCGCAGCGGGCGCTGGACACGCTGGCGGCGGGGCTGAACCTGGACAAGACCAGCCCCGAGCTGCGCGAGGCGCACGTGCAGTTGCTGCTGAACATGGGGCGTATCGATGCGGGGCTTGCGTCGCTCAACGAGATGATGGCGCTGACGAGCGACCCGCGCTGGCCGCAGCTCGCAGGGCTGGTGATGGCCGGCAACGGCAACATGCAGGGCGCGACGGAGATGTTCCGGCGTGCGTGGAACGGCTCGCGCAACCCGGTGACGGGCAAGGCCCTTGCGGACACGCTGCTGGGGGCGACGCCGCCGAACCTGGCCGAGGCGCGGCGTGTGGTCGAGGCGACTGAGTTCCGCGCCGACGACGAGCCCTACAGCCGGCTGACGCGGGCGCGCCTGCTGAAGATGGAGGGCAAGGGCACGGCGGCGGAGGCGGACGCGAAGGGTGCGATCAAGATTCTGGGCGTGGACGTGGTCCGCGAGAGCATGGTGGTGATGGACGAGCTGCGCCGCACATGGACGGACCCGGTGGAGCTCACGGGCGTGATTGACCGGATCGTGCCCGAGGGCGGCTGGCCCGAGCCGTTTGCGCTGACGATCTCGATGCTGCGGATCGGCATCGAGGCGCAGAAGCCGCAGGCGATGGCCGAGCTCGAGTCGCTGATGGGCAGCAAGGACAAGCGTGTCGCGACGACGGCGGCGAGCATGATGGGCACGAGCCTGTTCCAGGAGGGCAAGGGCGAGCAGGCGGTGGCGGTCTACCAGCGTGGGCTGCAGATCGATCCCGACAGCGTCGAGATCCTGAACAACATGGCGTACGTGCTGAGCAAGGGGCTCGGGCGTCACGCCGAGGCGCTGCCGATGGCTGAGCGAGCGGCGGAGCGCGAGCCGAACAACCCCAACGTGCTCGACACATTGGGGGCGGTGAATCTTGAGCTGAACGTGCTCGACAAGGCCGAGGAGCTGTTTAACCGGGCGCGGAACCTGACGCCCGATGCGCTGCAGCGGACGATGCCGACGCTGCACTTGGCGGAGGTGAAGATGCGCAAGCGTGACACGGCGACGGCGGACATCCTGCTGCGCGAGGTGGCGGAGTTCCGGCGTCGCGACCCGCGAGTGGCGGCGCAGTACGGGCGTGAGATCGATCGTGTCGAGCAGGTCCGGCAACAATTGCGCTAACGGGCCTTGAAGTAGCCCACGCGGAGGCTCCGCGGGGCGAGAGTTGTCCAGTTCCCTGACGGTCTATCCGACGAAGACAGGCAAGCACAGGCCTTATCTATGAGCACCAACCCCAACGCACGACCGTCCGCCCCCGCTTTTCGCTCAGCACCGCCGGCCTCGTCCTCGGGCGGGCTGAGCCTCACACCTATCGACCCTGTGAGGGTGTTGAAGCGTTGGTGGCCGTGGCTGGCGGTGGCGGTGGTGGTCGGTGCTGCGCTGGGCCTGGCGAGCAACGAGGTGCTCAAGCGCGTTTCGCCGCAGTACAAGACGGTGGTGTTCTACCAGGTGCTGCCGCAGAGCCAGGACCCGACCAAGGGCATCGCGATCGGCGAGGACAAGGACGAGATGGAGCGGTTCCTGCTAACGCAGAGCCGCGTGATGTCGTCGGACCGCATTTTGCGTACAGCGCTGACGACGGCCGCGCGGGTGTTCGAGGAGGACACGTCGTGGGGCCGCGGGCACGTGGTTGACTCGTCGGGCAGGGTTGACGTCAGCCGCGGGCTCAACGAGCTGCGGAAGATCGCTGGCGCGGGCGTGGTCGCGGGCACGAACCTGGTCCAGTTGACGGTGACGACCAACCGTGCCGACGACTCGGCGGCGATCGCGCGTGCGATCCACGACTCATACTGGACGGACTGGCGCAACCTGTCGCGTCGGTCTCGTACTGAGACGGCTTTGCCGATCAACGAGTCACTCAACCGGCTTCGGACGGAGCTGACGCGCCTTGACACGGCCCGCGACCGCCTGCTGGTGGAAAAGAACATCAACGAGCTGCGCGACCAAAAGTCGATGGCCGAGGACATCCAGATCCAGGCTTTGCAGCCGCAGATCGCTCAGAACGCCGAGTCGGTCCGTCGTCTGCAGTCGACGATCCGTCAGTACGAAACGCTGGCGGCGGGCGCGGGCGGGGTGGTAACGATCCCCGACGAGATCCGCGACCTGGTCGAGCGCGACCAGGTGGTGGTGGACCTCAAGCAGCGGCTCAGTGCTTTGCGCAGCGAGATGCAGGCCAACCTGCAGATGGGCGAGGACCACCCGCACAACCGTCAGCTCCGCCGGCGGATGGAGTCGACCGAGGCCGAGCTGGCCAGCATGAGAGAAACGCAGATGCGCAAGCTCTTCGACGCCGAGCTTGACCGCTCGCGGCGCGGGCTTGAGGGCGGGCAGTCGGTCCAGACTGACTTGATGGAGCGGCTGAACGTGGCGGTTGCGCGCAAGCAGGACGTTACCCGCGCGCTGGCCGAGTACGACAAGATCCAAGAGGACCGCAAGCGTGTTCAGGACGAGATCGAGCGCAATCAATCGGCCCTTACCTCTATCGACCTGACCCAGGACATCCGCGGCACCGATGGTGACCGTGTTGACCGCATCCGCGTGCTGGTGCCGCCCGCGGCGCCCGACGAGATGAGCTTCCCGAAGCTCAGCGTCATGCTTCCGCTGGGCGTGGTGCTGGTCTTTGGCCTGACGGCGGGCCTGATCCTGTTGCGTGAGCTGCTGGACCAGCGCATCAAGGGCCCGTCGGACCTGGCGACGGTCCCGCGTGTCCGCGTCATGGGCGTGATCCCGTCGGTCGAGGCGGACCCAACCCGCCCGGCCCCCGAGACCGCGTACCGCGACGCGCCAATGGGCGCGCTGGCCGACGCGTACCGCCAGGTCCGCTCGCCGCTGGTCAAGCGGATGCAGCAGGCCGGGTACAAGAGTTTGCTCGTGGCGGCGGGGCAGGCTGGCAGCGGCGCGACGAGCGCTGCGTGCAACATCGCCCTGGGCTGTGCGCTGGCCGACCAGCGGGTGCTGCTGATTGACGCGAACCTGCGGCGTCCGTCGCTGCACAGGATCTTCAAGGTTGGCGAGGGGCCCGGGCTGGGCGAGGTGCTGGCCCGCAAGAACAGCCTTGATCAGTCCATTCAGCAAACTGGTACGCCCAACCTGCATGTACTTACCGCGGGCGCTGCGGCTAACCGCGGTGTGCCCGAGCGGCTCAGCACCGAGCTGATGACCCAGACCATCGCCGAGGCCGCCAGCAAGTACGACCTGGTCATCATCGACACATCGCCGGCGGCGATCACCGGCGACGCGGCGGCGATCGCCAACCGGGTTGACTGCTCTCTGCTGGTCATCCGCGCCAAGAGCGAGAAGCGCGGGCTGATCGTGCGATTGCGCGACCAGCTCGAGGGGGCGCATGGCGAGTTCCTCGGGGCGATCATTCAGGGCGTCGAAGTCACGCGCACCGGCTACCTAGCCAAGAACATCAAGGCCAGCCAGGAGTACGCCGGCAACGCGAGCTGAACCTCGACGTTGACCCGGCCCGCCGGTTCTGGCCGCGCGAGATCTGTGTCGCAATCTGGGCCCCGGGGCGCGCAACCCCGGGGCTCTATTCGTCCAAGGGGCCCAACGTGGCGGCTTGTGCGGGCGGCGCACACGCGCCGGGCCCCTACCCTCAGCCCTGACATGAACGTCACCACCTCATCCCGGCGCGTGCTTGTGACCGGCGGTGCCGGGTTCATCGGCAGCCATTTGTGCGAGCTGCTGCTGGCGCAGGGGGAGACGGTCTGCGTGGCCGACAACCTCTCAACCGGGCGTGCAACGAACCTTCACGCCGCCCGTGACCATGCGCGGCTGCGTGTGATCACAGGCGACTGCGCCCAAACGCTCGAAGCGCTGAGCCGCGCTGGCGAGGTCTTTGACGAGGTTTATCACCTTGCCGCGGCGGTGGGCGTGAAGCTGGTGGTTGAACGGCCCATCGAGTGCATCGAGACCAACGTGATGCAGACCGCGGCGGTGCTGCGCTTTGCGCTGAAGTGCGGGCCCGAGGGACGCGGCGCGCGGGCGCTGATCGCGTCGTCAAGCGAGGTGTACGGCAAGAGCGCCAAGGTACCTTTCGCTGAGGATGACGACGTGACGTACGGGCCCACCAGCAAGGCGCGGTGGTCTTACGCCGCCAGCAAAGCCATCGATGAGTACCTGGCGCTGGCGCACCACCAGCAGTCGGGGTTGCACGCGGTGGTTGTGCGGTTTTTCAACACCGTGGGCCCGCGCCAGGTGGGTGATTACGGGATGGTGCTGCCGAGCTTTGTTCGTGCGGCCCTCGCCGGCGAGCCGCTGAAGGTCTATGGCGATGGGCAGCAGACCCGCTGCTTTTGCGACGTGCGCGATGTGGTCGGTGCGCTCCCCGTACTGCTGCGAACGCCCGGCTGCGAGGGACGGGTCTTCAACGTCGGGGGCGAGCGAAGCATCAGCATCGCGGAGCTTGCCGAGCTGGTCATCAAGACACTCGGCTCGCGGTCGCAGGTGCAGCGCGTGCCCTATGAGCGCGCGTACGCCGCGGGTTTTGAGGACCTGCGCCAGCGCCAGCCAGACCTGACGCGATTGCGGGCGGCCATTGGCTTTGCGCCGGCGGTGCCTCTGGATCGGACGATCACTGACATTGCCGCGCATATTGCCGCGCACAATGCCTCTCACCTTGGGGGCCACAACTCTGCATCGCTCGTGGGGCAAGCCGCCGGTAAACGTGAGGATCGCCCATGACACGCCGCGACGCGAGCAATCCTGGTTGGTGGTTTGCACCGCGACTTCGCACTTTGGCCCTGTCACTGCTGCTGGCGCTGGGTCTGCTCGGGCTTTCGATTCTCGACGTTGTTCCCGCCGCTGTTGCCGCCGCCCAGCCGGACATGCTGCTGGGCGCGCCGGTGGGCACTCCGGTGGGCACGGCGGGGGGCACAGGTGCTGGTGGCTGGGGTGCTGGTGGGTTAGGCATCTTCGGGGAGGCCGTGCCGGTGCGCGCGGTTGATGAATCGACTGATGTCTCTTGGATGGAGCGGATGGAGGTCTTCCACGGGCACATCAGCGTGTTTGTGGTGGCGTTCTTAACAACGCTGCTGATCACGCCGCTGTGCCGCCGGTTCGCGATCGCCAACGGGATCATCGACCGGCCCGACGAGGTTCGCAAGACGCACAAGTTCCCGATCGCGTACCTGGGCGGTCTGGCGGTGTTCATCGGTCTGCTGGCGGGCATCGCGTTCAGCTATCTGGCGGCGGCGAGGCCCGAGTGGGGCCTGATCACCTTCCACGGGAGCAGCAAGTTTGAGGGCGTGCGAACGGTGCCGGTGGCGATCGTTGTGGGCATGACGGTGGTGATGCTGGTGGGCCTGTTCGACGACGTGACGGACATCGCCCCGATGCAGAAGGTCGGCGGGCAGCTGATCGCCGCGGCGGCGCTGGCGTACTTCGACATCGGCACCAAGCTGGCGGCCCAGGTGCTCGCGCCCGTGGGCAACCTGATCGGGCACCCCGGGCTGGTCTTTGTGATCCCCGGCACCGGCTTGCAGCTTGACCTTGTCTATTGGGCCGGCGTCGCGCTGATTGCGCTGTTTGTGCTCGGCGCGTGCAACGCCAGCAACCTGGTTGACGGGCTTGACGGGCTGCTCTCGGGCGTGACGGCCATAGCCGCCATAGGCCTGCTGGTCATCGCGCTGGGCATGGCCTCTGGCGACGATGGCCCGCTGGACCACACACGCCTGGTGCTGTGCATGGCCCTGATCGGCGCGTGCCTGGGCTTCCTACCGCACAACTTCAACCCAGCGACGATCTTCCTGGGTGATACCGGCAGCCTGCTGCTGGGCTTTATGACCATCACGATCATCATGACCCTGGGCGACACGGGCCAGACCAATTTGGTGCTCGCGGGGCTGGTGGTGTACGCCGTGCCGATCATCGACACGAGCCTGGCGATCGCGCGGCGCAAGCTGGCGGGCAAGAAGATCAGCGAGGGTGACAGCGACCACCTGCACCACATGCTCAAGCGGTCCATCGGGGTCAAGGGTGCGGCGTTCGCGCTCTATGGGCTGGGCATCGGCTTTGCCATCTTGGGCGTGCTGATGACCCTTGAGCGAGCCCGAGTCACGTACGTGCTGGTGCTGGTGATGGCGTCGTTTATCGTCGTGATCGCCTTCAAGAACGCGCGGCGTAAGCAGTTTGAAGAGCAAGCCCAGCGCTTGGCTGACGCGGCCAAGAAGAGCGCGGTGCCCGCTTCGATATCGGCGCCAGCGGACGGGATGCTCGCGATGCAGGCTGGTGCTGTGGATCAGTCTGTCAACGCAGGACCCGGAAACTCCGTCATCTAGAGGGTTCACGAAGCACCCGCTGCGGCACAAGCATCGGGGAATCATCCTGAACACCGGCGCGCGGCCGCCCTCGCTCGCACCAATAATCACTCATGACCGAGGCGAACCCCTCCAAACTCGACTCTCCTGAGCGGATCCGCGGGGTCAGCTCGCTGGTTCGCACAATTGGCGCGCGCCTCGGCGCCTGGCTGGGGCACGAGTCGATACCGCAGATGGCCGCAGCGCTGGCCTACCGCACGATCTTTTCGCTGATCCCGATCCTGATTCTTTCGCTGCTGGTGCTGCGCTTGTTCCAAGACGAGCGGCAGGTTATCCGCGAGATGCTCGGGCGCGTGCTTGAGCTTGCGGGCCTCAACCAGCTCTCGCTTGGCGACGCCCAAGAGGTCAGCGTGCAAGGCCGGCTTGAAGAGCTCGTCAACAGCTTCAGCGGGCTGAGCTTCACGGGCATCGGGCTGGTCTCGGCCGCGACGCTCATCTATGCCGCGATATCGCTGATTGCCGAGGTAGAGAACAGCTTCAACCGCGTCTTTGGCAGCGTGCGAGGGCGAAGCTGGGTGCGGCGTGTGATGCAGTACTGGATGCTGCTGACACTCGGCCCGCTGCTGGTCTTTGCGAGCTTTTATACGGCGCAGCGGTTCTTCGGGATCGCCGAGGGCTTGGCCGAAGCTGGCGGCGGGACGGTCATCGGCGCATGGCTACTCGGGCTCGCCGGGTACCTCGTCAGCGTGTCGATCACCTGCCTGCTGCTGCTGGTGGTCTACACGGTGGTCCCCAACGCGGTGGTTCGCTGGCGTGCGGCCTTGGGCGGCGCGCTGCTGGCCGCCGTGCTGCTCGAGCTTGGCAAGTACGGCTTCAAGCTCTACCTTGAGAACGCGGGCTACCGCAACCTGTACGGCTCGCTCGCGCTGCTGCCGCTGTTTTTGATGTGGGTTTACATCACGTGGGTCATCGTGCTCTTCGGGCTGCGCAGCGCGTACCTCTATCAGCACGGCAAGCGTTTGGCACTATTCACGCTGCTTGAGAGCAGCGCGGGCATGCCGGGCCAGGGCGGCGCGGTGTGGACCGAGCCAAGCTGCTGCCTGCTGATCATGCAGGCTGACGCCGCGGCGTTTGCGCGCGGTCAGTCGCTGGACCTGCCACGCCTGGCGATGCGTGTGGGGCTCGCTGAGGAGCTTGTTCGGCAGGCCGTAGAGGCGCTTGAGCGGAATGGGCTTCTGCTCGCGGTGGGCCGCAGTTCGCGCGGTGAGCGCTACGTGCTGGCCCGCCCGGCCGAGACCATCAAGCTCCGCCAGATTCTCGCCGTGGGTCAACTTCTCGCGGGTGATGTGAGTACTGATATCGGCCCCGCGGCCGGCGCGCTGCGAGACATCCGCCGTGCCCAGCTTGACGCCCTGGGCGAGCGGACGCTGGCGGACCTGCTTGCACCCTCGGCTGCGTCGCCCGTACGCGCTGAACCAACGATCGACAACCCGGAGCCCGCCAATGCCCAACCTGCCAACGCGCCTCTCGCCAGCGCTCCTCTCACCAGCGCGCCTCCAGCCAGCGCGCCTCTCGCCAACGCGCCTATTACCAGCGCTCCTCCCACCAGCGCTCCCCGCGCGAGGGCCTAGCCCGCGCGGCGCTCGCCTGCTCATGGCCGCGGTGCTCGCTGCGCCTGTGCTCATGGCGGGTTGCTACGAGCGTGTCGTCCGCGCGCGGGGGCCCGGGGCAGACCGCATCCGCACCGAGGAGCCCTACCAACAGAACTATCGGGTTGACGACTGGCTGTTCGGCAAGCAGCCGACGCCCAAGAAGCCGTGAGGGCCGCGCGCCGGCGCGCGTGCTAAACTTCCGGTTGCCGGCCCACCACCGGCGAGCCTTGGTTTTCGGCCCGCCCCGGTGCGTGCGGGCAGGAGCAGTTTCATGGGTCTTGAGGCCGCGATACCCGCTGATGGCTTTGTCACCACGCAGCTGCGCCGGATCATCAACTGGTCGCGTCGCAACAGCCTCTGGCCCATGCCCTTCGCCACCGCGTGTTGCGGGATTGAGCTGATGGCGACGGCGTGCTCGCGCTATGACCTGGCCCGCTTCGGGTCAGAGGCCGTGCGGTTCAGCCCGCGCCAGGCAGACCTCATGATCGTTGCCGGTCGCGTCAGCATCAAGATGATGCCGGTGCTGCAGCGAATCTACCTGCAGATGAGCGAGCCGAAGTGGGTCGTCAGCATGGGCGCGTGCGCCAGCACCGGCGGCGTATTTGACACCTACGCCGTCGTTCAGGGCGTCGACCAGTTCATGCCCGTGGATGTGTACGTGCCCGGCTGCCCGCCTCGCCCTGAGCAGCTCATCGAGGGCATCATGGCCATCCAGCGCCTGATCGATAGTGAGGGCATCCCGCCACGGATGCAGGGCGGCAAGCGCGTGGGGCTGGGCCTGACCGTCGCGGGCCGCACGCACGACGTTCGCCCGCAACCGCTGGGCGTGCCGGTGGGGTGAGGGGTTGGGTGTGTTTCTCGTGCCGTTGCGGGAGACAGCATCAGGCGGAGTGAGCGAATGAGCCCCTTCACGCCGCCGCTGCGGTCCATTGCGCCGCCAAGCCCGCCGCTTACCCTATCCTTCATGAGTTAACCCTCTCTCACATGGATATCACCATGAACAGCGCGTTCGCCGTCTCCTCCATCGTCGTCGGCACCGACTTCACGCCCTGCTCGGCGGTCGCGCTCGGGTTGGCGATCCGCATCGGAGCTTGGTCGAACGCCAAGGTCCACGTTGTACACGTCATCGACACGATCGTGGTGATCGAGCTCGAAACCGCCCTCTCGCCGATGCAGCAGGGCATCCGCGACAGCCTGGTCAACGACGCCGAGAAGGCGTGGACAGACTTTGCCAAGGTCATTCCCGGCGCGGCAGGGCTGCCGATCGAAGTCTCCATCAACAACCGCATCGTGGGCATCCTGCGGCGTGCCCGCGAGAACAAGGCTGACCTGGTCGTGATGGGCGCGTTCGGGAATTGCGCACCGGACGTGGGCATGGGTACCGTCGCCACCGCCTGCGTGCGCAAGAGCATGACCGATGTGCTGCTGGTGAGGGACACGCAGCCCGAAAGCGGGACCGCGCCCTTCAAGACCATCGTGGCCGCGGTGGACTTCTCGCCGAACTCACTGCGTGCAGTCGAGCGCGCGGCCATGTTCGCGGCCAAAGACGGAGCGGAGTTGCACCTGCTGCACGTCTTTGCGGCTCCGTGGCACCGGTTGCACTACCGCGCGCCCACGCCGCCGACTGTGACGCACGAACACAAGCAGTATCGCGACGATCTGGGGCGCCGGCTCGCCGAGTTCTGCCGCCCGGTGCTTGAAGCGCACGCAGGGTTGCGCACGAAGACGGTCGTGCACGACTACAACGGCTACCGCTCCGGCATCGTCGAGTACGCGGGGAAGGCGGGGGCCGACCTGATCGTGCTTGGCACGCGCGGGCGGACCAACCTGCGAGACCTGCTGCTGGGCAGTACGGCGGAGAAGGTACTGGCGGAATCCAAGTGCTCGATCCTCGCCGTCAAGCCGGAGGGGTTCGAGCACCCACTGGCCAAAGACGAGACGCCCGCGCCTTCACCGATGTAGTAGACGACGCGGTCGAGAGGCCGCGGGCGCGTGGCCGCGCTGTCTCGAAGAGGATCGTGCATGAAGATCGCCGTCTATTCCAGCAAGCCCTACGAGAAGCCGTTTCTCGACACCGCCAACGCTGACGCTCGGCATGAGTTGGTGTACCTCGACACGGCGCTCACATCGGCGACGGCGGACCTCGCGCGCGGCTGCCCGGCCGTCTCGATCTTCGTGGGCGACGACGCCTCCGCGCCGGTGCTGCGGGCCCTCCACGCGGGGGGCACGCGGGCTTTGGCCCTGCGTTCGGCGGGGTTCAACCACGTGGACATCGCCGAGGCGGATCGAATCGGGCTCACAGTGCTGCGCGTCCCCGCGTACTCGCCTCACGCCGTGGCCGAGCACGCCGTGGGCCTCATGCTCACGCTCAACCGCAAGTTCCACCGGGCCTTCAACCGCGTCCGCGAGCAGAACTTCGCGCTCGGTGGCCTCATGGGCTTCGACATGCACGGCAAGACGGCGGGCGTGATCGGCACCGGCAAGATCGGCGAGGTGGTGTGCAGGATTCTGACGGGCTTCGGCTGCCGCGTGCTGGCCAGCGACCCGGTGAAGAACCCCGTGTGCGTCTCGATGGGCGTGGAGTACGTGGCGCTGGCGGACCTCTACGCACAGTCGGACATCATCACGCTGCACTGCCCGCTGAGCCCCGAGACCAAGCACCTCATCAACACCGCCGCGCTGGCGGCGATGAAGCCAGATGTGATGCTGATCAACACCAGCCGCGGCGCAATCATCGATACGCGAGCCCTCATCGCTGCCCTCAAGCGCGGCCGGGTCGGGTGCGTGGGGCTCGACGTCTACGAAGAGGAAGGCGACCTGTTCTTCAAGGACCTCTCCGCCGAGGTGGTGCAGGACGATGTCTTCGTGCGGCTCCTGGGCTTCCCGAGCGTGCTCGTCACCGCTCACCAGGGGTTCTTCACCAACGAAGCATGCACGGCCATCGCGCAGACGACCATCACCAACGTGAGCGACTTCGAGCGCGGGTCCATCAACGACGCCAATCGCGTGAGCACGCGCCTCATCGCGCCCGCCGCGTCGACACTCTAGCGGTCGACACCCCGGAGAGCGTGCCGCTGCGCCGCCGCCGTCGGCGCCGCAATCTCCGACCGCGCCCCCTTCTCGCCCGCGCCCTCCACGTGTTGATTCATCGGGCCAAGTAGACGGCGAACTCCCCCCAGCTTGCGCCGCCTTCGCCGGGCTTGAACTCGGCGCGAGGGGTCAGCTCACTTGTCATGGTAAGAAAACCAGCGCGGCGAGATTATCGGGCGCAGCTGGGCCGATGGCCTCTGACTCGCCACGAGCCCACTAAACCGACGCAGCGCGCCTCTCACCCTAGCAGCACCGCCGCGGTCACGTTCACCGCGTTGAATACCGCGTGCGTCAGGATCGCGCAGCGTCACGCTGCCGCTACCTGCGCAGACCAGGCCCAGCGCCGGCGAGAACGTCAGCAGGGTGGCCGCCGCCCCGGGCCACGCGTCCCGCGCCAGTTGATCGCAAAGCCGACAGCGAGGTCCGCTCTTTGTGAGACGTCGAATGCTGCCTTCAGCGAGAGTCTCGCAGACATGCAGGCTGTGTGACCTGCATTCCCGGACCCAGTCAGGTGGACTCCATCCGCAACGCCATCAGTATGAAACACCAACTCGTGCCAGCGGGTTGGAGTCGGCTCTCGGGCCGTCCGATCTCTGCCAACATGAGCACATGTCAATCCGGAGCGGGCGACTGCCAGCGCTCCGTCCATAACTGTA
>JAJOLK010000036.1 GCA_021173225.1 Phycisphaerales bacterium PN19_bin_20 | reverse complement strand
TGGCACGGCTCTGAATCCCAGTTTGAGTGGACGACCATTGAGCGGCTCAAGGCGCTCGGCTATGCCTCGGTCCACGGGTCGGAACTGGGTCCGCCCGGCAGGGCCGATGACTCGGAGGTCGTGCTCAAGGACCGCCTGCGAGCGTTTTTGCTGGCGCGGTACGGCCGCACCATCACCCGCCCGGGTGGGCTGCCGGGTGCCGCCATCGACCTGGCCGTCGCCAGGTTTGCCCGGCCCGAGGGTGTCGACACGCTGCGCCGCAACGCCGCGTTTCATGCCGCGCTGCGCGGGGGCATCGAAGTGCCCATCGAAGAACCGGAAGCCAACGGCAAAGGCCCGAGCAAACGCATCGCGCACATCTACGCCATCGACTGGGAGCACCCCGAGGCGAATGAGTTCCTGGTCGTGAATCAATTGCCGGTGCACGGGCCCGAAGGCAATGACCGCCGGCCCGACGTGATTGTTTATGTGAACGGCCTGCCGCTGGTCCTGTTCGAGTTGAAGAACCCCTACGACGACCAGCCCACGGTGGCCGATGCCATCAACCAGATCGGGCACTACCGCAACGAGATCCCGCAACTGTTCGACCACAACGCTGTGTGCATCGCCAGCGACGGGGTGACGACGCTGCACGGCATGTGGACGGCGGGCGCGGAGTGGTACGCGCCGTGGAAGAGCATCGATGGCGTGAGCATTGAGCGAGGGACCGTGGGCAGCATGAAGACGCTGGTCGAAGGGCTGATGCCCAAGGAGCGGTTGCTGGCGTATGTGCGAGATTTCATCGTGTTCGAGTCAATCGGCGCGGCGGGCGGGAAGATCATCAAGAAGGGGGCGAAGTACCACCAGTTCTTTGCCGTGCGGATCGGGGCGAAGAGAATCCTGGAGTCGGTGCGGGCCGGCAGCGCCGACAAGAGATTGGGCGTCATCTGGCACACCACCGGCTCGGGCAAGAGTTTGTCGATGTGCTTCCTGGTGGGGATGCTGCGACGGGAAACCGCGCTGAACAACCCGACCTTCGTGATCCAGGTTGATCGCACTGATCTCGACCAGCAGCTGCACGACCAGTTCGTCGCGGCCCGGTCGCTGGTGGGCGATGTCAGGCACGCCAAGAGCGTCGAGGACCTTCGCGGGCTGCTCCAGACGCAGGGCGGCGAGGTGATCTTCACCACGATCGAGAAGTTCGCCCTCAAGGAGGGCGAGGCCGACCATCCGGTCCTCTCGACGCGGGACAATGTAATCGTGATTGCCGACGAGGCACACCGGAGCCAGTATGGGTTTACCAAGGGCTTTGCGCGGTGGCTCGCCGCGGCACTGCCGAATGCGCGGCGACTGGGGTTCACCGGCACACCGATTTCGTTCAGCGGGGCGGACACGGTGGAGGTATTCGGCGACCTCATCCACGTCTACGACATCCGCCAGAGCCAGGACGACAAGGCGACGGTGCCGATCTTCTATGAGCCGCGTCAGATCAAGCTCCATCTGAACAAGACGGATGTGGATGCGGCGCTCGCGGAGATTGTTGAGGAGGCGGAAGACGCGGCGGTGCCGGTGGATGAGCTGGAACGCAAGAAGGGCCAGTGGGCCGCGCTGGCCAAGGCGGCGGGCTCGAAGGAGCGGATCGAACAACTGGCGGCGGACCTGCTGGCGCACTTCAAGGACCGCACCGCCACGCTCAAAGGCAAGGCGATGGCGGTGTGCATGGTCCGCGAGAACTGCGTGCGCCTATACGACGCGTTGCGGGCGCTGGGGGGGACCGGGTGTCCGGAGATCAAGATCGTGATGACGGGTGACCTCGGCAAGGACCCGGAGGAATGGAGCAAGGCCGGGCACCTGACGACCAAACAGCAGCGCGAGGCGATCAAGAAGCGGATGATCGACGCGGACGACCCGCTGTCGATGGTGATCGTGTGCGACATGTGGCTGACGGGCACGGACATCCCCTGCCTGCACACGCTGTACGTGGACAAGCCCATGAAGGGCCACACGATGATCCAGGCGATCTCGCGCGTGAACCGAGTGTTCAGTGATAAGCCGCACGGACTGATCGTGGACTACATCGGCATCGGTGATGAACTGAGGGCCGCGACCGCGAAGTATTCGGCCGGCGGCGAGGATCACGGGAAGCCCGCGGGCGGGCTTGATGAGGATGCGAGGCCGCTGTTCGTGACGGCACTGACTGAGGTGCGGGCGTTCTTGCCCGAGGGCGTGAACTACGGCGATTGGCGGAGGCTCTCGGCGATTGCGCTGGAAGACCGTTACGCGGCGGTGTATGGGTATCTGACGAGCGACGACGACCTGCGGGACCACTTCCTTGAGGCCGAGTTGCGGTTGACGAACGCGTTCTTGCTCGTCAAACACCTGGAAGACTGCCGCGCGTCGGCCGACGAAGTCATTTTCTGTCAGCGCGTGCGGAAGCAGCTGCTCAAAACGATCCGCGGGCGTGGACCAACCAGGGACATTGAGAAAGCAGTGCGAGATCTGGTGGACGACACCGTCGAGAGCGAGGGCGTCGTTGACATCTTCAAGGCCGCAGGGATCACACGGGCTGACATCTCGATCCTCGACGACAACTTTCTTCAGACGTTCAAGGATCGGCCGCTGCCGGACCTTCGGCTCAAGTTGCTCGAGAAACTGCTCGCTGACGAGATCCACATGCGGGCGAAGAAGAACCTGGCGAAGGCGAAGACGTTCCGTGAACTGCTCGAGGCCACGCTGCAGAAATACCACAACCGGCTCATCGACGCCGCCGCTGTGATCAAGGCGATGCTGGAGATCAAGAAGGACATGGAGGCGTCGGACCAGCGAGCGGGGCAGCTTGGGCTCGCCGAGGACGAACTGGCCTTCTACGACGCCGTCGCCACGAACTACGAGAGCGTGTACGGCGTGGACTTCTTGAAGGGGCTGATCCACGACGTGGTGCAGAGCATCAAGCGGAACCTCAAGGTGGATTGGACCGAGCCCCACCGCGAAGACGTGAAGGCGGCTGTGCGTGCGGCGGTGCGGCGAGTGCTCACCAAGCAGGGCGTCAAGGCGGAAGACTTCGATCGGCTGCTGCCGGTGCTGATGGCGCAGGCCGAGGCGCTGTACGCGGAGTGGCCCATCGCGGCATGAGGAGTGATTTGTGAACGGACGACAGACATGAGTAAGAAACAACCAGCCTTTGGCGAGTTCATCCGCGAGAAGCGGCTCGCCAAGGGGTACAGCTTGAGGAAGTTCGCGGAGCTCATCGACGTGAGCCCGACGTACCTCTCGCTCGTCGAGCAGGGCAAGGTGCAACAACCGCCGACGGTCGAGCGTGTGCGCCGGATGGCCGAGGTGTTGGGGGAGAATCCAGACGAACTGATGGCGATTGCCGGAAGAATGCCGGAGGACCTGCCGGGGATCATCCGAAGCGAGCCCGAGGAAATGCCCGAGCTCCTGAGGGCCGCAAAGGGGCTAACGGCCGATCAGCTCAAGGCGCTGTCTGCGCAGGCCAAGAAGATGCAGAAGGAGGATCGATGATGGCGCGACCGTCTGCCAAGCCCGAGCGCGTGCCGTGGGTGAGCGACCAGAGCATCGAAGCCGAGGCCGAGGTCCTCTTCGCGCTGTGGCAGCAGAAGCACGGCGAGGTCGCTGATCCGCCCGTTCCCGTGGACGAGATGATCGAGCTGCAGCTGGGACTTCGGTACGAGATTGACGACCTGCAGACTCGGTTCGGTCACCCCGACGTCCTTGGCGCGATTTGGTTCAAGGACAGAGTGATCCGAGTGGATCAGAGCCTTGATCCGGTTGAGAACCCGCGGATGCTCGGGCGATATCGGTTCACGCTCGCTCACGAGATCGGGCATTGGCAGATGCACCGGAAGGTGTTCGTCAGCGACGAGGCGCAGATGTCCCTGACGACCGCCGCGGAGGAGCCTGCGTTCGTGTGCCGCTCAACGGACCAGGCCCGGGAGGAGATGCAGGCGAATGCATTCGCCGCGTTCCTGCTCATGCCGCGAGATCTTGTGCGGCGAGCCTGGATCAAGTGGCGTGGGCGCGATGACGTTGTCTGCGTGCTCGATCTTAATGTACCCACGTTTTCCGGCAGCGTCATGGAAAACCAGAAAGCGGCCATGCAGCGGTTCTCGAAGCCCATGGCGGAGCGCTTTCACGTGTCTGCCGAGGCGATGAGCTACAGGCTGGAAGCACTTGGGCGGCTGGTTCGGGAACGTTCACTGTTCGGCTAAATCCCCGTGCTCCTACGAACGGTGCGTTTACTGTTCACGGGACATGGACATTATAGGAGGCCCTGAAATGGCCAAGGACTTTGACCCCCGTCGCATTCTCCGCAAAATCTCAAACTCGCTGCTCCGCGTGTGCTTCGATCGCACTGGCGTGGTCGAGGGCATCCCTTGGGAAGATCTCGGCGAGACCCAGGTCGAGCCCATCTTCGCCGCGTGGCAAGAGATGCCCGACGACAAGCGCCGGCACATCCAGCTCGTGCTGCAGGACATCAATGAGCTGGCGGACGAACGCGGCGTGAAAGTACTAGTTGAGGAGATCCAGCGAACCGCGCCCGATCGACTGACCGAGTTTGAAGCGATTGTCGGCCAGGCCGACCGCGCGATGTGGACGTACCTCAACGTCAAGATGGCGTTCGTCGTCGCGGCATACTTCGCGCGGGCGGAGGCCCTCTCCACGGGCCGGTACTGGGTCACGCGCAACAGTTTGCCCAAGCAGTCGATCGCCGTGGCCGACTGCCACAAGGTCGCGCTAAAGGCGGCGCTCGCAGAGTTCTATTGGGATCGGCAGCTACGCGGCAAGATCTGCGAGATCGAGCACTACACGCGGATCGGCGGCAGCGAGTACTTCTTCGCGTACCTCGACGACTACCCCGACGATCCGGTCGTCTTCGATGACACCGGGCATCTGGTGCGGAGCAAAGAGCGCCGGGTGTTTGACAACGTTTTCGTGTTCAACCCCAGCGACGGGACGCTTGATGTGTACGCCAAGGGCGGGAAGAAGGTGTACGAGCCGCTCCAGCAGAGGTTCTGCAAGGCTGTGCTCGGACTCGACATCGGGCCCGCGGACCCGAAGCGCCCGGCCTACTCGCTTGATCACCTGCTCAAGCCGGACCGAAGGCTTCCGACAGATCCCAAGGATCGCATTGCGGCGGTCACGATCACTCGCCTGCGGGCAGAGCCGATCGACCGGCCCGGCGAGTACATCGAACTGGGCCTCAACCCCGAGCGTGGTATTCACCGGATCGACCATGCGATCGCCGAGTACCTCAATACTCAGCTGCTGACACCCGACCGGCTCCGCGTCAAGCAGATGACCTTCGAGGTGCGTTTCGCTACGGACGCCCGCCCTCGCCCGCTGAGGTTCAGCGTCAGCTGCCCAAACTCCTGCGACCTCAAGAGCAAGCCGGACGAACTGCGCGCTATCGGCGAGCGGTGCCTGCGGATGTGGAAGGTGACCCATGAATGAGACCCTCTCACGGTTGTGGGCCTGTTTCGACAGCTACGAGCCGCTCTTCTCCGCTGGTGAGGTGGCATCGTGGACCGACGGCCAGGCTCAGTGGCTTCGCCAGCGTGGAGTGCTCTGCGCCGCGGCGTCCACGTCTCGCGTGGCGTGCCCCTGCTGCGCTTCGTCGCATGTCGAGGACGTCCTGGAGGTCCCCGATGCCGACCCGCAGCGGTTCTTCGTTCCATGTCCAGAATCCATCACAGTCGAACTAGATCCCGAAGCCCTGCGACAATGGACGATCGACGGTGACGCCGTCGCGGCACTTATTGCGGAGACTCTTGGGCTGCGGGGCAGCCCCACTCCGATTCAGCCGGGCCGTGTCTGGCGGCTAGGGACAACCCGGTGGCGGCAGTCCGCCCGTGAACTGCTGCTGGCACGGGGGCTTGATGCTGAGGATGCCGCCCGCATCGCGGCGCACGCCGGGCAAGCCGGTCGTCCCATCGTGCTCGTCAGCTGCCAGGAACCGCCGCCCCACATCTGGCCGGGCCGGCCACCAACGTGTGTCGCACTGTCGCGGGTGATGTCGCAGGATGCGATAGGGCTGCAGGCGGATGTCGTGTTGCTTCACGACCTTGTTCAGAAGGCCGACGAGCTTCAGGCTCAGTTGGAGCTCATGCCCTTGGACCCCGCCGGGAAGAAGCGCGTGCTGCGACGTCAGGTTCAGGCCGCCGTAGCGTCGCACCAGGATGACGAGGTCCTCGTTGGCGCATACCGCGAGTGCTCTTCGTATCGCGAGGCCGCCAAGCTGCTCTCCGAACGCCTGAAGACGAAGGTATCCAAGGACAAGATCAAGCGTGCCGTAGACCGGGCCGGCGGACCCGTCGCGGTCATCAATGGAGCCAGCAGCAACTCGGTGGTCCGCGCTGTCGCGTCGCACCGACGCGACAAAGGTGGAAGATTCTGAGAATCGTGCAGATGCCGTGAAAACAGGCGTCTGCGCCTTGTTCGACATCGATGGTGCGCGTCGCGGGCGGTACAGAACCGCGACACCGGCCGGTTGGTCCGAGGGCCACGAGGGCCATAACCCGCCGGTCGCTACAAGCTCGTGAATGTCTGCGGCGTGCGCCGCGACGCGAGATTGGCACGGACGGGTGATGGCTCCGGCCCCGGAGGTCACCCGTGACCAACGGCGCATCACTGAACGACACATACATCCGCACGCTCATCCTGATCAAGGCCCGCAGCCTGATGAAGTCCCCGGCCTTCCGGGGCGTCGAACGCGACGACGTTCTGCGGGACCTGACCCTCGTCCTGGCCAAACGGATCGGTAAGTTCGATCCCGCGCGGGCGCAGCTTCGCACGTTCGTGTCCCGGGTGCTGGACTCGGCGGCGATCACCCTTCTGCGGGCACGACAGCGCGAGAAGCGATCCGGTGACCACGGCATGGCCTCCATCGAAATGCTTCGTGAAGGCAAGACCAAGGACCCGGTGACCGGCTCGGCGGCTGTCGGGGAAGCGGATGCGGCTCGCCGGCTGGGGCTTGAGGTTCGCTCACCTGTTGAGAAATTTCACCTCAGCGAATCGATCCGCGAGATCGTGGCGGCGCTGCCCCCGGATCTTGCCGACCTGTGCCGCGCACTCCAGGGCGGTTCTGCGGTATCGACCGCCCGTGGCATGGGCATTTCTCGTCGCCAGCTCCGCAAACGCATCGCCGAGCTTCGTCAGCGATTTGCCGTCGCAGGTTTCGAGCAAGTGTGATGCAAGCGGACAGCGGCACCGCGGACGGCGTAAGTAGCCGGGGAGCAGCACCCCAGTCTGCAGCAAGGACCCCACCATGACCACCGGCACGTACCGCTTCACCTTCGGCAATGACATCGAGCTGACCGACGCGGAGGCAACGCTGCACCTGGCGATGATCGCCGCCGAGGGGCTCTTCGGCAACGCGCTCGTCCGGATGGACGTGAGCTTTGCGGTCGATCAAGCGGGCCGAAACCTGACCGTCGACGGCACCACGGCGGTGGGCGCGACGGTTGTCCGGATGTTCACCTCTTTGTTGCTTCGCGAGTTTGGGGAGGACGCTTTCACCGTCCGACGCGTGAAGGCGTCCTCGCCCGACCAGGCGGAAGCCGCCGCGTGAGCAACCTGCTTCCACTCGTTCGCCTGGGCCA
>JAJOLK010000014.1 GCA_021173225.1 Phycisphaerales bacterium PN19_bin_20 | reverse complement strand
AAATGGTCATCCCCGCGCCCGTCGCGCCGACCCCCATGCCCGAGTACACGCCCCCGCCGCCCCCGCCCGCGGCACCCGCCCCGCCCCCGCCCGCGCCCCCCATGCAGGCCCCCGACATCGTCAAGCGTGACGCCTCGGGCATCATGGCCGCCCCCGCCGAGCCGCCCGAGTTCATCGCGATCCGCGCCCTGAGCGTCGCGCCCGACCGTAAGGCCGCGCACGAGACGTTCCTGACCGCCCGCGCCGTAGAGGCCGAGCGCACCGTCGCTGGCAGCGCGCTCAAGGCCCTCGAGCTGCGCCAGCGCATGGCGAGCATCGACACGCTGACGATCAATGACCTGACGGTTTATCAGCCGCTGTTCAAGGCCACCAGCCCCGCGCAGCGCCCGATGGACGCCATCCAGGCCTCTGACAAGTTCACGCCCGCCGAGATCGACGCGATCCGCAACGCCTCGCAGACCTACAGCTCGTCGATGGGCGAAGAGATCAAGAAGCTCAGCGCCGGCGACATCTCCAAAACCATGTCGCTCGCCGCCCAACGCCAGATCGCCCAGCAGGCCGTCGAGCCCCTCGCGGCCCTTAACCGAATGCTTGACGACGCGGTCAAGAACTGGGACAAGGCCGCCACGATGCTGGCCGCCTCGCCCGACGCCGAGAAGCTCAGCGCCGCGATGAAGGGCGCTGGCGAAGCCGCCGCCAAGCGTGACGTCCTCGCCAAGATCATCGCCAAGATGCCCAGCGACGAGGCCAACCGCTTCATCGGGTCCTTCGGGACCACCATCGGCGGCAAGTAACGCTGCTTCACGAATTTACTGCCACCTCGGGGCGGGCCTGGTGCCCGCCCCTTCTCGTTCCCGACCACCATGCCCACCCCCGCCGCCCTCACGCTTGCCGCCTACTTCCACGACCTGGACCCGGTCCTGATCCACCTCGGCCCGCTGGCGATCCGCTGGTACGGGCTCAGCTACGTGCTCGGCTTTGTCGTCGGCTACCTCCTGCTCTCGTTCCTCGCACGCCGCACGCTCATTGCGCTGCCGCCACACCGCGTCGCAGACGCCATGATCTGGCTCATCGCCGGCACCATCATCGGCGGCCGCATCGGCTACGCCCTCGTCTATGACCAGGCCCTCTTCATCACCTTTCGCTCCGCCCCACCCTTCTGGGACCTGCTGGCCCTGCACAAAGGCGGCATGGCCAGCCACGGCGGGATGATCGGCCTCGCCCTCGCCGCCTGGCGCATCAGTCGCGGATGGTTTGACCCGAGCACCGGGCTGGTTGAGGGCCGCTGCTCATGGCGCGAGGTTGCCGACGCGCTCTCGCTGGTCGCGCCCTTCGGCATCTTCTTCGGCCGCATCGCCAACTTCATCAATGGCGAGCTGCTCGGCGCGATCGTCGCCGCCCCCGGCCAGTCCGCGCCTCAGCCCGTGCCCCAGCCCGTACCCTGGTGGTCCGTCCGCTTCCCGCAAGAGCTCGTCAGCGGGCACGCCCCGAAGCTCGATCCAGTTCAAGCCGCCGCGCTCGACGCCCTGCTTGTGGACGTCTCCCGCGCGCAGGCCACGCTCACCGGCGGCCCGGGCCTGACGCGATTCCAAGCCCTTGATGTGCTGGTCGCCAAGGCCGCCCAGTATCGCCCGCAGCTTGAGCCGCTGCTGAGCGCCCGCCACCCATCGCAGCTGTACCAGGCCGTGGGCGAGGGGCTCTTCGTCGCCGCCGTCGTGTGGACGATCGCCGCGCGGCGCGTCCGCGCGGGCTTGGTCGCCGGCGCGTGGATCACCACCTACGGCGTCGCCCGCATCGTCACCGAGCTGTACCGCCTGCCCGACGCGCAGTTCGTCGTCCAGCGCCCGCTGGGCCTCAGCCGCGGCCAGTGGCTCAGCGTGCTCATGGTCGCCATCGGGCTCACGATCATCACGCTGGTGCTGCGCGCCAAACGCACCGAGCACGGGCCCATCACACACCTGGGCTGGCTGAAGCGCACGCCGGCTTGACAAATGACATCACTGGTCCTGCTCGCCAAACCGCAGCGCCGCCGCGAGCTGTCGCAGGTTCCGCGGGTTGCTCGTCCCGACCACCGCGCAGTGAACCCGCGCATCGCTCAGCAGCGCGCGGACGGTCGCGCCCGGGTCCGCCGCACGCCCGCTGTCGAGCGGCTTCTTCGCCAGCACGCCCGCGCGATGCAGCGACGCCGCCGTCAGCGACCGCACATCACCGGTCAGCTCGCCACTCACACCGCCACCCACACCGCCACTCACACCGCCACCCGCGCCGTCACTCACACCGCCCGCCGAGAGCGTCAGCATGACCACATCGCACACGCCCGCCGCCAGCGCACCGCCTTGGGGCGTGCCAACACTCGCGCCCACCGCCCGCACCAGCCCCTTGGCCTGCAGCTCGCGCAGCACGCCGACGGCCTCGCCACGCTCGAGCACCTGTGCGTCAAGCTCTGTGCTCGACGCAAAGTGCAGCAGCACCACATCAAGCACGTCGGACTTCAGGCTTAGCAAAGACCGCTCAACGCTCGCGCGAATGTGCCCGGGCGTGAAGTCATAGTGCCCCGCGCCTGTCGCATCATCAAACACCTCGCCAACCTTCGTGCACAGCACCCAGTCTTCGCGCGGTGCAACTCGTGGCAGCAGCTCGCCCAGCCGCCGCTCACTCACGCCGTACGCCGGGGCGGTATCGATCAGATTCACCCCCAGCTCGCGCGCGGCACGCAGCAGCTCTAGCGCCTGCTCATCGCTAGGCAGAGCGGGCACCCCCGCGTACTTCAGCCCGCGCGTCCGCCCCAGCTTGACCGTCCCGAGCCCAATCGCCCCCACGCGCAAGCCCGTCTTACCCAGCACACGCACCGGCACGCGCTCGCTACCCGCGTCCGCGTGGTCCTCGGCGTCGCCCGTACCGCCCGTACCGCCCGCATGAAGCTCGTCACCCGCACTAAGTTCATCGCTCGCGCCGTGATCCTCACTCATCGCGTCCACCTCAGCCCGGGCTCAAGCCACGGCAGCGGCGCAGCCGCCACTGCACCAAAGCCCCCCTCAACAGCCGGGCTCGCGGCGTTGCCAGCCGCCACATCCGCACCTCGCGCAGCGCCCTTGGCCGCCGATTTCTTCGCCGTCTTGCCGCCCGCCGCACCGGGCGAAACTCCCGCCGCCTCGCTCACCAGCCGGCCCATCAGCGGCGCGAACGCCAGCTTTGTTGGCCACACCACCACCGCCCGGTACCCCGGCGCTTCGATTGTCCGCACCACCGGCTCATCGGGCCGCACTCCGCCGGGGCTCAGGCCCTCGGCCCGATCCCACCGCGTCGTCGCCAGCGCGCAGCCCGTCAGTGGCACCCACCCGATGCACGCCGCCAGCTCCGCCCGCGCCGCGATAATCTGCTCCTCGCGCGAGCGCGACACGCCCTGCTCAGCCACGTTCCCGCCCACGTACCAAACCCGCTGCCCCGCCGCGTTGGGTACGTCTTGCGTGCTGATGGTCAGCCGGGGCTTGTCGCTCAGCCCCGCCACGCAGTGCCCAAACACCACCGGCAGCTCGCCGCGAACCATCACCATGTGCAGCGGACGCACCTGCATCCGCGGCAGCGCGCCACTCACGCCCCCACCCCCACCCCCGCTTAAGCCCCCGCTCAAGCCCCCGCTCAAGCCCAGCCGCCCAAGCCCCTCTACCAGCCCCGCGTTGCCCGAGCCTCCGCTCAGCACCACCACGGACGCTTTCACCTTGACTACACCCTCAGCGCTGGCAACCACCACCGCGTCACGCTCAAGGGCCGCCTGCCCGATAAGCACGCGCACGCCCAGTGCCGCGCACCGCGCCGCCAGCGTCCTCACCAGGCTTGATGGGTCCAGTACCGGCTCAAGAACCTGATAGATTGTGACCCCCGCCGGCGCCGCCGCAAACCCCGGCCCCGCGCTCGCGCGGTCTTCCACTTTCAGCACCGGCGTGCGGATCGCCTTCGACGCCGCCAGCGCCGTCAGGCGTGACGTAACCGACGCGGTTGACCACAGCCACTGCTTGTCGCTAAGCACCCGCGCCCCGCGCAGGTCTACCTCGCCGCTGCCATCCAGGCACGCCCGCCAAACGCCCGGCATCTCCGCGATCGCGCGGCTCGCGCTCGACGCGCCCACCCCCAGCGCGTACTTCACGCCCCCGTGAATGATCCCCTGGCTTCCGATAGTCTGCCCAGCGCCCAGCGCGCCCGCAGAGACCAGCACCACACGCCGGCCCAGCCCCGCCAGCACGCACGCGCTCCACAGCCCGGCAACGCCCGCGCCGATCACGCACACATCGGCCTTTCCAAAGCCCGCCGGCTCACCCATTGGTTACTCGCTCAAGCACGAACCATCAAACCAGTTATGCCACGCGCCGCTGCGAAGCCCGCAAACGCCAGGGCGATCCCTAGCACATTGGTCATCAACACATACAACCCCGCCGCAACAGGCCGCCCGCTCTGCACCAGCCCGACGGCCTCGATCGCCAGACTGCTGAAGGTAGTAAACCCGCCCAGCACACCCGTCGCCAGCAGCAGCTGTGCCGTGCCCGGGGCCGGCCCCAGCAGCGCCCGTCCGGCCCCGGCCCACTGCAAGATCACCGCCGCCACCACGCCAATCAGCCCCGCACCGACCAGGTTCACCGCCAGCGTGCCCCACGGAAATCCGACCGATGCCGGCCCGCCGTGCGTCAGCCCGTCCACACCTCGCCCCACCAGCAGACGAAGCACGCCGCCCGCGCCCGCGCCCACGAACACCAGCAGCATCTGGACGGCCAGTCCGGGTACGGCAGCGCTCATACGGGCAATGTAGGGGCTCTGCACACGTCCTGCGCCGCCCCCGCGCCATAAGCGACAGGGCACCAGTGTTGATCGCACCGGCACAGCCTGTCGGAAGCCAAAGATTTAGCCGCGCCCCACGCCGCCGCACAGGCCCGCGCATATAGCCTCATCCGTGAGCCAAGCCCCATCTCAATCAGGCAGCGCCGGCAACACCCGCGGCCGCTTCGGCGCGCCGGTCATCGAGATCGGCAAGCTCTTTGACCGCACCCCACCCCACAGCGTTGAGGCCGAGCAGGCCCTGCTTGGCTCGATGCTCATCGACCCGACCTGCATCGTTGACATCCTCCAGCACGTCAAGGGCCCAGAGTCGTTCTACATCGAGGCCCACGGCGCGATCTTCTCCGCGCTCATCGGGCTCGCCGACAAGCACAACACCGCCGACACGCTCATGCTGGGCGAACGCCTGGCCGACCAGGGCAAGCTCGACGGCGTCGGCGGCAAAGACTACATCATGCGTTTGGCCGAGGCCGTCCCCACGGCCGTCAACGCCAAGTGGTACGCCGCCCGCGTCAGCGAAAAGGCCAAGCTCCGCAAGCTCATCGCCGCCGCCGGTGAGACCCTCCACGAGGTCTACACCATGGGCCAGCAGGCCGAGAACGAGTCGGCCCGCGAGCTGATCGACAAGGCCGAGCAGCGCGTCTTTGCCATCGCCCAGGCCGAGCAGGGCTCCGACGCGCAGGACATGAAGACGCTCATCATGGATGAGTACAAACGCGTTGAAGAAGCCGCCGCCGGCAACGCGCCCACCGGCGTCCTCACCGGCTACCACGACCTCGACAAAATGCTCGGCGGCCTGCAGCCCGGTGAGCTGGTCATCCTCGCCGCCCGACCCAGCATGGGCAAAACCGCCTTCGCACTAAACCTCGCTGAGCAGATCGCCTTCGGCACCGACACGCCACGCTCCATAAAGCCCGTCGCCGGGCGGCAGGCCACGCCCGTCGGATTCTTCAGCCTCGAAATGAGCAAGGGCAGCCTCTGCCAACGTTTGCTCAGCGCCTGGTCGGGCATTGACTCCAAGCGCCTGCGCCTGGGCCAGCTCCACAAGGCCGAGTACCGCACGCTGCTTGACTGCGCTCAAGACCTCGCCGAAGCATCGATCTATATCGACGACCAGCCCGGGCTCTCGATCACCGCCCTCCGCGCCCGCGCTCGCCGATTGGTCAGCCAGCACAAAGTCAAGGCCCTCTTCCTTGACTACCTCCAGCTCCTTAGCAGCCCAGCCCAGGCCCGCGAGAACCGCCAGGTAGAAGTCAGCGCGATCTCCCGCGGCGTCAAAGAGCTCGCCCGAGAGCTCAAGATCCCCATCGTCGCCCTCAGCCAGCTCAACCGCGGTGCCGAAAACCGTGAGGGCAACCGCCCGCGCCTCTCAGATCTCCGCGAGTCCGGCAGCCTTGAGCAGGACGCCGACGTTGTCCTTTTGCTGCACCGCGAGGAGTACTATCACCTCAACGACGCTGAGTGGGAGGCCAACAACCCTGACAAAAAGGGCATGGCCGAGATCATCATCGCCAAGCAGCGCAACGGGCCCACCGGGTCGGTCAGCCTCACGTTTGTGCCCAGCGAAACCCGCTTCAAAAACTTCGCCGGCTCATCAGCACCGGAGCCAAGCCCGCGCGGCAAGTACGACTTCGACGCCGAGACCGTCCGCGAGGTCGGCATCACCCGCCCGCGCACCGGCACCAACCCCGCCGCTCACACTTCTTTCGCAGCCGCTGACCCAGCCGGTGCCTTTGACCCGCGCCCGCAGCCCCGCGCCGGTGGCTTCAGCGCCAGCGTGCGCCCCGCCGGCCCGATCAACAACCACCGCGACGGCGGCGGGCCCGAACGCGATGCCGCTCTACCCAACTCACCCCAGCAACCTCTCCAGCCTCCACCCAACCAAGGGCCGCGCCCGCTCGATCATGGCACCCTTGATGACAGTCTGGGTGACACCGAGGAACCGCCCTTCTGACCCCGCTCGGTTGCTGGGCGACCCAAACCGCCGTCGAACGCCGCGGCATTGCGCAATCTCGCGCATCTCGCCTCGCCGAGCACAAACGCCGTCATCCTTGACTGAACCTCGGCCCTGCCCGCTGCGTAACTGCGGGCTCAGCTTCATTGCATCGCGCGGGCCATGGGGGCCCCTTGGGGCTCGGGTCAGAAGGTCATACGTGGGTTCTGTTTGGGATTGATTGGACTTGTGCGGGGCAGATGACCACAATCCGGCCCTCGGGATAGTTCCGCGGTTTCAAGGTTGGGGGTAGGGCCGGCCGGTTCTCGGCGTGGGCTCAGCAGCAAAGTGTGAAAGCCGGTCGAAGTCGGCGTCCGGGTTCGTGTGTGGCGCACAGTGGGCGCAGTGGGCGCGGCGGGGCCGCCATCGTGGTTGATCAACGCAGAGGACGGCATGAAGGCAGACTTTCGGACATTTGCTCGGGCCGCGGGCATCTCCCTTCTGGGGCTGGGTATCCAGTTGGTGCTCGGGCTCGCACTGCTGATCTACGGGTTCATCGGCAAGGACGGTGCCGCCGTCACCGGTGCGACAATCACGCTGATCCTCTCGGCGGGGTGGCTCGTGCTGGCGATCGTGCTGGACCAGCATCGGCGCGAGCGCATCGAGGCGATGGAGGCCGACAGCCTTGACGCCGTCGCGGCCCGCGAGTCAAGCGTCTTCGGGACCGTCAGCGACGACCTGCGCGTGCAGGCCAAGCGCCTGGCGTGGATGCACCGGGCCCTGGTCCCGACCGTCAGCCTGCTGATTGCCGCCGCCCTGCTGAGCGTCGGCATTATCAAGTACCTGCAGGTCACGGGCGTTGAGCGTGCGGCCGAGGGCAAGGTTCTAAGAGACAGCCTGCTCAACACCTACATCCCGGTCCCGCAAGGGACGTGGGCGATGGCGATCGCGGCGGTCATGGCGATTGCCGGATTCCTCTTCGCGTGGTATAGCTCAGCGCTGGCCCGCACGCCGCAGGTCCGCATTCTGCGCGCCGGTGCGGGCGCCTCGGCGGGCATGTTCGTGGTCGGGCTGCTGATCGCGGTGATGAACCTGGTTGAGCTGGCGGGCGCCGACAAGTTTGGCCGCTGGCTGCTGGTCGTGCTTCCGGTGGTGGCGGTGGTGCTCGGGGTCGAGATTGTTTTGAGCTTTGTGCTGAACCTGTACCGCCCGCGCAAGCCCGGTGAGATGCCGCGGCCCGCGCTCGAGAGCTGGCTGCTGGGCCTGATCGCAGCGCCCGACCGGCTTGCGCGCAGCGTTGGCGGTGCGATCCAGTACCAGTTCGGCGTCGACATCACCGGCTCCTGGGCGTATGACAAGCTGCGGGCCTGGACGCCGCGCCTGATCTTGCTGGGCCTGGGCGTTCTGTGGGTGATGACATGCTTTACGGTGGTTGGCCCTGACCAGCGCGCGGTGCACACGCGGTGG
Organism: Phycisphaerales bacterium PN19_bin_20; assembly: GCA_021173225.1. GTDB lineage: Bacteria > Planctomycetota > Phycisphaerae > Phycisphaerales > UBA1924 > JAJTGZ01. Next base: position 98,195 of record JAJOLK010000014.1, on the reverse strand, counting down.
GGCTCACGCCTGACCGAACGCGGCCCGGGGCTTGCCATCCACCTGCCGTGGCCGATCGACCGCGTCGAGCGGGTGCGTGTGACGGGCGTGCGCGAGATGCCGCTGGCGACAACGCGTCCGCCGGCGGACGTGACGCACATCCTGTGGACCAACGACCACCGCATCAAGGAAGAAAGCATGATCCTTGTGCGTGCGGGGCGGCCCGCGGGGTTGAGCGCCGGGGTTGTCAAGGGCCAGAGCGACGAGGGCAGCCTCGCGCTGATCATCGTCGAGGTCCCGCTGATGTACCGCATCGCCGACCTTGGCAAGTTCGAGGCGCTGGCCGAGCCATCGAGCCGGACGGAGCTGATTGGCGCGATCGCCAAGCGCGAGCTGACGCGCTACCTGACGACCCTTGAGGCCGACCAGCTCGTGGGCCCCAAGCGCACCGAGGCGAGCATCGAGCTGCGGTCGCGGATCGAGAAAGCCCTGGCGGAGGCGGACTCGGGCGTCGAAGTGACCTTCTGCGCCATCGAGGGCGTACACCCGCCGCGCGGGCTAGAGGGCGCGACGGCCGCGGCGTACGAGCAGATCGTGGGCGACCAGGTGCGGGCCATTGCCAAGCAGGCGTACGCGCAGCGGGATGCGACCTCGGCGCTGATTCAGGCCGCCGGGTCGGTTGAGTCGGCCCGCGCGATCGTCGGCGGGCTTGACGAGCTTGAGGCGCTGCGGGCGGCGCGGGGTGACAAGGCCGCCACGCCCGAGGCGCTCGCGCAGCAAGAGGCCAAGCTCGACGCGCTGTTCTCCGCCGCGGGGGGCGAGGCGGCGTCGATCTTGGCGCGGGCCCGCGCCGAGCGCTGGCAGCGCGTGATGCTCGAACGCGGGCGCGCCGAGGCTTACGCGGGCCGGCTGTCGGCCTATCAGGCCAACCCCAGGCTCTACCTGGCGACGGCCTACTTCCAGACCCTGACCGACGTGCTCAAGGACGCGCGGCTGTACATCGTTGATGACTCGGTGGCTGACTTGCGAATGACCATCGATCTCAAGGACGTCGGCTCGAGCACCGACGTGTTCAGCGCCGAGACCAAGTAACTTTCGAGCACTGAGGCGCGGGCCCTGAAGCACGAGCCCTGAAGCACGAGCCCGACACGACGAACCCTGACTGAAGAACTTCTGACTGACGAATCTTGAGTGAAGAACTGGACCTGACTCTTTGACCCCTGTCTGCCGAGGTACACACGACTATGCAACGTTCGCTGGGCATCATCATCGCGGGCTTCCTGCTGCTGGCGGTCCTGCTGTTCATGACCACCTATACCGTGCGGTTCACCGAGACGGCGGTGGTCACGACCTTCGGCAGTGCCACCGAGGCAAGCGTGCGGAAGGAGCCGGGCCTGGGCTTCAAGCTCCCGGTCGTGCAGCAGGTTGACAAGTACGACACCCGCTCGCGCGTGGTCGAGGCGCGCAGCGAGACGCTGGCGACGGCGGACAACCGCCAGATCATCGTGCAGAGCTACGTGGTCTGGCGCATCAGCGACGCGCTGAAGTTCTATCAGGCCTACAGCAACGCCGGCGGACGCGAGGAGGACCACGTCCGCCAGGCCGAGGAAGCGCTGCGGGCTCGCCTGCGCAGCGCGCTGAGCGAAACCTCACGCTTCAAGCTCAGCGAGCTGCTGACAGTCGAGACCAGCGGCAGCAAGCTGCCCGAGCTTGAGCAGCGCGTGCTTGAGGCCATCGTGCAGGCCAAAGACCCCACGACCGGTGGCGCCGCGGGCGTTGCTGGAGTCGGCGACGGCGGTGGTGTGAGCGCTGCGGGCGTGAGCGTGGTGAACGTGGGGATCCACTCCATCGAGCTGCCCGAGAGCGTGACCGAGACGATCTACAAGAGCATGGAGGCCGAGCGTCGGCGCATCGCCAGCAGTGCGGCGAGCGCGGGCGAGGCGGCGGCGGCGCAGATCCGCAGCAGCGCAGAGGCCGACGCGGCCCGCATCAAGACGTTTGCCGAGCGTCGCGCGATGGCCATCCGCGGGCAGGGCGAGGCCGAGATGCAGAAGTACCTCAAGCAGCAGACGGCCAACACCGAGTTGGCGGTGTTTCTTAAGAACATGCAGTTCCTGCGTGACGCGGTGGCGCAGCGGACGACGCTGGTGCTGCCAGCGAGCTTCCCGGGCCTGCACATGCTCGACCCGAGCGTGGCTGAGAAGCTCGGGCAGGGCATCATCCCGCAGCCGCCGGCGCTGCCGACGCCCGGCGTTGCTGCCCCCGCGCAGAACAATCAGAGCGGGGGTGCGCGTTGAGCGTTTACTCCGGATCAATCAGCGGCCTAATCAGCCTGCGCCTGAGCCCCGACTCGCCCAGTGGTGGTGGCGGGGGCGTCAGTGGCGGTGAGGGTGCTGGTGGTAGTGACCTGCCGCCAGAGCTTGGCGCACCGGGTGCCGCGCCCAGCCCTTCGCTGGTGCGGCGTCGTGGCGTCAGCGTGCAGCTTCGCCAGATCGATGTGAGCGCGAGCGCTGAAGACCAGGCCAACGCGGCGTTGGGCCAGGCCCTGCGCTATGTCTACGGCTTTTTGCTCGTCGGCATGAGCGTGCTGGTGGGCGTCTTCTTGCTCTCGGGGTTCCAGTCGATCCGCGAGGGCGAGCGCGGCCTGCGTGTGCTGCTGGGCCGCGTGGTGGTGGACGATCTGAAGCCGGGCTTTCAGTGGGCGCTCCCGCGCCCGCTTGGTGAGATTGTGACCATTGACATCGGCAACAAGTCGATGGACGTGAAGGACCCGTTCTGGCCCAACCAGGCCGGCACGCCCGAGGCGCGCTTTGGTGACGAAGCGGCGCTGGCCAACAGCGGGCGCGGCAAGCTGGACCCTGTGCAGGACGGGATGCTGCTGCTGGGCGACCTGTCGATCGGGCACGCAACCATCAAGATCGAGTACGTGCGCGACGCGGAGAAGGTCAAGGAGTTCGCCCGCAACCTGCATCCAACCAGCGAGGAGCGGCTGATCCGCGGGGTGGTGATGCAGGCGGTGGTGCGGGCGAGCGCCGGGGTGACGATCAACCAGTTCCGCAAAGACCTGGACGTGCAGCGACGCGCACAGGCCACGGCCCAGCAACTGCTTGACAAGGTTGGCTCGGGGATCCGGATTCAGTCGCTGGTGCTTGACCGGCGCATGGTGCCAACGAACCTGATCAAGACCTTCAACGAGGTTGACAACGCGATTGCCAAGAGCGCCGAGGAGATCAACAAGGCGCAGCAGGAGCGGCAAGCGCGGCTTAGCAAGGCCGCGGGCGAAGGCGCTGATGACTTGCTGGCGCTGATTGACCTGTACGACCAGCAGCTCACGGGCGGCCAGGAGGCCGCGTCCGAGGAGACGCTGGCGCAGATCGACAAGCTGCTGGACGGGCAGGCGGTGGAGACGGGCCAGCGTGTTGGCGCTCGGGTGACCGGCGACGTCAGCCGGATGCTGTCGGAGGCGCGCGCCGATCAGACCCGTCTGGTGGCGACGGCCCAGAGCGACGCGCGGAACTTCCTGGTCAAGCTCGAGAACTACAAGACCAACCCGGGCGTGGTGCTGATCAGCGACTGGACCGAGGCGGCGGCGAAGTTCCGCTCGCGCGAGACGGTCCAGAGCTTCAACGTCCCGAGCACAACGCGGACGCTGGACCTGCTTCTAAACCGCGACCCGGCGGTGGTCAAGGACCAGGAGCGTCGGCGTAACGAGGCCGAGACGCGGCGTCGTCAGGACGATGAGCTGCGCAAGGCGCAGGAGGCCGGGCTGGCGGCACCAACGCCGTAAGTTGGCCCGCAAGTGAGGACGTGAGTTGGCCCGTGAGTTGGCCCGTGAGTTGGCCAGTGAGTGGAATCGGGAGTTGGTCCTCTGCCGGCGGCTTGAGTAACGCGGTGCGTGCGAGCGGGCGAAGGTCTGGGCGTGCGACGGGACGATTTGGTTGGTCGGATGAACCCATGGTGACACCCAGCGGCAGCGTGAGCGTGGCAGAGTCTGGTGACGCGGCGATCGGTGCCGTTGGTGGCGCGTCATCTGGTGGGCCTGGGGGCCCGGCGGTGGTGGCGGTGCAGGGTCTGAGCAAGACTTTCAAGGACTTTTGGTTGCGTACGCGCGCCAAGGCCGTGGACAACCTGAGCTTTACTGTTCATAAGGGTGAGGTGTTTGGCCTGTTGGGGCCCAACGGCTCTGGCAAGAGCACGAGCATCAAGGTGATCTTGGGGCTGCTGAAGCCGACCAGCGGGCGGGTCGCGGTTTTCGGCAAGCCGCCCAGTAATGTGGCGATCAAGCGGCGGATCGGGTACCTGCCCGAGGAGAGCTATCTCTACCCGTTTTTGAACGCGCGCGAGACGCTTGAGTATTACGCGAAGCTGTTCCAGCTTGACCGCACGGTGCGCGAGCGCCGCATTGATGAGCTGCTTGACATGGTCGGGCTCGCCAGCGTGCAGTACCGCCAGGTCAAGGAGTATTCAAAGGGCATGCAACGGCGCATCGGGCTGGCCCAGGCGCTGATCAACGATCCCGAGCTGCTGATTTTGGACGAGCCGACGACCGGACTGGACCCGATCGGCACGCGCCAGGTGAAAGACCTGATCATCGAGCTGGGGCGGCGCGGCAAGAGCATCATCCTTTCGAGCCACCTGCTGACGGACGTAGAAGACTGCGTGTCGCGGATGGTGATCCTGTACGGCGGCAAGAAGCGGGCCGAAGGCACATGCGAGAGCCTGCTGAGTGTGACTGACCGCTCGGTGATCGAGTCTGACTCGCTCGATGACGCGACGGTGGCGCGGATTGACCAGGTCATCCGGGCAGCCAGCGGCGGTGAGCGCGGGGTGCAGCGGGTCTTTCATCCGCGGCAGAAGCTCGAAGACCTATTTGTTGACATCGTCGAGCGTGCGACCCGAGAGCGCGTTGAGACCAGCGGTGCCAAGCATGGCGGGCAGACGGCCGAGTTCCTGCGGTCGCAAGCCGCCGCGACCGAGGGCGCGGGGCTTCTGGACGCGCTGACCAGCGGGCCGGCCCCTTCGGCACCGATGACCGAGCCGGTCAAGCCCGAGCCGGCGCTGAGCGCGACGTCAGGGCCCGACGCTGACTTGCTGGGCACACTGGCCAGCGAGGTACCCGCGCTCCCTTCCGCGCCTCCTTCCGCGCTCCCTTCCGCGCTCAAGCGTGATGCGACGGGTTCAACCGGCCCGGGCGCGCCGGCTAAGCCCGCTGATCAGATCAACCGCTCGCTGCTGGACGAGCTGAGCGGGGGCGAGCGCTGATGAATCTGACAGATTTTATTGGCAAGCTGAACCGCTGGCAGCAAACACTCGCGTTCAAGGTCGTCGCGTCGATCGTGGCGATCGCGCTGGCGATCGGCGTGATGGTGACGTACTCGGTGCGTGCCGCGGCTGACGCGCAGGAACGCCAGCGCGTGACGGTGCGGGACTTCATCGGCGATATGGGCGAAGAGCCCAAGGTGCCCCAGGCCGGCGCGCCAGCGGCGCCTGCTGGCCCCGGCGCGGTAGATGCGGCGGCGGACCGCGAGGCGCGCAAGCAGCTTGTGCAGCAGGCCGACAGCCTCGCGCGGTTCTACAACCGTTTGATTGACCGCAAGTATTCGACGGCGGGGTTCGGCGGGGTCGTCGGGCTCACGCTGGTGCCGGTGCTTGGGGCGATCTGGCTTGGCCTGGGGCTGACGTACCTGGCCTTGGGTCTTCTGGCGGCGCTGGTTGTTGGGCCGATGCTGCTGTTTGGCGGTCCATCATGGCGCGGGGTGGCGGTCTTTGTCGGCGGGACGGTTGTGCTGGCGGCGAGCTTTGCGGCGCTTATCCAATTGCTGCGGTTGCTGCTGAGCCCGGCGACGCCGATCACCGCGATTGCCCGCAACGTGGTGGCCGAGGCGGTGCGGCTGAAGATCAGCCTGGTGTTCATCGTGATGCTGATCTTGGCGCTGGCGCTGCTGCCGGGGTTGCTAGACGAGCAGACGCCGCTGCGCTACCGCGTGCAGAGCTTTTTGCAGTACGGCGCGTCTGGCTCGTTCTGGATCACGGCTGTGCTGGTGCTGGTGCTCTCAGCGGCGACGGTGGCCTTTGAGCAGCGCGACAAGATCGTCTGGCAGACGATGACCAAGCCGGTCCGCCCGTGGGAGTTTGTGGTCGGCAAGTGGCTGGGTGTGGTCGGCGTGTCGGCGGTGCTGCTGGGGGTTTCGAGCACCGGGGTCTTCTTCTTTGCTGACTATCTGCGGCGGACGGGCCTGGCGGTCGAAGAGGTCAGGCCTTATGTGCCGGAGGACCCATCGAAGATCGCCACCGAGGACCGGTTGATCTTGGAGAGCCAGGTGCTGGTGGGGCGTCAGAGCACGCGGCCGCTGCTGCCCAAGGAGTTGACCGAGCGGATTGTTGAGGCGGTCCGCGAGCGGATGGTCGAGCAGGCCAAGAAGTATGAGCAAAGCCGTGATCCTGCGGATGCGCCCGACGAGGCCAAGCTGCAGCGGCAGGTTGAGGGCGAGGCGCTGACGGCGTTCCTTTCCATCGGGCCCTCTCAGTCGCGCACGTACCAGTTCGTTGGGCTTGAGGCGGCGCGGACGTTTGACCTGCCGATGACGCTGCGGTACAAGGTCAACGTCGGGGCCAACAACCCTGATGACTTCCACAACGTGACGTTCTTTGTGCCCGGCAGTCAGCCCTTTCAGCGGCGCGTGCCGGCGGGCCAGAGCATGACGATGCCGCTGTCGACTTCGGCGGTGCAGGTGGCGCAGGTTGATGGTCGTGAGACGGCGCTGCTGTCATTGACGATCGCGAACATCTATGGGCCCGAGGTGCCCGAGAGCGCGATGAAGACCATGAGCTTCCCGCCCGACGGGATCGAGGTCAGCTTCGTCCGGTCGAGCTTCGAGGCGAACTACTTGCGGGTGGCGCTGGTGATGCTGGTGAAGCTGGCGTTTCTCTCGGCCGTGGCGGTGACGGCGGCGACGTTCTTGAGCTTTCCGGTGGCGTGCCTGGTGAGCTTTGGTGCGTTCTTGATGGCCGAGGGGGCATCGGCGGTCTCGACGGCGCTGGACAACTTCGGCCCTATTGACGGGCAGACGCAGGCCGTGAGTTATTGGAAGTATCCGGTGGTGTGGATCGCGCGGCCGATCTCGGAGAGCATGAAGTTCTACGCGGAGCTTGACCCGACGGGCAAGCTGGTTGAGGGGCGGCTGCTGGGCTGGGGCGACGTGGGCTTCAGCGTTGTGTTGCTGGGGCTGCTGACGCTGGTGCTGCTGGTGATCGCGGGGATGATCTTCCGCAACCGCGAACTGGCGACGTACTCGGCCCAGTAGGTTATGCAGGGCGGGCGCTGGTGCTGATCGCTGGATGGAGGGCGTTTGTCGCTGGGTGCTGAGTGATGTTGGTGAGCGGTGGTGGGGCGTTGGGGCGTTGGGGCGTGAGGCGCGGGCCAGGGGTTGTTCGTTCGGCAGCTTCGCAGCGGGGGCGGCATGACGATGGGCAGTGACAGGTTCAACTCGGTGCACGGCACGGCAGTAGTCGGCTTGCGCGCAGAACGCGGCGCAACAAGCAAAAGCGGGCTGGGCCAGAGCGCGATCAGCCAAGAGGGGAGGGGCCACGCAGGCGCGCTTGCGGTGGTGCGCACAGGTGCGCGCGCAAGAGGCGGCTTTGTTCACCTCAGCGCGCTGGTGGCGCTGTGCTTGGGGCTGGTTGCCAGCACGGTGTTGACGGTGCGTTTGGCCGCGAGCGCCGGGCGGCACCAGCTTGTGTACACCACGAAGGTTGAGGCGGGGATGAGCAGCGAGGAGGCCCTGGGCATTGCCGCCGGGGCGTTCCGCGGCTTGATCGTCAACATGCTGTGGATCCGGGCGAACAACCTGAAGCAGGACGGGAAGTTCTGGGAGGCCAGCGACCTGGCGCGGACGATCACGCGTTTGCAGCCGCGGTTCCCGCGGGCGTGGGGCTTTCACGCGTGGAACCTGGCGTACAACATCAGCGTGGCGACGCAGACGCCGGCGGAGCGTTGGCAGTGGGTCAACGCGGGGATCCGGCTGCTGCGTGACGAGGCGATCCCTCGGAACCCCAACAGCCTGCTGCTGCACAAGGACCTGTCGTGGATCTTTCTGCACAAGATGCAGCAGCGGATGGACGACGCGAACAACTATTACAAGTTTCAGTTCGCGGTGGAGTGGACGGTGGCCGCGGGCCCGCCGCCGGTGCGAACCAAAGAGAACCGGGCGAGCGCGACGTTCATTGAAGAGTGCGCGGCGCGGTTTGACAACATCGCAGCTGCGATGGGCACGCCCGATGAGCTGTTCGAGAAGTTCCCGCAGACCAAGGCCGCTTACGCGGCGCTAAAGACCGGGGCGGGGATCGACCTTGACCGCGAGTCCGGCCGGCTGGAGTTCCTGCTGGGGCGCGAGCGCGTCCGGGCGGCGCAGCGCCGGGCCGAGCTGCTCAACGCCGCGACGGGCCTCGACGGCGTGCACCCGGCGCTGATCAAGATGTTCACCGATGAGTCGAGCTTTGCGCCGGTAGCGCAGCCGCTGCTGCTGCACGTGCGCAAGCGCGTGCTGGTCGAGACGTACAAGATGGAGCCGGACCGGATGGCGCGGTACACGCGCAAGTACGGCCCGCTGGACTGGCGGCACCCCGCGGCGCACGCGCTGTACTGGGCGGCCCGGGGCGTAGAGCTGGCGCTGCTGCGCGTCGAGGACCAGAACCGATCGGACTTTGACTTTATCAATACCGATCGCCAGGTCATCCACTCGCTGCAGGAGCTGTACCGCACTGGGATGGTGCAGTACGACGTGCTGATGGCCGACGACCGGTTCTTCACGCAGATGCCCGCGGCTGATTTCATCCGCGCGTACGACCAGACCATCACCGAGCTGATGGAGCGTGAAGATGTGCAGATGGACAAGACCAAGGGCGTTGACATGCGGGCCCGGGTCTTCCGCTTCTACTCGGCCGGCTACGAGAACTTCATCTCTGACGCCATCGTGCTGCTGTACCGGCGCGGGCAGCTTGACGAGGCCCGCGAGTATCAGCTCAAGCTGGCGGCCTGGGCGGGGCGCAACCAGAACGACTTCCGCCAGGAGGAGATCCGCACGCGTCCGCTGGAGGATTACGTCAGCGAGCAGATCATCGATCGAATCACTACGCCCAACGTGGCGCTGCAGGAGGTTTACGGCTCGCTGCAGGGCGCGTACTTCAACGGGCTGCTGGCGGGCGATGATGAGCTGTTCCGCAGCCAGTTCGAGTACGCCAAGCGGTTCCACAAGGCCTACATGGACCAGCAGTACCGCATTACCAACGTTGACGCGCAGCGCGGGCGCATGAGCGGGGTGATGGACTCGGACTTCAAGTTCGTCGCGGGCCAGATCTTGTTTTTGACAGTCCAACTTGTCGGGCCCATTGAGGGCTCGGTGATGTTTACACGCGCGCCCGGCGAGGTGCAGCCGTACGCGTATCTGCTGCTGCGCGACACCTTCCCCCAGGGCCCGGCCGCCGAGACCGAGGCGGGGCGTGCGGTTGCCAGGCTGTTCCCCAAGCCGCCGGGCTTTGACGCGTTTGAGCGGCAGTTCGAGGCTCAGATCCGCCAGCGTCAGTTGATGGGCAACCAAGAGCAGAAGTGAGCGCGGGTCGAGGCGGCGAGCCGTCGCACGCAGGGCGTGTCAGGCAGGGAGTAAACTTGCGCATGGCCAAGCGATCTATGCCCGCGCGCAGCGCCCTGCCCGCCACCTTGTCGGCCGTCAACGGTTCAGCCAAGCACCGGGTAGAGCCGACGCCAGAGCCCATGGCGAAGCTGTTACTCGCGCCAAAGTCCGCACCCAAGCCCACTTCGAAACGCGCCATCGCTTCGGTCGCCATCGGTGGTGAAAGTTCTGGCGCGCGAGAGAGTGCGCCTTGGAACTACGCGCCCGCGCCTGAGACCGTGAAGGTGGCGATCGCCGACCGGTACGGGCACTTTGTGGGCGGGCGTTTCACGCCGGTGCGATCGGGCGATGGTGCGGTGTTCGCGACGACCAACCCTGCGACCGACGCGGTGCTCTCGCATGTCTCGGCGGGGTCGGCGCAGGACGTGGATGACGCAGTGACCGCCGCGCGCGGGGCGCTGCCGGGCTGGAGCGGGCTCTCGGGTGCCGAGCGTGGCAAATACCTGTTCCGCATCGCGCGGCGTATTGCCGAGCGAGCCCGCGAGCTGGCGGTGCTCGAGACCCTTGACGGCGGCAAGCCGATCAAGGAGTCGCGCGATGTGGACATTCCGCTGGTGGCGCAGCACTTTTTCTACCACGCCGGTTGGGCCGACAAGCTTGAGTACGCGCCGGGCGTTCGCGCAGGCGGCGGCGGGCCGCGCCCGGTGGGCGTGTGTGCGCAGATCATTCCGTGGAACTTTCCGCTGCTGATGGCGGCTTGGAAGATCGCCCCCGCGCTGGCGTGCGGGAACACGGTGGTGCTCAAGCCGGCGGAGACCACGCCGCTGACGGCGCTGCGCCTTGCAGAGATCTTTCAGGAGGTCGAGCTGCCGGCGGGCGTGGTCAACATCATCACCGGTGCTGGTGGCACCGGCGCGGCGCTGGTGGAGCATCCGGGCGTTGACAAGGTTGCCTTCACCGGCAGCACCGAGGTCGGCAAGCGCATCGCCGCCAGCGTGGCGCGCGGACCGGCGGCGAGCGGGCGGTTCAAGCGTCTGACTCTTGAGCTTGGCGGCAAGGGCGCGAACATCATCTTTGACGACGCGCCGATCGACCAGGCGGTGGAGGGGATTGTCGAGGCGATCTATTTCAACCAGGGGCACGTGTGCTGCGCGGGCTCGCGGCTGCTGGTGCAGGAGGGCGTGGCCGAGCAGGTCATCCGCAAGCTGCGGCGGCGCATCAGCACGCTGCGCGTGGGCGACCCGATGGATAAGAACACGGATGTGGGCGCGATCAACAGCCGCGGGCAGCTTGAGCGGATCGGGGCGTACTTGCGCATGGGAGTGCAGCAGGGCGCGCAGTTGCACGTGGGCGGCGCGTCGGGCGGCATCAGCGACGCGGCGGAGGTGGTCGAGGCCACTACGGGCGGGTTTGCGCGCGGGAGCTTCTGCCGTCCGTGCTTTTTCACGGGCGTGCAGCCGGCGGACGCGGTGGCGCGTGAGGAGATCTTTGGGCCGGTGCTGGCGGTGATGACGTTCCGCACGCCGCAGGAGGCGGTGGAGCGTGCGAACAACACGCCGCACGGGCTATCGGCGGGCGTGTGGACGGAGAAGGGCTCAAAGAATCTACATATGGCGCGTCAGCTTGACGCGGGTGTGGTCTGGCTCAACACGTTCAACAAGTTCGACGCGGCGAGCCCGTTCGGCGGGTTCAAGGAGTCTGGCGTTGGACGTGAGGGCGGGCGGCATGGGCTCAGCGCATATCTGGCGTGAGGAAGAAGCGGCCATGGGTGAAGAGAGGCAACGGGTGAAGGGAGCTACTGGGCAGTAGGCGCGAGGCCTTAGTCCCTTAGTCCCTTGGTCCCTTGGTCCCTTGGTCCCTTGGTCCCTTGGCCCCCAAAATTGTCGATTTTCACGGCAGGATCAGCATCGCGTCGCCGTAGGAGTAGAAGCGGTACTTTCGTTCCATGGCCTGCGCGTACGCCGCCTGCAGCCGCGTGACGCCCACGCCCTGCCCGAGTCCGTCGTCCAGCAGTGCCGCGATCATCGCCATCAGCGTGCTGCGCGGCAGGTGAAAGTTGGTCATCATCGCGTCAACATTCTGCCAGCGCCAGCCCGGGGTGATCAGCAGCCGCGTCCAGTGCTCGCACGCGCCGGTGCCTGCGGCGGCCTGCGCGAGCTGCGCCGGCGAGAAGCCCTCGAGCGTCCGCGCGCTGGTGGTGCCAACGGCGAGCACGCGCCCACCGCCAGCGCGCGCGGCGGCCATCGCTTGTGCTGTTTCGGTCGGCACGGCGCACCACTCCGCGTGCATCGCGTGCTGCTCTACGTGCTCGGTCTCGACCGGCTTGAACGTCCCGGTGCCTACGTGCAGCGTGACGGCGTGACGACCGACCCCCGCGCCGGTCAGGCGTGACAGCAACTCGGGCGTGAAGTGCAGGCCCGCGGTGGGCGCGGCGACTGAGCCGGGCTTGCGCGCGTCGGCGTAGACAGTTTGATACACGAGCTGGTCGTGCGCGTCGGCCTTGGCCTGCGCGAGCAGCGCGTCGTGCTCGGCTTGCAGCTGAGCCTCAAGGTTTACGGGCCCGAACTTGTCTTGCGCGCGGTCCTCATCGCTCAAGCCGGCCTCGTGAGCGGCCTTGGCGTCACGCTTGCGGGCCTGGCGGATATATGGCGGAAGCGGCGTGCTGCCGACGCGCTCAAGCAGCGCGATGGCACCGACGTGGGCCGCGTTCTCCAGGCCTGTGGGCGTGCCGATGACGCGCACGATCCAAGCGGCGCTGTCTGGACCGTCGTCGCCCTCGCCGGTGGTTGGGGGCGTAGTTTGCGGCTGCGCGGCGCCCGCCTGCACATCCACTGGTGCGCGCTCGAGCAGCTCAATGCTCACGCCGGTGTCGATGCCCGCGGCGTCGGTGAGGTCTACGCGCGAGCCAGCCTTGGGGCGTTTGGCCTTGAGCATCACGCGCCAGACGCGCTCGTCATCGCCAACGCGCGAGAGGAAGAGCCCGTCGACGCGCCCGCCGGTGTCGCTGCGTGCGCCGCTGAGGCGCGCGGGCACAACACGGCTGTCATTTACCACCAGCGCGTCGCCGGCGCGCAGCAGGCCGGGCAGGTCACGCACTAGCAGGTGCTCGACGCGGGCGGGGTCGCTGCGCGAGAGCACCATTAGGCGTGCGGCGTCGCGCGGCTCGAGCGGTTCTCGGGCGATGAGGGCTTCAGGAAGGTCGTACTCAAGGTCACGCACGCGGAGCATGGATCAACATAGTCGCGCGGAGTGCGTGGCGAGCGTGGTGTGCGTGGTGTGCGGGGGGCTGAGGCGGGGCTGGGAGCGCGGCTTCTGGGCAACAGGGGCATGTTGTCTGGCGGCGGCGCGTTGCCCGGTGGCCACAGAGTTCTGGGGCGTGGGGCGTGCGATGGAGGTTCTCGGCCCCGGGCACGCCGCACGGCCGCGCCAGTGTGACGCGCAGCGGCGCTCCGCTGACGCGAGCTTGACCTGGCACGCGGCTCGCCAAAGTACTTTCGTGAGAATCACCGACATGGTCAACACGGTCATCGCCCTCCAGACGCTGGCCCAGCTCCGAAGCCAGCGTGTGAGCCCCTCCACGGGCGCGGGCAGCGACTTCGCCTCAGACCTGACTGGCCAGACGCTGGCCCAGATCTCTGAGCTGACAGGTGGCGGTGATTCTGCTGCGTACGACGATCTGATTCTCGGTGGCAGCGACGGGCTGGCACTCTCTCCCGCAGCCCGTGCTGCCGCCGAGGGCGGCGGCGTGCCGACGCAGGACGATGACAGCCTCGGCGCGATCATCGACCGTTACGTGCGTCAGCGCAACGTGATGAACATCGCCTTCCCGATCGCCACGCCCAGCGGTGTCGGCAGCTTCAGCCTGAGCGTTGAGCTTGACCAGGCGTATCGCGTGGTTGAGTTTGTGCCGCGGCGCGAGTGGACGGCCTGAGGCGATACGGGCGTCGAGTATGCAGGCCAAAGGTGATTGAGCCAGGCCCGACGCGGGACCCTTGGGTCTCGTCGCGGCATGGGCTCGTCGTTGCACCAACCAACATACGAACGAACTAGCTACGACTATTGGCCGCGCGCGGGGTCTATTCCGCGCAAGGCTTGCGTCATTCGTAGCTTCGGTGGCGTGAGGCTATCGGGTTATCGCGCGCCGCGGGCGGGTCTTGCGCGTCGAAGTTGCGCGGGGCGAGTTTGTGGGGCTGTGAAGTGGCGGGCCGCCGGGGCTTGGCTCGATGCTCATGGTCACGAGCGACGGGCGGAGCACCTTCGCGTTCCACTTTCGGTTTGTCGTGTGCGGAGCACGCGGCGGCCAGTACGGACCTCGGGCTGCGGGACAGCCGCCCGAGCCGGACGCGGGGCCCGCGCTTCGGGCCAGCCTTTATGAACGGAGTGCTACGCGTGCAGCAGACCATCGAACGCTTCTTTGAGACGTTGATTACCGGCAGCCGCCCCAAGGCTCGTGCCATGGTGGCCGAGCTTTCTGCCCAGGGCTTCAGCAGCGAGCGGCTCATCGTTGAGCTGTTCTGGCCGACGTACGAGCTGGCCGACCGTCTGTTCCGTCAGGACCAGCTCGGCACGCTGGCGCACCACACCGCGACGCGCCTACTGCGTGTGCTGGTTGATCAGAACAGCGCGGCGCTCCGCAAGGCCCCGCCGCGTGGGCGGACGGTGATGGCTTTCTGCGGGCCGGCCGAGGGCGACGAGATGGGCGCGCAGATGGCCGTGGACCTGCTGGAGTCCAGCGGGTTTGACGTCACTTTCAGCGGCGGCGGGATCGCCAGTGATGAGATTCTCGCGCAGGTCAACCAGGCGCGCCCCGACGTGCTGTTGATGTTCGCGAGCGCCCCCGGTGACCTGCCGGGCATCCGCGAGCTGATCGACACGATCCGGACTATCGACGCGGCGCCGGACGTGCAGATCGCGGTGGGCGCTGGTGTCTTCAACCGCGCCGACGGGCTTGCGGAAGAGATCGGGGCTGACTTGTGGGCGTCGAGCCCGCTGGAGATGGCCGAGGTGCTCATCGGCGAGCCGACGCGCCGCGCCGGCGCTGATCAGCGGACGGTGGGCAAGAAGGTCCGCATGCGTCCGCGTCTGGCGGCGTGAGCCGTACGAGGTCAAGGCTGAGTCGAAACACAAAGGCCCCGTGCGCACGCTCGCACGGGGCTTTTCGTTGAAGGATGGTCATTCTGGAGCTGTTGATTGCGGCCGGCGAGCATCACGCGTACGCGTGCAGGCCCGGCAGCAGCAGGTTGACGCCGAAGTAGCACCAGAGCATGACGATGAACCCGGCGATGCTCAGCCACGCCGTGGCAAGGGCCTTGCTCTTGAGCGTCGAGACGCGCAGGTGCACGACGATGAGATAGACGATCCAGGTGACCAGGGCCCAGAGCTCTTTGGGGTCAAAGGCCCACCAGCGGCCCCAGCTATGGTCGGCCCACCACGCGCCGAGCAGGATGCCCACGCCCAGCAGCCAGAAGGCGAGCTGCAGGATCGTCATGTGCGCGCGGTCAAGGTCGTGCAGCACTCGGGCCATGCCGCCCGCGCCCGCGGCCCCGCCTGCGGTCTCACTCGCGCTCAGCGGCGGCGCGTTTCCGCCCAGCGCCGCGGAACTTAGGGCCGACGTACCGAAGCTCAGCGGGCCCGAGCCCGCCGTGGCGAGCGTCGCGCTGCCGGTGCCGCGTGAACGCCCGGCGTAATGCATGGCCAGGTAGACAATCGCGGTGATGAAGCCCAGCGTGATGAGCCCGTAGCTCATCAGCACGATCGTGACGTGGTACTTCAGCAGCACGCTGGTGTTCAGGATCGCGGCCTCGCGGTTGACAGTCTGCCCGGGGATCGCCAGCTGCGTCGCGGTGACCAGGATCAGGCACCCAGCCGCCGCGGCCAGTGCGCCGAAGATCAGCTGCCGGCGTGTGACCAGCAGCACCAGGCCCACGATGGCCGCGAAGAGGCTCACGCCCGTCATGGACTCAAACTGGTTCTGGATCGCGTACCGCTCGGCAATGTACGACCGCAGCCCAAAGCCCAGTGCGTGCGCGACGACGGCGGCGATCAGCAGCGCCACCCCGCCAAAGCGCAGCCAACGGCGCTGCGTGCCGAAGGCCAGCAGCAGGCCCAGCGTGCTGAAGGCGTACAGCCACATGCCCCACTCAAAGAGGTTCGCCCGGTTGTAGAACGCCTCGAGGCTGCGGCGCGTGGTGGGGTACATCGTTGGGCTCAGCGCCGGCAGCTCTCGGGCCAGCACGCCGATCTGCGCGTTGACTGTGGCCGCGTCACCGGCCCGCCACGCACGCCCCATGGCCATGAAGGCCACGCGGACTGGGTGCGCCTCGGGCAGCTCGCTGACGTGGCCCCACGGCTTGTCGCGCGCGTCCGACGGCACCATCATCAGGTTGCCCGCGCTGCGCAGGTAGAGCCCGATGGCCTCGTGGATGTCGTTGAGCCCCTTGTTGGTCTGCTGGTCAAGGGTTGCGGACCGGGCCAGGTCGGCCGCGTTGTGCGCCAGCATCTCAGGGCTCAGACGGCCCAGGCGCTTCCAGTGATCGCGCGCGTCAACCTCAACGGCCCCCTCGCCCGGGAACACCATCTCCAGCAGCGCCTCGCGCAGCGGAAGGAAGTTCACGCCCACCAACGGCTTGCGGTGGTAATACCCCGGGTCGATGGTCATGTCGAGGAACGTAAATAGCGGGTCGTACGTCACCTTGCGGTGCTTGATCTCGGTGCCGACCTTCTCGGGCACGTAGTCGATGTACGTCCGCCGCCCAAGGATCTCGCTCATCGTGTCGCGGGCGAGGGTGTCGAGGACCTTGATGCGCCCGCCGTCGTAGAGGGCCAGGTCACGCAGGGGCGTGAGGTCAACGCTCGCGGCGAGCTTCTGCTTGAACTCGGGCGTCTGCTCGTCGCGCGAAGCAGGGCCGAAGGGGTTGACCTTCCCCTCGCTGGAAAGTGCCTGGGACTGTGGGTGCTCGTTGCCTGCCGGCGGAGGTTCGTACGCGCCGGCCAACGGCGCATGGGTGAGCAGCAGCAGCGTGGCGAGGACTGTGAGCGCGATGCCGCGGCAACGCGTTGAACCTGTGAAGTGATTCATGGCCTGCGCTCCTTGACCGCCCGGCCCTTGGGCCCGGCGTGCGATGTGTGGTCGATGTGAGTTTCGATCTGAACCGCGACCTGCGCCGATTGGCCCCCGCCCGCAGGCAGCTTGCCCGCAGGCAGTTTGCCCGCGGCCCGAAGCTCTTCGATGATCTTGTCGCGCTTGCGGCGGACGATCCAGGGCTTGATGTAGAACGCCCAGGGGATGCCCGCGCCCATCAGAATCCCGCCCAGCGCGATAATCGAGATGCCCGGGTTGTTGCCGACGCCGAGGATCGTAAACCGCGCGCTGGGGCGTTTGAGCTCGCCGGCCTCGACGCGCGCCTTGGTCTCGTTCCAGCCAGTTGGGTCCCACCCGCTCTGGCTGAGCTTGTACTGCGCCGGGCCGAGGTTGGCCGCCACCCACAGCGCGCTGTTGGCGATCACGTTGCGCTCCTCGCGCCACTCAAACGCGCTAGCCAGCAGAGGCTCGTTCAGGCTTGTGCTGGCGCGCTGCTCGCTTATCGCGCCCGTCCGCGCGTCGGTTCGGCGCACGATCAGCTCGCTGCGGAAGTCGCGCGGCTGGCTGCTGTGCGGGTAAGGGAACATCTCAAAGGCTGCAAGTTGCAGCGTCATGCCGGGCAGCTCACGCCACAAACGACCGAATACCAGCTCGATTTGCCGCCCATCGGGCAGACGCACCGTCGCGCCCTCCTGCGGCTCGAGCCCGTAATACTGGCGAAAGGGTAGCCAGACCGTCTGCCGCCAAGGTAATGCTGCGCTGGTTGACGCGGCGCTCTTTGCTGCGGCACCGGGCTCATTAGTTTTGATGGCCTGCTTGGGCGTGACAATCAGCTCGACCGCCAGCACTGCGCGCCGGTGGTTGCCCGTGTTGTCACGATCGCGCTCCGCCGTCGGCACAACCCGCGGCACCCCCACGCGCCGCGCGCTGGCCAGCAGTGGACCAACTTCCACCACCGCCATCGGCCCGATCTCCAGTCGGTCGCCCGCCCTCAGCCCCTCACGCACCACGGGGTCACGCCCGGGCACACGCAGGATCGCCCGCACGGTGGCGGTCGCGGCACCGGCCAGGTCTGCGGGCCGGTCGATCGCCGGGACGCTGCGCTCGTCGAGATAGACCTGCACCTGCGTGGCATCGATGTAGGTCAGGCGCAGGCGCGCATCGGCACCGCGCCGCTTGGGCTGCCCGGTGCTCGGGTCGGCCCCCTCGCCCTCGACGAGGTCTTGGTTCAGCTCGGGCAAGCGCGAGTAGACGTAGCGGTCGAAGGTTTCGGCCGGCTTACCCCCGGCGGCGGGCGCCTCGACCTTCACGATCGCCACGCTGCTGGTCGCGCCGCGATACCCGGGCGTGAGGATCGGCAGCGTTGGCTCGGCCGAGAGTTGCTTGACGCTGATGCGGTAGCCGTTGAGCTCGATGGTCTTGCCGACGGCCATTGCGTAGACGCGCGCCGCCGCAGGGCCAAGCTCGCTGGCGGGGACTTCGACGATGAGCCCGTGCCGAGCGCCCTCTGGCAGCGGGGCCTTGAGCTCGTCAAAGCGTTCGTCGGGCAAGTTGGCGAAGCTCTCGATGGCGATGGCCTCGCCGATGAGGCCGAGCCGCTCGGCGGGGATGCGCGGCGCGAGGCCGAAGGTTTGGACCGGGCGCAGTGTTGCTCCGCCGGTTGGCGAGTCACCGCTTGGCGCGACACCCGTTGGCTCGCCGCCGGTCTGCGTGCTGCTGGGCGGGGGCGAGGCACCGGGGCTCATCACGCTTGAGAGCAGTGTGACAAACCGCACCGGGTTGTTGATCGCCGCGCTCATGTCCCCGCTGCGGCCCCCGCTGGTACCGACTTCCGGCGCGCTGGCGTGCTGCCAGCTCTCGGTCAGTTCGGCGTACGGCGCGTAGCCCACGAGCCGGAACTGGATGTCAAGGTCAACTAGCGGGCCGTGAGACTCTGGCGGCGGCGTTGCAGCGACCGGCTCATCGAGCGAGCGGCCCTTGTCGCCGAGGTCTACTCCCGCGGGCGATAGTGATGATGAGATCACGCCCAGCCCGTACTCGTTGTAGCGCGGCACGCCGGTCAGCGGGCGCTGCTCCCACTCAAGCCCGGGCGGGATCTGCAGGCGGACCTTGTCGGCCGTGCTGCGGATCTGGCGAACGCGCAGGACCGTGCGCGTGTTGTCAAAGAAGCCCGGCTCGGGCGGGCCGGGGGCGGTGTCGCCCGTGGCGGTGTCGATGGGCCCGGCGGTCAAGAGTGTGTCACCCTCTTGCTTAAGCAGCGCGTAGTAGGCCGAGCCGAGCGCGAGGGTGATGATCCCGGTGTGGACTGTCAGCACGCCGATGTTCACGAAAGTGAACTCGATGCGCCGGACGGTCGTCACGACCATGTTGGTCATGAACAGGTACAGCAGCAGGTTCAGCGGCCACCAGGCGTAGAACTCAAGCTCGCTCATCTCCATGCCCGGCAAGCGCCGGACCGTCTCAGCCCGGTACCGCTCAGCAAACGAGCTGAAGAACCGCAGGCCTTCGCCCGTGAGGGGGTCGTAGTACACGCGGGGCCAGACAAACTGGTACCACAGCGCCGACGATGCGCCCAGCAGCAGGATGACACCCAGCACCGTCACCGCGAAGCGCAGCGCAAAGCTGACGTCGCGTGAACGCAGCTGCGTCCACAGGAGCCATAGCGGCAGGACGGTCAGAAGACCGACGGTCAGAACCAGGGTCAGCGCGTAGACCAGCCAGGTGGGGATAAGCGCGAGCATGCCGATCGGGATGCTCGCTAGCACGCCGTAAAGGCTCAGCAGCACCAGGAGCGTTACCGACATGATGATGGTGCTGAAAGCGTGCAACACCCAGCGCACGGGCGTCAGCGCCCCGGTAAGGTGCTGACGCTCCCACTGCTTGCTGCGAACCCACTTGGCGCTCATCGTCGGGCTGCTCCGGCATTTGCTTGGTTCACGAGCGCCCAACGCACGCGCGGGCCTTCAAATGCGGTCAAAGAATCGAGGCTAGACCAGCGAGAGTGCTGAGCACCTTAACTGGGTCTAGACGAACGGAATCCAATCACTGTTCGCACGTTTCCTCGGTCTCAAGGCTGGCATCTACGGTCTGGCAAGAACTTTTCTGGTTTCAGGCGACGAATGATACGCCGCCCGGGGCGATAAGTTCGGGCTTGACCCCAGCTTTGAGGGTCATCCCAAGTATCTCTTCGGCTTCCGCGCCGGAATGAAGGGAATTGACCGCGGGCGGCATGGCGAGTGGCGTGGCCAGCACGCCGGCGATCGGGGCTGCCGGGGCGCAGGTATGGGGCAAGGGGGCGAGGCGGAAGTGGATCGCGAGGTGAGGGAGGTTGAGGGCGGCGCAGCCGTGGACGGTGGCCATCGCGAGCGCGACGCGGGGTGCAAGGTCATCTTGGCGGACGAGCAGGGCCATTTCGGGCCAGACGCTTAGGCCGGTGGCGGCGAGGTCTGCGGCGGGCAGGTTGATGACCGAGTCTGTGCCGAGGGCGACGGGCACGCCGGCGGCGAGCAACTCTTGGTAGCGGTGGGGGGGGAGTGGGGGTTGGTCGGCGCGCGAGGCGAAGTAGGCGGCAGCGCGTGGGCAGTAGATGACGCGCCAGCCGCGGGCGGCGATGGTGTTCACGTCGTGCGGGTTGAGGTCGGCGGCGTGGACGAGCGTCAGGGCCGCACCGGAAGGGAGCGCGGCATCTAGGTGGGCGATGGGCGAGCGCCCCTGGCCGATGCTGGCGCGAGCGTGGTCGTCGAGCATCCCAAGGTTGGCAAGCAAGTTAGCCAGCGGGCCGCGGGCGTGGGTGATGAAAGCGCGCTCGGCGAGCGACTCGGCGGCGTGGGTGATGACGGCGGGCAGGTGCTGCGCGCGCGCGTGCGCGTGGGCCATGCGGGCAATCGCCATGCAGTAGGCGTCGGCGTGGACGCTGTACGGCGCGTGCGGCGAAAGAGCCGGCTGCCAGCGGTTAGTCGCGAATGGCTGGAGTGATTCGACGGCGGCAAGGGCGGCTTCGGTGGCGGTCTGCCAGCGGCTGCCCTGCGCGAAGAACTCAATGGCGCTGATGCCCGCGAGCATCGCGTGGGCGAGTAGAGACTTGGCGAGGGCTGCTGCGGCAATGGTTGAGGGCTGGCCACCGACGGCACCGGCGATGTCGCCAACGAGCGCGATGCCGCCGCGGTTGAGGAGGGCGACGCCGGCGCGGACGCTGGCGGCGATGGCGTGCGGGTCGGTGTGTCGCTCACGCCGGACCATGTCGAGCCAGGCGGCGAAGTGGTCGTGTTCGAGGGGGTTCGGGCTTACTGGGTTCGCCAGCGGGCGCGGGCCGACGTGCGTGAGGTCAAGGTGCGTGTGGGCGTTGACCAGCGCGGGCGTCAGGACGTGCCCCGGGCGGGCGATGACGCGGGCGGCGGCGAAGCGGGGCGAGCGGGCGAGCTCTGGGGTTGGAGCGGCGGCGAGCGAGATCAGGTCGCCGTGCTTGGTGCGTTCGAGCACGAGGCTGACGCCGAGCGGGTGGGTCAGGCTGAGGCCCGGATGGACGGGGCTGGGCGCGTCAATGGCGGCCAGCGCGTCGATGCGATAGAGGCCCGGGGTGAGGTC
The DNA here is from genome assembly GCA_021173225.1 of Phycisphaerales bacterium PN19_bin_20. Taxonomy (GTDB): domain Bacteria; phylum Planctomycetota; class Phycisphaerae; order Phycisphaerales; family UBA1924; genus JAJTGZ01. The sequence goes on along the minus strand of JAJOLK010000014.1, from coordinate 76,922 downwards.
GGGCATGGGGTCGGGGGTGGGGTCGGGGTTGTACACCGGCAGGAGTTGCGCCACGGGTGATCGTTGCCGGGTCGGCGTGAGCGGGTCGGGCGATGGGCGGAGGTTTGCGGCGGGCGAGGGCGGTATCCTTGAGGCTCAACGAACCATCGCCACCGGAGCCCATGAAGATGAACACGCCCGCCCGTTTGAGCCTGCTTGCCCTCCCCGCCATCGGCCTGCTGCTGGGTGGTTGCCAGGTGAATCGTGACGTGTACGACGAGCTGCGCAACGGGTACAACGCGCTGAAGTCTCGCAACGTCGAGCTGACGGACGAGAACAGCGCGCTGCGCCAGAGCCTTGACGACCTGCGCCGCAGCCAGGCCAGCGGATCGTCCGCGGCGGAAGAGGCGATGTCGCTCAACGCGCGGCTGCGGTCTGACAACCAGTCGCTGATCTCGCGCTTGCTGGAGCTTGAGAACCGGCTTCAGGGCCTGAGCCTGCAGCCGGTGGCCATCGCGCTGGACTCGCAGACCGACGCGGCGCTGCGGGCGCTGGCCGAGCAGTTTCCCGGGCTGCTGAGCTTTGACTCGGCCCGCGGGATGCTGAGGTTTACCAGCGACGTGACGTTTGCGAGCGGGAGCTTTGAGCTGACCGAGGCCGGGCGGCGCGCGGTGCGTGAGTTTGGGCGCGTGCTCAAGAACACCCCGGCGGCGGACCAGTACGAGATCGCCGTCGTCGGGCACACCGACACGCAGGCGGTCACGATGCGCGATGCGCGGCGGTTCAAGGATAACGCCGAGCTGTCGGCGTTCCGCGCTATCAGCGTGCGCAATGACCTTGTTGCGGCGGGCATGGACGCGCACAACGTGGAGTTTGCGGGCTTCGGTGAGACCCGTCCGGCGGTGCCCAACAGCGCCACGGGCAACACCCCGCAGAACCGGCGTGTTGAGGTCTACCTGTTCAAGAAGAGCTACCAGGGCCTGACGGCAGCGCCCGTCGCGTCGCGGGCCGGTGCGCCCAGCACGCCGCGTGCGGCAGGGACTACCGGCGCGACCGGCGGCACGACCCCGGGCTCGCCTGTGGGCGCGCCCGCAGCTCCGGCGGGCAGCGACATCGAGATTTTGAAGTAAGGCGAGCTCGTGGATTGGCCGGCCTGGGCGGGCGGGAGCCGCGGCACGGCAGGTGCGGGGCCAATCGAGCCGCGTTTGTTAAAGCAATGACAAGGGGCGTGCCCGCGCGGGCGCGCCCCTTTGTGTATCAAATGCGGTGCTCGGTTGCGAGCGAAGAAGCGGCCGCCACTGGCTTGACGCTGCCCAATTAGCGAGGCCCGTGCCGCTCTGTCCGAGGAGCGGTCCTCGAGCAGGCAGGCTTGCGACACACAGAGTCAGGCCTGAACAGCTTACGGGACCGTTCGATCACGCCTTGGCGACGCGGGTTTTGGCGATGCCCAGGGCGCCGTCCTTGTTGGAGTCTTTCTTCTTGTCGTTGGTCAGCTTGGTGATGCGTTCGGCGCGGGTCAGGACGCTGCGGTTGGTGACGCCGCCGGACTTGATCTTCAGTGAACGGTCGAGGCTCATGGGTTCTTCTTTCGTGCTCGGTCGGCGTGCGTGCGTTGGTAACAGGGGTCTTTTGAGGCGGTCAGAACTTCTTGAACCAGGCGTCGGCAAAGTCACTGGGGACCTTGCGGTTCTCGGCTTTCCAAAGACGGCCGAGGCGCTTGACGCGTGTCATCAGCTCCTCACGCTCTTTGGCGCGGGCAGAAAACTCGTCGGGTGCGAAGCCTCTTAGGACGATGACTTCGCAGGGGACATTCTTGGTCTGTGCCGACTCAAGATCAACCCTCCCCTTGGGGATGAGTTTGGCCCCCAGGCCTTTGGAGGCGAGGAACTGGCCAACCTCGGTGGCCTCGCGATAGGGGAGGGTGGCGACGACCAAATAATTGTGCCCCGGGGTGAAGTCGTCTTCGGGGCTCGGTGTTTCACCTGGTACTGGGGCGACCAAAGCGGGCTTAGAGTCGGTGTTTTGCCGAGGTGTTGTGATTGAGCCGGGGTTGTTGGCGGGCAGGACCACTGGTGTGGCGGTCTGGGTCAGGTCGGGGATCTGCCGCGGCAATCTCGACGGCTGCTGCGTGAAGTTGGGCGAGGGGGTCGGCTCGGCGGGGAGGGTGCGGGCCCACTCGTCGACGCCGGCCTTGCGGCCCATGCGGTGCCCGATCCAGAGCCCGACGATCGTCAGGACGATGGCGCCGCCGATGACCACCGCCCAGAGGCGCAGGTCGGTGCGGTTGGCGAGGCTTGAGGCGTGCGACCAGGCGGCGCTGTCGGCGAGGCCGGACGTGGCGCGGGGGTCGCCGGCGCGAGGCGGTGGTGGGAGGGTGGTGGTCGCGTAAGGTGCGACCGAATCGCTCGCGCTGTGCGTGCCCGTTGGGGAGCGCTTTATCAACTCGACCAAGACTGGTGCGCCGCGTTTGCGGGCCATGGTCGTGATGGTAGGGAGTTTGGCCGTCTCGTGCGCTGAGCGGAGCGTGAGCATCAGCCAGATGAAGGGGGTGAGCCCGGCGCGGGCGACGATGACCACGCGCCATCGGCGTGCGTGGGTGCATACGCTCCGCTCTCTATGGCGATCAAGCCCGAAGATGTGCTCACGATCAAGGCCCCGACGATGGGCGCGCTCGAGAGCGTGTACTTGCCCGAGGTGATCCGCGGGTTTGGGATCACGTTCCGGCACATGTTCACCAGCTTTGGCCAGGGCAAGACCAGCCGCACGATCCAGTACCCCGAGCAACGCCGCGAGGACTACCCGGTTGAGCAGGGCGGCTCGTACGCGGGGAACTTCCGCGCCTTTCATCGTCTGAACAAGGATGAGTCGGGGCGCGTCAAGTGCGTGGCGTGCATGATGTGCCCGACGATCTGCCCGGCCAATTGCATCCACATCGTCGCGGGCGAGAGCCCGTGGGACGACCGCGAGAAGTACCCGGTCAAGTTCGAGATCGACGAGCTGCGGTGCATCTATTGCGGGATGTGCGAGGAGGCGTGCCCGGTAGACGCCATCGAACTGACCCCGGTGTACGACATCGTGGGGCTGACGCGGCAGGAGATGATCTTCGACAAAGAGAAGCTCCTGCGGATGTACGACCAGACGAAAGACCGCAAGCCGATGTGATTGGGTTGTGGGCGGGCCGGCGGTCAGCGCAGGCCGAGGATCTGTTCGATGGCGTCGGCCGAGAGGCTGCCGCAGCTCATGGAATCGAACTTGGCGACCATGCCGCGGAGGGCTTGGCGCTGTCCCTCGGCGAAGCCCGGCTGGCGCAGGAGCCTGTAGGCACCGGCGGCGAGCTCGAAGCCGTCGCCGAAGTGTGGGATCAGCTCGGGGACGATGCGTTTGCCGGCGATGAGGTTTGGGAGCGTGAAGTAGGGGGTTTTGAAGAGCATTCGTCCGAAGAGTGCGTAGGGCACGCGGATGGACTGCGATGCGCGGTAGAAGGTGATCATCGGCTTGGCCTGTCGGGCGACCTGGAGGGTGACGGTGCCGCTGGCCACGAGCGCGAAGTCACACCAGCGGATGGCGGCGTCGGTGTTGCCGGCGACGACGAACATGCCCTCGGGCCAGGCGTGGAACTCATTGGCGAGGCGGTGGAGCCGGTCTTGCACGCCGGGGTGCGTCACGGGTACGACGCCGATGGCGTTAGGAAAGTTGCGTCGGATGCGCTCGAAGGCGTCGAGCAGGAGAGGGAAGCACTTGTCGATCTCGCCGGGGCGTGAGCCGGGCATGAGGGCGATGGAGGGCTCGCCCTTGGGCCAGAGTTTGAGGAGTTCGTCAAGCGTGCCGGTATCGACGGGGCGTTCAAAGAGCGGGTGCCCTACGAAGCGTGCGGGGACGCCGCGCTGGCGGAACCAGTGCTCTTCGAAGGGCAGCAGGCAGAGGACGAGGTCTGAGAGGCGCTTGAGTTTTTTGATGCGACCCTCGCGCCAGGCCCAGAGCTGGGGCGCGACGAGGTGGACGACGCGCCCGCCGCGCTCTTTGACGAGGCGTGCGATGGGGAAGTTGGCTTCTGGTGAGTCAACCGGTACGTGCAGGACCACGCGTGTGCGGTCAAGCCACTCCTCGATGCGGCGGTTAAGGCGGATGTGGTCGATGACCTTGCGGACACCGGGCACGCCCATGACGCCGTCGTCGGTGGTGCGCTCGATGAGCTGCGCGCCAGCGGCGGCCATTTTGGGCCCGCCCCAGGCGTAGATCGGGAGGCTTGGGTGGCGGTGCTTGAGCTCGGCGATGACGACGGCGGCGTGGTCATCGCCCGAGGGCTCAAACGAGGTGAATAGGACCGGGCAGCGTGCGGCGCTCACGCCTGGGCGGGGCTGCGAGCGGGCAGCGGTGGAGACGCCGTTGGTCGCGCTGGCGGTCGCGGCGACGGGCGCGGCGGCGGCGGAGTCGCCAGCGTCTCGGGCGATTTCGGCGTTGGTCGGGTTGGAGGGCAGGACGGTCACGGGAGATTGTTGACGCGCTTGGTGCGGAGCGACGGGTGTGCAAGTGGGGATGGTGGTCGGCTTAATCTCTCGGGCTTCGGCGGGCGTCGCGGGTTGTGAGCTTGCGCGGTTTCTGCGCGCCGGGTGGTTGGTGGGGCAGGGAACGTTCCGCAGGTGGATTGAGAAGAACTCGTCAAAATTGACAAAGTGCGCGGGATTTTACGCCCCGACCGGTGTCTTTGAGCGATGGTGTGGTCGAGCGCGGTCGCCGCGGCGGGCCAGCGTCGGCCTTCGCGGCTGTCGGCTTTCAACCTGTTTCTCGGAGAGCTTGCCATGAATTTCATGAATTGTGGTGCTGTCGCTGCGCTGGTTCTGTGCTGCGGGTCGTTCGGGTCGGTCGCGCTCGCCCAAGAGACGCTGGTGGGCGTGACGACAACCGGCTCGGTCGTGACGTTCCGCTCTAACACCCCGGGCACGCTGCTGTCGTCGATGACCATCAGCGGGCTGAACGCGGGCGACCGCGTGCTGGGGATCGACATGCGGCCGGCGACCGGCGAGCTGTTCGCGATGGGCGAGACCAGCCAGATCTACCGCCTCAATGCGAGCACGGGCGTGGCGACGCCGGTGGGCGGGGCGTTCACGCCGGCGCTGGACGGCAGCCCGTTCACGCGGTACTCGATGGACTTTAACCCGACGGTGGACCGCATCCGTGTTGTGGGCGCGGGTGCGCAGAACCGCCGGTTTGTGCCCGACACGGGCGCCGCGGTGACGCCCGACACGAACCTGAGCTTCAACCCGCCGATCGGCTTTGGGCTGCCGCCGCGGGCGGTGGGCGTGGCCTACACCAACAGCGTGGCGGGTGCGCCGCTGGGCTCGACACGCGAGTACATCTTGGACTCGCTGAACAACATTTTGGGCGAGGTTGGGACGATGGCGGGCGGGAACGCCTCATTCAACGTGGGCGTGATCGGCACGACCTTTAGCGTGCGGCTGGGCGCGAGCGTGCTGGACTTCGACGACAACGCGGGCTTCGACGTCTCGGGCGCGACGGGCGTGGCGTACGTCTCTCTCAATATGCAGAACAGCCCGGCGGGCACGCCCACGGGCCTCTACACCCTTGACCTTGCGACTGGGCAGGCAACGAGCCTTGGAATGGTGCCGACGGGCGTGAGCCTGCGTGACCTGGCGGTCATCCCGGCACCGGGCTCGGCGGGCGTGCTAGCGGCCGGAGTGTTGGTGCTGGCGCGTCGCCGTCGCTTGCCCGGGCGGTAAGCGTTTTCAAAGTGGCCCCGGTGGGACTTGAACCCACACGGCCCTTTCGGGCCTGCGGATTTTAAGTCCGCTGCGTCTGCCATTTCGCCACGGGGCCCCGGGGCATGATAACCCCGGGGCTCTTGCACGTGCAGGCGATGATTGTGAACGAGATTGCGAGAGCGATCATTGGTTGCGGTTTGGCCGCGCGTTCAGGAAGCGCGACTAGGTAACGCGGTCAGGCGGCGCGGTCAGGCGGCGCGGTCAGGTGGCGCGGTCAGGTGGCGCGGTCAGGCGGCGCGCTTGGTTTGGAACGGCCCGGCGGCAAGGGCCGGGCTTGAGGTCGCGGCAGCCTTGGTGCTCTTGCGTGGTCGCCACGTCATGGCCAGCACACCGAGGGTGATGGCGGAGACCAGCCCGCTGATGACCGCGAATGCTCCGCGGAAGCCGCCGGGCCCGGCGATCGGGTCTGCGAGCGCCTCGGCGGGTGTGGCGATGGCGGTGGTGTACGTGACGGCGTTGCTGAAGCGCCGTGTGTTGGCCTGGGCGCGGAGGGCCTCGCCGAAGGTTCGCAGCACGAGCTCGGCGGTCTGCTTGCTTTCGGCCCTGAGCTGGAGGGTCAGCTCGCCGGCGCGGTCGGCGTTGTAGGTCAGGTTGCCGCCGATAAACGAGCGGACGCGGTCCATGCGGCCAAGGTCTGGGATGCCTTGGCGTGCGAAGCTCTCAGCGGCGAGGCCAAAGACCAGGTCATCGGTGAGCATGTTGATATGGCGGAACTTCCAGACCTCCAGCTCGCTGGCGACGGGCGTGACACCGCCGGTATCGGCAGAGATCATGGTGCGTGCGGCGTAGGTCGAGGGCGCGACGAGGTCGACGCCCAGGTATCCCACGTAAGCGACGCCGCCGCCGGCCGCGAGCGCAGCGGCGGCGATCATCGCGGGGTTGCGCGCTGGGCGTCCTGAGGCGGCGACGGCGGCCCCGGGGATGCCGCCGGGCTTGGTGGTGGCGAGAAGCGCCGGACTTGTGAGCGCGGCGGCGTGGTGCTCGGGCGCGCGGACGATCATGGCCTGGGCGGCCATGGCCGACTGGACGCGCTGCTCGATGACGCGCTCGGTCATGAACTCCTTGCTCTTAAGCGAACGAGCCTGAGCGGCGAGCTGCTTGCGGCGCTCGATCATCAGCGTGCGACAAAGGGCCAGGCGCTTGCGGCGAAGCTCAGGGTCAAGCGTGCTGGTGTGGCCGCGCAAGCTGGGGGTGGGCTGAACGGCGGCGGACTTTGCGCTGGCCAGTCGAGCGTCGGCGTCGCGCGCGTGCAACTCGGCGCGGCTGAGGCGATCGGCCAGGGCGACCAGGGCGTCCTCGCGCTGCTGAAGCTGCTCGCTGAGGCGGGTAACCTCGAAGTTTGCGGTCGGTTGCACGCTGGCTTGCTCGGAGGCCTGGGCGTTGCGTTCGAGCATTTGTTCGAGGCTGCGGACGCGAGACTGCAGGCCGCTGATGACCTGCTCGCGCTGAGTGTTGAAGGCCTCGGCCTCGGCGAGTGCTTGCGCGGTCTGTGCTTTGCTCGCGGTCGTGAGCGATACGGATGTGGGCGCTGTGGACGTGGGCGCGGCGGCCTGCTGCTGATGGATGGTCGCAAGCTCGCTCTGAGCGTCAAAGAGGCGTTTGGAGAGCGAGTCAATGCGTTGCTGGGCGGTGGCGAGACGCTGGTCGGCAGTCGTCGTGGATTTCTGAAGCTGAGCGAGGGTGACCTCGGCGGTTCCCGCGCGGGCCTGCGCTTGGTCGAGCCTGGCCTCGGCGTCCTGCAGCGAACGCTCGCGGGCGTCGATGGCGGCTTTGAGGGTCTGGGCCTCGTCGGCGAAGCGACCCTCAAGCTGGAAGCGCTGTTGCGCGAGGCGCTGGTCGAACTGTTCGGTGAGCTTGGCAGCGTCGGGCCCGATTGCCGCGGCTTGGGCGGAGGAAAGCTGGGCGGCAAGCTGCTCGAGCTGCGACCGCAGGCGCCTGCTCTCCTTTTCACTGCTAAAGCGGAGCTGCTCGGCCTGCTCGCGTGTGTGGCGGGCCTCGGCCTGCTCGCGTGCGGCGCTCGCCTCGCTCTGTGCGATGAACGCGCGACGGCGCTCGAGCTCGGTCAGCTCGCCTTCGAGCTGCTGCTCGTGCTCGGCGAGGGCGCGCTCGCGCTGTGATTGTGCGTCGCTGACGGCCGTTAGCTCGGTGATGCGGGCCTGCGCGGCGTCGAGCTCGAGCTTGGCCTGGGCCGCGAGCTCATGGCGTGCGGCGGTTAGGCGCGCCTGAACCTCGGGTTCTAGGCGCGAGCGGACCTGTGATTCAACCTGCTGCTGGGCCTGGGCCTGGGCCTGGGCCTGGGCCTGGGCCTGGGCCTGCTCAACCCGCTGTGCGGCCTGGGCCTGTGCGGTGGCGACGGCGGCGGTGGCCTGCGCGGCGAACTGGTCAAGCTCAGCGCGGCGCGACTCAAGCTCACCTCGGCGCTGCTCGAGCTGATCGGCGAAGGCGCGAAGCTGCTGATCGCGGGCCGCGGTCTGGGCCTGTGCCTGGGCGTGCTGTGCTACCAGGGCGGTACCGCGCTGGGTGTGCTCATCCTGAAGGATGGTCAGGCGTTCGACCAGCTCGCGCTCGCGAGTATCGAGCTGTGTGACGCGTGCTCGCAGCGACTGCTCGCCGGCGGTGAGATGCGCGAGACGGTCGCTCATGGCGGACATCAAGGCCTGCGTCTGGCCCGCGAGCGCCTCGAGCGTGTGCGCGTCGGGGGGGCGCGAATCGAGCGGGCGTGTGTCGGGCTGGCTGATGCTGGCGGAGCTGGGCGTGGGGGGCTGATTGGTCTGGCTCATAGGCGTGTCCGTCGGGCGCTGTTTTTGTGGGGCGCGTGGGTCGTGCGCGTGTGGCGTGGGGCGTGGGGCGTGTGGCGTGTGCGGGCATGAACATCCAGAGGCGGCGGGGCCGTCGCTGACTGACAGCATCGACACGAGCGGAGCGCAGCGCGCCGCGAGCGACGGCACGAGTGCGGAGCCGCGCGGCGACCTGCTGGTCTGGAGAGTCCCGCGCGGGCGTGACGCGCGATAACCCCTCGGCGGGCGGCCCGGCGCGAGGGTCGATACGCTGGGGCCATATGAGCTCTACCACCATTGGCGGCGCGGACGAGATCGTGCTTGAGCTGAGCCACGGGGGGCGATCCGCGCGGGCCCGCGTTGATCACACCCGCGGCGCGGCGCTGATTGATCTGCACGTGACGGACTCGTCAGGGCAGTGGCGGCCGATTGTTGCGCGTGATGTGCCGGGCGAGGACGCGCGGGCCAACCCGGCGTGCTTCTTCATGGTGCCGTGGTGCAACCGCGTGCGTGACGCGGTGTTTGTCTGGCAGGGTCGGCGGATTGCGTTGCGGCCTGACGGACGCGAGCCGCACGCGATGCACGGTGACGTCCGCAAGCGCGCGTGGTCGATCGTGGACCGCTCGCCGGTCTCGGCGCGGCTGGCCTTTGAAAGCGCAGCGAGCGGCGCGGCTAGCGGCGCTGGACTTGGCGGGCCGGTGAACTTCCCCTGGGCGTTTGGCTGCGAGGCGCGGTATGAGCTGGCGGCGCGGGCGCGCGGGCTGGCTTTGCGGATCGAGCTGAACGTGACCAGCCGTGCGGACGAGGCCTTCCCGGTTGGCGCGGGCATCCACCCGTACTTTCCGCGCGTGCAGCGGGCCGGCGGCGGGGCGTGCCAGGTTCGCCTGGCGGCACCGGTGCGCGGGCGGTTTCCGAGCGATCGGTGCATGCCCACGGGCCCCGCGCGACATGATGCGCTCTCGCGCCGTCTTGAGCGGCTGATGCCGCCAGCACCGGGGCCGCAGATGGACAGCTACGCCGGGTACGGCGGCGCGTGTTACTTGCGCTGGCCCGGGTGCACGGTGACGATGACCAGCAGCCCCGAGCACGGGCAGATGGTCTACTTTGGGCCGCACGAGGCGCTGGCCGGGAAGCCCGCGGGGCCTAGCCCGTTTATCGCGGTTGAGCCGATGACTCTTGCCGCGGATGGGTTCAACATGATGGCCCGCGGCGAGGCGGATCACGGGGTGGTCGTGCTCGCGCCGGGCCAGACGTTGCGGCTCTGGCACGAGCTGCTGGTGGAGACGGCGTGATGGCGACATGGCTGTTCAAGACCGAGCCGGGCGAGTTCAGCTTCGCTGATCTGCAGGCCCGCGGGGCGAGCGTGTGGGACGGGGTCAGCAACCCGGCGGCGGTGCAGCATCTGCGCCGCTGCGCGGTGGGTGATGAAGTGCTGGTCTATCACACGGGAAGTGAGAAGGCCGTGGTCGGGCTGGCGCGGGTAACGGCGGGCCCACGTGAGGACCCGAAGCGTCCTGGGCTTACAGAGGCGGGCGAGGTGAAGTTTGCGGTCGTGACGATCGCGGCGGTGAAGGCCGCGGCGCAGGCGGTGACGCTGGCGCAGGTCAAGGCTGACAAGGCGCTCGCGGGCTTTGACCTCGTGCGGTTGCCGCGGCTGAGCGTGATGGCGGTGCCGACGGCGGTCGATCGGCGTCTGCGGGCCCTCGCGGGGTTGTAAGCGCTGGCAGGTCCACGGCGGTGGGGATCGAGAGTAGATTCAACGCTGGCGAAAGCTCTGGTTGTGGGGCAGCTTGTCGGGCTGCCCCACCGACGTGGGGGTTTGCGCGTGGCGCGCGGGCGGGGATGAAGTCGCGGGTGGATGCGTCCGATGTACTCGGGGTCGGCGGTGGTGTTTGCGCACTGCAGCGGTGTTCCGCGCGGGTGCCGCGCGTGATGTTCGTCCCTGAAGAACTGGAGCCAGCCCATGGGTATCAGCAGCAACGGCGGTGGAGGTGTGTCCGGCGGTGTGGTGGCCGGCAAGGTCGGCACGAGCGTGGGTGGAAATGGGGGCGTGAACGGCGCGGCGAGCGAGCAGTTGCAGCTAGTGACCTTCGGGATCGGCAGCGAGGAGTTCGCGGTTGATATTCTCTCGGTGCAAGAGATCAACCGGATGATGGCGCTGACGCGCGTGCCGCAGAGCCCGCCCGAGGTGGAGGGCGTGATCAACCTGCGTGGCAAGATCATTCCGGTGGTGGACCTTCGCAAGCGGTTCGGGATGGCGCAGGCGGAGAAGAGCGAGCAGAGCCGCATCGTGGTAGTCGAGGTGCACGGGCGGACGATCGGTTTCATCGTTGACCGAGTCAACGAAGTGCTGCGGATCAGCGGCAAGATTGTCGAGCCGGCCCCGACGATGGTCTGCTCTGTTGACAGCGACTTCATCGCGGGCGTGGGCAAGCTGGAGGACCGGCTGCTGATCCTGCTAGATCTTGAGCGGCTCTTCAGCGCCGAGGTGGTTGATCGGACGCGCCAGGCGGCCTAAAGCCTTCACGGCGGCGTGTGGCGCAGGGCGCGCACTCAAGAGCGGTGGCTGTTATTGGGTGTTGAGTTGAGGATTGAGGGTTAGGTTTGCGGCGGTCCGCGCGGCGCGGGTTACGCAGCTGACGGCGGGACGGACGGCGGGACAGACGGTGGGAAGAACTATGAGCGAAACCAAGACGATCACGATGAGCGCCCGACAGTTCGATCAGCTCCGCAAGATCATCTACGAGCGCGCGGGGATCCACTTCCCCGACGCGAAGAAGTACGTGCTCGAGTCGCGCCTGGGTCGCCGTCTTGAAGAGCTGGAGATCGAGGACTACGACCAGTACGTGCAGTTCCTGACCATCGGCCCGTACAAGGACGATGAGTTTCAGGAGATGTTCAACAAGATCACGATCAACGAGACGAGCTTCTTCCGCAACGAGCCGCAGCTTGAGGTCTTCGAGAAGCAGGTGCTGCCCAAGCTCATCGAGGCGCGTGCGGGCAACAAGCGTCTGCGCGTGTGGTCGGCGGCGTGCAGCACGGGTGAGGAGCCCTATACGCTGGCGATGATCATCCACCGCAGCCTGGGCGTGCGGCTGATGGACTGGCGCGTCGAGGTGCTGGCGACGGACATCTCCGAGAAGGTCTTGACCGACGCGCAGGGCGGGCGGTACACCGACTACTCGATGCGGACGACCAGCCCCTTGGTCAAGCAGCGATACTTCAAGCAGGACGGGCCGTACTGGGTCGTTGATCCGACCATCAAGAGCATGGTCAACTTTGATCTGCACAACCTCAAGGACCGGATGGCCGCCAAGCGGTACGGGACCTGGGACGTGATCTTCTGCCGCAACGTGATGATCTACTTCGACGACACCATGAAGGCGCTGGTCGTCGGCGGCTTTGGCGATCAGCTCGCGAGCGACGGGTGGCTGTTCATCGGGCACAGCGAGACGCTGCGCGGGCTGAACACGCCGTTTGTTCAGACCACCGTGAGCCACGGCTTCTGCTACCAAAAGGGCGTGCCTACTTCCGGAAGCACGCCCGGAAGTACATTTGGAAGCTCACATGGAAGCTCACATGGCATCGCGCCCGCGCACGTGCACGCCCACGCTCACGGGGTCAAGCCGGTAGCGGGCGGGGCATTGGCGGCGGTACAGGCGGCTCTCAAGGGCACCGCGCCCAGTGCCAAGCCCGCGACCACGGGCCTGAAACTGACCTGACGAGGTGTGTCTGATGTACGCGTTTGGCAAGGAGCAGAGCAGTGGCAGGCATGGCCTTCGATCCAGAGCTGATGCAGGACTTCCTCACCGAGTCGGGCGAGCTGCTCGAGCAGCTTGACGGCGACCTGGTGACGCTTGAGACCGCCCCGAGCGATCTTGAGCTGGTCAACCGCGTCTTCCGCGCGTTGCACACCATCAAGGGCTCGGCCAGCTTCTTGCAGTTGACCAACCTGGTCGCGGTTGCGCACGCCGCCGAGACGGCGCTGAACGCCGCACGCAACGGCGTGTTCATCATCGACCGCGGCGCGATGGATTTGCTGCTCGCCGCTGTCGACACTGTGAAACGTCAGTTCGACAACATCCGCGCCGGGGAAGCACTGGTCGAGGCCGACGCGACGCTCGTTGAGCGCCTTGCCGCCTTGGGCGAAGTCCGGCCCGCGCAAGACAAGCAGAAGGTCGTGGTCGCTGCTCAAGCCGCGGCCGTGCAGACGCCCGTCTCTGGCTTGCCTGAAACTACGGCCGAGATCAGCGGCGAGACGCCCTTCATTCTTCCGCCGGGCAAGGCCGAGCTGGTTGAGTTCCTCGCCGCTGACGTGGACGCGACGCTCGATCAGCTTCAGACCAGCATCTCGGCGCTGACCAGCGATGCGCAGCGCGCCAGCGCGGCATCCAGCATCAGCGATCTTGCCGACGCCCTGCAGCGCAGTGTGGACTTCTTTGACGTGGCACCGATGACGCGTCTCGCCGGTGTGCTCAAGACCGTGGGCGGCAAGGGGGCGGACGTGCCCGCGGCGTCGGCGGGCAGGCTGGCCGAGCGGTGCTCTGCGATGCTGGGCGTGCTGCGCCTGCAGTCCAAGGGCATCGCCGAGGGCAAGCTGATCCAGCGCCCGATCGAGGCGATGATCGCCGAGGTGCTCGGGCTGCTTGACGATGAACCTTCGGCCTCGACCGCGCAGGCGGGCCTTGCTTCGGCGTCGGTGCCCGCGCTCGGCGCGCATGGTGACAGCGCGGCTGACGTGAGCGCTGAGGCTTCGAGAGGTGCAACGTCCGTGCCGGTCGAGGGCGCGCAGGCACCGGGTGTCAGCGGTGCGCCAGCCGCGGGCGGGGCGGACCACGGCGCGGATAAGCACCCCGAAAAGCACGGCGAGAAGGGCCTCGAAGAAACGATCCGCGTTGAGGTCGGCCGGCTTGAGTCGCTACTGAACCTTGTTGGCGAGCTTGTGCTGCAGAAGAACCGCGTCTCGGCGCTGGGCCGTCAGCTCGCGGGCTCTGGCTGGGCGAACCAGGATTTCCGCGAGTCCGTCACGCAGGCTACCGGCGCGCTTGACCGCGTGACGGGCGACTTGCAAGTGGCGGTGATGAAGACGCGGATGCAGCCGCTGGACAAGCTCTTTGGCAAGTACCCGCGCCTGGTGCGTGACCTGGCCCGCAAGCTCAACAAGGACATCAACCTCGTAGTCGAGGGCGGCAACACCGAGGTGGACAAGAGCGTGCTGGAACAGCTGGGCGATCCGCTGATCCACTTGATGCGCAACAGCTGCGACCACGGCGTCGAGGCCCCGGACGTGCGCGAGCGCGCCGGCAAGCCGCGCCTGGGCACGATCCGCCTTGCCGCCAGCCACGAGGGCTCGCACGTGCAGATCGTGATCCAAGACGACGGGCGCGGGATCGACCCGGCGTTCATCGGTCAGAAAGCCGTCGAGAAGGGCGTCGCGACGCGGGCCCAGGTTGACGCGATGAGCGAGCGCGAGAAGCGTGCGCTGATCTTCGCCCCCGGCTTCACCACGGCCGAGAAGCTCTCTGACGTCTCGGGGCGCGGCGTCGGGATGGACGTGGTCCGAACCAACATCCAGAAGCTCAAGGGGACCATCGAGATCCAGAGCACGCCCGGCGTTGGCAGCGCGATGATCGTGAAGATCCCGCTGACGGTCTCGATTGTCACGGCGATGATGGTCGCCATCGGGCCTGAGATCTACGCCGTCCCGCTCTCGAGCATCACCGAGATCGTCAAGCCCGAGCCCACGCAGGTCAGCACGATCCGCGGGCGGCACGTGATGAGATTGCGCGACCGCGTGCTGCCGCTGCTGGACGGAGCCGAGCTCTTCGGGCTGCCCCAGGCGGTCGCGCCGCGGTCTTTCGCGGTCGTCCTGAGCGTGGGCGAGACGAGCGTCGGGCTGCTGGTCACGCGGCTGATCGGCCAGCAGGAGGTCGTCATCAAGCGGCTCGACAGCACGGTGGACCACACGGGCCCGATCAGCGGCGCGACGGTCCGCGATGACGGCGGCGTCTCGCTGATCGTTGATGTGGCGCGCCTGGTGGCGATGGCCCAGCAGCAGGCCCGCGCGTCGATTGCGGCCGGCCCGGTCCAGGGCAGGCCAGTGGCGGCCTCGGCGGTCACGGCCCCTTGACGCGGGGTGCCACTTTCGAACATTGATCGGCCAAGAGCCGGATTTAGAGGCGGGCGCGAAAGTTCATTGACAGATCGTCCGATCCCCATTCCAGCGATGCACCGAGGCGAGTCGCGCAGGCACAGGAACAAGCACCATGGATCCGATGTTTATCTCCGCGTTTGTCAGCTCGATCCAGCACGTCTTTAGCACGATGATGCAGCTGCCGGTCACGATCGGTGAGCCGACCATCAAGCAGTCGCCCTCGACGACCTACGACGTCTCTGGAATCATCGGCATGTCAGGCGACGTGACCGGCAACATCGTGCTGAGCTTCCCCAAGAGCACCGCCCAGCGGATTGTGCAACTGCTGACCGGCAACGAGGTGCCTGTCGAGAACCCCGACTTCGCCGACGCGATCGGCGAGCTGACCAACATGATCTCGGGCAACGCCAAGGGCCACTTTCAAGGCAAGAAGCGTGTCTCGATCTCCTGCCCGAGCGTGATCATCGGCCCCTCGCACATCGTTGCGCGTCCGAAGGACGTGCCCTGCGTGGCCATCCCGTGCATGACCGACTGCGGCGAGGTGGTCATGGAGATTGCGGTTCAGGAACGCCCGGCCATGGCCGCTCAAGCCGCCTGAGACGCTGCACCAAGCCTCGACTGACCAGGCCTCGACCAAACAAGCTTCGACCGACCCAGCCTCGACCGACCCAGCCCCAGATCCAACGACCGCGCAACGCTGCAAGGGTGAACCCGATGAAGATCCTTCTGATCGACGACAGCAAGACGATGCGGAACATCCAGAAGTCCGTCCTGGCACAGCTGGGGTACACGGAGATCGAAGAGGCCTGCGATGGGCAGGACGCCCTGTCAAAGGTTGGCGCCTTCCAGCCAGACTTGATCCTGGTTGACTGGAACATGCCGACCATGGACGGGCTGAGCTTCGTCAAGGCCTTCCGCCAGACCAACAAGACGACCCCGGCAATCATGGTGACCACCGAGAGCGAGAAGTCACGGGTCATCGAGGCGATCAAGGCCGGCGTCAACAACTACGTCATCAAGCCCTTTACCCCAGACCTGCTCAGCCAGCGCATCAACGAGACGCTCGCCAAGACCAAGCTGGCCGCCTGAGCGGGCCGGCCCAGGGCGTTACGGACTGAACCATGCTCGACGTGGACGCCAGCCAGCACGTGCGGGTGCTTATCGAGGACGGCGGCCTGCTGGCTGTTATCGAGCTTGCGCCAACGCTCCCACCCGGTTCTCTCGACGAAATGACCGCGCAGGCCCTTGTGCAGACCCGAGGCGTCCAGATCAACGACAAAGTTCTCGCGGCGATCCGTGAGGCCGTCACGCTGGCGCGAGATGCCCCCGACCCCAACGGTCCGCGCCGAGTGGTCATCGCGCGCGGGACTCAGGCCGTGCACGGCGAGCCCGGTCGCCTTGAGTTCTGCCCCGGCTTTGACCCGCGCGACCGCGAGCGCCGCCTGACCCAGGCCGCCGAAGGACTCACCACGCAGAACCAGTCTGGTGTCACCGAGCCCGACACGCATCAGGCCAGCGATCAAGCCAGCGTGCCCGCAATGTCAACGCAGGGCGACTCGGTGACGCGGATCGACCACTACACCAAAGGTCTGTTCACACTGGCACGGCCGGGCGAGCGCATCGCGACCGTCCACCCGCCGCTGGTGGGGTTGGACGGGGCCGACGTGACGGGCCGGACGATCCTTGCGCGTCAGGGCGTCAAGCTGCGCCTGATCCTCGACGACTCGCTGCTGCTGACCCCGCAAGGCGAGCTGTTCGCCCAGCGCGCCGGCGTGGTCGAGCATGCGCCGCCGCTGGTGCGGGTCTCGCAGGTCATCAGCATCCCAGGGTCGATCGACTTTGCGACCGGGCACGTGGACTTTCCGGGCACGGTTGTGGTCGGGCGCACTGTGACAGACGGGTTCCGCCTGACCGCCGCGCGTGATGTGGTCGTGCACGGGCTGGTCGAGGCGGCCGAGCTGAGGGCCGGTCGCGACGGGCAGTTCCACGGCGGGGTCGCCTCCAAGGAGAAGGGCCGCGTGGCCGTGGGCCGTGACTGCACCTGCAAGTACCTCAACAACGCCGACGCGGTCATCGGGCGCGATCTGCGTGTGAGCAAAGAGATCATCAACAGCCGGCTAAGCGTGGGGCGCGCGCTGCTCTCGCCCGTCGCGTGCATCACCGGCGGGTACGTGCGCGCGGGCGACCGGGTTGAGATCGCCGAGCTCGGCTCGGAGGCGGGCGTGAGCACGGTGCTGGAGCTGGCGATCATCGGTGAGCTGGCGGGCCCGATCGCGCAGGCCGAGGCCCTGCTGCCGCAGATGATCAAGCGGCGCGAGAAGCTTGTGGCGCAGCTCGAGCCGCTGCGCAAGTTCGCCGGCAAGCTCAAGGCCGGCGACGCCGAGAAGCTCACTGAGCTCGAGTTTGAGTACCGCCGCGTCATCGACAAGATTGGCCCGATCGAGCAGCGGCTTCAACGACTGCGCGACCTGCTTGAGGCGCAAACGAGCGTCGACGTGACGGTGTACGGGCGCATTCACGCCAAGGTGCAGCTGGTTACCCCCGGGTTCACCGTGGACTTCATCAAAGAGCTGCGCGGGCCGGTACGCATCACCGCCCACTCACGCAGCGCCAAGCCCAAGCTCTGCACACCCGACGGCAAGCCCTCGGGAGACCTGACGCATTACGCGCGGGTCCGCAAGCTCGACTCGCTCAGCGCCGCGCGCGCCGCCTGATCCGCTCAACTCTCTCGCGCCCATTGCATCCCCGAGCTCGTCGCGTGCTGTTCGCGCGCGGCCCGTGGGGTTACTCCCTGGCTACTCGTGAATGGTCACCAGCGGCGCGCGATCGTGCCAGCCTGTCAGCACCACGCGATGCCAGGCCGCCAGGCGCGGGTCCTCGCGCAGCTCGTCCCAGCTCAGCCAGACGGCCTCGTGCCCGGGCTCGGTGCGGATCAGCTCCGGGTCCGGCGCGCGGCCCGCGTAGAACCACGCCGTCAGCTTAATCAGGCGTCGGGGCTTGTCGGGGCGCCGGGGACGCTCGACGCTCAGCTTGACCACCGGGTCGGTCGTCAGACCCAAGGCCTCGACCTGCGCCTCAGTCAGCGCCAGCTCCTCGCGCAGCTCACGCCGCACCGCAAACAACGGCGGCTCGGCCGGTTCACGCGAGCCACCAAAGCACGTCAGCCGGCGCGGCGGCGCGCCCCCACTAGGCGGACGCAGCTCCATGAGCAAGCGGCCTTGTGGGTCAATCAGGATGGCGCAGCAGAATCGCGGAAGCATGGAGGACGTTCTGAGATTGCTGGCACTCGCCTCGCACGCATCCAACCACTGGGTGGGATCGGTAACGACGGCAAGCATACGTAGGGCCCTGTTGGCGTAAACGGCCAAGCGCGGACGTAGATCACCTCGAGGCCCGTGCTCACCGCCCGCGATCTCTAAAGTTGCGCCTTTGGCCGCATGTTGGCGCGCTCGGGTGGCCTGCGCGCAACTTCAACGATTGAGCTTCGGATAACCTGCTAACGACCCGTCAAAGTGTTTGGTCCAGCTTCCGCCCGCGCCCACTCTGGAGCCCTGTCATGTCCGGCACCGACAAGTTCGTCGTCCACATCTGGCGCAACGTGAAGAAGATGGGCTTCATGCCCACGAGCCACTTCGGGCACGCCGCGGTGAAGATCAAGAACGCAGCCATCCCCGGCGGGGTCGAGTACGTCAGCTTCTGGCCTGCGGACGGCGCGAGCAAGGGAAAGTCGGCCTTTAAAAAGCAGGGTGCGGCGTTCCAGGCCAACTACAAAGACGACGCCGGTGACGAGATGCAAAAACTCACCGCCTTCCGCCTGGAGGTCGGCTTCCGCAAGGCCAACAACGTCCCGTACCCCGCGGAGTGGGACCAGACGCTCGCCCAGTTCGGTAAGGCCCCGATCACCAACCCCCGCCCTGGTCAGGTCCGTGACCACGAGAGTGCCAAATTACGCGACCTCGACGACGAGGACGTCATCTACGACTGGCGACAGTCGGCGGAGTCCAAGGTCAGTATCCCCGCGATGGGCGCCGGAGGGAGCACCTTCGGACTCTCACCCGTTGCGGCTTACAACTGGTGGCGGGGCTTCAAGGTCAGCGCTCCGAAGTACCAGGCCCTTGGGTTTCAGAACTGCGCGGGCGTGGCCTTGATGTGCCTCAAAGCCGGCGGATCTGAGGCGTTCCTGAAGCTCCCCAGCGTGACGGTTTACACCGAGCCGGTGCAGGTCGAGCGGTACGCCAATGATCTGCTCTTACAGATCAACCGCTTCAACGACAATGCCGTGACGCTCCGAAATGACGTCTCAAACATGGTTGCAACCAAGGGCTACGCGCCCACCGATGCGTCAGAGCTTGTCAACGGGTTCTGGCCCGTAGAGGTCTGGAAGAAAAAGAGCGCGCTCGGCCCGCTGCAGCCGCGCAGCGCAACGATCAAGGCCATCGATGAGGCCCTCGCCCGCGTGCACCGCAGCCTGGGCGGGACCGACCTTGTGGCCATGAACAAGGGCGTTTGCGACCTGTTCGCCCACATTGTGCACCACCGCAACGAGAAGGCCGACAGCAAGCGATCAGAAGCCGTTGTTCGCCTGGGCCACCAGGTGCTGATGATGCTCGGCGCATGAGCCTGGCTTGTCTGCGCGCCCGGCCCTGCACCCACGCCGCTACTCTGGCGGGCCATGATCACCAACGACGCAACCCTCAGCCCCAACCTCCGAAGCTGGCTTCCCAGTGCGCACCAAGCGGGCACAGACTTCCCGCTCCAGCACCTCCCGCTTGGCACCGCTCTTGACGAAGAGGAGAACCCGGTGCTCTGCACCGCCGTGGGTGATCGCGTCGTCAACCTCGACATGCTGATGCACGCCGGCGCGCTGGGCGATGACGACTTTGCAGAGGCCGCCCACGCCGCGCTGCACCACGGCAACGCCAACGCGCTGATGACCGACGCGCGGCTCTGGCCGCTGGTCCGCCAGCGCGTGCAGGCCTGGTTGCTTGATGCGGCACCCGGCGGGCAGCAGGCTCGACGCCTGCGCGAGAAGGCCCTGACGCCCCTGAGCGAAACCGAACTCGTCGAGCCCTGCCACGTCGGCAACTACACCGACTTCTACTCCAGCATCGACCACGCCCGCACGGTCGGCAGCATGTTCCGCCCCGACAACCCCCTGCTGCCCAACTACAAGCATGTGCCCATTGGCTATCACGGGCGGGCCAGCTCGGTGGTTGTTAGCGGCGTGCCGATCAAGCGCCCACGCGGACAAACGATGCCCGAGGGCGCGGCTCAGCCGATCTTCGGGCCCACCAAGCGCCTCGACTACGAGCTTGAGCTGGGCGTGCTGATTGGCGAGGGCAACGCGCTGGGCCAGACCATCCCCATCGACCAGATCGACCGCTCGATCTTCGGTCTGGTGCTGGTGAACGACTGGTCGGCCCGCGACATGCAGGCCTGGGAGTACCAGCCGCTGGGCCCGTTCCTGGCCAAGAACTTTGCCACGACCATCAGCCCGTGGATCGTCACGCGCCCACAGCTCGAACCCTTCCGCGTCGCCGGCCCGCAGCGGTCAGAGGGCGACCCGCAGCCGCTTGAGTACCTGCGCACGAGCGCCGACTGGGGCCTTGACGTCCACGTGCGTGCGAGCCTCAGCAGCGTCAAGATGCGGGCCGCCGGCGCCGCGCCGCTGGTGATCTGCACCGGCAACGCGCGGACGCTGTACTGGACCATCGCCCAGATGGTCGCGCACCACGCCAGCAACGGGTGCCCGCTCGAGGCCGGTGACCTGCTGGCCACCGGGACCATCAGCGGGCCCACGCCCGAGGCACGCGGGTGCCTGCTGGAGAAGACCTGGCAGGGCAACGGGCCCGACGGCAAGCCCCTCCCACGTAAGCCCATCGAGCTTCCCACCGGCGAGCAGCGCACGTTCATCGAGGACGGCGACGAGATCATCCTCACGGCGTGGTGCGAGCGGCAAGACCTGGGCCTGCGTCTGGGCTTTGGCGAGTGCCGCGCAGTGATCGAGCCAGCCTGATGAGGCCGGAGGAGCGCCGTGCGGTGCGCCGGTCAACCTCAGCCCTTGCGACGCAAGACCATCGGCCTAGCCAGGTATGAAATCACGCCCTTGCCTGCGTGGTGCGCCTGCGCGTCGCTGGTCAGGCCCGCGTCTAGCGCATAGCCACGCTTGGCGAACAGCTCGATCCAGTACTCGTGAGGCTGCTCATTGAAGTGGTGCAGACCGGTGGTGCCATCGGCGCTGGGCTCAGCGGCCGTCAGATAGACCACCGAAGAGGCCGAGGCGCAGTGCTCAACAAACCGTGGCGCGTGCTCGGCCGGCAGGTGCTCGGCCACCTCGCACGAGACCGCCAGGTCGTACGGCACGCCGGGCAGCACGGCCCCGGGCTTGGTCAGGTCAAAGGCCTGAACGCTCAGGCCCTTCTCGCCCTTGGCGATCGCCAGCGCCGAGTCGGCGATATCAACCCCGAAGACCTTCACGCCGCGATCAACCAGCGCCTTCATCTGGTGCCCGGGCCCGCAGCCGATGTCGATGACCGAGGCGGGCCGCAGGTTGGCGACGATCCAGTCAGCCACGGCGGTAACGCTCGTCGCCTCAAGCCGTTCGATGTCACGGAAGTAGCTGTCGCAGTAGACCTGTGTGCCAAAAAGCGCGCGCGATACGGGGATGAACAGCGGGCTGGACTTGATCCAGCCGCGCACCGCCGGGCTGGTGGCTTTTCGCAGCGTGTTAAAGACCACCGATCGAAGCATCCGCCACGCCCTCCGCTGCGCCCTGAGCCGCCGGCGTCAGCACGCCCGCCTCAGCAGCATCGGATTGTACGGGCGGTCGCCTCAGCACATCGCGGCA
This sequence comes from Phycisphaerales bacterium PN19_bin_20, assembly GCA_021173225.1. Classification (GTDB taxonomy): domain Bacteria; phylum Planctomycetota; class Phycisphaerae; order Phycisphaerales; family UBA1924; genus JAJTGZ01. Next base: position 55,385 of record JAJOLK010000014.1, on the reverse strand, counting down.
AAGCTCAGCATGAACAAGACGGCGATGCGCTGCTGGCTGACGGTGAGGGTAAAGAGGCGGCTCATGGGCGAGGTCCTTGTCTTTGGTTGTGCTGACAATGGACCACAGAAACAACCACCGTGCCAGCGCACGGCGGCAACAAGGACCAAGATCGCTTGGTCCGCGCATCAGATCGTGCTCGGTACGGGTCCGGGAATCACGCCCGCCACTCGCCCGCAAGCCGCCCTCGGTTGGCCCGCGGGCCGAGCGGCAGCCCGTCCGCGCGGGCTCGGGTGATAAGCTCGTCAATGCTTGATCGCCCCGGTACCAAGGTGTTGCTCCGCAGTGTTGCCGGGTGTTGCGTTGTGGCGGCGCTGACCACACTCGCGCCCGCGCTTGGCACACCGCCATTCTCGGACCCATCAGCCCCGAAGCCGCCGGCAGGCGTGCCCGCCGTGCCATCTACCGCAAGTGCGCCCGCCAGCAGTGCTCAACGGCTGTTGGCCTACTCAACGCTCGCACGCCGGGCCGTGGAGGAGTGGGGTCGTCCAGTCGCTAGCCCAAACACGGGCGCAAACACGGGCCCAAACACGGGCCCAATAACTGGCCTCAACACGGGGCCCGGCGACGCGGCGCCACCTGACGTTCAGCCGCCGACGGCCATCGGTGCCGCCGTGGTGCTGCGATTTGACCGCCAGATCATCGGGCGCAGCGCCGTGCTGACCTTGCACGCCGGCGCCGCAGCCCCTGGTATCCCAAGGGATGCTGACCCGGCCCGCGCGGCTCTTTCTGGCGCAATCGCTGAGGCGCTGCGCCGCTTGGCCGTCAACGTCTCGGGCCTCAGTCCAGAGGCCCGCGCCGACAAGCTGCACGAAGCCGCCGGTGGCGTGACCATCAGCGTTGAGCTGGCCTCAGGGGTCGAGCCCCTTGCCGACGCGACCTATGCCGACATAGACGCGAGCGTCCCGCTGGGCCTTGCGGGCGTCGCCGCGGCGTTCGCCGGGCCGCCAGGGGGGCCCCAAGCAGGGCAGGACGCGCGGCCAGACGCCAGCGCCGTGCAGGCCGTCTTCCCCTCAGCGATGCTCGCCTCAGGCATCACCCCCAGTGACGCGCTGCGCCGCGCGGTGACGATGCTAACCGGCCGCGGCGAGCTGGCGCTGCTCGAACCCGCAGAGCTGCGCGCCAAGCATGGGCTGGTCTTCTACCGCTTCAAGGTCGATCACGCCGCCGAGCCTGAACCGGGCCGCCCCGCCGAGGTGCTTTACCGCGGGCAGCGGCTGATCACGCTGGGCGACGTTGACCAGCGCCGCGAGCTGAGCATCATGGCCATGACGCTGGCGGACCACCTGCGCCGCCGTCACCGCGGGGGTTACCCCATCAGCTCCGCCGCTTTGGCGCTCGAGGGCGACCGCCCGGCGGGCACCAGCGACGAGCGGCCCGTGTCGCTCACGCAGGCGGCAGGCCTGGTCGTTGCGCTAGAGGCCTACGAGGCGCTCGCGACGATCGTCGAGGCGGATGTCCGCACCCCCACGGTCACATCTAAGGGCCGCCTCGCGCAAGAGCTTCGCGTGCCGCTGACGCGCGAGGTCCTCGCCGCGATGGACCGCGCCGCGCTCCCCAACCGCGCCGAGCTCCATGCCGACGCCCAGTCCGGTCAGGCTCAGCTCGCCGCGGCCCTGCTTGCGCACGACGACAAGCCCCTGCGTGCAACCCTCGAAGCGCTCACCGCTTCCATTCCGCAGGGCCGTGCCCCCGCACTCGGCGGCCTGCTGGCCTGGTCACTGCAAGACCCCGCGCGGGTCCGCGCCGCGATGGCCGATCGCACCCCCGGCACGCTCGTCAACGACATGCCCTGGCTTGGCTGGGCTGAACTCGACAGCGCGGCCAAGGGCGAGCCCGTACCCTCCGCCGCCGCGCTGCGACAGATGCGCGCAAGCCTCTGGCAACTGCAATTGACCGCGCTGGACGCGGGCGACGATGGGCAAGACCTCGTCGGCGGGCTGGTCTTCCCGGGCTCTCGCGCCGCGCTGCCCACGTGGCAGACCGCGCGGGCCGTCGCGTTCTTGGCAACCATGCTCGGCGACGACCGCCTGACCAGCCCGAGCGAGCGCCCTGAGCAGATCGCCAAGCTCATCGGTGCCGTGCGATACCTCCGCCAGCTCCAGGTTGATCGCACGCTGACGTGGATGGTCAGCGAGCCGAGCTTCGCCATCGGCGGCGTCCGCGCCAGCACGCTTGACCAGACCGTCTCGATGGACGCCACCAGCATGACGCTGCTGGCCGTGCTCGAGCTGCTGCGCTCGCTCGACACGCTTGAGCGCGTCACCACACCCGCGCCCGCACCCGCGCCCACACCCGCGCCCACACCCGCGCCCATACCCAGATAGCCGGGCTCCGCGCCGCGCTCTAGAATCGCCAGTTGACAAGTACAAAGCGTGGGCATGCGGCCGCCGCCGGGCACACAGCCCGGTCGGAGGAAAGTCCGAGCACGACAGGGCACGCTGGTGGGTAACGCCCACCCGCCCCGGCCCGGGGTGAGGGACAGTGCCACAGAGAACAGACCGCCGATGGCGTCGAAAGACGATCAGGTAAGGGTGAAACGGTGGGGTAAGAGCCCACCGCCCGGCGCGTGAGCGTCGGGGCACGGCAAACCCCAGCGCGTGCAAGGTCACGCAGTCGCCGCGAGGCGCTTTGAGCACCTCGACAACCGGCCCGGTTGGAAGGCGGCGGGTAGACCGCTCCAGAGCGCGGGCAACCGCGCTCGCAGAGAAATGGCCGCACGGCCCGGAAGGTCCGCAGGGACGCCCCCGTCAATACCCCGCGGATACCACCGGGCCCGACAGAACTCGGCTTACCGCCCACGCGGGTAACGCCCCCGGCTCCCAAGGTCGGGGGCGTTTTTATTGAATCGCCACCTTGGCTGAGCGCTGAGGCGATCTCCAGCCTGCCCCCAGCTCGCGCTCACGCCACGCCAAAGAACCGCCGCGTGTTCGCGCTGAGCTGCGCATCAAACGCCTCCCACGCCACGCCCCGGTGCTTGGCGATGAACTCTGCCGTGATGCGCGCAAACGCCGGCTGGCACGGCCGCTCCGACCGCCTGGGCTCAGGGGGCAGGAACGGCGCGTCGGTCTCGACCATCAGCCGATCCAGCGGCACAAGCTCCAGCGCCGCCCGGACCTCGCCGGCGTTCTTGTACGTCACCACGCCCGTGAAGCTCAGCATCGCGCCAAGTTCCAGCACCAGGCGCATCTGCGCCGGGCCCGCCGTAAAACAGTGAAACACAAACCTCTCGCCAGGAATCCCGCTGGCCCGCAAGATCGGCACCAGCTCCTCAAAGGCCTCGCGGCAATGGATGATCACCGGCTTATCGATGCGATCCGCCGCCCCCGACCCCGCCCCCGCCCCCGCCGCCGAACGCGCGTCCGCGATCAGCTCAAGCTGCGCGTGCAACACCTTCAGTTGCACGGCCTTTGACGGCTCCGCGTGATGGTTGTCCAGCCCCAGCTCGCCCCACGCCACGCACTTGTCTTCCCGCGCGCACGCCCGCAGGGTGGCAAAGTCGTGCTCCAGCTCATCGGCGTACAGCGGGTGTACGCCCGCGCTGCTCCAGACCCGCGCAAACCGCCGCGCAACCGCAAGGGCCCGCGCCGCGTCGGGGTGCGTGGTAGCAATCGTGATCAGCCCGTCCACCCCGGCCTGCTCGGCCAGCCCGATGGTCGCCTCCAGGCGATCAGCAAACTCGGGAAACGTCAGGTGGCAGTGCGTGTCGATCACGCGCGAGCGTAGCCCGGTGCCCACCAATTGAGCCCCGCGCGACACTTCCAAAGCCGCGCCGTACGCCAGGCACCCCCACCTGAACATCCGCACCACCCCCGCGCCGGGTGCGGCCTGCACGCCGCCGGACCGATATACATCAGCATGACCACGCTCCTTCTTCGCGCGCTCCGACGTTCCGCGGCCTCGGCCCTCCTGCTGGCCTGCACGTTCACGCCGGTGCTCACCGCCCCCGCGCTCGCCGCTGACCGCGCGCTCACGCCACCGCCCGCAACCAAAGCCGCGCCCGAATCAGTACCACAAGCCGCGCACGAGCGGCTCAGCAGCGACCGCTGGTACGTGCTGCTCTTGCAAGGCCAGCGCGCCGGGCACCTGCGCTCCACCGAGCGGACCGAAGACGGCCGCATCACCAGCAGCAGTGACGTCATCCTCAAGATCAAGCGCGAGCGCCTGACCATCTCGGTGGCCGTCCAGACCGAGTTTGTCGAAACCCTCGAAGGCAAGCCCCTGAGCATGAAGTCCGTCAGCAAGCTTGGCGCGATGGAGACCAAGCGCGAGCTGACCTTCAACAGCAATGGCACCGTGACCTCCGTCAGCACCCAGGCGACGCCCTCTGGCCCCGTGACGAGCACCGACACGCGCCCGATGCCCACAGGCGACTGGCTCACGCCCGCCGCCGCGGCCCGCAAGGTCAAGGCTGGGCTCGCCGCCGGTGCCAAGACGATGACGCTGCGCGTGCTTGACCCCTCGCTGGGCGAGGCGCCCGTAACGATCACCCGAACCATCATCGAGACGACCACCGCCGAAGCGTTTGGGCGCGTCGTCCCGGCAGTCAAGTGGAAGACGACCGTTGATGCGCTGGCAGGCACCGACGTGACCGAGCTGGTCGACGAGCAGGGCGAAACCATCCGCTCCGAGATCAACCTGGGCGGGATCAGCCTCGTGCAGCTCGCCGCCGACAAAGAGCTGGCCCTCAGCAAGCTTGACGCGCCCGAGTTGCTGGCCAGCACGCTGGTGACGCCCGACCGCCCGATCAGCGGGGCCCGCACGCTCCGTCAGGCGACGTACCGCGTCAGCAGCACCAAGGGTGATCTGCCCGAGATGCCCAGCGTCACCGGGCAGCGCTTTGAGCGCGAAACGCCCACCGCCGCGCTGCTGCATATCGACGCGCGTGACAACGGGGCCGAGGGCATCAAGCCCGAGCTGGCCGACGCGACCCGCGCTGAGTTCATGATCCTCGGCCCGATGGTCAACCATCAAGACCCCAAGATCATCGAGCTGGCGGCGGGCATCGAGTCCCACGGCCGCACGCCCTCGCAAGTCGCCGAGCAGGCCCGCCGGTTCGTGCACTCGTTCATCTCGGCCAAGGACCTCTCGGTGGGTTTCGCGAGCGCCAGCGAGGTTTGCCGGACCCGCGCGGGTGACTGCACCGAGCACGCCGTGCTGCTGGCCGCGATACTCCGGGCCAAGGGCGTTCCCAGCCGGGTCGCCAGCGGGCTGGTCTATGCCGACCAGTTCGCGGGCATGAGCGGCGTCTTCGGCTATCACATGTGGACGCAGGCCCTGGTCGAGGCCCCCGGCGGCGGGCTGCAGTGGATCAACCTCGACGCGACCCTCCCCGACATCTATCCCTATGACGCCACGCACCTGATCATCAGCACATCCAGCCTGGCCGATGGCCAGAGCCAGAACTTTCTGGTCGCCACCGCGCCGCTGATCGGCAAGCTCAAGATCGAGGTCATCAAGCCGTGACAAGCCCCGCTGCGCCAAACGGGCCAACCGCGCCGATTCATCCAGGCGCGCTCACCGGGCCGCACCTGCCCGCCCGCGAACCCGCCGGGCACAAGGGCACCTTTGGCACCGTCGCGGTCGTCGGCGGGCACGCCAGCGCCACACGCATGATGATCGGCGCGCCCGCCCTGAGCGCCTCCGCCGCCCTGCGCGCCGGCGCTGGGCTGGCCCGACTCGTCATGCCCGCGCCGATCCTGGCCCAGGCCCTGGTCATGTGCCCCTCAGCCACCGGCACCCCCATGGAGCATGACCACGCCACCGGGCTGTCAATCCACGCCAGCGAGGTCGTTGGGTCGCTGGCTGACGTTGACGCCGCGGTCCTCGGCCCGGGCCTGGGCGTTGGCCCTTCTGAGCGCAAGCTGGTCCTCGCGGCTCTCCGCGGCCTGAACTGCCCGATCGTGCTCGATGCCGACGGAATCAACAACCTCCCGAGCACCAGCGCCGGCCATCCGTTGCCCGGGCGCATCGTCATGACGCCCCACCCTGGCGAGTATCGCCGCCTGGCCGCGACCTTCTCTGAGGCCGGCACGGGCGTCAGTGACCTGATGAGCCATGACCCGGTGGACCCGCTGCGAAGACCCGCCGCCGCCAAGGCACTCGCCCTCGCCACCGGCGCGATCGTCGTGCTCAAGGGCCACCGCACGATCATCACCGACGGGCGCGAGGTCATCATCAACACCACCGGCAACGATGCACTGGCCACCGGCGGCACCGGTGACGTCCTCTCAGGCCTCATCGCCGGGCTCATCGCCCAGTTCCCAGGCCCAGCGGTCCAAGGTGCCGACCACGCGCCCGCACGCCGACACTTGCTCGAGCTGACCGTGCTCGCCGTCCGCGTCCACGGCCTGGCCGGCGAGCTCTGGCGGCAACGGACCCACTGCAGCGCCGGGCTGCTGGCCCGCGAGCTCTGCGACCTGCTGCCCGCAGTCATCGAGCCCTTACGAGCTCGGACCCCCGTCCAGGCCTGAGCTAGCCAGCCAGTAAACCAGCGCGGGGTGCGGCCCAAAGCCCGATAACTCAGCCAGCCTTACCGATCGACCTAGATTTGGCCGTAAAAACGAAGGTCTCTCGGTTCTGTGCGCTGCCCGGGCCGCATGAAATCCGCAATTCTGACTCCATCCCCCTTGACGCCGTGCTGCTTGGTGGTAAGTTGTTCGCGTCGCGTCGTCTTCCCCCGGTGCTTTCTCACCGGGGGCGGGAGGGTTGTTGTGCGCAAAGAGATCACCACCGTGCTCGCACTTGCGGGCGTTACCTGTCTCACCTCGGCCAGCTTTGGCCAGTTGAGCTTCGGGCTCCAGATCACCGCGCGGTCGGTGGCGTTGCAGCCCGACGGCTCGGGGCAGGTGCTCTTCGCCCTTGAGGCGCGATCGCAGGCCGCCAGCGGGAACAACTTTGGGATCACCCGCGCCGGTCCCGGCGGGACGACCGCCTCGACCCGCTCGGCGATCACCGTTGGCACCGCGCCCGCCAGCGCGCGGATCGGGCGCGACATCAATGACTCCAATGGTGCCCGCCGCGGCAGGCCCGAGGCGTTCCGCTTCGTTGATCCGCGCCGAGGCCTCCCCCAACCCGCGAGCCTCTGGGAGGCTCAGTTCACCAACGGGCCCAACCAGACCAACCCCAACCTACTGACCGGCAACGAGAACGGGCGTGTGACCAACGCTGGTGCCGATCGCAGCATCATCCTGTTCGACTCGTACGTGGGCATCTCCCGCCCGGCCCTTGGCGATGGCTCAAGCCCTTGGGGCGCGTCGATCGCCCCCAACACCTGGTCGCCCTGGACGATTGTCTACTACTTCATGCTCGACCTGCCCCCGGGGACCCCTTCGCAGTTTAATCTGGCGATCTCGGCCCAGGCCAGCCTCGGCGCGGGCACGATCACCCGTCAGCTCGGAGATGACTACCTCATCAACAGCAGCGAGCAGCAGATGGCGACGGCAACCTTCAGCGGGATCATCCCCAGCCCCGCCGGCGCAAGCCTGCTGGCGCTCGCCGGCCTCGCCGCTACGCGTCGTCGCCGGGCTTGACCTCTTCGCCGGTACGAGCCGACTTCAGCACGCTCTTGACCGCGCGTGCGATGTCGCCGTGATCGAAGCCTTTGCGGGCCAAGAAGGCGTACAGCCGGCGCTGGCGCGCCTGCGCATCGAGCTTGAGCAGCCGCGGCAAACGGGCCTGTGCGAGGCGCGTGGCGTCGCTGGTGGGGTCGCGCTGCGCGTCGGCCGCCTTGGCCGCAGTCCGCGCGGTGGTGGCGCTTACGCCTTTGCGCCGCAGCTTGGCCTCAACCCCGCGGACGCCAGCCTTGCGAGAGGCGGAGGTCGCAACGCTGGCCGCGAACGCGTCATCGTTGATCAGCCCGTGCTGGTCACACCAGACGGCGGCTTGCTCGGCCTGGGATTTGTCGTGCCCGCGGCGCGTCAGGCGCTCCACTAGCCGCTTGCGCGTCACGGCGCTACGCGAGAGGATCGCCACGGCATCTTGCTTGCTCAGCACGCGTGAGGACGTCTGCTGCGCGGCGCTCGCCAGCTCGGGCGTCCACGCGGCGCCCGGCGCGATGCCCAGCCGCTCGATCGTCCCACGGTCCAGCGTTGCAACCTTGACTGTCTTGGGCTTACCTTTGGCTTTTCTTTGTCCCTTGCTTTGGGGCGTGCTGTGAGGCGTGCTCCTGCCCGGCGGCAATTCGGAAGTTTCAGCCGCGCGTGCGTACACGGCAATGTGGCCCTTGCGTGACGGGTTGGAGAGCTTGGTGACCAGCATCAGCGTGCTGGATTGTTGGGGTCCCGGTGACGCGGCGCGGGCCGTCTGCGTCCGCCGCGATCACACGCTACCTTGGACCCATGAGCACGCCTGCGACGACCGACCCGACGCCGCCCGCGCCAGAGGCGGCACAGCCGTCGGCGGGCAAGCGGGCCCGCGTGCTCTCGCCAGCAATCGCGCTGTGCCTGCTGCTGGGCCTGAACCTGCTGAACTACGCCGACCGCTCGGTCCTCTCGGCGCTCGAAAAGCCCATCTCGCGCGACGTGCTGGCCCCAGACGACCCGCTCTCGGCCTCCAAGATGGGCTCGCTGATGTTCGCCTTCCTCGTCACCTACATGCTGCTGGCGCCCGCCTTCGGCATCTTGGCCGACCGCTGGAAGCGCTGGTGGATCGTCGGGCTCGGGGTCATTGGCGGCGGGATCGCCTCCTTTGGCACCGGGCTTGCGCCCATGCTTGCACCGGTCGGGGCCGGGCTCATCTCTGCCTTCACCGTGATGTTCATGATGCGCATGCTCGTGGGAGTGAGTGAGTCTGCCTACGGGCCCGCGGCCCCCACGCTCATCTCTGATCTCTTCGACGTCAAGAATCGCGGCAAGGCCCTGGCCGTCTTTTACCTGGCCATCCCTGTGGGCAGTGCGCTGGGTTACGTCTACGGCGGGCTCGTCGGCAAGGCCCTGGGCTGGCAATGGGCCTTCTACCTGCTGTTGCCGCCGGCGCTGCTGCTGGGCGTGATCTGCTTCTTCTTGAGCGAGCCGCGCCGCGGCGCGTCAGAGCGTGTTGGCGGGGGCAGTGGGGGGGAGCGCACCGCACCCATCAAGCCGCGCGCGCTGACGAAGGCCGACTTCCGCCATCTGCTGCGCGTGCGCAGCTTTGTCTGGAACTGCGCGGGTCAGACGGCGATGACCTTCGCCATCGGCGGCATCGCGTTCTTCATGCCGCGATTTGTATACGCCCGGACGGTCGCGCCGGGGCAACCGCTAGATGATGATGCGCTGGCGCACATCAACGTGGTCTTTGGCGGCATCACCGTGGTCTGCGGCGTCTTTGCGACCCTCGCCGGCGGCTGGCTGGCCGACCGCCTGCGCTCGCGCGTCCCCGGGGCATATCTGCTCACATCAGGGGTCGCGATGTTCCTGGCCTTCCCGGCGTTCCTTGGCGTGCTCATCGCGCCGTTCCCGCTCGCGTGGGTCTTTGTCGCCCTCACGGTGCTGCTGGTCTTCCTCAACACTGGGCCGAGCAACACCGCGATTGCCAACGTGGTCCCCGCGTTCGTGCGTTCCTCGGCCTTTGCGCTCAACATCTTCGTCATCCACGCCCTGGGCGACGCGATCAGCCCGGTGCTCATCGGCGCCATCAGTGACTGGCGCGTCTCGCTGGGTGAGAGCCCGGCGCGGGGCTTGCAGTGGGGCTTTGCACTCGTCGCGCTGGCGTTGCTGCTGGCCGGGGTCTTCTGGATCATCGGCGCGCGGACGCTGGACAAAGACACGCAGGCCGCCGCCGACGCCAAAGGCTGGGAATCGCGCTGAGTTGGCCCCGGCGCTTCCATCGGCATCAAGTGGGCGCTATGCTGGCCAAGTTTGCGCCCGGACCAGGGCCGCCGCAAACCACGGCCCCGCCCAGCGCAGGGCGTGAAGACCTCACGATTGAACCCGCCCGGCGCGAGCGAACCGCGCCAAAGAAGGGGCCCCGCCTCATGCCCAAGCGCACCGACCTCAAGACAATCCTGATCATCGGCTCGGGCCCGATTGTCATCGGGCAGGGCTGCGAGTTTGACTACTCGGGCACCCAGGCGTGCCGCGCTCTGCGGGCCGAGGGCTACCGCGTGGTGCTGGTCAACTCCAACCCCGCGACGATCATGACCGACCCTGAGACGGCCGACCGCACATACATCGAGCCGATCACCGCCGAGGCGGTCACCAAGATCATCCAGAAGCAAAGGGAAATCGGCGAGCCGATTGACGCCGTGCTCCCGACCTTGGGCGGTCAGACGGCCCTGAACTGCGCGTGCAAGCTGTGGGACGACGGCGTATTGCAGGCCCACGGTATCGAGATGATCGGGGCCGACCGGCGGGTCATCCACCGCGCCGAGGACCGCCAGGAGTTCAAGGACATCGTCGAGGCCCTGGGCCTGAAGATGCCCAAGGCCAAGACCGTCAAGACCCTCGAAGAGGCCGAGGAGTTCCTCAAGCACATCGGGCTGCCGGCGGTCATCCGCCCCGCGTTCACACTCGGCGGCAGCGGTGGCGGCATCGCCTACAACCTTGATGAGTTCCGCGACATCGTCACGCGCGGGCTGCGGGCCAGCATGATCGGGCAGATCCAGCTTGACCAGAGCGTCATCGGGTGGAAGGAGTTTGAGCTCGAGGTCGTCCGCGACAAGAAGGACAACTGCATCATCGTCTGCGGGATTGAGAACCTCGATCCCATGGGCGTCCACACGGGCGACTCGATCACCGTTGCGCCGATCCAGACCCTTACTGACCGCGAGTACCAGGCCATGCGCGACGCGGCGCTGGCGATCATGCGGGCCGTGGGCGTTGAGACCGGCGGCAGCAACGTGCAGTTTGCCGTCAACCCCAGCCCGCTGCCAAGGCCCGATGGGTCGATCCCCTTCGAGATGGTCGTAGTCGAGATGAACCCGCGCGTGTCGCGTTCATCGGCCCTGGCCAGCAAGGCCACCGGGTTCCCCATCGCCAAGGTCGCCGCCAAGCTCGCCGTGGGGTACAGCCTAGATGAGCTGCGAAACGACATCACCGGCACCACCAGCGCCTGCTTTGAGCCGGCGATTGACTACGTGGTCATCAAGATCCCGCGCTGGACCTTTGAGAAGTTCCCCGAGGCCGACGAGACCCTCACAACGCAGATGAAGAGCGTCGGCGAGGCCATGGCCATCGGGCGCACGCTGGCAGAGAGCCTGCAAAAGGCCATCCGCAGCATGGAGGTCAAGCGCTTCGGCCTGGGGCTTGACCGCAACGACAAGTGGCTCGCCGCCCAGCGCGCCGGCGCCGAGCAGCGCACGGCCGACGGGCAGAAGATCGAGTGGCCCATCGCCCCCGACAAGCTCCGCCGCAAGCTGGCGGTACCCAGCCAGGGCCGCCTCTACTACGTGCGCTACGCCTTCAAGTCGGGCATGAGCGTTGAAGAGGTTTACACCCTCACGCGCATCGACCGCTTCTTCCTCGACCAGATCCAGCGCCTTGTGAGCTTTGAGGACGTGCTGCTCTCGTACGCCACCCTCGATGGTGTCCCCGCCGAGGTCTTCGCCAAGGCCAAGAGCCTGGGCTACAGCGATGCGCAGCTCGCGATGGTCTACCTCGGTGACATCAAGCCCGCGACGATCCTGCAGGTCCGCGCGCGGCGCAAGGCCCTGGGCATCGAGCCGGTCTACAAGCTGGTCGATACCTGCGCGGCCGAGTTCGCCGCCGTTACGCCCTACTACTACAGCACGTACGAGACGCCGTTCACCGTCGCCGGCGTGCCGCAGCGTGACGACGAGGTCCGCCTCAGCGACAAGCAGAAGGTCATCATCCTCGGCGGCGGGCCCAACCGTATCGGCCAGGGCATTGAGTTTGACTACTGCTGCGTGCACGCCGCCATGGCCGCGCGAGAGCTGGGCCTCGAGAGCGTGATGATTAACTCGAACCCCGAGACTGTCAGCACCGACTACGACACCAGCGACTTGCTGTTCTTTGAGCCGCTGACGCTCGAAGACGTGCTCAACGTGGTCGAGCGCCTGAACGTTGCGCCGCTGGTGCCCGCCGCCAACGGTGCCCCCGCGCGGACCACCGGCCGCGTGCTCGGGTGCGTTGTTCAGTTCGGCGGGCAGACGCCGCTGAACCTCGCCCACGGGCTGCAGGCCGCCGGCGCGCCGATCATCGGCACAAGTGTTGACTCGATCGACCTGGCCGAAGACCGCAAACGCTTCGACGAGCTGCTGACCGAGCTGGGCCTGGCCAAGCCGCCCAGCGGCACGGCCCGGACGCTGCAGCAGGCCGTAGATATCGCCAGCAGCATCGGCTACCCGGTGCTGGTCCGCCCCAGCTACGTGCTGGGCGGGCGCGGGATGGAGGTATGCCCGGACCAGGCCGCGCTGGTCAGCTATATGACCAGCGCCGTGCGCATTAGCGAGATGGACGACGCCCCGGTGCTCATCGACCGCTTCTTGGGCGACGCCACCGAGGTTGACTGCGACATCGTCGCTGACTTTGACCCCTCGCGCGCCGTCAACGACCCCGCCCAGGGCACCCGCACCGCGCTGGTCGCCGGCGTCCTGGAGCACATCGAGCAGGCCGGCATCCACAGCGGCGACAGCGCCTGCACCATCCCGCCCTACGCCCTCGACCACGCGACCCGACAGGAGATCGAACGCATCGGTCGCCTGCTTGCGCGGCACCTGCGCGTCCGCGGGCTCATGAACGTCCAGTTCGCGGTCAAGAACTCCAAGGTCTACATCCTGGAGGTCAACCCCCGCGCCAGCCGCACCGTGCCGTTTGTTGGCAAGGCCACAGGCGTCCCGTGGGCCCGCGTCGCCGCCAAGGTCATGATGGGCGCAAGCCTGGCGGAGCTCGGCACCACCGAGCAGGTCCCGCAGGGTTTCTTTGCGGTCAAAGAATCGGTCTTCCCTTTCGCCAAGTTCCCGGGTGTTGACGTCGTCCTCGGCCCCGAGATGCGAAGCACCGGCGAGGTCATGGGCATCGACCGCAGCCTGGCCGTGGCCTTCGCTAAGGCCCAGATGGGCGCGGGCATGAACATGCCAACCAAGGGCGCGGTCTTCGTATCGGTCCGCGTTGAAGACCGCCCCTCCGCCATCCCGATGGTCCGCGAGCTCATGGAGATGGGCTTTGCCATCTACACCAGCCCGGGCACCGGCAAGTTCCTGGCCGACGCGGGCTACGGCACCTTCCTGCTGCCCAAGATCGCCGACGCCGTGCGCCCCAACGTGCTTGACCTTATGAGCAACGGGCAAATCCAACTCATCATCAACACCCCCACGCGCACGGGCTGGCAGACCGACGAGGGCCGCATCCGCGCCGCCGCGGTGCGCCTGGGCGTGCCGATGATCACGACCATGACCGGCGCCGCCGCGACCGTCAAGGCAATCGCCGCCGTCCGCGCTGGTGACTGGGGCGTCGCGGCCCTGCAGGACTATCACCCGCACCTCGCCACGCCCGTCCCGCAGGTCCGCACCGTCGCGCGCGGTGCGCCGCTTAAGACCTGAGCGAGCGCCGCTATCGATCCATCGCCGCAAGCTGGCGCGAGACGCCGCGCAGCTTGCCCCCGAGCCTTGTTACCATCTGCTCATGCAGACCACCAGCCCCACCACCCGCGGCGAGCTTCTGGCGGCCATCCTCGAGACCAATAAGGCCCTGGTCGTTCGTTACCTCGCCGGGTTCAATGACGTCACGCACGTCCGCCAGACCCCCGACCTGCCTAACCACCTCGCTTGGCAGCTTGGGCACCTCGCCTTCACGATCCACCGCGTCGCCGCCATGCTCGACGCGCAGCCCCTGCCCACCAAAGACTTCATTACCGCCGACGGCTTCGGCGGCTCGCGCGAGAAGGGCTACTTCGATACCGAAGCGATCGTCTTCGGCAGCCGCCCCGAAAAACGCCACGACCGCTTCCCCAAACTCGAGCGCTGCACCGAGATTTTTAGCTCCGCTTGCGACCGTCTGAGCGCCGCCGCCGCCGCCGTCCCCGACGCCCGCCTCGACGAGGTCGTGCCCTGGGGCCAGGCCCAGTTCCCGCTCTGGGCCCTGATTGCGCGGATGGTCTTCCACAACGGCTTCCACACCGGGCAGATCGCCGACATGCGAAGGGCCCTGAGCTTCAAGTCGGTCTTCGCCTAACGCGCCGCCGTACAGTTGTTATGTCCGTGCGTGAGCCCAAGCCCTAACCACCCGCCCGGGAGTGCACCATGCCGCCGACACGCAAGGCCCCCGCCGCGCCCAAGACCACGCGCACCGCTCAGCCCGTGACCACCAGCGTGACTGGCGCCGGCGCGATCGTCGCCTCGCTCGCGGCGGCCGGCTCAGAGCAGGCCGCCCTCCGCCTCGTCAATCAGCTCGCGCGCAAGATCAACGTTGACCACGCCCTCGCCCTGAAGCTCTGGGACGCCACGGCCCTCTCCCCCCGCTTGCTCGCGCTGCTCATCGCCGACCCCACGGCCATGGCCCCCAGCGACCTTGACCGCTGGTGCGCACAGTGCAACGACGGCGACCTGCTCGTCCGCTTCACACGCTTCGCCGCCGGCTCGCCCCACGCCGTCGAACGCGCCCACCGCTGGCTGACCTCTCGGGCCGAGCACGAGCGCGGCGCGGGCTGGCAGTGCCTGGCGTGGCTGGTGCTCGAAGGCCGCGTTGATGTTGAAGACGCACGCGCCCTGCTCCGCAAGGTCGAGGACCGCTTCGCCAACGAGCAAGAGCCCGTCCGCGAGGGCATGATCCCGCTGCTGGTCTTCATCGGCCAGCAACTACCGGTCTGCGCACGCGAAGTAGCCGAGCTCTGCGACCGCCTTGACATCATGATCGAACTGCGCGGCCCCGGCTCACATCCCAGCACTGAATCGAGCACCGAACCCAACACCGAACCGAGCACCGCGCCCCGTGCTGATCACGGCTCGCGACGCAGCGTAAAGCGCGACCCCTCGCCTAAAGCCAAGCCCAAAGCTAAGCCCAGCGACAATCCCAAACCCAGCGCCAAGACCAAACCCAGCGCCAAGATCAATCCCAGCACACTGACCAAGCCCACCTTGAAGCCCAAGCCTACCTCCAAGCCCAAATCCACCGCTGGCAACCGCG
This sequence comes from Phycisphaerales bacterium PN19_bin_20, assembly GCA_021173225.1. Lineage (GTDB taxonomy): Bacteria > Planctomycetota > Phycisphaerae > Phycisphaerales > UBA1924 > JAJTGZ01. Next base: position 40,287 of record JAJOLK010000014.1, on the reverse strand, counting down.
CCGCGACCCCGGCGGCCCAACCACGGCGCAACGCGCTCAAGGCCCGTGCGTGATTAACTCGCCCGCCGCACAGCAACCCTCCTGCCCGCGCCACTGCCCTCACCGCGATCCCGCGCCGAGCGCTGGGCCGCTTCGTCCGCGGCTCGCCCCGCTCGTGCTCACCGCCCTTGTTCTGGCCGCGGTCGTTCTGCCCGGCTGCCTCGCTGCGCGTTTCATCCCCGTCAAGGGCCCGCCGCTGACTACGCCGCAGGGTGTCGAAGTCGTCCGCTTCGCCGGCGGCCCCATCACGCCATCGCGCGAGGCCGACGCCAACCCGGACTCGACACTCGTCGCCCCGCCCGCGGCCGTCGCCTCCGGCGCGCCGCGCGTCATGCTTGAAGGCCGCATGTACCCGGTTGAGTCGATCAACCCCGATCTTCTCGACCGCGCGCTTCGCAACCGCGCTCGCTTAACCAAAGGCCCCGACCGCGCGGTCGTGCTCTTCTGCCACGGCGTGTTCGATAACAACGCCTCACCCATGGCACGCCTCTACCGCGCCGCCGGCTATCGCGTCTTTCAGTTCGACTACCGCGGCTTCGGTGCCAGTGACCGCAACAACGCCTCGACCATCCAGGGCATCATCGAAGACGCCTCCGCCGCGCTTGACTATCTACGCTCACGCCCTGACGTTGACCCAAGCCGCATCGTGGTCGCTGGGCACAGCATGGGCGGGGCGATGGCCCTCGCCGTCGCCGCCCGCGCTGAGCGGCAAGGCCGGCCCGTCAGCGCCGTAGTCGCGATGGCACCCTTCAGCAACTGGCGCATCGCCGTAAGCAACAACCTGGGCCCGGTGCTCGCGCCGCTGGGCTTCCTGGTCGGCGGCGTAGACGCACTGAACCCCACCGCGCACGCCGCGCAGCTCCGCCGCACCCCGCTGCTGCTCGTGCACGCCCGCAACGACAGCATCATCCCCGCCTGGCACAGCGACCAGCTCGCCAAAAGTAACTGGGCCGTCGGCGGGCGCGCCCAGATCCTGCTGCTGCCCGGCGGCGAGCACGTCGGCGCCTTCCTTGATTTCCCCAGCTATCAGGCACCGATCGCCGCGTTCATTGAACACACCCTGCGTGACGACACCGCCCCCGACCCCGAGGGCACAGAGCAGACCGACGCCAAACTGCGCGAGGCCACCGGCCGCTGACCGTTGCGCGCACCCGCCGGGTTCCACACACCTTCGCCGGGTCCGCGTCAGCGCTCGCCCGTCGCCTCGATGTCGATCACCGCGTCAATCACCCGCAGCGAACCGGGCCGCGCCGCATCGCCGGCAAACCGCGTCCGCTCGTCAGCGCGAACCACCAGCCGAAAGTGCGTCCCCTGCACGCCGTGCGTCGCGCGTGGCTCGGCCGCGAGCTCCGCCAGCAGTCTCCGCAGCCCGTTGCGCGCCCATGGCCCACCGGCAGGCCGACGAGCACCCGCGCCACCCGCGCCCGTCGCGCGATCTGCTGACTCGCGTGAACCCGTCCCCGCCCCCGCCCCCGCCGGTGCCAGCACCAAGGCCGTGCTCGCGTCCCACGCAGGCGCTGAGGTCACAACGCCCCGCGCCGCCGTCCATGTGTCACCATCACTAAGCACGCTCACCCGCGCGCCAAACCGCGACAGCCCGCGTCGCGTCACGCTCGAAGCATCCACCAGCACCGCGGCCTGATCTCCAATGGCCGTCATCAGCGCATCCGCTCCCGCGCCCTCCCACAGCACCGCGCGGTTCTCATTGAGCCCCACACCCCAGCGCGTGCCCGAGGCCTCAAGCGCCGCGATCAACCGCCCGATCCGCCCGCGCTCAAGAAAGTGCGTGTCAACAATGACCCCGCCCGGTGCCTGCACCAGCCCCAGGCCCGGGCCCAGCCGCGGCCCGACCACCACCGGCTCATCATCGTCATCCGCCGCCGCTGGGTTGCGGTCTGTCCGGGCCCGCACAACGCCCAGCGCCGCATCGCTCTGCCCACCCAAGAACATCGGGCTTGACATGCACGCCGCGCCGGCGCTGGTCCCGCCGATGGTTACCCCGCGCTTCGCGTGCGCCGCGCGCAGCGCCTCGAGCACACCTCTCCCGCCGCCATCCTCTGCCAGCAGCCGCTGCGTGATCCGCTTCTGATCGCCGCCGGTAAAGTACACCAGATCGCCCGACTCAAGCTGCGCCAGCTCGGCAGCCAATTGATTGGCCGCTTCGCCCTGTAAATCAGGGCCCGCCACACTCACCCGCGCACCCGGCGCGTGCGATTGCAGCCGCCTGCTCGTGCTCGCGCCCGCGCCGGCCTGATCCCCACTCGCCCACGGCACCACCAGCGCCCGCGCCGTCCCCTCAGCCAATATGCACGTGCCGAGCACCGCCGCATTGTCGTCCTCAAGCCCGCCGCCGATCAGCACGACGCGCCCACCGCCCGCTCCGGGCGCGCAGGCGCCCAAGAGTGCGACCCCCAACGTCGCGCCCACCATCACGGCTGCAAGCCTTACAGCAGCAAGCCGGACAGCAGCAAGCCGCACAGCAGCAAGCCGCGCGCTCGCCACCACAGCCAAGATTTCACCACGCACCCTTCGCCATGCAATGTTCATGCCGCTCACTCCTGCCAAATGCTCACAAACCGCACGCCCCTGCTACTCGCCCCCGCGCGGTACATCCCCTCGCTGTTGTACGGCGTGCTGATGCTCCCGCCCGCGTCCACCGCGATCAACCCGCCGTCGTCGGGCTTGAGCACCTTGAACACAAGATGCCGCGCCGCTTCATCTACGCTCTCGCCCGCAAGCTCAACGCGCGAGGCCAGCGCCCGCGCCACCCCGTGACGGATGAACTCCTCGCCCGTGCCGGTGCAGCTCACCGCAACCCGCGCGTCGGCATACGTCCCCGCGCCAATCACCGGCGAGTCGCCCACACGCCCCCAGCGCTTGCCCGTCAGGCCACCGGTGCTCGTCGCGCTGGCCAGGTGCCCGCGCACGTCCAGTACCACGCAGCCAACGGTACCGAAGCGGACATCAGGAGTGCCCATTATCGCCGCCGAAGTTGCTCCCGCCTGCTCGCGCTTCCACTGCTCCCACATCTCGCGTCGCCGCGGCGTGTCAAAGTGCGCATTGCGCACCCGCGCCACGCCCATCCCATCCGCAAACCTCTCAGCCCCCGCCCCCGCCAGCAGCACATGCCGCGTCCGATCCATCACCAGGCGCGCCAGACCGATCGGGCTCCTCACCGTCGTCACCCCCGCCACCGCCCCGCACCGCAGCGTGTGGCCCTCCATGATCGACGCGTCAAGCTCGTGCCCGCCCTCGGCCGTAAACGCAGCACCAACGCCCGCGTTGAACTTCGCGTCATCCTCCAGTCTCATCACCACCGCCTGCGCGACATCAACCGCCGCCTCGCCGCGCTCAAGCCGCGCCGTCGCCTCTGCCAGCGCACCCTCCAGCGCGGCGCGGTACGCCTTAATCTGCTCTGCCGGCGCGCCGCGGTCCAGCGTCCCCGCCCCGCCGTGAATCGCCACCGCCCACAGCGCGGCACCATCGCGCCGCACGCCACCAACGCCCGACCCCGACCCCGCGCCCGACCCCACACCAGTACCAGCTCCACCACCACCGCCCGCGCAACCTCCCATCACCAGCGTTGACGCCAGCGTCACCAGCAGGAAAGTGGCCAGGCACCACGCCGCCTTCGTCAGGGTTGTTGCGCTCATACCCATAAGTGTACAGTCTCGCTCCCCCGCCTTTGCGCCCGATGATTTCCCCACCCTCCTGCCCCTGTTCCCTCACGCGGAGCGACCATGCAGCGCGAAACCCTCCGCGCCTTTGAGCACGAGTTCGCCCGCTACCGCGCTTATGCCCAAAGGGCCGCCGCCCACCTCACCTGGGCCCAGCTCCGCACGCCGCTGAACCCCGAGGTCAACTCCGTCGCCGTCGTCATGAAGCACGTCGGCGGCAACCTTCGCTCGCGCTGGACCGACGCGCTGACCACCGACGGCGAGAAGCCCTGGCGACTCCGCGATACCGAGTTTGTCGATGACTTCGCCGACCATCAAGCCCTTATCGCCTGCTGGGACGTTGGCTGGAACGCGCTCGAGGCTCAGCTCGCCGCGCTCACCGACGCCGACTTGCCCCGCGTGCTCACGATCCGCAACCAGCCGCACACCCTCACCCTGGCCCTCACGCGGTCGCTGTCTCACACCAGCTACCACGTCGGGCAGATCGTCCAAACCGCGCGAGTCCTTGCCGCACAGTCCGCCACGCCCTGGACCACCCTGACCATCCCCCGCGGCGGTTCCGACGCCTTCAACCAGCACGTGCGCCAACAAACCGCCAGCCGCTAGCGCCTGCGCACCCGCCCCCCGCGCGGGCGGTCGCGTCGGTGCGCCACTGGTGCCGCGGACCGATCCAGAGCTGTCGCCTTACGGCCGCGGTATCACCTCGCGCCGTCTCGAGCCTAACGGGTTCAATTACGCCTTCACCCAGATCGGCCGAGCCTCGGAAGACCTCTGTGCCGCCCGAACTTGATGCCGCACGAGCATCGCGCTTTACCAAGCAACAGCACATCACACGCACGACGCAGCCTCGCCCTCTGCGCGACCGTCACCGCCATCAGGATAAACTACGCCATGCCCACCAAGCCCCTCTCAACAGATGCCTTCGACATCCTGCTGGGCCATGATCGCTGGGCCACCGCCCAGATCATCGACCGCTGCCGCCCGCTGACCGAGGCGCAGTTCCACCAGCAGTTCCCCATCGGCCCCGGCTCACTGCACGACACCATCGCCCACATCATCGGCGCCATGCACCGCTGGGCAGACCGCATCGGCGAGCGCCCCCTGCGCCCGCGCCTCGACGGCCGGACCTCGCACACAGACCCCGCGCCAGCCAAGCGCTTCACCGCTGCTGAGTTCAGCGCCCAGCTTCAAGACATCGCCCCCGACTTCGCCCACCTCGTCGCTCAGCTCCGCGACCACGGAACCCTCAACACCACACGAACCTGGACCATCGCCGACTACCCGCCCGAGACCTTCACCGTCGCCGCCGCCGTCATCCACGTGACCAACCACGGCATGCACCACCGCGCCCAGTGCATGAACATGCTCCGCCATCTGGGCCGCCCCGTCAACGCCGACCTCGACGAGCTGGAGTGGCAGATCGCGGAGGAACCCTGAGCCTCATCGCCCCCGCGCTCGCGCTAGACTCCGGCTCATCCGCTCGGGGCGCGCCAGCCAAACTGTTCGGCCGGCGCTGAGATGCACCCGTGGAACCTGATCCGGCTCATACCGGCGGAGGGAAGCGCTCAATGACCATCAAAACCCACGGCTCCGCCACGTCCGCAGTCACCGATGGCGCTGGCATCCCCGCCAGCCCTCACTCCCCAACACACGCCGGCACACACGCCCCAACACAAGCCAGCACACACGCCGGCGCAGAAGGTCGGCCTACTCGCAGACTAAACCTTCCCCTACACGGCGCGGGCAACCCCGGCACAGACGCCGCCGTCACCACGCCCGGCTCGTTCGCACTCGCGCCCGACCTCGGCGGGCCGCTGATGTTCGCAAGCCCCAATACCCCCGGCATGCCCGCCGCCAGCGCCAAGACCGCCTGGGACTTCCTCCCCGACGGCTGGAGCGTGGTCGATCTCGGCCCCGTAGCCCTGACCGCTACCGACCCCGCCTACGCACCCGCGCCCGCCCACCCCGGCGAACACCGATGGACGCCGACCTTCGGCGTCGGCGGCGGCACCGCGACCGACCCTTCCTGCTTCCTCTCGCCCAAAGACTTCGCACCCTTCATCCCCGCCTGCGTCGCCAAAGATTGGTCCGGCCAAATTAGCTCACAGCACCCGCAAGTTGCCCCGCACCTCGGCACCGCGCTTACCAGCAGTGATCAAGGCTGCGGCAACTGCCTGGGCGACACGCACCACTTTGTTGAGTTCAACACCGCCAAGCCCTCGCGCGGGCCCGCCCGCCGCCTGCGCGTGATCTACCCCAAAGTCTTCACGCCCGTCACGCAGCTAGAGCACGCGCGCCTCGGCATCATCACCCCGCAGATGCAGCGCGTCGCACAGCGCGAGCCGCACCTGACCCCCGCGCTGGTCCGCGATGAGATCGCCGCCGGCCGCATGGTCATCCCCGCCAGCATCGCGCACCTCGCCCACAACCTGGACCCCATGTGCATCGGCCGCGCCAGCAAGACCAAGGTCAACGCCAACATGGGCGCCTCGCCCGTCTCATCAGGCACGCACGAAGAAGTCGAAAAGCTGCGCTGGGCCGAAAAGTGGGGCGCCGACACCGTCATGGACCTTTCCACCGGCGGCGACCTTGACGCCACCCGCGCCGCCCTCACCGCCAACGCCCGCGTCCCCATCGGCACCGTCCCGATCTACTCGATGATCATCGGCAAACGCATCGAGGATCTCGACTGGCCCACCATCGAGGCCGCCCTTCACCACCAGGCCCAGCAGGGCGTCGACTACTTCACCATCCACGCCGGCGTCCGTTACGCCCACCTCAAGTTTGTCAAAAACCGCCTCATCGGCATCGTCTCCCGCGGCGGCTCGCTCCTGGCCAAGTGGATGCTCGTCCACAACCAGGACAACATCATGCACACACGCTGGGACGACATCTGCGCCATCCTCCGCCAGCATGACGTCACCTTCTCTATCGGTGACGGCCTCCGCCCCGGCGGCATGGCCGACGCCACCGACGACGCACAGCTCGCAGAGCTCGAATCACTCGGCGAGCTCACCGAGCGCGCCTGGCGTTTCGGCGTGCAGGTCATGATCGAGGGCCCGGGCCACGTCCCCTTCGACCAGATCGAGTTCAACGCCAAGCTCCAGCGCACCCTCTGCCACGGCGCGCCCTTCTACGTCCTTGGCCCGCTGGTCACCGACATGTTCCCCGGCTACGACCACATCACCAGCTGCATCGGCGCTACGGCCATGGCCTATCACGGGGCCGCCATGCTCTGCTACGTCACGCCCAAAGAGCACGTTGGCCTGCCCAAGAAGGACGACGTCAAGCAGGGCTGCATCGCCTACAAGATCGCCGCCCACGCCGCCGATGTCGCCCTGGGCATCCCCGCCTCGCGAGACCGTGACGATGAGCTGACCAAGGCCCGCGCCGCTCTCAACTGGGACAGGCACTTCCAGCTCTCCTTTGACCCCGACACCGCCCGCGCTTACCACGACGAAGACCTCGACGTCGACACCGACTTCTGCGCCATGTGCGGGCACGACTGGTGCTCCGTCCGCATCTCCAAGGAGATCCAGGAGTTCGCCTCAGGCAAGGCCGAGGGCTTCGAACGCATGGGCGGCAAAGACGGCACCATCCCCGGCGCGCCCAAACTCACCGACGCGCTCACGCCCGAGCAGCAAGAAATCCTCGTCAAGCGCGGCGTGCTCTCGCCCGAAGAGATCCACAAGCTCGCCAGCAAAACCAAGAAGGCCGTCGGCGCCGACGTCGAGAAGGCCTCATGCCACAGCGACTACGTTGACCCAAGCGCCGCCAAGCAGCTCATCGCCCACAAGGGTGGCGTGGTCGTCCAGCTCGACCTCCGCCCCGCTTTGGGCATCGCCAAAGAAGACCGAGTCATCTGACCCCGCGCGGTGCTTGCCTCTGCCTCGCGTGGGGCAGGATTTCATCCTGCCTTCAGGCCGCAGGCCCGACCTCTCTCGATCTCTCTCCCCCCTCACTCCTCCTTCAACTCATCCTGCGCACGCTGTTTAGCCTTCTTCAGCCGTGAGATCCCACCCTCATCCTCGGCCTGCTCGCCCGGCTCGCTACGCGTGACAATCGGCGCCGCCGGGCCCGACCCAGCCCCGCTCGGCTGGTCCACAATCGCGCCCGCGCTCTTGGCCGCGGCCTCAAGCTCGGCCTTGGTCGCTTCAAACTTCGCACCCCGCGCCGCGCTCACCCCGGCACCAGCTTCGCTCGCGTCCAGCGCCACAGACTCGCCGACCCGCTCGCCGCGCTCGCGCCGCCGCAGGTCCGCGCGGGCCTTCTCGCGCGCCGCCGCCAGCCCCTCGGTCTGCCCGGCCTTGGCACTCTGGGCTCGGCCCCACAGCTTGCCCACTCGCCGCCACGCACCGGCGACGTCGATCCGCACGCGCCGCACCGCTACATCCGTCAGCAGCAGGCCCAGCGCGCCAACCAGCGCCGCCAGCCAGATCGGCCGCAGGCTGATCGGCATAGTCACGCTCTGGCGGTCCCACAACTTCGCCGCGTCAGCCCCAGAGAGCACGCGCCCGCCCGTCCGCTGCGCCACCTGCTCCAGCAGCGCGGCGTTGTCGCGCAGTGAACGGAACTCATCTGCAAACGGCCTGGTCACCGCCGCCTGAACCGCACCCCGCTGATTTCCGCCCTGTCCGCCACCCTGACCGGCCGCGCCGTCGCCCCCCGGGCGCTGATAGTTCATGTTCAGCGTGTACGCCCCCGCGCGTGCCGTATCCAGCGTCGCCTCGTACCGCCCCGGGCCCGCCTGCACCAGGTCAAACGCCACGCTCGCGCCCTCGGGCGTCACGGCCCGCGCTTGCCAGCGCAAGAAGTTCAGCCGCTCACCCTCCGCGTCGGTCGCCTCGACGATAATCTGCGTCCGGTCGCCCCGGTCGCTGGTCACCACACGCACGTTCGGGTCACTCGCCGGCCGCATCGCCCAGCGCAGGTGCTGATCCCAGAACTGCCGGTACTGCGCCCAGCTCTGCCACGCCGGCGTCCACTTGCTCGTCGCGTCGCTTGTCCACACCACCACGCGCCCAAGCCCGTGCTGCCACTGCGCCAGCAGCGGATCGTTCTCAGGCCCACGAAGCACCACCTGGCTCAGGCCCTCGCGGTCGCTGGTCACCACGTACCCCTGCACCCGCGGCAGCCCCACGATGCCACGCAGCCCGTCGGTCACAGATGTCTGCGTCAGCGCCGTGGGGTCTCCCTCCCAGATCAAAGACCGCTTGACCGTCTGCGCCTCCTTGATGAAGATCTCCGGCAGGCTATTGAGCTGCCCCTGCTGGGTGATCTCGTAGTAGCTGCCGCCGGTCGCCTTGGCGATCCGCTCCATCTTCCGCAAGTCGCCCACCGCGCCGGGATGCGGGAAGACCGCCACCGTACTGATCGAGACCTTGTTGTCGACAAACTCGCGCAGCAGCGCCGCGCTGGGCCCGCTGGGGTCCCCGTCACTGATGATGATCGTGTGCTTCTGCCCCGCCTGCACCTTCTTCATCTCGACAATGACCTTGCTCATCATGTCGTCAAAGCTCGGCGCGTCGCCGAAGGTCAGCGCCTGCAGCGACCGCAGCGCGGCAGACTTATCACCCAGCACGCTCATCGGATACACCCAGTGCCCGCCCCCCCTGCCCCAGTCGTACTCGACCACGCCCGCAAGGTCTTGCCCCTGGAGCGCCTTGATCGCCGCCTCGGCCGTGCGCCGCCCCCAAAAGTTCCCCTCCGGCGCCTCGCAGCTATGCATGACCAGCGCCAGCGCGCCGCGCGGCATCTGCCGCTTCTGCGGCGGGTCAAGCTTCAAGGGCATCACCTCCGCCAGTGTGCTGCCGATCCACCCGCCCGCCCCATAGCTCTGATCGCCGCCGACAATCACCAACCCGCCGCCCAGGTCGTGCACGTACGAGCGCAGCTCTTCCTGCTGCTTCTGGCTGAACTCAAACGCCGCCGCGTTCACCAGCACCACACACTCAAAGCTGCCAAGCTCCGCGATGCTCGCCCAGCCGTCCGCGGGTGTCCGCTGGTCGATGCTCCGCCCCGGCGCGGCCAGCGCACCGCTGAGCGCGTTGGCCTCATCGCCGCGGCTTGTCAGCACCAGCACGCGGCCCTGCCCGCCGATGAACGTTACCGCCAGGGCCGAGTTGTTCTCGCCCAGCGTGTCGCCCGCGCCCGGCGCACCAGGTGACGCGCCGTCGGGCTCAAAGGTCGCCTGAAACTGCACCGGCCCGCGGTCAGGCAGTCGCACCGCGACCGGCTCAACGTTCGTGCCCGCCTTGAGCGAGACCGCCAGGCTCGCCCCCGGCGCGCCGGGGTCAAGGTCAACGGGCTGGCCGTTCATCAGCAGCGTCAGCTTGCCGGTGGTGGGCTTGGTCGCCACCAGCACCACGCGCAGCGGCGCAACCTCGCCCGGGCGCGCGGTAGCCGGCGCGATGATCCGGTCGGCGATCACCTCACGCTCGATGGTGTACCGCGTCGGCAGCACGTCGATAGGCACCTTGCCAGCCTCGGCCGCTCGGGCCGCACGCAGCAGGTCGCCCGCCGTTTCGTTCCCGTCGCTCAAGAGCACCAGCCGGCCCGCGACACCCGGCGGCATGATGCTCAGCGCCGCGCGCACGCCCGAGGCCAGGTCGGTCGCGTCGGTGCGGACCTGCGCGGGCGTATCAAGGCTGGCCTGGCGGATCAGCGCGGGAACCTTCTGGATGCCCGCCTCGCGCCCGACTGTGACGAGCCCGACCAGGTCGTCCCCGCGTGCGCCAATGGTCCCTTCGCGGATGAGCTTCTGCGCGGCCGCGAGTGTGTCCTTGGGCTGGCTGCGCGAGACATCCACGATGAACGTCACCGCCAGGTCTTTGGCCACACGCCGAAGCTGCGGGCGGGCCAGCACGCCCACCAGCACCGCCGCCAGCAGCAGGCGGAGGCCTAGCGCCCACAGGCGTGTGCGCGAGGTGCCGCCGCTGAGGGTTCGCCGGGCAATCAGCAGGATCAGTGCCGACACAGGCAGGTAGACCAGCCACCACAGCGGCCGCTCAAACGCGAGCGGGCCGAGGCCAAAGCCCAACGTGGGAACAGCTTGCGCGAAGCTCAGGATGGTGATCGTTTCGCTCACGGGCTCGCCGGCCTCCAGTCAGGCCTTGGGGTCTGCATCCGCACCAACCGATGATTCAGCGCGTCAACCACAAACGTCACGCCCCCGACGCTGCAAAGGGTCCACGGCTCGGCCAGCTCACCAAGCCCGCGCCCCGCGCGGCCCCACACTCCCAGCGTCGCGCCCGTCTGCGTGTCGATGCGCTGCACGCGGTTGCGGCCAAACTCAACCACCAGCGCCGAGCCGTCGGCGAGGACCTCGATCCCGCGCGGGTGCAGGAACTGCCCCGGCGTATCGAACCACCGAACCAGCGCGCCATCAAGCTCAAACACGCCCAGGCGGTGGTTGATCGAGTCGCTGAGCAACAGTCGCGTGCGCCGCTGACTGCGCGGCCCGACGGGTAGGTTCAAGAAATTCATGCCTTGCGGACGCTGGAAGGTGATGGCCGTGTCGCTGGGCGGGCCTTCAACGCCAAAGCTGCTGACAAACTTCGCGGCCAGCTCGCCCGCGGGTGTGCTGCTCAAGGTGAAGATGCTGACGCGGTCGTGCCCGCCAAACTCGCTGACGTAGACGCGATCGATGCTCTTGCCGTCGGGCCCGGTCAGGACCGCGATGTCGCTGGGGTAGGTGAACTTGCCGGGGCCATCGCCGATGCCACCAAACCGCAGCAGCAGCGCGGGGTTGGTTGGTGCCAGCAGCCAGGCGCCGTTGTCAAGTGTCGGCATGGCGTAGACGCTGACGCGGTGGTTGTGCGTGTCGGCAATCCAGACCGCCGTGGTCCCGTCGCCGGTGGGTGATGGCGCGACTGTGACGCCGGTGGGGAAGCCGCCGCTCATGTCCGGCAAGCGCCAGAAGGCCAGTCCGCGGCCTGAGTTTGGATCGATGACCTGCACGCGGCCCGAGCGGTCGATGACCACCAGGTGCGTGCCGTCGGTATCGATCGCGCGTGGCTTGCTGAACAGGCCCGGCCCGTTGCCCGGCCCGCCGAGGCTCGTGCCCGGCTTCATCGGCTCGCCGGGCGCGTTGGCAGCGCCATAGTCGTGGGCGTCGCACGCGACGATGAACGGCGCGAGCGCGAGAGTGAGGGGCAAGGTCAATGAAAGTGAGAGCAGGCGCGAGTGGCCCGCGCGCAGCCAAGGCCGCGCACTCTGCGCGAGCTGGCCGACGACAGGCTGTGACGCAGCGATCCTCACCAGCGAACCCCCCCAAGCACACCAGACCAAGCGCACCCCGGACCAAGCAACCAGATGGCCCACCCATTGCAACAGCATAACGCCAGACGCACGAAGTCGCCCGGCGGATCGCGTTTCGGGCCCGAGGTGCGCAAGACTGCGCAAAGCCGCGGCGTTCACCGCTAGGTTCCTGGCGTTTCGGTCCATCGCCCCCGCCAGAGTCGCGCCCCCGCCACGCCAGCGCCCAAGAGGGCCAGGGCCAGCGCGGCACCGATGATGATGGTCAGGGTTGCGCCAAGCTGGCGGGCCGAGTTCATGTGCAGGTAGTCAAGCAACAGCTGGGCGACGCCCCGATAGCCCGGGGGCTGGAGCTGGATCGTGGCCTCGATCTCGTGCAGGCTGAGTGCCGCGCAGGCGAGGGCGCAGGCGGCCAACGGCGCGAGGGCGGGGCGCAGGGTTGTGCGGAACCAGGGGCGCAGGCCGGGCCCGGCGAGCTGGCGGCGCGTTTCGGCAAGCTCTGGGGGCTCGAGGCGGGCCAGCACCAAACCGGCCAGTACGGGGATGAGCGCGAGCCGCGCGATGTGCCCGAGGGCGACGGCGAAGACGCCAAGGGTGAGATCTTGACCGACGAGCAGGCCGAGGGTTGCGGTGAGGGTGGCGATTGTGCCGGCGATGGCAGCACCGATCAATACGCCCGGGAGCGATGCACCTAGAGCCAGGATCGCCACAGTCAGCGTGAGGGTGAGCGAGAGCGGTGCCGTGAGCGAAATCGCTGGGCGCGAAGTGTTGGTGGTCCGCGTCCAGCGTGCGACGGGCGTTGGTGAGTTCTGCGGTTCGCTGGCGCGGAGTGCGAGCGCGCCCAGGGCGAAGCTGGCAAGGGCGACCAGGAGCGCGACGAGGGCGGAGGCCGTCAGCGGGGTGGTGGTAAAGCCCGGGGTGACGGTGGTGAGGTCTTGCCACGCGAGGGCATAACTACCGCGCGAGCCCGCGAGCGTGACGGCGGCAAGCAGCGGGCCCGCCAAAGCGCACGCAATGGCCAGCAAGCAGAGCGACCCGCAGAGGGCGTTTGGGAGTGGGCGAGCGGCGCGTGAGATCTCGACTGCGGCGGCGGCGGGCGCGGGCCAGCTTGCCTGCCGGGCCAGAACAATGGCTAGTGCCAAGCAGGTTGGTAGCAGGGGCCAGGCGATAGTCCAGGCCGAGCGGGCGGTGGGGTCTAGGGCCAGGCGGGCCCAAAGGCTGACGCCCAGGCTCGGGACCTGCGCGAGATGGAGCGGGACAGTTGCGCCGGTGGCCAGCAGCGCGGCGACGCCTAGTGCGGTCAGGACGCTTCGGCGGTGGCGGGCCAGCAACGTGCGCGTGCGCCGGAGGTATGAGGGGGTCAACTGGGCCAGGGCGTCCAGCTCGCCGGCGGGGGTTGATCGCAGGGCGGGCCAGAGCAGCGCGGTGCTCAAGGGCCAGAGCCAGAGGGCGAGGCTGGCGAGCGCGACGAGCTTGTTGAGCAGGATGGGTAGCTCAGGGTTCCCGCGCGCGATGAGCATCTGAGGCAGGGCGTGCAAGGGGCCGACGGGTGAGGTAAGCAGACCCCAGCCGGCGAAGGAGAGAGTGCTGGGCATCAGGGCGGGCAGGGCGATCAAGATTGCGAGGGCTCGGCGGCGGTGTGGGGGCAGGCTCAGCAGCAGCCAGCAGGTTGGCCAGGCAAGTGCCGTGGCGGTGAGGGCGATGGCCAAGGGTGCCCCGAGCGACCAGGCGAGCTCTGGGCTGGCCAATGGCGGTGGCGGGCTGAGCAGCGCCATGGGCGGGGCCGAAGATGGGGCCAGCGAGCGCCAGAGCGAGAGGATCAGTGGGCCCGCGATGAGGGCGATCCCCACGGCCAGCAGCGCGAGGGCGGCCCAGTTTGGGGCGGTGCGACGGCGCGGGAGGGCGGGTAGTTTGGGGTGGCCTTGGGGCACACCGGAGCGTACCCGCGACGGGGTGATCGGGCGTACGCGCGTGATCTAGGGGCGATCTTGCGCTGTGATGGGGGCTCTTGAGGGTCTTTGGAGGCGGCGGGCAGGTGCTGGGCGGGGCGGGGATGAAGCCGGGGCGTGGGCTGGGTATCATGGCCCCTTCCCTATGGCTAGCAGAACTCCTCGCCGTCAAGCTGTGCCCGCATCTTCCGCCAAAGGGCGGTCATCTTCAGCAAATGAGGGTGCAGGTGGGGGTATTGGGGGTGGTGCTGGAGGGGGGGGTACGACCTTCCAGGCGCGGCTGGGCCGGGTGCTGTCGGGCCTGGCGGGCGGCGAGCTTTCGGGCGTGCGGGCGGGGCTACTGGTAACGAACCCGAAGGATGTTGGGTACCTGACTGGCTTTTTGGGTGGTGATTCGTGGCTGGTGGTCAGTGGCCGCGGGCACGTGCTTATTAGCGACGGGCGGTTTGCCGAGGAGCTGGCGCCGCTGGATGTGTCCAAGGGCGGGGCGGTGCGTGTGCACATCCGCGGCGGGACGATCGTTGACGCGCTGGCGCAGATCTGCACTGAGCTTGACCTTGCGGCGCTGGGCCTGCAGGGTGAGAGCGTGACGCTGGCGCGGCGTGGGCTGATCGCCAAGGCGTTGCGGTCTGGCAAGGCCGGGGGCGTGAAGCTGGTGGAGACCAGCGGCGTGGTTGGGGCGCTTCGGATCATCAAGGACGCGGGCGAGGTGGGCTTGATCAAGAAGGCCATCGCGGTGCAGGAGGCGGCGCTGGAGAGTGCGCTGGCGGAGGCGGGCAAGATCATCAAGAAGAGCGGTAAGCTGACCGAGGCGCACTTTGCAGCGATGCTCGAGTACGAGATGAAGATGGGTGGCGCGACTGAGGCGAGCTTTGAGACCATCGCGGGCGCGGGGGCGAACGGGAGCCTGCCGCACTATCGCGCGGGCAAGGGGATCATCAAGCCCGGCGTGCCGTTGCTGATTGACTGGGGCGCGGTGGTGGGTGGGTATCACGGCGACATGACACGTGTAGTGTGCTGGGGCAAGTGGCCCAAGGCGATCGCGGAGGTCTTTGCGGTGGTTGAGCGGGCGCATGTGACGTCGGCGGCGGCGCTGCGGCCTGGCGTGACTGGCAAGGCCGTTGACAAGGTGGCGCGAGATGTGATCGCGGAGGCGGGCTTTGGCGAGCGGTTCTCGCATTCACTGGGGCACGGGATTGGGCTGGATATTCACGAGGAGCCGCGGCTGAGCCATATCGGCGAGGGGCAAGAGCTCAAGGCGGGGATGGTGGTGACTGTCGAACCCGGGATTTACTTGCCTGGGGTGGGCGGCGTGCGGCTTGAGGACGACTATTTGATTACCGAGGACGGTTGCAAGAACCTGAGCCGACTTGGGATGGGGATGAAGTGGAGCAGCCGGTAGGCCCGGCGGCGTTTCACTTGTGGGCGCGGAGGCGCAAGCTTTGATTCGTGGGGTAATAGGGTTGGTTGGCTGTAGGCCCCGCCTGAGCGGGGCGCGAGGGAACAAGCGATGATCGACATCCGCAAGCTGAAGGAACTGGTCAAGCTGATGGTCGAGAACGACCTGAGCGAGCTGAACCTGCAGGACCAGGCCGAGACGGTGCAGGTCAAGCGTGGGTTGGGTGGCGCGCCGGTGGCGAGCACGGCACCGGTGGCGATGCCATCGGCGGTGCCGGTGGCCGCGGCGGCTGGTGGTGCGGGTGCGGCTGGTGCGGCGATGGCGGCGGCGGCGGCTGATAGCGACGCGGGCTTGGTGGCGGTGCTGAGCCCGATGGTCGGGACGTTCTACGCGGCGCCGAACCCGGACACGCCGGTGTTTGTGAACGTCGGGACCAAGGTAAGCGCGGGGACGACGGTGTGCCTGGTGGAGGCGATGAAGGTCTTCAACGAGATCAAGGCCGAGAGCAGCGGGACGGTGGAGCGGATCTTGGTGCAGAGCGGTCAGTCGGTGGAGTATGGCCAGAAGCTGTTCATGATTCGGCCATGAGGGGGGCAGAGGGAAGAGTCGGTTTGGAAACCCGCCCTCCGAGAGGCGCGCCGGTTGGCAACCCGCCTGTCAAAGGGCAGGCGGCGGATGTGATTGAGCGGAGGCGTTCACATGACGCAGGTGCGCAAATCAGTCAGCACGTTCCGCGATCTGGTCGCGTGGAGGTTGGATTACGAGCTTGGCATGAGCGTCTATCGAGCGGCTGCGCTCTTTCCAGCTAAGGAGCGATTTGGCCGTTCGAGCCAGCTGCGGCAGGGCGTCGAGTTGATCGCCTCGAACATCGCCGAGGGCTACGGCCGCAGCGGGCGACCTGATTGCGTGCGATGCCTGAAGCCGGCGCGTGGCAGCCTGGACGAAATTGACACCAAACTGAGCTTCGCGCGGGACTTGGGCTATGTCTCGAACGAAAGCCATGAAGAGCTTGTCAAAGCGGGCCGCGAGTGTGAGCGGGTGCCCGCTGGGCTGATCGGGTCATTGGAGATGCGCCGACCCGTGACTTGGCACGTATGAACCGGACTGCTTGCTGTACCTCGTTGTCTTGATCTTATGTTCGCTTAATTTCTTGATCTCTTGCTTGCTTATTCCCTTGATTCCTTGACCCCTTGTTTCCTGAGTTTCTATGTTCAATCGCATACTGATCGCAAACCGTGGTGAGATCGCCCTTCGCATCGTTCGCGCCTGCCGTGAGCTGGGGGTGGAGGCTGTTTGTGTGTACAGCGAGGCGGACCGCGACGCGCCGTATTTGAAGCTTGCGGACCGCTCGATCTGCATCGGCCCCGGGCCGGCGAAGGACAGCTACCTGAACATCAGCCGTCTGATCGCGGCGGCGGAGGTAGCGGACGTGGACGCGATCCACCCCGGGTACGGGTTTTTAAGCGAGCGGGCGGAGTTTGCGCAGGCGTGCCGTGATGTGAAGATCGAGTTCATCGGGCCGACGCCCGAGGCGATGGCGCGGCTGGGCGACAAGGTGAGTTGCAAGCTGGCGGCGAAGGAGGCGGGGGTGCCGGTCTTCCCGGGCAGCGAGGGCGCGGTGGAGGACCCGGAGGAGGCGGTGAAGGTTGCCGACAAGATCGGGTACCCGGTGATCATCAAGGCCAGCGCCGGCGGCGGCGGTCGCGGGATGCGCGTGTGCCACAACGAGATGAGCCTGCGGAGCAACCTGCAGGCCGCGAGCACCGAGGCGCAGGCGGCGTTTGGCAACGGGGCGGTGTTCATCGAGAAGTATCTCGAGCACGCCCAGCACGTTGAGGTGCAGGTCATCGGCGACAAGTATGGCAACGCGATCCACCTGTGGGAGCGCAACTGCTCATTGCAGCGCCGGCATCAGAAGCTGATTGAGGAGGCGCCGAGCCCTGGGCTGACGCGCGAGCAGATCAGGCCCACGTGCGAGTCGGCGGTGCGGCTGATCAAGCTTGCGAAGTACCACGGGGCGGCGACGTGCGAGTTTTTGATGGACGAGAAGCACAACTTCTTCATGCTGGAGGTCAACACGCGTGTGCAGGTTGAGCACCCGGTGACCGAGGAGATCACGGGTGTTGACATCGTCAAGGCGATGATCCGCGTGGCGGCGGGTGAGAAGCTGGCGTACAAGCAGGGCGATATTCATGTGCGCGGGCACGCGATAGAGTGCCGGATCAACGCTGAGGACCCGGCGCGGGGCTTTATGCCGCAGCCGGGGAGGATCGAGCAGTGGGGCGTGGCGGGCGGGCCTGGGGTGCGGATCGACACGCACGTTCAGCCGGGGTATGTGGTGCCGAAGTATTACGACAGCATGGTGGCGAAGCTGATCGTGCACGCGGACACGCGCGAGGCGTGCATGGACCGGACGGCGCGGGCGCTGCGCGAGTTTGTGGTCGGGCCGATCAAGACGACAATCCCGCTGCACCAGCGGCTGATGGAGAACGCCGACTTCCGCAAGGGTGGCGTGGACATTCACTACTTGGAGCGGCTGCTGAAGAGCTCGCCGCAGACTTGAGGTGGCGGTGGTGACTGGAGCGGGGCGCGGTGTGGTTGATGAAGTTCATGCCGGGGCGTCCGGCGGGAGGGTGCGGCGTGAGCGACGGGATGTACGAATCAAGTGGCGGAGTCGCTGGAAGTGGCGGACCTGCTGGTGGCGGTGGTCGTGCTGGTGGTGGTGGAGGCGGGTCCGCGCCGTGGCGAGCGGACCTGCAAAGGCTGGTCGAGAAGCTCAACGCAGCGCAGTCGATGCAATACTGGGGCGGGATGCGGACCAGGCGTTTTGCGTACGCGGCGTTTGCGGCCCATGTGCTTGACGTGCAGGGCAAGCGGGCGCGAAGGGTGATCGAGTTCCGCAGTCAGTTCGGCGAGGACGTGACGGCCTGGGAGATGCTGGGCCCGCAGACGCGCGGGTTCTATATCGAGGCCGGGGCGTTTAACGGCGAGCACTTCAGCGTGAGCTATGCGTTTGACGCGATGGGTTGGGATGGGCTGTTGGTTGAGCCGCTGCCCGAGAAGGCCGCGGCGTGCCGACGGGCGCGGCCTGAGGCGCGGGTCGTGCACGCGGCGCTGGGGCGCGCTGGCAGCGCGGGGACGACGACGCTGCGGACGACGGCCGACCCGCTGGATGGGATGTTCTCGTACACGGGTGCGCACCGTCCGATGCTGGGACAGGGGGTGGACAACGCCAGCGCGGTTGAGGTGCCGCTGACGAGCCTGAACGCGCTGCTTGACTCGCACCCCGGCGGCGCGCCGGCGCGGGTCGACCTTGCGGTGATCGACGTCGAGGGCACCGAGCTGGACGTGCTGGACGGGTTTGACCTGAAGCGCTGGCGCCCGCGCGTGCTGATTGTCGAGGACAACACACGCGGGCAGGACAACGAGCTGACGGCGTACATGAAGGGCATGCCCTACCAGCTCGTCGGCTTGCTGGAGGTCAACCGCTTGTACACGCTGACCGACGAGCCCGAGCTGGCCACGCGGTCACGGTACTTTGGGGACGTGATTTGAGCTATCGCGTGAGCGGTCGGCAGCGATGGCGTGGCGGGGTCTACGCTGAACTCTTGAGGTGCAAACGTTTTAATCTGCGGGGGCCGTGGTGCGCGGCGCGAGCGCGTGGGCATTGCGTGCGCGTGCGCGTGGTGTCGGCACTCTTAGTGCCGTTGGTGCTTGGCGTGTTGACGGGAGGTTGTGCGCCGAAGGTTGGACGCGTGGTGATGGGCATGGACGAGGCTGGTGCGCAGGCCGTGGTGCTGCCAGCGGGCGAGCGGGTGGTTGAGGGCTTTCGCCCGCGCTCTGTGCGTGTTCATCCGCTAAGCCGCTGGGAGGCGGCCGGTGACGATGGCGCGGGGCGGGGCGCGTTGGGTCGTGCTTCTGCGACGCTGATTGTGCATGTAGAGCTGCTGGACGCGGGGAGCCAGGGTGTTAAGTGGCCGGGCGTGCTGGGGGTGGTGATCGATCCTGACGGGGATGACGTGGGCCAGTGGTGGCTTGATCTGACCGATCCGGCGGCCAACGCGGCGAGCTGGGACGCGGTGACGCGGACCTATGTGCTGCGGCGCAGCGTGCCGACGTCTTGGGCTGGTGCTGAGGTGGAAGTAGTCTGGTTTCAGGGCGCACCGAGCGCGGCTTGGCGCGTCGAGGGTGGTACCAGCGTGACGGGGGTGGGCGTGACGGGGGTGGGCGTGACGGGGGTGGGCGTGGCGAGCCGCGTGCGGGGCGTGCCGGGCGTGCGCGAGGAGCTGCGCGGGGCGTGGCGGCTGCCGGCGCGGATTGGTTCCGCGGTTCGGTGATGGCTTTGTGATCTACCGCGTGAGTTCAGCGTGCAATGAAAAGGGCGGGTTGTTGAACCCGCCCCGGAAGGCTTGCGGTTGGATGTACTCGCAAGCGCTGAAAAGCGCCGGAGCGGGCCGCGGATCTCAGCCAGTGATGCCGGTGATCTTGACTTGGGTGTAGCGCTGGCGGTGGCCGGTCTTCTTATCGAAGGCCTTGCGGCGGCGGAACTTCTGGATGAAGAGCTTCTCGCCCTTGAACTCAGGGACGATGACCTCAGCGGTGACGCTGGCGCCGACGACGTAGGGCTGGCCGAGCTTGAGGGTGACGCCCTCGCCGCTGAGCAGCAGGACGCGGTCGAAGGCGATCGAGCTGCCGACGACGGCTTGGCCTTCTTTGATGAGGTCGATCAGGACGATGTCGCCGTTCTCAACCTTGCGCTGACCGCCGCCTTCTTCGATGATTGCGTACATGGACGAACTCCAGCTTGGGAGCGGCCGGGGGGGCGAGCGGGTTCGTTTGAACCTGCCTCGCCCGGCTTTTGAAGGCCCGGGGGAGCGTCCGCAAGGGGGTGAGTGTAGGTGGGTGCGGGGTGGTGGGGCAAGGGGCTGGGGTGCTTGGAGTCTGAGCGATTCGGCGGGCCAGTTTGGTGGTGTTTCAGCACCTGCGTTGGGGTTATGCTGCGCGTATGAAGCTCTCGTTCTTTGGCGCGGCGGGGGAAGTCACGGGCTCGTGCTATCTGCTTGAGGCGGGTGGTGCGCGGGTGCTGATTGACTGCGGGCTGTTTCAGGGGTCGGCGGGTGACTTGGTGCGCAATGCGCGGGCGCTGCCGTTTGATCCGCGGTCGCTGGACGCGATGGTGGTGACGCACGCGCACCTGGACCACACGGGGCGGTTGCCAATTGTGGTGCGCGAGGGGTTCGGCGGGCCGGTGTGGAGCTCGCGACCCACCGTGCCGCTCACGGACCTGTTGCTGCGTGACGCCGCGGAGCTGCAGGCGGCGGACGTGCGTCGGCGAGCGCGGGCGCGCGGCGAGCGCGGGTGCCCGCCGGGGCGGTTCTGCGAGCCGCTGTTTGTGGAGCAGGATGTGGCGCGGCTGGTGCGTCAGATGCGTCCGGTGGCGCTGGAGCAGGATCAGCGGGTCGCGCCGGGGGTGAGCGTGCGGTTTGTGGATAGCGGGCACATCATCGGTAGCGCCAGCGTGGTGGTGACGGCAAATGAGGGCGGACGGACGGCGCGGCTGGTGTTTAGCGGAGACATCGGCAACCCGGGCACGCCGATTTTGCGAGACCCGATTGCGCCGTCGATTGGGCCGGGCGGGGCAGACGTGGTGGTGCTCGAAAGCACGTACGGCGACCGCGACCACAAGCCTATTGACGCGACAATTGATGAGCTGGTGGAGGTGGTGAGCCGCGCGTGGGCCGAGGGTGGCAAGGTGCTGATCCCGAGCTTTGCGGTTGGGCGCACTCAGACGCTGATCTACCACTTTGCACGGCTTCAAGAGGCGGGGCGGCTGCCCAATGGGCTGGCGGTGCTGGTGGATACGCCGCTGGGCATCGAGGCGACGAAGCTGTACGAGATGGACGCGAGCTTCTTTGACAAAGAGTCTCGTGCGCTGATGCGCGAGGGGCACCGGCCACTGCGGTTTCCGGGGCTGCGGATGCTGCGGACGGGGCAGGAGAGCCAGGTGGTCAACACGATGAAGGGCTGCGCGGTGGTGATTGCCGGTGCGGGCATGTGCACGGGCGGGCGGATTGTGCACCACCTGCTGCACCACTTGTCTGACGCGCGGACGCACGTGGTGATCGCGGGGTACCAGGCGCACGGGACGCTGGGGCGCCGGCTGGTGGACCGGGAGAAGTTCGTGCGGATCATGGGCCAGGGCGTTGAAGTTCGGGCGCAGGTGCACACGATGGGCGGCTTTAGCGCGCACGGCGGTCAGAGCGTGCTGGTGAAGTGGGCGCAGGAGGTGCTGGGGCAGTGCGGCGACGACGCAATAAGTGCTGGCGCGGCTGTCACGGGAGGGTCTGGCGCGGGCGCGGTAAGGGCGCAGCCGCGGGTGATGCTGACGCACGGCGAGCGCGGCCCGCGTATGGCGTTAGCGGGCGTGCTGCGCGAGCGGCTGGGCGTGGCGTGCGAGCTGCCGGGGTATGGGGCGGTGGTGGAGGTGTGAGGCCCACTGTTAGAACATTCGACCCGACCCGACCCGACCCACTCCCTCGCCTCGGGTGAGGGGCTTATCAAGCTCAGCGCTGTGCGCCGGGGAGCGGTGCGTTGGAGCGCAGCGCGTCGCGGAGGGCTTTGAGTTGGGCGAGGCCGGGCTTGGGGACGCCGGCGGCGGTGAGGAGCCCGCCGTGGGGCGAGCTGGGCGGGGGCGAGTCGATGATTTCTTGCCAGCAGATGCTCTGGACGTAGGGCTTTCCGGCGGCGATGGCCCCGGCGCGGGCGACCCACTGGGCCTGCTGCGTCTCTGACCACTGGCCGCGCCAGTGACCTGCGCCGGGCTGGCCCGGGCCAGCGATTACGGGCGCGCTGGGTGCGCCGAGCATGGTCAGCGCGACGGGCTTGTCCATCGCGGCGAAGCGGTCAAGGAGGCTGCTGAAGCTCATCAGGTCGCGCGTGCTGCGGCCGGGGAGCGGGTAGCCCATCTGGACCTTCAGCGCGATCGCGTCGATCTCAAGCTGGACCTGCCCGAGCAGCTCGGCGTAGATAGCTGGGGGGATGCTGCGGGCGGAGCGGGCGCTGGCCTCGGCGGTGTACTCGCCCCAGGGCTGCGAGATCTCGATTTGCACTTTCGCAGAGGGGTGCAGCTTGCGGACGATGGTGACGCAGACGCGCGTGAGGTCTACGGCCTGCTCGTAGCTGATGGCGAAGTTGCTGCCGATGTGAAGCCCGCCGCAGATCGTCCAAGTGTCGACGGTTCGGCGGTAGCGCGTGACGAGGGCCTTGACGTGCTCGATGACCACGTCGCGGAGGCTTTCGTAATCGTGCTCCCAGACGTAGACAAAGTCAGGGACGCTGCCGGCCTCGAAGTCAAGCACCGGCCCGGCGACGACCGGGAGCTTGGCCTTGGTGACGGCCCACTCGATCCAGCGGTCGGTGTTGGCGAAGGCGTAGCGGCCCTCGTTAGGCTCCATCTGGCTCCAGCGCATCGGGATGGCGACAAAGTCGGCGACGGACTCGACCACCGCGCAGAGACCGGGCGAGAAGATCGCGGGGGGGACGGCGACGCCCAGTTTGGGCGCGTGGCCCAGGATGACCCCCGCGCACCCGGCCTGGCGCTTGCGCGCGAGCTTGACCTCATGGTCGGTGATGGCGCTGTCGGGCGGGGGCTTGGAGGCAAGTAATTGAAGCTCGCCGCTGATGCGTCGGGCGTGCTGCACGCGGGCGCTGAGCAGCGCGAGCTCTTCGCCGGCATCGATGGCGGCGGCGAGGGCGAGCTGGGCGGCGTGCTGGGCTTCGGGGGTGAAGCGGCCGCTGCCGACGCGCCCGAGCAGGACGAGCGCGGCGGTGTAAAGCTCGCGGGCGTGATCGACCTTGGCCATCGCGGGGTCGGTCGGGGCGGTCTCGAAGAGGGCCCATTCCTCAAGCTTGGTGAGCATGAGCATGACTTGGTGGCGGGCCAGCTCAAGTGTCAGCAGGTACGGGGCTTTGCGGTCAGGCAGCAGGGCGGTGCGGAGGGTGAGCATCCCGTCGGTGACTGCGTGGGGGTTTGCGAGGGGGATGCCGTTGGGTGTGGCGGCTGGCGTAGGGCTCAGAATACTGGCGGGATATTGGATGGCGAGTGCGGCTGCGCCCTCGACGCGTTTGACGCACTGGATGACGTCGTTGTCCAGCGAGACCTCGGCGGGAATGGCCAGGTCATCAGGGCCCATGAGATAAGCGTGCGAGGGCGACCATCCGGGCAGCTTGGGCGCGATGAATCGGAGCATGAACGTTGAATGTAGGGCACGCTGGGGCCGCGCGCGGGTGGGTGTTGGCGTGGGGAGGGGTTGTTGCTACGCTCAGGCCATGCACGACGAGCCTGCGAAGATCGATCTGCCCTTGGTGCGGCGCGGCAAAGTCCGCGATGTGTACGAGCTGCCTGAGCAGGTTGGTGTAGAGCCGCGGCTGCTGTTTGTGGCGTCTGATCGCGTGAGCGCGTTTGACGTGGTGATGCCCACGCTCATTGGCGGGAAGGGGCGTCTGCTGACGCAGATGGCGTCGTTTTGGTTTGGGTTCATCGCAGCGCGTCGGCTGTGTGAGGTGCACGCGGTGAGCACGCGCGTGGAGGATTTGCCCGCGGGCGTCGCGCCCGTCGGCAGCGCGCAGCGGGCGTGGCTTGAGGGGCGTATGACCATCGGTCGGCGCTGCCAAGTGGTGCCGATTGAGTGCGTGGTGCGCGGGTATCTTGAGGGCTCTGGTTGGAGGGAGTATCAGGCAAGCGGGACGGTGTGCGGGGTGGCGTTGCCCGCGGGGCTGCGGCAGTGTGACCGGTTGCCCGAGGCGATTTTTACGCCCGCGACCAAGGCCGACAGCGGGCACGATGAGAACATCAGCTTTGAGCGGGCCAGCGAGCTGGTGGGGCTGGAGACGATGGGCGTGCTGCGCGATACGTCATTGGCGATCTATCGGGCGGCGGCGGAGCACGCGCTGGCGCGGGGCATCATCATCGCTGACACGAAGTTTGAGTTCGGGATTCCTGAAGGCGCGCAGGAGAAGGTGGGTCGGGTCTGGCAGCCGCCGATACTGATCGACGAGGCATTGACGCCGGACAGCTCGCGGTTCTGGCCGGTGGCGGGGTACGAGCCGGGGCGTTCGCAGCGGAGTTACGACAAGCAGTTCTTGCGGGAGTATTTGGAAAAGCTGGTGGCGCGGGGCGACTGGGACAAGACGCCGCCCGGGCCCGAGCTGCCGGCGGAGGTTGTGGCTGGGACGCTGGCAAAGTACCGCGAGGCGTACGCGCTTTTGGCGGAGCGGTGATGGCGCGGGCGAGGTGAGCTATGCGGCGATGCGCGGGGCCAAGGGGGTGCGGGCGAGTTCAAACCCCGGCGCGCGACCAGAAGGCGAGCTTGGGCTGAACAATCGCTTGAACGCGCGGGGCGTCGGGATGAAGCTGGAGCTCAAGCGTAGTGCCGGGGGCACTTTGGGCGGTCTTGACGCTGGCAAGGGCGATGGTGCTGCCGCCGAGCATCGGGCTGGCGGTCGCGCTGCTGATGGCACCGATGGGCTCGGTGCCGCCGGGGATGTAGAGCGCTGCGGCGGCGTGCGGCTCGGGGACGGTTGCGGGTTCATGCTCGCCGCCGGCGTGGGTTGGGCGCTCACCGATTCGCAGTGCAACGACGACCTGCTTGGGTTTGCCCAGCGCGTGCATTCGCGCGACGATCTCTTGGCCCAGATAACAACCCTTGGTGAAGCTGACGCGGTCGGCGAGCACGCCGGACTCGGCGGGCAGGGCGCTGGTGCCAAAGTCGAGCAGGAACAGCGGCGTGCCGGCCTCGATGCGGGCGATGTTGTAGGCGTGCCAGCCGATGGGGCGTAAGGCAGCGCGGGTGTGCAGACTGGTCGGGTTCGCATGGCGTTGCTGTATGTCGGGCGTGTGGGCGGCCTGAAGCAGGTGCTCGAAGACGGCCCGTGCCGCGGCGGCGGGGATGGTCAGCTCAAGGCCGATTTCGCCGGCGGTGTCGGCGCGGTCGATGATGATCTCGGTGCCTGCGCACAGGGCGCGGGTGATCTGGCCCGGGGCGAGCTCGGCGACCGGCACGAGCGCAGAGCCCGGGGCTGCGGGGAGAGCGTCGTTGGCGGGGGTTGTGGGTGCGGTGAGGGGTTCGGTGAGTGTCGCGAGCACGGCGGCGGCGCCGGGCCCGTGCAAACCAAGGCGGTGCCAGCGCTGCGTGACGTCGGTAAGGTTGACGTCGTCGGCGATGATATACGCCCCGAGGCTCTTGGCCGCGTCTGGCGCGACCAGCGCGTCAACGTCAAGCAAGATGCGGTCGCCCAGGTTGAGCAGGCGGAGGTCGGCGTCGATGCGGCCCTTTCGGCTGAGCCAGAAGGCGCGGCGTGTGGTCATCACGGGCCAATTCTTGAGCTCCTGCGTGACCATGCGGTTGAGGAACGCCGCGGCGTCGGCGCCGGTGACTTCGAGCGTGCCGCGGGCGGGCTGATCGAGCACTGCGGCGGTCTTGCGGATGGCGGCGTACTCGAGCTCGACGGCGTCGAAGGCCCCGGCGACAGCGATCGAGGGCCCGCCCTCACGGGCCGGGCCGTAGCGCTCCCACTGGGCGTCGGCGGCGTCAAGATTGGCGAGCAGTGGTGTGGGGTGCATGTGTGCGGTGCTGGGCTTTGCGTGTGAAGTGTACTGGGCGTGGCCGATGGGCGTGGCCGATGGGCGTGGCCGATGGGCGTGCGATGGCCCGTGGCGAGTGTCGGGCCCTACGCTGGGCCCATGAACATCGAGCTGCTCAAGCGTCTGTGCGAAACGCCCGGTATTCCTGGGCGTGAGGAGCGCGTGCGGGCGCTGATTGAGCGCGAGATCAAGGGTTTGTTTGACGATGTGCGGACCGACGCGATGGGCTCATTGATCTGCGTGCGTGGCCCGCGTGCGGGCAAGGCCGGCAAGGGAGCGAAGGGGGCCAAGGCGAAGCGCGACGCGGGTAAGGCGACGCGTGTGGCGATGCTGTGCCACATGGACCAGATCGGGTTCTACGTGCGGCACATCGACGACAAGGGCTTTATTCGTGTGGCGGCGGCGGGCGGCTTTGACACGCGGAACCTGTTCAGCCGTCGCGTGAAGGTGGTGACGCAGGACGGCGACCTTGACGCGGTGATGAACCCCGGCGGGCGTCCGGTGCACATTGCGACCGACGAGGACCGCAAGAAGATCCCGCTGGTCAAGGAGCTGATCGTTGACACGGGGCTGCCCGCTGATGAAGTGAAGAAGCGCGTGCGGATCGGGGACTATGTGGTGTACAACGATCCGTTCATGGTGCTGGGGCACAGCGCCAAGGCGCCGGGCAAAGCCGTAAGTCAGGCGCTGGACAACCGCGTGGCGTGCTGGCTGGGGATCGAGGCCGTCCGCGAGCTTGACCGCTCTGGGTCGGGGCACGCGTGCGAGGTGGTGGTGGTCTTTACCACGCAGGAAGAAGTCGGGCTGCGCGGGGCAAGAACTGCGGCGTTCGCGGTCGGGTGCGACATCGGCATCGGGATCGATGTGACGCTCTCTTGCGACACCCCCGGCGTGCCCAGCGACGAGGCGATCACCGACCACGGCAAGGGCTTCGGGCTGCATGTGATGGACTCATCGTTCATCAGCGACCACCGCCTGCTTGATGAGGTTGAGGACATAGCCAAGGCGAAGCAAATCCCGTACCAGCGGACGATCTTGCTGGCGGGCGGGCAGGACGGGGCGGCGGCGCAGCAGGCTGGCGCGGGCGCTCGGGCGGTGGGCATTGTGGTGGGCACGCGGTACATCCACACGACCAGCGAGATGATCGACCTGAAGGATCTGCTCGCGGCGCGTGACGTGCTGGCGGCGTGGCTGCCGACGATCCGGTGATGGTGGAGGTTGATGTGCTGGGCTGGCGGGTGGTAGCGCTGGTGGGGGCGCTGGTGGGGGCGATGGTGGGTAATGGGTTGGCGAAGGCAGCGGGGCTGAGGTAGAAACCTATTTACGGTTCGCGCGGCGTAAGACCTTTCGCAAAAGCTTCACACTGAAGCGCATGGCGGCTACGCTGTCTCATGCCCCCCCAGACTTCCCGCCAGTCCGAGGTGCCCGATCAAGGCACCCCTGTCGCCCGCGCCCCCAGGCCTTCTTCGCCGGTGCGGGTGGAGGTATCGGAGCAACCGTCGGCTCGGCAGCACTCGGGACCTCATGCGTCGGCGGGATCGCATGCGCCGCATGGTGGGCGTGTGGCGGTGCCTGACGATGAGTCTGAAGTTGCGCCGCTTGAGCGCGAGGTACGGGGCGCGGCGAGCGAGCGGGCGACGAGCCAGCCGCCGGAGGACGAGCAGCCGGGTGAGCGCATCGTCGACGCGAGCGGGATGCTGGCGAGTGTGGCGGATACCAGTGCGACCAGCTCAAGCGAGTTCTACAGCCCGGTGCCCCCCGGCTACCGCAAGGGCTTCCATAAGTATGTGGTGGTGTTTGGGACTGTGATGTCGGGCCTGGGCAAGGGGATCTTTGCCGCGAGCCTTGCCAAGCTGCTGCGCGACAAGGGCCTGTGCGTGTGCCCGATGAAGATGGAGGGGTACCTGAACATCGACGCGGGGACGCTGAACCCGTACCGGCACGGCGAGGTCTTCGTGCTCGAAGACGGGACCGAGTGCGACATGGACCTGGGCACGTACGAGCGGATGCTCGAGAGCAACCTGACGCGCCGGAACTTCACGACCAGCGGGCAGATCTTCAGCGACATTTTGCGGCGCGAGCGCGACGGGAAGTACCTCGGGCGTGATGTGCAGATGATCCCGCACGTGACAGGCGAGGTGAAGCGCAAGATCCGCGAGCTGGCGATGTTCGGTGACGGGCAGCGTCCGGCCGACACGGTCTTTGTCGAGGTTGGCGGGACGGTGGGCGACTACGAGAACGGGTTCTACATCGAGGCGCTGCGCGAGTTGGCCTTTGAAGAGGGCCCGGGCAACTGCTGCTTTGTGGCCCTGACGTATGTGATCAAGCCCAGCGCGCTGGGCGAGCAGAAGAGCAAGCCCGCGCAGCTTGGCCTGCGCCGGCTGATGGAGGCGGGCATCCAGCCTCACATCGTGGCGTGCCGGGCCGAGGAGCCGGTTGAGCCGAAGGTGATCGAGAAGATCGCGATGTTCAGCAACGTGCCGTTGAAGCGGACGTTCAGCATGCACGACCGCCCGAGCATCTACACGATCCCTGATGAGATGCGTGCGGAGGGGCTGGACCGCGAGATCCTGTCGATCCTCTCGCTGCACGACCGTGTTGATGCGCCGGCGGAGGACCGCGCGCGTGAGATTTGGTCGACGTTTGTGCGGACTCTGACGAAGCCGAAGACGCGCGAGATCAACCTGGGCATCACGGGCAAGTACGCGCACCTGCGTGACGCGTACGCGAGCATTGACAAGGCCGTGGAGCACTGCGCGGCGAAGCTGGACGCGTCAGTGAAGGTGCACTGGATCGAGACGACGAACCTTGCGGAGGCGGATGTATCCCCGCGGCTAGGCGCGATGGACGCGGTGATCGTGCCGGGCGGGTTTGGGCGGCGCGGGGTTGAGGGCAAGGTGCTGTGCGTGCGTTACTGCCGTGAGAACAAGGTCCCGTACCTGGGGATCTGCCTGGGCTTCCAGGTCGCGGTGATCGAGTTTGCGCGGAGCGTGCTGGGGCTGAGCGACGCGAACAGCACCGAGTTTGACCCCGGCGTGGCCCACCCGCTCATCAGCGAGCTGCCCGAGCAGAAGCGGATCGAGGGCTTTGGCGGCTCGATGCGCCTGGGCGGGCAGGACGTGGCGATCGCCGAAGGAACGCTGGCCTGGCAGCTTTACGGCAAGCGCAGCAGCGTCCGCGAGCGGTTTCGCCACCGCTACGAGGTCGAGCCCGACTACATCCAGCAGCTCTCGGCGGCGGGGCTGATTTTTAGCGGTCGGCATCCCAAGCAGCCCATCATGCAGGTGCTTGAGCTGCCGGCGGAGCACCCTGATGCGCGGGTGGCGCACCCGTACTTTATGGGGGCGCAGTTCCACCCCGAGCTGACCAGCCGCCCGCTGCGTCCGCAGCCGATGTTCATGGGCCTTGTGGCGGCGGCGCTGTTCCGCAAGTACGCCACCAGCGACGACGCGCGCGACGCGCTGCTGGGCGATCCAGTGCTGTCGCGCTGGGTGCGGCGACCGGCGGGGCGCACGACGCCCGCGCGGACTTGATGGATCGAGAGCTCGCTGAGCGTGGGCCGCGATGGGACCGGTGCCTGATAACTGGGCGCGGGGGCGTGCGTGCGTGGCGATTACGGGCCGAGAACGCGCGGCGCGCGCGTGCTAGTTGAGCATTCTCCCTGCATCCGCCCCGCGTGGACTGCGCACGCGTCAAGACCGGCCCTGAGAGCGTCGATCACTCATCCCATACCCCGTGCGCGTCCGCAGGAGGCGGATCAACGTGCACCGGAGGTCAGGGGACGAGGTATGAGCCTGGAAAAGGACGTGCTGACGACTGGTGAGGTCGCCAAGATTTGCAACGTGGCGCCGCGCACGGTGAGCAAGTGGTTCGACAGCGGGTCGCTCAAGGGGTACCGCATCCCCGGGAGCAAGGACCGCCGGATCCCGGTGGCCCAGCTGCTGAAGTTCATGAAGGCCCACGGAATCCCGTTCGACGGGGTTGTCTCGGGGCGGACGCGCGTGCTCATTGTGGACGACGAGCAGGACGTGCTGGACGTGCTCTCAAAGGTGCTCTCTGAGCAGGCCAACTACGAGGTGCGGACGGCGACGAGCCCGTTCGCGGCGGGCGTGGAATGCGACCGCTTCAAGCCGCACGTGGTGCTGCTGGACGTGCATCTTCAGGAGATCGATCAACGCGACATCGCCCGGTTTTTGCGCGGGAGCGACGACTTCCACCTGACCCGCGCCATCGCGATGAGCGGAAAGCTGACCGAGCAGCAGCTCGCGGGGTTGAAGCCGCAGGGCTTTGATGGGTGGCTGCGCAAGCCCTTTCAGGTTCGTCAGGTGATCGAGGCGATCGAGGCCGTGGCCAGCCCGGTGAGCTGAGGCGTTCGAGCCGGGTTTGGAATCAAGAGCATTCGAGCGCAGGGGCGGGTTTGACCCGCCCTTGTTCATTGATGGTGGCTGAGCATGAGCTCTGCCGCGGCGTCACGCAGCACCCAGGCGCTGCGGACGTCGGCACGACCGTGGCTGACCTGGCAGTTGTGCAGCAGGCTCTGGGCGTACATGTCGGCGGCGGCGGCGGTGCTGGCCGAGACGCCAGCGGTGACAGGTTGCTGGGCCAAGTCGACAAGCACGTGAACACCCCATGGGTAGTTGGTCGCGTTGTCGGGCTGCAGGTGCTCGATGAGCCAGAGCGAGCAGGCGGTCGCGCGATCGCGCCAGTCGGGGCGGTTGTGCAGGCGAGCCAGGCGCCACAGCGCGTGCACCGCGCAAAGCAGGCGCTCGGTGTAGACCTCAATGGCGGACTGGTAGCGCCCGGACTGGGCAAAGAGCGGGCGCGGGCCCGACCCGGCGCGCTGGTCTGGCTCATTACTGGTGATGTTGTTGGGGCCGGGGCTGGGGCCGGGGCCGGTGTTGGTGCTGATGTTGCTCGGGTCGCCCCCGATCAGCAGCGCGTCAACATCAATCGGCTCGCCAGCGGCGGCGGCCCATAGCCGCTCGTCAAAGCCGAGCTGTTCGAGGCTCGGTGCGCGGCGCGCGGTCCGCGGCACGACCGCGCGTTCGCCTTCGCTGGGGAGTTGGAGTTGGAGTTGGGTTTGGAGTTGGGGGTGGAGTCGGGGGTGGGGGTGGGGGGCAGCGTTCTGACTCAGGCCCGCTTTGACGCCCGCGAGCGCGGCGAAGAACGGCCAGTCGATGCTGAGCGTGCTGCCTCGCTCGTCGCGAAGGCTTCCTGGCGCGGGGATAACCGGAGCGGTGCCGAGGGTTTGCTCAGCGGCGGCGTGCAGCGCGCGGGCCCAGGCTTGGCGGTCCATGTGCATCGGGGCGACTCTCAGTGCGGTCTTGGGCTTACGCGCGGCGAACGAGGTTGGTGCGGTCATCAGGTGTGAGCAGCGGCTTGGCGTCGGTGAGCCATCGTCGTGCGTCTTGAACGTAGCCCGCGGTGGGCTTGAGCGCGACGCCCGAGAGCTGGGCCCGGGCCCGCCAATAGGCGTTGAAGCGCTTCATCAGCAGCTCACGGGTGAGCTTGGCGGCCATGCTGGCCAGCGCGATGGGCAGGTGGGCGGACTCGCCTTCGGTCTGGAAGACCGCCGAGAGCCGGCCGCGCCGGACGGGCGGATCAAGCACCTCGCAGAGGTAGCGCGAGCGCTGCGGTGTTTCTTCGAGCATTGTGACGCCGCCGGCCTTTGCGAGCCCGGCGTCACGCACGGTCGGCAGCATGTTGTACAGCTCGTCGCCGTAGGCTTGCCGCCCGCCTTGCCGATCGCAGACCACGCGCGGGCCATCGCCATCATTGGCGAACTGGGCCCAGAGATGTCGCAGGTGCTCGCCCAGGGCCAGGGCGGTAGTGGCGGCCTTGGTGGCGTGCTGGCGGAGCGTGTCGTTGAACTCGGCCTCGTCGATTACGCGGACGCGCAGCTCGAGGGCCTGCACGCCCGCGTCGGTGAGCGCGCCGGCGAGCATGTTGGCGTCGATCCCGCGCAGGTGCGAGCTTGGCGTTGAGGCCCAATCGGTGGCGTTGCTGGCGGTGGCGTTGCTGGCGGTGGCGTTGCTGGCGGTGGCGCTGCTGGCGGTGGCGCTGCCCGTGGTGGCGCTGCTAGTGGGGGGCGTGCCATCGGGTTCCACCGGTGCGTACCAGGCTTGCGGCAGCTCACCGACGCCCAGGGCGGTCAGCAGCGCGTCGTCATCAGCGATGTGCCCGGGCCTGACGCCGGGGAGCTGGGCGAGCATCGCGGCCACGCCGCGGCGCAGGTGGATCAGCGGGTCGGGCGTGTCGTTGGAGAGCTTGAGCTTCTTGCTGTCAGCGACGGGGATGCGGCGGCGCGGGTCGCTGGGCCTGTCGGTGACAGCCGGGGTGAGAAGCTGCCAGAAGTCTGGCGCGGGCTCGCCCGGGAGCCAGCGCTCGACGCGCAGGACGGCGCGGGCGACCACCAGCGGCCCGAGCATCGGTCCGTAGCCGGCCTCGTCAATGCCTGCGACCACCAGGGGCATGCCGCGAGAGCATACACGCCCAGCGGGCGGGCCCACTACCGTGGACCGTGCCCTCTTGGCTTGAACACGTTGGCCAGTTTGTGGGTGCCGCGGTCCGCCCGGGGGGCTCATGGTCGTGGACCGCGCTGCTGGTGACCGAGTGGCTGATCCGCGTGCTGCTGATTGCGCGGATCCTGTCGCGGCGCTGCCCGGGCCCTGAGAGCCTGGGTTGGATCGTGCTCATTGCGCTGGTCCCGCTGATCGGGTTGACGACGTACGTGCTGCTGGGCGAGCGGCAGCTGGGGCTTTCGCGCGTTCGTCGGCACGATGAGTTTGAGCAGCAGCTTGTCCCCGGCGTAAAGGGCCAGGGGGCCGCACAAGCGAGCACGCACCCGACGCAAGAGTGGTGGGCCCGCGCGGGCCCGTGCCAGCAGCTTGCCAAAGCCGCGGAGGCGGTGACGGGCCTTGAACCCACCAGCGGCAACGAGCTTGAGCTGATCGACCACGCGCCAGCGTTGCTTGAGCGGCTGGCAATTGACATTGATGCGGCCGAGCACCACGTGCACATGATCTATTACATCGTGGGCCAGAGCGAGTCGTGCGTGAAGGTGTACGAGGCGCTCGAGCGTGCGTCGGCGCGCGGGGTGGTCTGCCGGTTCATGGCCGACCATGTTGGGTCTCTGGCGTTCTTCCGTTCGTCGTGGCCCGCGCGACTTCAGGCCGCGGGCGTGCGGGTGCAGCGGGGGCTGGCGGTGAACATCTTCCGGCGGCGTCTGCACCGCATTGACCTGCGCAACCACCGCAAGATCGCGGTAATCGACGGGGCAATTGGCTATTGCGGGAGCCAGAACCTGCTCGACGAGCGGGTCCGGACGCGGCGCGTCCCGCTGCGCAAACGCCCCCTGTTGGACGCCAACGTGCGGGCCCGCGGCCCGTGCGTTCGTGACCTGCAACTGAGCTTCTTGGCCGATTGGCTGACCGGGCACCCTGAGCACGACCGCGAGACCCAAGAGCTGACCGGTGATGGGGCGTACCTGCGCACTCCCGAGCGGGCGGGAAGCAGCGTGGTGCACGTAATCCCCTCGGGGCCGCTGTCACGCACCGACGCGATCCACCAGTCGATCAAGACGATGCTGAACGTGGCGCACAAGAGCGTGGTGATGACCACGCCGTACTTCGTGCCCGACGAGGCGCTCAAGGCCTCGATCATCAACGCGAGCCTGCGCGGGGTTGACGTGACGCTGATCCTGCCGGCGCACCTTGACAACTACACGGTTGCGGCGGCGGCGCGGGCGCACTTTGCGCAGCTGCTCGAGAGCGGGGTGCGGATCATGCAGCACGTCCCGCACAAGGCCGACCTCGACTCTGGCGGGCTGCTGCACTCCAAGTGCGCGGTGGTCGACGATGAAGCGGTGATGATCGGCTCGGCGAACCTGGACATGCGGAGCTTCTGGATCAACTTCGAGTGCACGCTTTTGATCTATGACGAGGCGATGGCCCGCGACCTCAAGCGCCTGCACGAGCGGTATTTGGGCGAGTCGGTCCGCATCAACCCCGCGGTGTGGGCCAAGCGGACGTGGTGGCAGAACCTGCGCGACAACGCCGCGCAGCTCTTGGCCCCGCTGCTGTAGCGCCGCGCGTTGGCGGGGGCGGCGCTAACGCGCGGTTTCCGCTACACTTTGGGCATGCCAAGTTCGACCGTTCCGGGCCGGGGTTCGGCCGCCAGCAACAGTGATTCGGCCCTTGCGAGCGCGGCGCCCGCCGGGTCAGGCGGGGGCCACGGGCCCTGGAGTCTGGGGCTGACTATCGATGTGCAGGACCTTGAGCGTTCGTGCGCGTTTTACGCTGCTGCGCTGGGGTTTGCGGTCGTAGAGACGGCGCGGGCCGGGATGTTTTTGGAGCGGCGCTGGCTCATCTCGCCGCGCGTGCCGGGGCTGCGGTTGTCGCTGCGGGCCGCGTTCGGCAAGCGCGTCACGGGCAGCCAGCCCGGAGCGCTGCTGTCAATTGACCTGCCGGTGACCGGCTGGGCCGAGGCGGTCGGGGCGATGACGGCGGCGCTGGGCGAGCAGGCCCGCTGGATCGCGAAGGCGCCCGTTCCCGACGACCGCGCAGCTCAAATGCTTGACCCCGACGGGTACGTGCTCGAGCTGATCCGCGTGGACTAAGGGGCCGTGAGGGCGCGCCGCGCGCCGAGGCCCGGCGCTCTATATTGCGGCATGGAACTCTCACGGCGTGTCGCGGGTCTGAAGCCATCGTCCACTGTCGCGGTGATGAACCGCGCGGCGGCGCTGAAGGCCCAGGGTGTGCCGGTGCTCTCCTTCGCCGCCGGTGAGCCTGACTTTTTCACCCCTGACAAGGCGAAGATCGCTGGCGTCAAGGCGATCTTGCACAACAACACCAAGTATCAGCCGACCGCCGGCGACACCGAGACGCGCGAGCTGCTCGCCCGCATCATGACTGAGCGCAACGGCGTGCCGGGCGTGACCAAGGACCACGTGCTGGTGACCGCCGGGGTCAAGATGGCCCTGTACCTGACGATGCAGGCGCTGTTTGACGTGCCCGCGCCGGGGCAGGAGGCCCAGGAGCTTTTGCTGCCGACGCCGGCGTGGGTCAGCTTCGCGCCCATCGGCGAGCTGGCCGGTGCCAAGGTCGTGCAGATGCCGACCACCACGGCCAGCGGGTTCAAGATCACCCCCGCGCAGCTCGCGGCGGCGATCACCCCGCTGACCCGCGCGCTGCTGCTCAACAGCCCATCAAACCCGTGCAGCACGATGTACACGCCCGATGAGCTCGCGGCCCTGGCGGAGGTGATCGCTGCGGCGGCCAAGACCACCGCGCCGGGGCTGGTAGTCGTCGCTGACGAGCTGTATCAGCACATCGTCTTTGGTGACGTGCCGTTCCGCAGCATCGGCAGCTTTACCAGCATCGCCGAGCGGACCATCACCATCAACGGCTCGGGCAAGAGCTTCGCGATGACGGGCTGGCGGATCGGGTGGGTCTCGGGCAGCGGGGCCTTCGGCAAGCGGTTTATCGAGGGGCTGACCAAGCTGCAGGGCCAGACGATCACGGCGGTCCCGGGCTTCACGATGGCCGCGACCCGCGCCGCGCTGACTGAGTGCGACGAGGACCTTGACCGCATGAAGCACGCCTTCAAGCGCCGCGCGGTGGTGATGTACGACGCGCTGGCGGCGATCCCCGGCGTCAAGCTCGCTCGGCCGGTCGGCGCCTTCTATGTCTTTCCTGACGTCTCGGCGCACTTCGGCAAGAGCACGCCGGGGGGCGTCAAGATCGATTCGGCGGCGGCCTTTGCCGAGCAGCTCCTGGGCCTGCACCATGTTGCGGTGGTCCCGGGTGAAGACTTCCTGGGCGAGGGGTACAAGCACATCCGCCTGAGCTTCGCGTGCGACGAGGCGCTGATCCTTGAGGGTGCCAAGCGACTGGCGGCGTTCATCGCGAGCCTGAAGTAGTCTTTTCGCGGTGCCTACCTTCGGGCTTGAAGCCGCTGCACGTTCTTGAGCTTGTCGCCCTTGGCGCCATCTGGGGCGGCTCGTTCATGTTCACGCGTCTGTCGGTGGCGGAGTTCGGCATCCCGGCGCTGATTGCCACGCGCGTGGTGATCTCGGCCCTGGTGCTGCTGCCATGGCTGGTTCGGCCCCGTCGGCGCGACGCGCTGGTTGGGCGGTGGTGGGCCGTGACGCTGCTGGGGCTGATCAATACCGCGCTGCCCTTTGGGCTTTTGGCGTTCACGGTCCAGCACATTGGCGCTGGGTTCGCCAGCATCCTGAACGCCACAGCGGCGCTGTTTGGCGCGCTGCTGGCGTGGCTCTGGCTGCGCGAACGCCTGACGCCGCTGCGCGTTGTCGGGCTGATGATCGGCTTTGGCGGCGTGCTCTTGCTGAGCTGGCACAAGCTGGACTTCAACAAGCAGCTCGGGCCCTGGCCCGTGCTGACGGGTCTGTGTGGCGGGTTCCTCTATGGGCTGTCGCTGAACTTTACCAAGCGGTATCTGGCGGGCATCCCGCCGCTGACAGTCGCCGCGGGCAGCCAGGTGACGGCGGCGTTGATGCTGCTCCCGATGGGGATCTACTTCGCCCCCGCGGCGGTGCCGGGCTCGACGGCGCTGTGGGCGGTGCTGGTGCTGGGGGTAATCTGCACGGGCTTTGCATACGTGCTGTTCTACCGGCTGTTTGCCAGCATCGGGCCGACGCGGACGATCACCGTGGCGTTCTTGATCCCGATGTTCGGGGTCTTGTGGGGCGTGCTGTTCTTAAGCGAGGCTTTCACGCCCGCGATGGCTGCCGGCGCGGGGCTGGTGCTGGTAGGCCTGGGGCTGAGCACGGGGCTGCTGAGGTGGCCCGCGCGGGTGCCCGCGGCAATCGGCACGCAGAGCTAGGTTGGCCAGACGCACTGCCCGCGTTGGTGGTAGACTTTGCCCCCGGGGCGGCCGCGATCGGCTGGCACGCCTCCCAATCTGGAGTTTGCAACTATGGCTATGTGTCGTCTGGCGTGTGTCGCGGGTCTCGCCCTTGCACTGTGCGCCGGTGGGCCCACACCCGCGCTGGCCGCGCCGGAGGCGGGCCGCGGCGACGGCGTTCGCACCGACATATCGCGCTGGGTTGCGCCGTACTTTACTGAGGCTGACGCGGTTCCCAGCTACGCTACCGAGAAGGCCCTTCGGGCCACCAGCCCCACGGCGCCGGGCCAGATCGTGCCCAAGTTTGAGAAGGTCGAGGGCGGCAAGCACCGCGCGATCATCGACATCACCCCCGGCACGAGCCTGTACGGCACCGGCGAGGTCGGTGGGCCGCTGCTGCGCAACGGGCGGACTATCACGACCTGGAACACCGACGCCTTCGGCTACAAGCCCGAGACGCCCAGCCTGTATCAGAGCCACCCGTGGGTCCTGGCCGTCCGCCCCGACGGCACGGCCTTCGGCGTGCTGGCCGACACGACCTGGCGCTGCGAGATCAACCTTGAGAACGGCATCCAGTTTACTGCCGAGGGCAACCCCTTCCCGGTCTTTATCATCGAGCGGGCCTCGCCGCAAGAGGTGCTCAAGGGGCTGACCAAGCTGATTGATCCGATGCCGCTGCCGCCGCTGTGGGCGCTTGGCTACCACCAGTGCCGGTACTCGTACAACCCCGAGGCGCGGGTCCGCGAGATCGCGCAGGGCTTCCGCGACCGCGACATCCCGGCGGACGTGATCTGGTTTGACATCGATTACATGCTGGGCTTCCGGACGTTCTCGTTCAGCCCCTTTGAGTTCCCCGACGTGAAGAAGCTCAACGAGGACCTTGGCAAGATGGGCTGGCGGCGGATCTGGATGATCAACCCGGGCGTCAAGGCCGACGCGCTGGGCGCAAGCACCAACGACCCGACCACCGAGCAGGTCGACGCGGCGAGCCCCGAGATCAAGGCCCGCTACGAGGCCGAGCTGGCGCGGTTCCGCGCGATTCGTGAGAGTGGTGATAAGAATAACGTTTGGGTCCGCAACGCGCAAGGTGAGATCTACCAGGGCGCCGTCTGGCCCGGCATGTGCGTCTTCCCTGACTTCACACGCCCCGACGTCCGCACTTGGTGGGCGGGGCTCTACAAGGACTTCATGGGCTACGGGGTTGACGGCGTTTGGAACGACATGAACGAGCCGGCGATCTTCAACGTCGCCAGCAAGACCATGCCGGAGGACAACAAGCACGAGGGCGGCACCGAGCCCTTCGGCGAGGTCAAGCCCGGCGACCACGCCCGCTTTCACAACGTCTACGGCATGCTCATGGCCAAGGGCACGTACGACGGCATCAAGGCGACCATCCCCGACAGGCGCCCCTTCGTGCTGACGCGCGCGGGGTATATCGGCAGCCAGCGCTACGCCGCGACCTGGACGGGCGACAACAGCTCCGACTGGAACGACCTTGAGCAGTCGATCCCGATGATCATCAACCTGGGCATCTCGGGCCAGCCCTTCAGCGGGCCCGACATCGGCGGGTTCATCGGCAACGGCCCGCGCGACCCCGCCGAGCGGGCGCTGCAGTTCTCGCGCTGGATGGGCGTGGGCGCGCTGTTCCCGTTCTCACGCGGGCACACCGCCAAGGGCAACATTGACAAGGAGCCGTGGAGCTTCGGCCCCGCCACCGAGCTGGTCTCCAAGCTGAGCCTGCAGCGCCGCTACCGCCTGATGCCCTATTACTACACGCTCTTTCGCGAGGCGAGTGTA
Organism: Phycisphaerales bacterium PN19_bin_20; assembly: GCA_021173225.1. Lineage (GTDB taxonomy): Bacteria > Planctomycetota > Phycisphaerae > Phycisphaerales > UBA1924 > JAJTGZ01. Next base: position 1,662 of record JAJOLK010000014.1, on the reverse strand, counting down.
ACAAACATGCCGGTTATGCGCCCGGTATTCTTTGCCGACCCCAAGGACCCGGCCCTGCGCAGCGAGGACGACTGCTTCCTCATCGGCGACGCGATCCTGGTGGTCCCGCAGCTCCAGCCCGACTCGACGCGCCGGCCCATCGAGCCCAGGGGCATCTGGCGGCCCTTCACGCTGGTCAACGAGGGCGGCAGCCCCGCGATGAAGGACATGCCGGTGCTCAAGCTCAAGGGCGGCAGCATCGTGCCCGCCGGGCCGATCATGGAGTTTACGGCCGAGAAGCCCCTTGATCCGCTGACGCTGCTGGTCAGCCTTGATGCCTCAGGCGGTGCGCGCGGCGAGCTGTACGAGGACGCCGGCGACGGCTTCGGTTACACCAAGGGTGAGTTTCTTGTGACCCGCTACGGCGCAACGACGGCCAACGGCGTGGTCACGGTGGATGTGATCGGCACCGACGGGCAGATGAAGCGCCCCGCGAACCGGCGGGTCATTGTGGAGATCATCACCGACGCGGGCATTCTGCGCGGCGAGGGCACCGATGGCCAGCCGATCACGATCAAACTGCCCTGAGTGAAGTGGACGGGCGGTGGTGTTTGCATGGTGAAGATGTGTTGCCTTTGAGGCGGGCTGTGACTGCGCTTGAAAGAGGCGGTCTTAGCTTGGCCCAGGCCGCTTGCCATTGGGCGAGCCGCGATCTGGCATGCCACATCTGGCTGGCCACGATCTGGCCCGTCGCGAGCTGGCGAGTAACAGTTGGCGTGTCGCGCTCTGGCGAATCACGCTCTGGCGAGTCACCATCGAGGCCGCTGGTCTTCGGGCTTCTCGACATCGGGCTCATCGGCTGGCGGCACGGCCATGCGCCGACCAGCCTCGACCCACGCGCTGCGGGTGTCGGTCGGGCGGCGGCGTTTGCGCGAGCCACCCAGCCCACCCCAAGAGCCCCCCAATGAGCCCCACCCACCCGAACCGCGCGCAAGCCCGCGCGCGATGACCAGCATCACCAGCCCGGCGAGCAGCGCCAGCAGCAGCCACATCCACGCGCCGCTAAGGGTGGCGATCAGCTCGCGCGCGTTGCCAGTGCCACCAGTGGCTCCAGCGCCGCCAGCGCCGCCAGTGCCGTCAGTGGCTCCAGTGCTTCTAGTGCCGCCAATTACACCCGGCTGAGTGTCGGCTTGCAGGTTCGTCGTGATCGATGGGCCCCCAGGCCCCGCCGCCGTCATGGTTGAAGGGTACGAGCAGACGCGCACGGCGGTTGCCAAGTGCGCGGCCACACGAGCAAGGCTTGCGAGAGCATGTGCAGCGCGGGCGCGGGCGGGGCGTACTTGCGCGGCATGCGGGCTGGTCGCGGCCGGCGGGCTGGCCGGACAGCCGCGCCGCGCATGAGTTCCGGCCCGGCGACTAGCCTGGCTGAGGCGGCCGCGGCCTACGCGTCGCAGCTGGCGGCCTGCATCCACTTGCGGACGATCTTCACGTGGGGGTGGCTCTCGTCAAAGTGCTTGAGGAAGATGGCCAGAGCCTTCTTGAAGTTGACGCAGGCCGCGGCGCGGTCGCCTTCGTGGTAGAAGATTGTCGCCAAGTTGATGTACCTGATCCCGAAGTTGGGATGGTCTGGGGCGAAGTGGCTATCTGGCCTGCGGAAGCCGCGTTCGACCATGGGCAAGCACT
>JAJOLK010000035.1 GCA_021173225.1 Phycisphaerales bacterium PN19_bin_20 | reverse complement strand
TGGCCTCGACGCGACCGGCTCGGAAGATGCCACCATCATCCCGCAACTCACGCAGGCCGGCGCGATGACCATCGTGCCCGCGCCCGCCACCGTTGGCGACATACCAAGCCCCACCGGCGGCACCACCGCCTACAGCATCGTGCGGCTTGAGCTGCCCTCCGCCCGCGCTGTGGGCCTCACCCCGCTGCGCCTGCCCAACGCCCCGCTGCGACTAGTGGCCATCGACGGGCGGCTGCTCGTGACGCACGCGCACTCGACCACCGTCATACCCGCCCCCGCTTCGGCCCGATGACGGCCTCGGCCCTGTGTGCGACGCACACTTCTTGCCGTGCTGCGCGTCAAACGCCGTCGATGTGCGCGCAAACCTGTATCTGGCCCAGGATCGATGCCGAGGGGTTGGGTGGTACCTCGGGGTGCTTCCACGCGCGCGTGCGGCAGGCGAGCCCTGAGACCCTCTGGAGCAGGGCTTCGGCTGGCACGCTCGCGCGTTAGTTCGGAGTAATGGTCGTAACGTACTTGGGACGCGGCGGGTCGCCAGCCATCTCAACAATCACGGCAGACTTTTCCGCGTCACGTTTATCGTTGATGGTGATGTTCCCCGTGACGCCCGCGAAGTTCTTGGTGCTGGCGATGGCGTCGCGCAGGAGCTTGCCGTCGGTGCTTTTAGCGCGGGTGATCGAGTCAAACAGGATCCGGGCCGCGTCATAGCCCAGGGCGCCCAGCCCGTCGGGGGTCTGCCCGTTGAAGCGCGCCTTGTACGCGATGATGAAGGCCTGCACACGCGCGTCGGGCTGATCGGGGGCGTAGTGGTTGGTGTAATAAGAGCCCTCGATGGCGTCCTTGGCGATGTTGGCCAGCTCGGCGCTGTCCCAGCCGTCGCCGCCCAGCAGCGGGGCGGTGATGCCCTGCTTGCGGGCCTGCAGGGCGATGTTGCCCACGTCGGTGTAGTAGCCGGGGATGTAGATTACGTCGGGGCGAGCTGAGCGGATTGCCAGAAGCTGGGCCGTGAAGTCCTGTGCGCCGCCTTGGTACGTCTGCTTAACTGTCACAACACCGCCCATGGCGATGAAGTTCTTCTCAAACTCCTCACCAAGCCCCACGGCGTAGGCCTGCGCCTGGTCGATCAGCACCGCCGCGGTCTTGGCCTTGAGGCTCTCGCGCGCGAACTTCGCGCCCGCAAGGCCCTGGAAGGGGTCGATAAAGCAGACGCGGAAGATGTAGTCGCCGATCTGCGTCACGCGCGGGTTGGTGCTGCTGGGCGTGATCATCGGGACGCCTGCTTCCTGGCAGACAGGCGCGGCGGCAAGGCTCAGCTTGCTGGCCACCTCGCCCAGCACCGCGATGACCTTGTCGCTCTTGACCAGGCGCGTGACCGCGAGGGTTGCTTCCTTCGCGTCGCCCTTGGTGTCGTACTCGATGAGCGAAACGGGGCGGCCAAGCACGCCGCCGGCCTTGTTGACCTCTTCAATTGCCAGGCGGATGCCGTTGGACGTGGACTGCCCGAAGGTCGCCTCGCTGCCGGTCAGCGAGCCGAAGTGCCCGACCTTGATGGGCTCACCGGCGGCGGCGGCGGGTGAGGCGGGCGCGGCGGTGGTCGCGGGGGCCGTGGGCTGGGCGATCGTCACCGCGGCGAGGGCGGCAAGTGCGACGGCGGCCAGACGCTGGAGGTTCTTTCGCATAGTGCGGGCGTGTCCTTTAAGCGGGGCTTGAACTGGAGCTTGTGCGGGGGGTTCACCTGGTGCTTGGGCCGGTGAGTTGGTTGGGGCTTCGCCGGGCGAGAAGGGTTGGATGCTGCGCGGGCGGGCAATCAGGCCTTGAGAGGCTGCGCCGGCTTCGCTGGCCTTGCTCTAGCTCGCTTTTTTCTTGTCGTCATCTTCGTCGGAGAAGTCAAGGTCTTTGAGCAGGTCCGAGAGGTCACCGCCCGGGGGGACGTTACCGAGCCCGGCGAGGGGCCTGCCTGTGCCGCGGCCAAGGAGCTCCTCCTCATCATCGTCGGTGTTCAGTTCGTCTGAAACGAGGCCGGCCATGTAGCAGTCTTTGGCGTCGATTCTGGCGGGAGCGCCGTCGATGCGGACGACAAAGACGATGCCGCCGATGGTCAGCAGGTCGCCTGCGGCGAGCTCGGTTTCACGCTTTTTGAGGCCATTAACGTAGGTTCCGTTGGATGAGCCCATGTCGCGGACGAGCAGGTCGCCATCGTCGCTGAAGATTTCACAGTGCCTGCGGCTGACGGCGGAGATGGGGATGCGGAACTTGACGGAGGGGTCGCGACCGATGACCAGGGGGAGCCTGTTGATCGGGAAGTCCTTGGCGGAGCCGTCGGCCTTGACCATCACCAGCGATACCTTCACGGTCTGCTCCTGTCGCGGGCGGGTGGTGCGGCGATAGACTGTTCTGTCTTCGCTGTTGTCCCTGGCCCTTGACGCTGCTTATGCCCCACCAACGATCAAGCCTGCCCCGACGCGAACGTGGACGTGGACTGCTGCGCGCGGGTTTGGAGGGGCGAAGTCGCCCGACTGGGGCCGCGTGAGCGAGAGTGTACACATTTCGATCAAAGGCCAGCCGGGGGGCCAGCCGGGGGGCCAGCCGGGGGGCCAATCGGGGCCGGGTTCGGGACCGGGTTCGGGGCCGGGAGGCGGGCTTGGCTCGCTGCCGGGCTCACACCTTGCGACGGCCGGGGTGGCGCTGGAGGGCGCGGGTCGTGGCGAGCGCCCGGCGGTGCGGTCGCTGTACATCCACACGCCGTTTTGTGCGCACAAGTGCGATTACTGCGACTTCTATTCGTTCGTAGATACGCAGGACCTGCAGGCGGCGTTTGTGCGTCGGCTGTGCGCCGAACTGGAGGCGCTGGCCAAGCACTCGGCGGGCGCGCCGCTGCGGACGATCTTTGTGGGCGGGGGCACGCCGAGTTTGCTGCGGGTAGAGCTTTGGCGCGACGTGCTGGCATGTCTGAGCGATCACTATGACCTGGGGCTGATCAGAAAGTGGCAGGGTGGTGATGAGCAAGAAGGGGTGTTGAGAAGCTGGCCCGAGGCGGAGTTCACGGTTGAGTGCAACCCTGAGAGCGCGAGCGCGGAGCTGTTTGATGTGCTGCACGGCGGGGGCGTGGGGCGGGTGTCGATGGGCGCGCAGTCGTTCTTGCCCAAGCACCTTTCGACATTGCAGCGGCTGCACAGGCCCGAGCGTGTGGCGGTGGCGCTGGAGGCGGCGCGGGCGGCGGGGATTGCGCGGCGGAGCTTGGACCTGATCTATGCCGTGCCGGGGCAGACGCTGGAGGAGTGGGCGGTGGATGTATCGACGGCGCTGAGCCTGGGGACGACGCACCTTTCGTGCTACAACCTGACGTACGAGCCGAGCACGGGGATGACCAACCGGCTGAAGCGCGGCGAGGTGACGGCGGTGGACGAGGAGGTTGAGAGCTTGATGTTTGAGCACACGGGGTTGGTGCTGGAGCGCGCGGGGCTGAAGAGGTACGAGGTCTCAAACTACGCGGTGCCCGGGCACGAGAGCCGTCATAACTTGGCGTACTGGCTGGGTGAGCAGTGGCTGGCGGCGGGCCCGAGCGCGAGCGGGCATGTGTGGGCGGGTGCGAGTGTGCAAGGCGGCGGGCACCGGTTCAAGAACGTTGGCGGCATGAGCGCGTACTTGGCGGGCGGGGCGGATGGATATTCACCGATTGGCGATCATGAGCCGCCCGACCCGGTGCGCGCGCTGCGCGAGCGGGTGATGACCGGCCCGCGGCTGGCGGTGGGCGTTGATGTTGAGGGCGTGCTGGCGGATGCGGTGCTGGTGCGGCCTGCGTGCGCGGCGCGGCTGGAGGCGGCGGCGCTTGAGCTGGTCGGCGATGGGCTGCTGCTGGAGGCGGTTGATGGTGGGCGGCGGCGTTGGCGCGTGACGCCGGGCGGGTGGTTGATGGCAGACTTTGTGGCCAAGCGACTGATGAAGGCGGTGGGCGAGTGATGAGTGATGAGTAAAGAGGGTCCGGCCGATGGCCAGCTGGCAGGTTGGAAACCTGCCCCGCGCGAAGCGAAGGAGGGGTTTAGAACGGGACGTCTAGCGAGAAGCTGAAGATACGGCGTTCGTCGGTCTCTTGCTTGCGGATCGGGATGCCGAAGTCAAAGGCCAGCGGGATCGGGCCCAGCGGCGGGATGTAGAGGCGCAGGCCCACGCCGACGCTGACGCGGTACTCACCAAAGGAGAAGTCGCGCGTGACGGTGCCTGAGTCAACGAAGACGACGGCGGCGACGAACTCATCGACGAGCGGCTTTTCGAGCTGAGTGCCGGCGAAGAACGACCAGTTTCCGCCGACAGATTCGGTGGTCAGCTGGTCGGGGGCGTCGTTGCGGACCCCGCGCGGGCCGACGCCGCGGAAGCGGAAGCCGCGGAAGTCTCGTCCGCCGAGGTACGCGCGTTCGTAGACGGGGACCTTGTCGTCGCTCTCTGGGACGTAGATGGCGCTGGTGCGAAAGAGCATGACGGTGCGTTTGCCCAGGGCGTCCTCGTCGACTGGGACGTAGGCGGCGCCCTCGGCGGCGAGGCGGGTGAAGTTGTAGTTACCGCCGAGGATGCCGATGCGTTCGACACCCAGCGAGACGCTGGTCCCGCGGGTGGGTCGGATGGGCCTGTCGAGGGCGTTGCGTGAGAGGCGCAGGGCGGCGGAGGTGATGAGGTTGCTGCCTTGGTCTCGGAAGACTTCGGTGGCGGCATTGGGCTCGATGTTGCTGATCTCGACTTGCTCGGCTCGGAGCAGAAGCGAGCCGCTCCAGCGTTCGCCGAAGCGACGCCCGACGCCGCCGCGCGCGCCCAGGCGAGCCTCGTCGTAGCGGCGGAAGGCGCGTGACGAGTAGGCGCCGGTGATCTGGCCGGAGTAGTCGGTCTCGAGCAGGTAGGGCTCGGAGAGGCCGACGCTGTAGGTCTGGCTCTCGCTGCCGGGGGCGATGGTGAGGTTGAAGGTCTGCTGCGCGCCGCGGAAGGCGCGGCCGGTGTAGAACTCATCGAAGGAGTCTGGCACGTCGGCGATGTCAAAGTTGCGTTGGGTGAGGGAGATCTGGCCGATGACGCCGCCGTCGGAGCTGGCGCTGGCGCCGAAGCCGATGTCGCCGGTGTTGGTTTCGGCGACCTCGACAAGGACGTCGCGATATCCGGGGTTGGCGGGGTCTTGGCGCTGCGGTGTGACGCGGACGGCGCCGCGTTCGAAGATGGTGCTCTCGGCGAGGCGGCGTTCGGTTTCGCGGAGGGCGACGCCGTCGAGGGGTCGATCAGGCTTGACGGTGACGAGGCGGCGGACGACCTTGGACTGTGTGAGGTCGTTGCCCTTGACGCTGACAAGCCCGGTGCGGGCGAAGCGGCCCTCGGTAACGATCAGGACGAGGTCGGCCCCTGGTGGCGGGCTGAAGGTGTCTTGCGTTGAGTCGGTGGTGTTGGTGGGGGTGGTGGTAGTGGTGTCGCTGGATTGGCGGAGGAAGGCGCGGACGTTGGCGTCAACGTACCCGAGCTGGAGGTAGGCATCGCGGAGTGTGTAGGCGGACTTGGTGGCGGCGTCGGTGGTCATGGCGGCGCCGGCCTTGAGCGGGATGAGGGCGGCGGCCTGCGCGGGGGCGATGATGTTGCTGGGCTGGGCGGAGCCGTCGGGCGAGGCGTCGTCGACGACGACCTCTACTGAGCGGAGGACGAAGCGCGGGCCCTGGTCGATGATGAAGGTGACGTCGGCCTCGCGTCCGTTGGGGCTGATGGTGACGCGACGGTCGACGCGTGCGCGGAGGTAGCCGTTGTTGGCGTAGACGCCTTCGAGTGCCGCGACATCGCCAGCGAGGTCATCGTCGTTGAGGAAGCCTTTGCGGGCGCGGCGTTCGCGCGTCTCGCGCGAGAGGGCGGCGCGGACGGGCTCGTTGAACTTGAGGCGTACCACGGTGCTGACTGCGCCGGGGCTGAAGTCCAGCAGCGACCACTCGCGGGTGACGCAGGCGCGAAGGAGCTCGCCTTCTTCGACACCCTGGGCGGTGCCTTCGAAGCGGACGCGAGTGACCTTGAGCGGGTCGCCCTCGCGGATGCGGAAGACGACGGTGCCGCGTTCGGCGAGCTCTTTGGTGTCGATCTGTACGTCGGCCTGATAGAAGCCGCGTCTTTGGTAGAGCTCGACGATGCGTCGCTTTGCGCCGTCAAGGAGGAACTGGTTGGCGGGTACGCCGGCGGTGATGCCGACGACGGCGGCGAGTTCGCCGTCGTTGATCTCGCGGTTGCCGGCGGCCTGGACGTCTTGGATGACGGGCGCGGCGACGAGGGCGTAGGTGATGAGGACGGAGGAGTCATCGAGGGGCTGGAGTCGGGCCTCGATTTTTTCGAAGCGGCCGAGGCGTGCGAGACGGCGGACGTCTTCACGGACGGCGGGGCCGTCAAGGGGCTGGCCGGCCTGAACGCGGACTTGGTTTCGGACGAGCTCGATGTCGGCGGGAAGGGCGCCGGTGATGGCGACGTCACGGACCGGGCGGCCTAAGAGTGCGGCGAGCTGCTCGTCGATGATCTCGATGGCGCCGGTGGGTGCGGGGCTTACGGATGCGGGGGTCGTGGATGCGGGGGTGGCAGGCGAGCTGAGGGGCTGAGCGCCGACGTGTGCGAGGGTGGGCAGCAGCGCGCAGGCGATGGCCGAGCCGGCGAGGCGGCGATAGCTGGCGCTGATGCGTGATGAGGGCGGTATTGAGGGGCTGGAGAGCGGGCTGGATGGGGGCATCGGACGTCCTGGCGGTGGCGTGTCGGCGAGAGCGAAGGGGCGATGGTAGCGAAAGGGTGGGTGGGGCGACTGGGGCGTACCGCGGCGTTGCGGGAGCGTTTGGGTGGTGCCGTAGTCGGGTGTGGATGTGGCGGCCTATGACTGGCCCCTTGGTAGGTACACCTGAGCGAGTGGCGGCCAAAGGCCTGTCGGTGTGGTGGGGTGGTGTTCGAAGGAGGCTTGATGTCATCGTTGGCGAAGGACTGCATAAACGAGGCAGCGGACATTGAGCCAAGGCGCAGGCCTGAGCGGGCGCTGGGCGGCTGGGCGTTAGGCGCGGGGATGTTGGGGGCGGAAGCATCGCCCAAGCGGGTGCCTAGGAGCGTTTTTGGGCGGGTGTTCGAGCGGGCGGCGAGCGTGGATTTGTCTGGGCGTGGGCCTGTTGTGCGGTCGGCGTTGTTGGTGATGGCGGCGCTGGTGGCCGTGCTTTCTGGCGTGGCGATTGTGTGGGCGTTTGCGCCGGGGCTGTTTGGCGGGTTGGGGGCGGGTGAGCTGTTGGCCGTGGTGGGGCTGATAGTGCTGCCAACGGTGACGCTGGTGGCGCTATCGAGAGATAGAGCGGGCTTGCGCGGCGGGGGCCTGAGTGGCGGGGGCGTAAGTGGCGGCGTAGTGCGCTGGCGACTCGCGGCTGAAGAGGGCGCGACAGAAGAAGTTGGTGGAGACCAGGCCGGTGCGGGGGCGACCTGTGAGCAAGCTGGAACGCTGGAGGACTGGCCCGACGACGGCGGCGGCCGGGGGCTGAGCTTTGATCGCTGGTCTGAGTGTGCGGCGCGGAACGTGCGTGTGAGCGGGGCGGCAAGGGCGGGGGCGCGGGTTGAGCCACGGCGTGTGATCCATGAGCCGGGGTATGTGCCCGAGCCCGCGCGTCAGCGTGCGTAGGCGGGCGTGGGGGGTGTGGCTGGTTGCGAGCGAGAGGTGCCCGCTTGTGGATGACACGAGCTGGTTGCCCATATTGATGGCGAAGCGGGACAGAGAGTGAGTTATATTATTACAATAGGTTATGTGTTCGAGTAGGCGGGATGGACCTCATTTCTGCGGCTCCATTCTGAAGAGACGTTTCGAACGAGCGCGGGCTTAGTATGATCCGCTCGGGCCGGGCGGCTGGCGGGTCGGGTTCTGCTGCGTTAGCAACAAGGTGACGCTATGCGAGAACGGTGGTGGCTATGAAGACACGTGAGCTGTTGAATCTCGGGTCGCCGTCAGATGAGCCGCTTCGGTGCGCGCAGGCGGCGTGCGCGGCGGCGAGCAAGGGCGG
>JAJOLK010000024.1 GCA_021173225.1 Phycisphaerales bacterium PN19_bin_20 | reverse complement strand
GCTCGGCGGTTTTTTGATTCTTGGGGATTCGGGCGGGTTGTTCAGAGGTCCCTACGGCGAGTTCCGGCGGCCCAAGGGCATTCCGCCGCGGGTGCAGGACGCGCTGGTGACGCACTGCCGCAAGTGCAAGTGTCAGATGGGGAACATTGGCACGACGCTGTGCCCTGAGTGCGGGACAAACAACGATCCTGAGCTTCACGCGCGCAAGAAGCCTAAGAACGCGCTGGGGCTCAAGAAGTGCCCGGTGTGTGACTACGACCTCGCGGGTCTCAAGGGTGCGCTGTGCCCTGAGTGCGGCACGGTGATCACGCGGCGCGGGATGTCGCGGGCCCGCTCGATCGTGGACGAGCGTCGGTACTGGCAACGGCTGTGGGTCAGCGTGGGGGTCATGGCGGTGGTGGCGGCGGGTTGGCTGGCGGTGCTGTGGGGTGTCGGGGGCGACGCGGTGTGGGTGAGCTTGACGACGGTGCTGAACGCGGGCGTGCTGTGCGGGGTGGTGTGCTTTTTCGCGGTGTTTACGAAGGTAGGGTTGCCCGAGACGTGGGCGGGCACGCTGATCAAGAGCCCGCTGATCGGGGCGCTGATGGGGCTGACGGGGAACACGGGGTTCATGATCGCCAAAGCGATCGGCGGGATGGGGATCCTGATCCTGCTGCCGTCTTTGGTGCAGGTATTGGTGGGGCTGTGGCTGCTGAGCTGGCTGATGGACTACGACATCGACGAGGCGATGTGGCTGTCGGGGCTCAGCTTTGTGGTGTGCGTGATCGGCGGGTTTGTGATCGCGGCGCTGCTGTAAGTGTTAATGTTGCGAGCGGCGCGGCAGCGGCTTACTTCGCGCCAGCGCCGACGGTGATCCCGACGGGGACGTAGGTGCGTTTGACGCGGGCCTGGAACTCAGCGGGGTACTTGTTGATGATGGTGCGGATGGCCCAGTTGTTGCCGTCGGCCAGCCCGCAGATGGTGGTGCCGGGCATTGCGCCCATGCTGGTGGCGATTTCGAGGGCGAGGTCAAGGTCCTTGCTCTTGGCCTGGCCGGCCTCGATGCGGGTGAGGAGCTGGTAGAGCCAGCCCGAGCCCTCGCGGCACGGGGTGCACTGGCCGCAGCTTTCGTGCTTGTAGAAGCGGGCAATGTTGCGGGCGACGGCGACCATGTCGGTGTCTTCATCAAAGACGGTGGGGCAGGCGGTGCCCAGGCCCAGGACGTTGTACTTGCGGCCGATGTCAAAGTCCATCTCGGCGTCGAGCTGGTCAGGCCCGAGCACACCCATAGAGATGCCGCCGGCGATAGCGCCCTTGAACTTCTTGCCATGGCGCATGCCGCCGCAGTAGTCGCGGCTCTCAATCAGCGTGCGGAGGGGGATGCCCAGGTCACACTCGTAACATCCGGGGCGGTTGACGTGGCCCGAGACGCCCATGAGCTTGGTGCCCCAGCTTGGTGGCGCACCTTGGAAGGTGGAGTCGCAGCCTTGTTTGGCGAACCAGTCGGGGCCCATCTCGACGACGCTGGGGATGTGGGCGAGGGTCTCGACGTTGTTGATGATCGTGGGACGGCCAAAGAGGCCCTTGATGGCGGGGAAGGGTGGCTTGTTGCGTGGCCAGCCGCGCTTGCCCTCGATGGATTCGAGCAGGCCGGTTTCCTCGCCGCAGATGTACGCGCCCGCGCCGCGGTGGAGGTAGAGGTTGACGCCCCAGGGCTGGTTGCGGTTCTTGGTGGTGGCGCCGTTGAAGAGGCCGCTGCCGCCGAGGATGCCCTTTTCATAGGCCTCGCGAATGGCGAGCTCCATGACCTTGGCCTGGTGGTGGTACTCGCCGCGGATGTAGAAGTAGGCGACGGGGATTCGGCAGGCGTAGCAGGCGAGCGCGATGCCCTCAATGACCAGGTGGGGGTCGTAGTCGATGAGGAGGCGGTCTTTGAACGAGGCGGGCTCAGACTCGTCGGCGTTGATGGCGAGGTAGCGCATGCCGCCGTCACCGTTGGCGTCGGGCTTGGGGAGGAAGGTCCACTTGGTGCCTGCTGGGAAGCCGGCGCCGCCGCGGCCGCGGACGTTGGCCTTTTTAACGAGGTCAACGAGCTCATCGGGGGTGTAGGTTTCGATGGCTTTGCGGAGCGCGCCATAACCGGGGAGCGTGCCCGCGCCGGTGGAGATGCCGAGCTGCTGGGGCGTTTTGAGGTAGTCGTCGATCCAGACGGTGCGGCGTTGTTGGGGGTCGCCGAAGGGTGCGCAGGGGATGCGGCGGGTCAAGATCGGGTAATCGGTCTTCCGGGTCCAAAGCATGGCGTTAGGGTAGCGCGCGGGCGGGGTGAGGTGTGGCGGGTGTGCAGACGCGCACGCCTGGAGAGGTCAGCCCGGTTGCGCCTGCTTGATGACCCCGAGCCCTGCGAGCAGCGCGGCAAAGATGTTCACTCAAGCCAGAGGCTCGAGATGATCATGGGGTAGATGCTCATGGCCAGCCCGGCGGCGGGTGGTGCGGGCTCACCTTGCTTCTTGCCCTAGATCAGCAGGCCCATGCCCACCGAGCCGATGACCACGCCCGAAAGCAGCAGCGGGGTGTTGAAGAGGTCCACGGTGGTTCATTGGCGGTTGGGTGCTTACGGCCTACTGGCCGAGCTGGAGGCGCCGCGGGGTTGAGGGGCGATAAGCGATCTCTCCGAAGATCGGACGTTCCCGCTTGTGTTCGGCCCGTGCGCGGGTATGTTGTCGGGATGATCTACGCCCTCGCCCGCCGCCCCGCTCGCGCTCGCGCACAGGCGTGTACCTTCCCATTTGGGGTCGCCCTTGGTGGCCTTGCAAGGGTTCTCGCCCTGCTCATCAGCGTGCCGTGCGCGTTGGCCCAGTGGTCGAGCGACTCGGCGGTCAACCTGACTGTCGCCGGTCGCGGCAGCGAACAGGTCCAGCCGAAGATCCGCGCCACCAGCGACGGCGGGGCGTACATTTCGTGGTTTGACAACTTCGCTGGCGGGTATGACGTGTACTTGCAGAAGCTTGACGCGCAGGGCAACTTGCTTTGGGCCGCGCCGGGGCTGCTCATCGCTGACCGGGCCGTGTCGAGCACGCAGGACTACGAGCTGGCGGTCGCGCCCGACGGCGACGCGGTGATCGCCTTCGGCTCTGACGGCGGGGTGAGCGGCGTTGCGCTGCAGGTGGCCGTGCAGCGCGTCAGCCCTGCAGGGACGATTCGCTGGGCCAATGGGGGCGTGGTGGTCAGCACAGGCGCTGAGATCAAGAGCCTGCCGCGTTTGGCGGTGATGGCTGATGGGACCGCCGCGATCGGCTGGAGCTACAGCCCGATGGGGCTGCGGTCGCGGACGGCGATCATGCGTGTGAGCATCACCGGCGCGCTGCTGGGCTCGCCGGTCGAGGAGGTCAACGCGTCCAACTTCAATCTGACCCTCAGCGACATCCAGCCCGGCAGCGCGTCGGCGGGCGACGCCTCGTTCATCGCGCTGTGCGTGGTGCAGAACGGGACGACGGTCTCTGCGGCGCGGCATCTGTACGCGCAGAAGTACAACGCCGCGGGCGTGCGGCAGTGGGGCACCGCCGGGGCATTGCTGCCGATCTTTACTACCACCAGCATCCAGCTGGGATACTTCCCGACGTTCCTGCCCGACGGTGCGGGCGGCGCAATCTTCACTTGGTACGAGAACGGCGGTTCACGCAACGCGTACCTGATGCACGTGAATGCCAACGGGACGATCCGCTTTGGCTCGGCGCTGGCGACCACCGGCGCGACGCCCGGGTTCATCCGCATCTCGGCCGCCGGGGCGTATGACCCAGTCAGCGCCGCGTACTACGTTGCTTCTACCGAGTCGAGCAGCCCGACGCAGAACCAGTGGCGCGGGGTGGTGCAGAAGTTTGACAACCTGGGCAATCGGGCGTGGGGCGACGGCGTGGGTGTGACGCCCCTGACCGGCAATCAGACCTCGTTTGTCAACTGCGCGGTTGTTGGCGATGGCGCGGTCGTCGCGGGCTTCGTCACCACCGGCCCGACCAACGGCAACGTCTTCGCGGCGCGCGTGCGCGGCAACCAGCAGCTCGCGTGGTCAAACCTGCCGGGAACGAACGTGAGCGCTAAGGCACGCCTAAGCATCGCGGCGGGCGCCCGCGGCAACACGCTGCTGGCCTGGACCGACGGAGTCTCCGGTACGGGCGACGTGCGGGCCCACAACCTCAACGCCGACGGAACGTTCGCGCCGGCGCAGCTTGGGCTGGCTGACATTGCTGGCCCGGGGTTGTCGGAGGGCTCGGACGGCGAGCTGACGGCCGACGACATCATCTTGTTCATCAGCAGATTTACGAGCGGCGATTGGCGCGCTGATGTGGCAAGCCCCGGTCAGCTCCGCCTGCCCGACGGCGAGTTCACCGCTGATGACGTGATTGTGTTCATCGGCGCGTTCAGCAACGGTTGAGCGGGGGTGCGTGCGGGTGGGGCACATGATATGAGAGCGCGCCGCGGCAAGTTCTGCCGTGCGCCCGTGATGAGCACCCGAGCCTGCAATGAGCAGCTCGCTCCCTCGATCCCTCGATCCTTCGAGCTCTTCTTCAGCACCCTGCGGTAAAGCGGGCGACGAAATGATGACGTCATCGGCGGTCGGCTCTGCGTCGGTACCTGGGAAGGGGCCCGGGCTTGCGTTGTCACTGATGCCGCACGGCGCGAGGGCCTTCGGCAGCGAGCAGCAGATGTGCGGTGCCGTCGGCGAAGGTGGCCTTGTAGAGCACGGAGACGCCGGGTCGCTGGCCGGTGGCGCGGAAGGCGACGGTGCCGGCCTTGTTGATGGCCAGTGCGCGAAGGTTGAGAGTGCCCGATACGTAGATCGTGACGGAGGTGCGCGGGAGCGTGTCGCTCTCGCGCGCAATGAGGGTGAGCTGGCCGGGCGGCGTTCATGAACCAGAGCGCCTCGTTGTTACCGGCGTTGTCCTGCCCAACGAGCACACCCTTGAAGGTGGTGCCAGCGATGCACGGCGCGGGTTCGCTTTTGGCGGTGATCTTGCTGGCCGCCGCGCGAACCCTGCAGGACAGCACGTTGTCTGCGGGGCCGATGCCCGAGAGCGTCGAGCAGCGGGAGAGTTTAATCCGCTGCCTAACAGGGATGGCATGGCTGGATTCGGATCACCCTGTGGGAGGGGAGCATCCGGGCACCAACCCGGCCGCGACTATCCTCGGCTCAGGCGGGTTTGTGGGCGAAGCCACGCGGGCTGACGCCAAATCAAGGAGCAGCATGTGGCGTTGTATGGCGGACGGTTCGAGGGCAAGCAGTCACCGCTGTTCCGGGCCTTCAACGACTCGCTGCGGTTCGACGCGCGGCTGATCGCGCAGGACGTTGAGGGCAGCATCGCCTGGGCCAGCGCGCTGGGCCGGGCTGGCGTGCTGACTGAGCAAGACGTTTTTGCGCTGCACGCGGGCCTGCGCGCGGTGCTTGACGCCGCGCAGAGCGAACCTGCGGCGGTGCTGGCCAGCGGCGAAGAGGACGTGCACAGCTACGTTGAGCGCGAGCTGATCGCGCGCGTGGGTGAGCTTGGCAAGCGCCTGCACACGGGGCGCTCGCGCAACGACCAGGTTGCCACCGACCTGCGCCTGTGGACGCGCGGACGCATCGCAGAGCTGCTCGATGGCCTCTGCACGCTGCGGGCGGCGCTGGTTGCGCTGGCCGAGCGTGACGGGCAGACCCCGCTGCCGGGCTACACCCACGTGCAGCGGGGGCAGCCGGTGCTGCTGGGGCACTGGGCGCTGGCGTACTTCGAGATGCTCGGGCGTGACGCGGCGCGTTTACACAGTGCGCTGGAGCGCGTGAATATCTGCCCGCTGGGCTCGGGCGCGCTGGCGGGGACGGCGTACCGCATCGACCGCCACGCGCTCGCAACTGACCTTGGTTTTACTGCCCCGAGCGCCAACAGCCTTGACGCCGTGAGCGACCGCGACTTTGTCTTCGAGGTTCTCGCGGCCAGCGCGCTGTGCTCGATTCACCTCTCGCGTCTGGCCGAGGATCTGATCCTCTACACCACCAGCGAGTTTGGGTTTGTGACGATGGACGACGCGGTAACCAGCGGCAGCAGCCTGATGCCGCAGAAGAAGAACCCCGACGCCTGCGAGCTCTTACGGGCCAAGAGCGGGCGCACGCTTGGCGCACTGGTAAGCCTGGCGACGACGCTCAAGGGTTTGCCGCTGGCTTATAATAAGGACTTGCAAGAGGACAAAGAGCCGCTGTTTGACTCGACAGATCACCTGCTGATGTGCCTGCGGATGGCCTGCCCGGTGCTGGACACGCTGAAGGTACACGGCGCGCGGACGCGGGCGGCGGCGGACGACGGGTTCAGCGCCGCGACCGATCTGGCCGACTATCTGGTCCGCAAGGGCGTGCCTTTCCGTGACGCGCACCACACCGCCGGGCTGCTGACGCGCAGGGCCCTTGAGCTGGGCGTGGCCCTGCACGCGCTGAGCCTCGAGCAGATGCGGCAAGCCGCGGGCCCGCACGGTACACGCATCGAGCCGGATATCTTCGAGGCGCTGAGCCTTGAAGCGACGCTCTCACGGCGCGATGTGCTGGGCGGCACGGCACCCGGGCGCGTCGCCGCGGCGATCGTCGCGGCCCGTGCGGCGGTGGACGCCGAGCACCGGGCAATGACTAGCGCGAGAAAGTGATTGACGCGCAATGGTGGCGGACGCCAGCGCCGCGCGGGCCACACGTGCCGCAAACCACCAGTGCCCCAGCGTCTGGCAACGTCTAGACTTCCCCTTCCCCGCCGCGGGCTTGCAGCGCCGGCGTTGGGGCAGGAGTGAGCCATGGGCAGTGACGCGGGGCACGGGCGCGAGACGGTGCTGATCCTCGACTTTGGCAGCCAGACGGCACAGCTGATCGCGCGCCGCGTGCGTGAGGCGGGCGTCTTCTCGATGGTCATTCGGCCCGAAACGCCCGCGGAGCAGATCGCCGCGCGCAAGCCCAAGGGCATCATCCTTTCGGGCGGGCCGGCGAGCGTGTACGACGCTGGCGCGCCCACGTGCGATCCGAAGATCTTCGAGCTAGGCGTGCCGATCCTGGGCATCTGCTACGGGATGCAGATCGCCAGCAAGCTTCTGGGTGCGCAGGTCGCCAAGGCGGAGCACCGTGAGTTCGGGCGCGCGAGCGTGACCGTCCGCGACCGCACAGGGTTGCTGCACGCACTGCCCGAACAGGCGACGGTCTGGATGAGCCACGGCGACCAGGTGTCGCTCGACGGCGCAGGTGCCGAGCTCAAGAGCGCCAGCACGGTGCTGGCCAGCACGCCCACGTGCCCGCTGGCCGCCGTGCGCATCGCGCGCCATGCGAGGGGCGATGTGCCGGCGCTGACGTTCTACGGCGTGCAGTTCCACCCCGAGGTCACGCACACGCCGCAGGGTGCCGAGATCATCGAAAACTTCCTGTACGAGGTCTGCAAGTGCGCGGGCGACTGGGCGATGGCCGATTACCTGCAGACGGCCATTGAGACCGTGCGGACGCGCGTGGGCAGCTCGCGCGTGCTGTGCGGGCTCTCGGGCGGGGTTGATTCTTCGGTCGTTGCGGCGCTGCTGCACCGGGCCATCGGCGAGCAGCTTACGTGCGTGTTTGTTGACAACGGGCTGCTGCGCATGAACGAGCGGCAGTTTGTCGAGCACACCTTCCGCGACCACTTCCGCATGAGCCTTGTCACCGCCGACGCCGAGGCGCAGTTTCTGGGCGATCTCGCGGGCGTAACAGACCCGCAAGAAAAGCGCCGGCGCATCGGACACCGGTTCATCGAGGTCTTCAATCAAGAGGCGGCCAAGGTCGTGCAGGCCAAGGGCGGGAGCGTCAGGTTCTTGGCCCAGGGCACGCTCTACCCAGACGTTATCGAGAGCGGGCACGGGCACGCCGGGACCAGCGCGGGCATCAAGCTGCACCACAACGTCGGCGGGCTGCCCAAGGACATGGCCTTTGAGCTTGTCGAGCCGCTGCGCGACCTGTTCAAGGACGAGGTCCGCAAGCTTGGCGAGGTGCTGGGCCTGCCTGAGAAGCTCGTCTGGCGGCACCCTTTCCCGGGCCCGGGCCTGGCGGTCCGCGTGCTGGGTGAAGTAACGCGCGAGAAGCTTGACGTGCTTCGCAGTTGCGATCGGATTCTGCTCGATGAGATTCACGCCGCGGGGGTCTACCGCAGCACCAGCCAGGTCTTCGCGGTGCTGCTGCCGGTGCGCAGCGTGGGCGTGATGGGTGACGGGCGGACGTACGAGAGCACGGTGGCGATCCGCGCGGTGACGACCGAAGACTTCATGACGGCGGACTGGGCCCGACTGGACTACGAGCTGCTGGCGCGCGTGAGCAACCGGATCATCAACGAGGTCCGCGGCGTGAACCGCGTGGTGTACGACATATCGAGCAAGCCGCCGGCGACTATCGAGTGGGAGTGATCGGGGCCGAAGGTCTGGCCTGTTTAAACCTTACGTGACGCGCGTCAAACACGCCCACAGCTGAGCCACTTCGATAGGTTCTGCTCGCACCACAGGCGGTTTCCGGCCATCGTGCCGAAGGTCCGCGTCAACGCGTCGTCCATCACCGGCTTGTACGTGTTGATGAACAGCTGGCGCATCCGCACCACCAGCGGGTGGCGCGCCGCGGCGTCAAACTCCGCGCGTCAGTCCTCGGGGATGGGCGCACCCTGGCCCAGCGCGAGCACTGGTGCCTGCCCGTGCGAAAGCCCTGCCGTGATTGCTCCGACGGGCGTCATGGTCGATGTAACCCATGTGGCGACTTCCGCAGATCGCCCGGTAGAGTGGTGCGCCCTTACTTGTCGCCACTAAAACCTACTTGCTCTTGCTGTCGCCCCGCGCGAAGATGCTGGCGACGTAGTTGAGCACGTCGGTGGCGCTGGTCTGGTTGTACCCGAACTGCTTAATCATGCGCTGCTTGACCACATCGATCTTTGCCTGCGTCTCGTCGTCCACGACGCTCGAGACCATGTTCTTGAGCTTAATCTGGTCGCGCGAGTCCTCGAAGAGCTTGAGCTCGAGGGCCCGGTACAGCCGCGCGTTGGTGTTGTAGTCGAACCGCTTGCCGTCGAGCGAGAGGGCCGCGATATAGTTCATGATCTCGTGGCGGAAGTCGTCCTTTCGGCTGTCGGGCACGTCGATCTTCTCCTCGATCGACCGCATCAGCCGCTCGTCGGGCTCCTCGTCCTTACCGGTGTACTTGTTCTTGACCTTCTCGCGCTGCGTGTACGCGCGCACGCTCTCGATGTAGTTCCCGCACAGGCGCTTGATGGCGTCCTCGTCGGCGGAGATCGCCCGCTGCACCTCGGCCTTGATGATGTCCTCGTACTCGTCCTTGACCACGCTCAACAGCTCGCGGTACCGCTTGCGCAGCGCCTCGTCGTTGATCAGCGAGTGGTGTGTCAGCCCCGACTCGAGCTCGTTAAGGACCATGAACGGGTTGACGCACCGGTCCTCGATCGCTTGGCGCGAGACCATCGCGTTGCTGACCTTGTCCTGCACGTACCGCGGGCTGATGCCCCCCAGACCCTCGCGGTGGGCCTCCTCTTTCAGCTCGCGGACCGCCTCCTCGGTGAAGCCCGGTATCGCACGCCCGTTGTACAGCTTGAGCTTCTGCACCAGCGTGAGGCCGGCCTTCTTGGGCTCTTCCAGGCGCGTGAGCACGGCCCACATCGCCGCCACCTCAAGGGTGTGCGGCGCCACATGGATGCCGCGGACCTTCGATGGCCCGAAGTCCTTGCTGTAGATCCGCACCTCGTCGTCTAGGCGCGTGTTGTACGGGACGTCGATCTTGATCGTCCGGTCGCGGAACGCCTCCATCATCTCGTTGGACTGCAGCCGCTTGTACTCGGGCTCGTTGGTGTGCCCGATGATCACCTCGTCGATGTGCGTCTGTGCGAACTTCTTGGGCTTGATCAGGTGCTCCTGGCTCGCGCCCAGCAGGTCGTACAGGAACGCCATGTCCAGCTTCAGCACCTCGATGAACTCGCAGACCCCGCGGTTGGCGATGTTCAGCTCGCCGTCAAAGTTGAACGCGCGCGGGTCAGAATCAGACCCGAACTGCGCGATCTTGCGGTAGTTGATGTCGCCGGTCAACTCCGTGCTGTCCTGGTTCTTCTCGTCCTTGGGCTGGAAGGTGCCGATCCCGACGCGATCCTTCTCGCTCAGCACGATGCGGCGGACCTTCACGTGCTCCATCGCGCGCTTCCAGTCGCCCCCATTGTGCCGAAGCAGGTCGGCCAGCACGCGGCGGCAGAACGGGTCAAGGTCGCCGACCAGCCGCAGCTTGCCCGCGTGGTGCGCGGGGTGGTACGCCTCGTTGAGCCGCACCATCAGGTCGGCCCGCGCTTCCTTGGGCACCAGCAGCAGCGGCTCCTCGTGCATCGGGCAGGCAAACTCGTGCGTCTTGGCCGTCGGACCGCAGTTATCGTCGAGCATCCAGCTAAAGCTGTACAGCGCGCCCTCGTCGGTCCGGCTGTAATGCTCTACGCCCTTCTTAAGCAGACGCGCAATCGTGCTCTTGCTGCTGCCCACCGGCCCGTGCAGCAGCAAGATCCGCCTATCGGTCCCGTACCCCTCGGCCGCGGACCGGAAGAAGTCGACAAGCTTCATCAGCGGGAGGTCGAGCCCGAAGATCGCGTCCGCGCCGTTGTCGATCGGGTCGCTGAAGAAGTGGTATCGCACGGCGTCACGCTTGAACGCGCGGTACCGCTCGAAGCCCGCGCTCATGATCGCGTCCAGCGCACGCTGGTACGCGTTGCGGATCACCTCGGGCCGCGCCTGCACGATGTCCAGATACTCCCAGAACGTTCCCGTCCAGTGGTGATCGCGGTACGCACGCTTGTCAAGGCGGCTCTCGATCAGCGACGCAAGACCGCCACCTCCACCACCGCCCGCCGTGCCCGCGCCAACACCCTCGCCCAGCGCGCCGCGCAGCTCGGCCCGCCCGCCGACGTCAGGGACGCCCTGCAGCCGCGCGCCCTCGCCCGAAGAAGGCGACGGCACGCCACCACTACCGCCCGCGCCACCGCCCACGCCACCGGTCCCGCCGGCGCCCGACTCAAACGATGCGCTCGCGCTGTTCATGGTGTGCACCCTCGCTGTCGCGACCGCCGGGGTCGAAGCCCCGGGTTTGGTAGCGCGGACATGGAACGCTGGCGCACGCTTCTGAACGCGCGCCGGCGGATGCACTCACTGGTTCTATCGGCTCAACCCCGCGCCAGGATAAATGCGCCCGGGGAACACCTGAACATACGACCAACTTGAAGCCACGGATGCACCCGATTCAGCCGCCAGACCCCCCTCAGCAGCGGGCTCGGTCGCGCCGGCAAGCCTTGCCATCAACGCGCACCAACGGGCAACTGCGCGGCCGAGATCGCTCACGCCAACTCATGCCGCACAACCCCGCCGACCACCGTCAGCACCGCGCGCCCGCGCACCGTCGTGCCAACAAACGGCGAGTTGCCGCTCTGGCCCACCAGATCATCGGCACCAATTGTCCACGCCAGCTCCGGATCGATCATCGTTACATCCGCCGGCCCGCCGACCGCCAAGCGTCCCAGCCCGCACGTGAAACCCTCCGTCGCCTTGTCCAGCCCGCACAGCGCCGCCGGCTCGGTGCTCATCATTGCAATCAGCCGCGGCCAGCCAATCACCCCCGGCTCAACCAGCGCCTTCACATACAGCGCCAGGGCCGTCTCGAGCCCAACGATCCCAAACGTCGCCGCGTCAAACGGCACCAGCTTTGACTCGCTGGTGTGCGGCGCGTGATCCGTCCCCAGCACCGTGATTGTTCCGTCCGCGACGCCCTCGAGCAGCAACGCAACATCACCCGCTTCTCGCAGCGGCGGGTTCATCTTGTACCCGGTGTCGTACCCGCTGCGCTCGATCGCGTCGCACGTCAGCAGCAGGTGGTGCGGCGTGACCTCCGCCGTCACCGCCAGACCCGCCGCCCGCGCTCGCCTGATGATCTCGACCGAGCCCCCGCTGGACATGTGCTGCACGTGATACGCGCACCCAACGCCCGCGTTCAGCCGCACGTCACGGTCGATAATGACTTCCTCCGCCGCCCTGGGCCACCCGCCCAGGCCCAGCCGGGCGCTGACCTCACCTGCGTGCATCACCCCGCCGCGCGAGAGCTCATGATCCTGGCAATGCTGCATGAAGCACCGCCCTGTCGCCTTGGCCGTGACCAGCACGCGCTGCATCATCTGCGCGCTCGCCACGCAGTCGCCATCGTCACTAAAACCCACGGCCCCGGCCCGCGCCATCAGCTCAAGCTCGGCGAGCTCGACGCCGTGCCGCCCTTTGGTCGCCGCCGCGACCGGGAAGACGCGGCACGCGCCGGTGGTGCGGGCTCGCTCATAGACAAACCGCACCATCACCTCGTTGTCGAGCGTGGGCGTTGTGTTGGGCATGCAGCACAGGCTGGTAAAGCCGCCGCTGACCGCCGCCGCCGTCCCGCTGGCGATCGTCTCGGCCCGCTCGTTGCCCGGCTCGCGCAGGTGTACGTGCGGGTCGATCAGCCCGGGCGTCACGATCCGCCCGCGCGCATCAATGACGCGCTGCGCCGGCCCGCGCGGCAGCCCGTGCCCGATCGCCGCGACCACGCCGCCCTCAAGCGCAATGTCGGTCTTCGTGTCGGTCCCGGTCGCGGGGTCGATCAGGCGGGCACCGGTGATCAGCAGGCTCTGCGCGTGGTGGTTCATCGGGCTCCAGCGTATGGGCCCCCACGCGCTGGCCCCCACGCTCTGGCCCCCGCGCTCTGGCCCCCAGCCTCTGGCTCCCAGCGAAGGCCAACCACCAAGCCACGGCGTGCCCAAGACTAAAGTCGCACGCTCCGTACACCCCGCCCGCTCCTCCGCCCACTCCTCCGCCCACCCAAAGCAACCGCATGACCACCGCCGCCCCACAGATCGTCAGTGTCAGACCGATCATCGGGCTTGAGGTCCACATCGAGCTCGCGTGCCGGTCCAAGGCTTTCAGCCGCGTGTCAAGCCCTGCCGCCGCGCTGCCCGGGGGCGTGCCCGCCGGTGGTGATGAGGGTCTGTGCGCCAACACGTTGATTGATCCTGTGGTGCTAGGGCTGCCAGGCGCGTTGCCGCGCGTCAACGCCGAGGCGCTGCGGATGAGCGTGGCCGTCGGGCTTGCGCTGGGCTGCAGCGTCGCCCCGCGCACCCGGTTTGATCGCAAGAGCTACTTCTACGCCGACATGCCCAAGGGCTACCAGATCAGCCAGTACGACCTGCCGGTCTGCTTCGACGGCGCCGTTGACCTGCCCCGCGCACTGACCGCTGCCACTGCCGCGCCCACCACCAACCAAAACTCCACCGTGCCCACCACCAACCAAAACTCCACCGTGCAGGTGGACTGGGACGCACCCACCGTCCGCATCGGGATCATCCGCGCACACCTCGAAGAAGACGCCGGCAAGCTCATGCACGAGGCCCCCGGCGGCGGCCGACTCGACCACTCCATCGTTGACCTCAACCGCACCGGCACCGCCCTGCTTGAGATCGTCACACAGCCAGACTTCTCAAGCCCCGAGCAGGTCGTGATCTTCTGCCAGCACCTGCGCACCTTCTGCCGCCACCTGGGCGTCACCCTCGGCGTTATGCAGAAGGGCCACATCCGCTTTGAGCCCAACATCAACTGTGAGCTGACGCTCGACAACGCCACCACCGTCCGCACCCCCATCAGCGAGGTCAAGAACCTCAACAGCTTCCGCGCCGTTCGCGGGGCCATCGAGCACGAGCTGCGCGAGCAGCCCGCCCGCTGGCTGCAAGACCAGCGCGTCCACGCCGCGGGCACCAAGACCACCCGCGGGTGGGACGACGCCCGCCAGATCACCACGCTTCAGCGATCAAAGGAAGACGCCCACGATTACCGCTACTTTCCTGAGCCAGACCTGCCCCCGGTGCTGCTGAGCCACACGTTTGTCGAGCAGGTCCGCGCCACCCTCACCGAGGCCCCAGACCTGCGCCAGCGCCGCTGGATGCGCGACTTTGAACTCTCAGCCAAAGAGGCCGCGGCCCTTATCGAAGAGCCGCCCGTCTGCCAGCTCTTCGAGCGCGCGGTCACCGCCGCCGTTGCCCTCGGCGTGCCCCACACCAAAGCCGGGCGTCAGTGCGCCAACATCATCCTGCAGCACGGCTTCAAGCTGGCCAACGAACGCGCCGCGCAAAGCTCAGCCCAGGCAATTGCTCAGCACTCGGCCCAGCATTCGTCCCACGCCGCCGCCGAGGCCTTTGTCACGCTCTTCTCAGACCTGGGCATCACGGCCGACGCACTCGCCGGCCTCGCGCGCCTGCGTGATGCCGGCTCTATCAGCGCCCAAAGCGTCGGCGAGATGCTCGAAGCCATCACGCTTCTTGAGCCCCAGCAACAAGATGCACGCCTCATCGAGCAGCTCGCAATCCAGCGCGGGCTCATCGTTGTTCGTGATGCTGAAGCACTGGACGCTTGGTGCGCGCAGGCGATCACTGAGCAGCCGCAGGCCGTCGCCGACGTCCGCGCCGGCAGGCAGCAGGCCATCGGGCGTCTTGTAGGTGCGGCTATGAAGGCCAGCGCCGGCCGGGGCGACGCTGCTGCGCTGCGCGAGGCGCTCCTCCGCCAACTCTCAAGCTAATTGAAGTCTTGGCTCTGGGCGCCCCGACGATCCGCGCGGGTCATGGCTCGCTCACCTTCGGTTTGCTTCAGGAACACACGTTGGTGCGCGAGCCCGTTTAAGTGCAATCTCGACAAAGTATGAAACTTGTGCGTCGTCGTGAGCTATCGCCCGATCGCCGGCAGGTGTTTGGGAGAGACATCTTCTACCGACGGGTTGTCAGGCCGCGGGTCGGGCTTAGTGCCCGCCGCCGGCTGCGAGAGATCGATCACCACCGGGTTGACCCCGTCCAGCGGGATCGCAGGGCTCCCAATGGGAATAAACGGGTTGCGCTGGCCAATGGTTGTCAGCGGGCCACGCTGCCCGATGATCGTGTACGAAAAGCCCCGCACGCCCGCCCGCCGAAGCTGCTCACTGCGAGCGACAATCGGCGAACCAAAGAGCCCGTACCCCGCCGCACTTCCGGCCCTGCTACTAATAATTGCGTTCGCCGCCGCATAGGCCGCGCCCACCACCGTGACCGGGTCGCCGTCGCCGCGCTGGCCTGCGCGTCCACGCGGCAGCAGGATCGCGCCACTGCTGGTCCGAACCGCCTCGCCCGGTCCAAGCCGAGGGACTGACGCAGGCGCAGGCGTCGCGCCCGAGGCCGGCGTCCTGAACGACCAGACCGCGGTTATCCCGCTCTTGCTCCCTGCGGGCACGTTAACAACCGGCGTGACCAAAGACTGCTCCGGCCCAGCCGCACGCTCGAAGGCCACGACCTGCGGCCCCGTCGCCACCGGCCCGACCAATCCCGCACATGCCATCGCCACCGCTGTTGCAAGCATCTTAAAGCTCCAAGGCCCGCACAACCGCCCAAAGTTCAACGCCGCACTCGCGCTCCGCACGAGCCCGCCGGGCACCAGTCGCAAAGAGTTGCGCCGCGCCGTCCCGCTAGGCTTCTGTATATGCAAGGCCAGCAATTGCTACGAGCACCAGGCGAGCGTGGATCTACCCGACGCGTTGAACTTGAGCACGCCGCGGAGACTTCCTTGCTCGGTACTTCGGCTGTGCGGTCTGGCGCGTTCTCGGGCCTGCGCCTGGCCGGTTTTCTTCCGCTTGCTGCCAGCACCCTTCTGCTTGCCGCCTGCGCCGGAACCACCCCGACCGTCGGCGGTAAGGCGAGCACGATTACCGCCACCGCCACCGCCACCGCCATCGCCACCGCCACCACCCAGCCCGCCGCAATCGATCCTGCCACCGGCCAGCCGCGCGCAGCCAGCAGCAAGCCCGAGCATCGCCGCCAGTCTGGCGTGCTGGCCCGCGCGATGTCGATCCGTGGCGTCGCGCTGCTGCTGCCGCAAAATCTTGCCCAATCCCAGGGCCAGTCACAGGCCCAGTCGCCGGGGCAGTCGCAACAACCACGCGCCGCCCAGGCCCAAGGCGCGCTGCCCGAGAGCCTCCGCGCGGCCCTTGAGCAGGCGGGCCTGCTCGCGCTGGTGATAGACGAAGCCGACGCCGACGCGCTGGCGTCAGGCGTCGCGGCACAGGCCATCAGCGCACGCGGCCTTGGCTCAGAGCTGCTTGCACCACAAGAGCGCGTTCTCGAAGATCGCGACCAAGACCAGCGCGGCTCAAACCAGCCCGCGGGCGTGACGGCGCTGGTCGCCACCGTGCTCGCCGCCGGCCAGTCGTGGTCGATGCTCCACGCCGGGGCCCGCAGCGCGGGGCCCTGGACGCTGGTGATGGAGGGCGGCACGCCGGTGACGCACCCCGCCGGCCAACTTCGGCTTCTGGCCCGCTGCTGGCTCGTACCCGGCCCGCCGGAGCAAACCGGCGCACTCTCAGCCCATATCACGCTCGAACTCGTCCCCTACCTCGCCAGCGGGTTTGGCAGCAGCGGCGGCGGCGCACTGCTGCGCGAGCCCACCAGCATCAGCACCCTTGCCGACCGCGGCGCGGCCCTTATGGCCCAGCGGCTCACCATCACTTTGCCCCCCGGTCAAGCCCTGATTCTGGCACCGATTGCCGTCGCGCGTGACGCGCCCGTCGGGCAAGATCCAGTCCCCAGCGCCGGGCAGGTCGTTCGGCGTGACCAGCCCGCCGCCGGCGACGACGCCCCACCACTCATAACACCGCGCGCGCAGCGCCAAATAGGCCCCGCC
This sequence comes from Phycisphaerales bacterium PN19_bin_20, assembly GCA_021173225.1. GTDB lineage: Bacteria > Planctomycetota > Phycisphaerae > Phycisphaerales > UBA1924 > JAJTGZ01. Next base: position 21,462 of record JAJOLK010000024.1, on the reverse strand, counting down.
GCCCAAAGGCCGTTGAGCCTGGGCGAGGCCCTGCTGACCGACGCGACCCCGACACGGACCGCCCGCAGCGCCACGTTGATTGTGCTCACCGCACAGGCCCCGCCGCGTTTCGAGTTGCTCGCATCCCCCCGTGGTCAGTAAAATCACCTAGAAGGGTTGAGAATGTTTCCTGTGTGTGCAGGTTGGCGCAGGCTTGCAAAGGATCTGATAAGCTCTTCGCGTGCCGCACGACTGGAGCGACAACATCGTGATAGCCGAGCTGGGCGACGAGCCTCAGCTTGGTGATGAACTCAGCGCGCTGGTTGAGCGTGCTGACGTCACCTTTGGCGGTGCGGGTGCGACCACGCAGCGGGCCAAGCACGTGGTGCTCAACTTTGGTGCCGTGCGATACATAAGTTCTTCGCACCTGGCCCAGATGATCCGCCTTCGCACGCTGCTGAAGGAGTCCGGGCGACAGCTCGTGCTGTGCTCGGTCAACGACCAGATCTGGTCGGTGCTGCTGATGAGCGGGCTGGACCGCGTCTTTCGCTTCGCGCCAGACCCCATGACCGCGCTAGCGACCTTGCAGCTGGAAGAGGCGTGAGTTAACGCTCTTGCCCGCCCTCGCCTATTCACACGCGCGCTCACGCACAACCAGCGGCTCAGTCATCGGCGCACCGGCACGTTACTATGCGTACCGTCGCGGCTGTTCTCGGACGCCTGCGAGTATGTTCACCTCTTACCTCCCACCGCTCGCGCCGGCCCGGCCAGCACGCCGCCCCGCGCAGCTCAAGCAACGATCGGAGCGATTGATGGCCGCCAAGAAGAGTAAGGGTTCGCAGCCTCGGCCCGCCGGGGCCTCGCCCGCCAGCGCCAAGAAGGTCGTCGTTGCCTACTCGGGCGGGCTCGACACCTCGTGCGTGATCCCCTGGCTGAAAGAGAACTACGGCTACCAGGTCTACGCCGTGGTCGGTGACGTGGGCCAGGGCGCCGAGGAGCTCAAGGGCGTCGAGAAGAAGGCGATTGACAGCGGCGCCGAGGACTGCGTCGTGGTTGACCTGCGCGAAGACTTTATCGAAGAGTTCTGCTTCCCGATGCTCGTCAGCGGGAGCGTCTACGAGGGCAAGTACCTGCTAGGAACCAGCATCGCACGTCCGATTTTGGCCCGCGCCCAGGTTGAGTACGCGAAGGCCATCGGGGCCACGGCCTTGTGCCACGGGTGCACCGGCAAGGGCAACGACCAAGTCCGCTTCGAGGGCACGTACGCCGCGCTCGCGCCGAACATGGAGGTGATTGCACCGTGGCGGATCTGGGACCTCAAGGGGCGTGAGGACCTGCTGAAGTACCTGGCTGATCGCGACATCCCGACGACCTCCAGCGCCCGCAAGATCTACTCGCGCGACCGCAACCTCTGGCACATCAGCCACGAGGGCGCGGCCCTCGAAGACCCGTGGAACACCGTGCCCGACGACATCTGGATGCTCACGGCCGATCCCAAGAGCGCGCCCGACAAGCACCAGGAAGTAGCGATCCGCTTCGTGCAGGGCCGGCCCCGCGCGCTCGACGGCAAGGCCATGCCCGGGCACGAGCTTGTCGAGCAGCTCAACCAGATCGCCGGTCGTCACGGCGTCGGGCGAGTTGACATCGTTGAAAACCGCCTGGTCGGCATGAAGAGCCGCGGGTGCTACGAGACGCCCGGCGGCACCGTGCTGATGGAGGCCCTGCGCGGGATTGAAGAGCTGACGCTGGACCGCGACACGCTGCACATGCGCGAGCGCCTGGCCCTTGAGTTCGCCGAGCTGATCTACAACGGGCAGTGGTTCACGCCCAAACGCGAGGCGCTGACCGCGCTGTTTGAGAAGATCGCCGAGTCGCTCAATGGCGAGATTGTCGTACGCCTGTACAAGGGCACGGCAACGACTGTGCGTCGGCGGAGCCCCAACAGCCTCTTTAGCGAGGCATTCGCGACCTTCAGCAAAGACGCGGTCTATGACCAGAAGGACGCCGGCGGGTTTATCCGCCTCTTCAGCCTGCCCAGCCGCATCGCGGCCCTCAACCAGATGGCCGCCGACCGCGAGAGTTGAGAGTGGGGGGTGGGCTTAGGGCTTGCCCGGGTTGTGATTTGAAGGTGCTTCACCCAGCGGGCGGAGTCTGGTAGCATTGGGCTAGGCCCCCAAGCGGTTCGGGCCGGGCGGTCGGCGTGCGGGCGTTGATGGTGGTTCAGGAGGCCGGTCCATGCGGGGCGACATCGCGTACAACAACATCATCGATTCTGACGAGTCGCGCCGCGCGCAGGCCAGCGCCGACGCGGCCCCGAATCTTCCGGCTGACCGCATCGACCCGAGCAAGTTCTACATCACCCAGGCCTACCACAAGTACACACAGGACAACCACGAGGTCTGGCGTGACCTGTTCAACCGCCGCTGGGAGATGCTCGAGCGCCAAGTTAGCCGAACGTTCATCGATGGGCTCAAGATCCTGCGCCTCAGCCCTGACCGCATGCCCCTGCTGAGCGATGCCACGCTCACCCACGACTGCACGATCACCGGCGGCAAGCTGCTGACCAAGGGCACCAAGCTCGAAGGCGTCAACCGCTACCTGGCCGAGGTCTCTGACTGGGCCAGCTTTGGCGTGCCGGGCTACCTGCCCGCAAAGAGCTTCTTCGCCTGCCTGGCGGCGCGGCAGTTCCCGACCACCGTACTGATCCGCCCGCGCGAGGTGATGGACTATCTGCCCGAGCCGGATATCTTCCACGATGTCTTCGGGCACGTCCCTCTCCACGCGTCTCGCGTGTTTGCCGACTTTTTGCAGACCTACGGCAAGGCCGCGCTGGCGTGCGATGACCCGTACCACATCGAGCGCCTGGGCCGCTTGTTCTGGTTCACCGTTGAGTTCGGGCTCATCAAGGAAGAGGGCCGCGTCAAGCTTTACGGCTCCGGGCTGGTATCAAGCCACAGCGAGGCCGCATACGCCCTGGAAGGTGCTTGGGAAAAGCACGCCGATGGGCCCAGCAGCGCGGTGGCGTGCAGCACGCGAGCAGTGCCTGAGTGGCGCCCGTTTGACCTTGACCGCGTCTGCAGCACGCCGTTTGTCATCGACCACTTCCAGCCAATCTACTACGTGCTGGAAAGCTTCGAACAGCTTCGTGACGCGATGAACCAGTACGCCGAGCAGGTGCTGGGTAAGAACGCGCTGGGAGGCGCGCTGGTGGGCGTGGGCGGGTAACAGCGTCGGGGGTTAGGGCGTGGTAGGTTGAGGGCGTGGTGGGCTGAGGGCGTGGTGGGCTGAGGGCGCGTTGGGTTGACCGCTTGATATCCTCTCTTGCATGTCCACAACCTCTGGACCGCCGGTCGATCCGAACCTTCCGCCGCCGCTGCCGGGCGATGGTTTTTCACCGGGCACGAGTGGGGGGCAGCCTGCGGGCCAGGCCGCGATACCAGCTGCCCGCCAGGGCGCGAGCAGGCTCACAGTTGACCAGCAGCAGCCCTGCTTGAAGTGCGGGTATCAGCTCAACGAGCTTCCTGTCGCTGGCAACTGCCCAGAGTGCGGGCAGAGCGTGGGCGTCTCGCTCTGGGGCGCTGCGCTCTCGGCGCACGACCCCAACTGCGTCCGCTGCGGGTACAAACTGCACGGGCTGCCGCACGACGGCAACTGCCCCGAGTGCGGCCTGAGCGTAACGACCTCACTGCGCGGCTTTCGGCTCTCCTCGGCAGACCCGGCGTATATCGCCGCGCTTAAGTCTGGGGCCACGCTCATCGTCATCGGGCAAATCGCCCAGTTGTCAACGCAGCTCTTGGCTGCATGGGCGAGCATGTTAAGTGTCCCTTTCATGTTTATGGCCGCCGTCGCCCCCGCAGGTACCCCAGGTGTTGGTCCGGCTGGTGCGACTGGTGCGACTGGTGCGACTGGTCCGGCGGCGGCGGCAACGGCTGCTGCAGCGGCGGCCGCGGTGACGACGGCTGACTGGATCTCGATCTTCGAGGTCGCCCTCAGAGTCCTCAGCGCCGTCAGCGCCATCGTGCTCGCGTGGGGCTTTTGGCGCCTGACCGAGCCGGACCCGGGCTACGCGGGCATCGAGCGCGGCGCGAGCGCCCGGCGCGTGGTCCGCGTATCGAGCGTGGTTCTTGCCGTGGTCTCGCTGGCGTCAGTCTTTGTCCAGCTCGGCCTGGGCGTGGGCGGGGGCTTCGGTTTGGGCGGCATGGTCTTCCGGATGCCCGGCGGCGGGGCCTTTGGCGGCGGCTTCTGGGCGCTCATGATCTTCTCGGCAGTCGTCGGCTTGGTCTATCTGGCCGCGATCTGCTGCCAGTTCTTCGGCTCCATGCGGTATGTCCGCTGGCTGGCCCCGCGGATCCCCGACCCCGCGTTAGACAAGAGAGCCAAGCTGTACACCTGGCTGCTGCCGCTGATCTTTGTGGTCGGCTCGTGCCTGATCATCGGGCCGCTGATCGCAGCGGTGCTGCTGTGCCGGATGACCTGGGTCCTCCGATCGCACATGGTCCGCATCCAGCGTGAACAGCTCGGGGCGCTGGGAACGCTGGGAACGCCGAGGGCCGCGAGGGCGTAGCGACGTACAGGCCGGCCTGAACGGGCACGCAGGGCCCGAGAAGGGACTGTTTTCATTATTTCTTGAAATCTCCGTTGCTCTAAGCCCGCCGACCCGATAGGCTTTAGCATGACCAAGCGGGCGGCCCAATCACCGGTTCGTCGCGGCGCTCGAAGCCCCGCCCCGGCTGTTGACACTGAAGCCGGCGGCGCAGCGAGCGCTGGCAGTCACACAAGTGGGGGGGTAGCCACGCGGCCCGCGCTCTCGGCCCTGCAAGACCGCTTCATCGCCACCTGGGGGCAGATGGGCAGCACCTGGGGCATCAGCCGGACCATGGCCGAGGTTCACGCCTTGCTTTACATCGCTGGCGAAGCGCTCTGCACCGATGACGTCATGGAACGCCTCGAGATCTCCCGCGGCAACGCCAGCATGTCGCTTCGAGCGCTGGTTGATTGGGGCATCATCACCCGGGCCCACAAGCGCGGCGACCGCAAAGAGTACTTCCAGGCCGAGCAAGACCCCTGGACCATCCTCCGCGCCGTGGTGGCCGAGCGCATGAAGCGCGAGATGCACCCGGTGCTCGCCGGGCTCGCCGAGCTGCGCGACGCCGGTGCTGGATCGAGCGTCAGGGCCGAGGGCGAGCACGCCGCGGACGCCCAGCTTGTGCCCCATGCCGCGCACGCGCCGAACGCCGCGGACGCGATGCAGGGCTTCAACGCCCGCTTGGACGCGATGCTCGCGGTGCTCGGGACACTCAGCGAGCTGGCGGACCAGTTCCTGCCCATGCCCAGCGAGCAGCTCCGTGCCGCGGCGTCGATGCTCGCGGGACCGGCCGAGCCCACGTTCACGCCCACTCACACGCCCACTCACAACTCTGGGCCAGAGCTGTATGCGCAGCGCGCCCCCGCGCCGCGTAACGGGGATGAACCATGACCGTCGCGCCGATTCGCAGCACGACTCGACCGGGAGCGTCTCCGCTAGGACCCGCCATGGCCGCGGCGCGCGGTGCTGAAGTTGAATTAAGCGCGGCGCAGGGCTGGGCCCTCTCGTGGTCGATCCAGCGTACCGCACTTTTGGAAGGTCAAGGCCCCGCGCTGGCCTTGAGGTGGGAAGTTTGGCCCGCGGCGGCGCCGGCGAACGGCTCTTCGAGCATCGTGGCCCGCTGCACGCTGCAAGACCCCGCAGTGGGCGCCCACAATCACACGCACCTGCTGGCCGCCGCGCCCGGGCTCCTGACCCTCCACGGCAAGTTGCTGCATATCGAGGTTCCGGGTGAGCTGGTTGCGGTCGTACGTTACCGCGGCGCGGGCGACGGAACCGGCGACGTGGCCGATGCCGCCGCCAATTTGCCCCAAACCCTCGCCGAGCCGTTGCTTGAGCTGCTCTATGCACGGACGTCGCGGCTCTGGTCGCTGGGCGTTGGCGGCGGGCTGGCCGAGCCGCCCGAGCTCACGCTCATCCAGCGCGGTGCTGAGTTACCGACACTCGCCAGAATGTAGATCCAGCTTCTACGGCTTCAGCACGGTCGTCGCGGCAAATGTGTACAGCGCGATGCCTACACCGATGTTGAACGGGAATGTGACGGCCAGCGGCAGCGGGATGTAGAGCCCCGGGTTCGCCTGCGGGATCATCAGCCGCACCGCCGCGGGCACCGCGATGTAGCTGGCGCTGGCCCCAAGCACCATCAGTAGCGCGCCGTCACCTGGCGGCAGCCCCATAGCCCAGGCCAGGCCCAGGGCGATCGCGGCGTTCAGCGGCGGCATCACCAGGCCGAAGGCGATCAAGCGCCAACCAGCCTCGCGCAGGGCCTTGAAGCGCCGCGCCGCCAGGATGCCAAGGTCTAGCAGGAAGAAGACCAGCACGCCGCTGAACAGGTCCGTACACAGCGGCTTGAACGCCTTGTACCCGCGCTCGCCCGTGACCATTCCGATGAGCATCGAGCCCAGCAGCAGCAGCACCGGCCCGTTGAGAAAGGCCTCGTGCAGCAGCTTGCCCCAGCGGATCGGCGTCGGCCCGTCAGCCGTTGTGCTCGCAGTGTCCCCCACGCCCCCCACGCCCTCCACGCCCTCCACGACGGCAGCGGCCTTGCCCACTCGCAGGTTCATCAGCAAGACAGAGATGACAATCGCCGGGCTCTCCATCAGCGCCATCGCCGCGACCATGTGCCCGCCGTAGGGGATGCCCTTGGCCTCAAGCACGGTGCAGGCGGCCATAAACGTGACGGCGGAGACCGACCCGTAGCTGGCCGCGATCGCCGCCGCATCGGCCCGCGAGACCCAGCGGCGCAGCAGCGCGTAGGCATAGATGGGGATCACGCACGCCAGCATCATCGCCGCCGTCAGGGCCAGGCCCGCCTGCAGCGTCATCGGGTGTTGCACCAGCTTGACGCCGCCCTGAAAGCCGATGGCCCACAGCAGGTAGAGGCTCAGCAAGCGCGTGACCGCCTTAGGCACGTGCAGGTTGCTGCGCACTAGCGCCGCGAACATCCCCAAGAAGAAGAACAGCACCGGCGGGCTGGCCGAGAGCACACTCGTGGCTGACCACAGCGGGCTGGCCAAGGCGTCCGCTGCCACGCCTACTCCCACGTCCACGCCCACGCCCTGCGGCCCAGAGGCGACCGTAGAGGCCAGGCACCAATCTAAGCCAGCGACCAAGCCGATGCCTAAGCCAAAGCCCGGGCCAAAGCTCAATGCGAGTGCGTCAAGAGCCATCGCCTCAGAGCGTACCAAGACCCGCGCCCGCCCGCACGTGTGCACCGCACATACGCACCCCCCGCCGCGCCTTTGCATGCCGCGACCTTACTTGGCCGATCAATCCGGAGTGCCCACGCTGGTCATGATCATCCTGAGCCTCTTCGCCAGCGCGTGCCTGTACTTGTGGCTTCGCTGGCAACGGCGTCAGCGCGCCATCGCCTGGGCCCAGCGCCAATGGCCCAAAGATGCTGACCTAGCCGCCCGGCGTGGCTACGCCGATCAGCGCGTGAACTTCTGGTGGAGCCGCGCCTGCGCCGTGCATGAGGCCGAGCTGGGCGAGCCGCCACGCGTGGAGTTCTCACCAAAGCTGCGTCACGCACTTGGCTGGGCCGACAGCTCGCGCCGACTGATCAAGATCAGCGACTGGCACCTGATGGATAAGCCGCGACTGGTCGCTGATGAGACTGTCGCGCACGAGGTGGCGCACATCTTCGCTGACCTTTACCACCGCCGCCCGTGTCGGCACGACCGCCGCTGGAAGGATGTGATGGTGAAGCTGGGCCAGAAGCCTGAGGTGTGCTTTATCGATCAGCCTGAGTCTGAGGGCGAAACTGGAGAAGCCCCCGCGGAGCTGCCGCCAGAACTACCCGTCACCCTGCCCAGCAAGTTGTCCAGCAAGCTGCCCAGCAAGCGTGAACGCGCCCCCGCGGCATGAAAATTCAGCGCTGTCACTCGCGCTGTGGCTCGCGCATCTTTTTGCGCAGGGCGAGCGATAGGGCGAGCGATCGTCGCGTCAGCTCACGGGCCTTCGCTGTCGGCCGACGCCTGGGCCGTCTGCACCGACGTCGAAGGCACGAGCGCGACCCTGGCGCGGGCCGTGCTCGCCAACGTGGCGTGTGCTGGCTGCGGGCCGGGCTGCAGGCTCGATGCGTCGGCGCCAAGCGGATTGCCGGTGGGCGTCGCAGTTGGCGTCGCGGCCACCGCGGGTGCCGACTCAGCGGCCGGGTCGCGCTTGATCTCAAACCGGCGGATCGGCCCGCGCCGCGGCGCGCTCGCCAGCGCGGGCTTACTCGCGCCGTCCGGCATGACGGCCCCACTCTGCGTCACCGCGCTAGGCCTCGCCTGTCCCGGCGCGGCTTGCACTTGCGCAGGCTGAGGCGGGTTCGTCAGCTTGTTCAGTGCCGCCAGCGCCTCGGGGTTGAACGGCGCACCCGCTGGGCGCGGCATCTGCTCGATCAGCCCGCCCGCCCCGGCACGCACGCCAGCAAGCTCAGCCAGCGACGGGGTGCCCGCGCCACCTGCAGCTGACGTGCCCGCCGCTCCAGCCGCCGCTCCAGTTGTTGGTCCGCCAGACGCGCTGGCAACAGGCCCCCCGCCTACCGCGCCTGCCGCGCCCGCCATGCCCGCGTCCGCCGTGCCCGAGGTCGCCGTGCCCGCGGTCGTCATAGCTGGCCCAGCTGGCACCTGGCCGACCCGCGTCAGCACGCCCGCGGTGACGACAAACTGCTCGACCTGATCGCGGGCTGTGCCGTCGGCGTCACTCGTTCGTGTGCGGCGTTCAAAGCCGCGCTCGGTTCGGACCCACCTCGGCATGACCGCGACAAGCTCGCCAGCGCTCGCTGCGCCGCGACGCTGACCCATGGCCGCGATAGCGCTTGGGTCAATCAGCGGCAGCGGGGCCGGGTCGGTGGGCACAAAGACCTCGCCCGTGCTGGACATCACCGCCGGCAGCGCGGCCGACGTGCTCCGTGAGAAGCGCATGGTCATCGCGCCGGGACGCGAAGAGGTCTTTGGCACAATCACGCCGCCGCCCGGGGCCGTGACGCCGTCTCGAAGTCCGCCGGGTGTGTGGGCTCGCTCGGGCTGCGGTGCGTCGGCGCGGGCGCTCGCCAGCGTGCTGCCGACCAGCGCGAGCAGCGATGCAATCGTCTGCACCCGCGCCCGTGCGCCGGCCCGCGTGCCCCACAGCCAGCCGCGTGATGCGCCGCGCTGATCGGCGTTGACGTGCAAGCTCGCGTGGCAGGTCGAGGGCGTGTGGCAGGCGGGGCTTAGCAGCATGGGGGGGACGCTCCTGGCGGCAGGGCCGCCCGTACGTCCGATGGTGCAATACGCGCGCCCCGCGCCCAAGCCATCGCGCGAACGCCGTGGATTATCGGGGTCAAGCTGCGTGCTTCACGCGGGCGGTGCGCGTCACGCCGGTTGCGGTGCCCCGGCCAGGCTCATAGAGACGCTCCGCTTCATCGGCGCGGGCCCCACTGCGGGCTCATCACCGCCAACGCTGTACGCCTCACCAAAGCGGAACAGCCTGAAGCTGTTGGCAATCACCAGCACGTCGCCCACAAAGTGGAAGAACAGCGCCCCGACGGTGTCGAGCTTACCGGTCGTCGCCAGCACCAGACCAACCACCGCCACCAGCACGGCGATGACCAGGTTCTGGGCGATGATCGCGCGGTTGCGACGGCCCAACTCGATCAAGAATGGCACGCGCGAGAGGTCGTCGTTCATCAGCACCACGCCCGCGCTGTTGGCCGCGATGTCAGACCCGCTCAGACGCATCGCCACGCCCACGCTCGCCTCCGCAAGCGCTGCGCCGTCGTTGATCCCGTCGCCGACCATCAGCGTCCGCCGCCCCTGGCTCTGAAGCTGGCGGATCTCGGCGTGCTTGTCCTCGGGCAGGCACTCGGCCTCCACGCTGTCGGCGTTGATGTTCCGCCCAACACGCTCGGCCACGCTCATCCGGTCGCCGGTCAAAATGCTCAGGCGCTTCACGCCGATCTCGCGCAGCTTGTCGAACACCGCACGGCTGTTGTTGCGGACCTTGTCCTCAAGGCCCACCGCGCCCAGGTAGCGGGCCGAGCCATCATCGCCAGCGACCAGCACGTGCACGCCCGTCATGCCGTCAATCTTCGTCACGCTCGCGTCCAGATCAGCCTTGACCTGCGGGAACAGCTCCAGCAGCCAGGTCGCGCGCCCGACGTGCAGGCGGCCCTGCGCCGTCGCGGCCCGCACGCCACGCCCGTGCACCTCTTCGTACTCGCGGCTCTCGCCGATGGCCACCCGCGCGGCCCGCGCGGTGCCCAGGATGCTCCGGGCCAGCGGGTGGTTGCTGTGCTGCTCGGCACACGCCGCCGCCGCCAAAAGCGTGCCGGCGTCAACACCCGGTGCCGGGGCCAGGCGCGAGACTGTGAACTTGCCCGTTGTCAGCGTGCCGGTTTTGTCAAAGACCACCGTGTCGATGTCTGCCGCGGCCTCCAGCGTCGGTGGAGACTTGATCATCACGCCCAGGCGGGCGGCGGCGGCAAACGCCGCGACCATCGCCGTCGGGCTCGCCAGCAGCAGCGCACCGGGGCACGCCACAATCAGCACATTGATCGCACGGTCAACCTCGTTGGTCAGGAACCACGTGAGGAACGCCAGGCTGATCGCCACCGGCACATAGAAGGTCGCAACCTGCTCGATCAAAAGCTGGCGCGGGGTCTTGGTCCGCTCTGCGCTGGCGATCAGCTCAGTCACCTTGCCGATGGTCGTCTGCCCGCCGACTTGCGTCACCCGCACGTCGATGATCCCCGTGAGGTTCGTCGTGCCCGCATAGACCGCCTCGTCCACCGTCGCCTCGTGCGCGGCGGCCTCGCCCGTCAGGCTCGCCTGATCCAGCGTTGTCCGCCCAGAGATGACCACCCCGTCAACCGAGAGGTTCTCACCCGGGCGGACGCGGACCACATCGCCGATCCGCACATCGCCCAGGCGCACTTCCTTCTCTTCCCCGTCACGGACCACGCGGGCAACATCGGGCGTCAGGCGCACAAGGTCCTCGATCACCCGCCGCGCGCTGATGCTGGTGCGACGCAGGAACTGATCGGCCACAAGAAGCACCAGCGCCAGCCAACCGGCGGTCTCGTACTGCCCGTTGGCGATGCTCGCGACAATCGCCAAAGACGCGAGCGTCGCGGTGCTCGCGCGCCCGTTCAGAAGCTCTTTCCAAGCGCTCCAGACCATCCGCCCACCGAGGGCGAAGGCCGCGATGAACGCCAGCACCTTGACCGTGCTCGCATCGATCGTCCCGTCAAAGACCACCCGCCCAAGGAACGCGGCGATCAGCAGCACCCCGCCAGCGAGGTACAGCAGCAGTGACCGCTCGGAGCTCACTGCGTCCTCAGTCCCGCAGCAGTCGATGCCCCCGTGCCCGCTCATGACAGCCCCGGCAAGGCCACCGCCGCCCTTACTGTCGTGAGAGTGATCGTGCTTGCCCGCGTGCGAGTGCTCGTGCGCCATTGGTGAAAGCCTTCCAGAAGCCGTAGTTGTCCGCCTGATCAGCGGCCAGCGGGCCCCGTGGCCCGCAAGGTGGAACAGTCCGCATCGCCAGCACGGGCAGAACGCCCGCCCAGCCCCCCTTCCCCGAATGTCACCCAGACGTGAGCGGGGCAGACCTCCGCTCGCCGGGCCGCTATCTTAGACCCAGGCGCGAGGTTAAAGCCGGTTTGGGGGCACAAGCCGGGCTCGTGGCCAGCCCGGAAAGAGCCCTACGAAGCGGGGTGCCCGCCGGTTCTATGCTGAGCAAGTGGGCCCGCTGACGGGGTCGGCGGGGTTGGGGCCCACGTGTAGAGGGCCAGTCCGGTCCGGTCCGGTCCGGTCCAGTGCAGTGCAGTCCAGTCCAGTCCGGTCAGGTCCAGTTCAGTTCAGATTAGTCCAGGCCCCTGATGCGGCCTGTTGGCACCGCGAAGGAGATCGAAGGTTGAGCGACGCCGCGTCCCCACATCCAGAGCCGCGTCGCACCCCGCCCGCAGACCCCGGCGCAGCGCGACCGCTCAACGTGACGATCCTTGGCGTGGGGCAGATGGGCCTGGTCTCCGCCGGCGTGCTGCTTGACGGCCGTGCCGCCGACGGCACCGCCCCGCTGCGCTCCAAGCGGCAAGCAACCTCTGGCCCGGCCCCGCGCGTGACACTCTGGGGGCACGACGCCGATCAGGTCTCGCAGCTCGCTCAAACGCGCCGGTCAGACCGCCTGCCAGGGTTCGTGCTGCCCCAACAGGTCAAGGTCAGCATGAAGGACCGCGAGGCCCTCGAGCACGCCGACGTGATCGTCGCCGCCATCCCCGCGCAGTTCGCCCGCCAAGCCTGGGCGCGCCTGCGCCCGCATGTGCCGCCCGGCGCGGCGGTGGTCAGCGTTGCCAAGGGCATCGAGAATCAGACGCTCAAGCGCCCGCTCGAGGTCATCGCCGACGCGCTGGGTGATGACCCCGACGCGCGCCCACGCCCGCTTGGTGTGCTCAGCGGCCCGACCATCGCCGGCGAGCTGGCCCGCTGCCTGCCCGCGACGATGATCGCCGCCAGCGACGACCACGCCTTCGCCCAGCGCATGCAGGCCATGTTCACCACGCGCTGGATGCGCATCTACACCAGCCCTGACGTGCTGGGTGTTGAACTCGCTGGCGCGAGCAAGAACGTCATCGCCATCGCCGCCGGGATGCTCGACGGGCTGAACGCCGGGTGCAACGCCAAGAGCGCGCTGCTGGCCCGCGGGCTTGCTGAGATCACGCGCCTGGGCGTCGCGCTGGGCGCAAACCGCGAGACGTTCTTTGGCATCGCTGGCGTCGGTGACCTGGCGACCAGCTGCTTCAGCCCCGAGGGCCGCAACCGCACCTGCGGCGAGGCTTTGGGCCGCGGCGTCAAGCTCGCCGACCATCTGGCCCGCTCGCCACATGTAGTTGAGGGCGTCGCGACCACGCGCAGCGTGATTGACCTCGCGGCCCGCGCGCGAGTCGAGATGCCCATCGCGCAGGCCGTGCACGATGTGCTCTTTGCGAGCATCGATCCAGTTGACGCAATCGCCGCGCTGATGAGCCGTGAGCCCAAGCCCGAGCGCGTGGGGTAGGCATCCGCCACCCGCTTACTTCACGTCCAGCAGCTCGATCTCGAACACCAGATCGGCCTTGGGCGGGATGTCCGGCCCGGAGCCGCGCTCGCCGTACGCCAACTGCCACGGGATCGTCAGCTTCCGCTTCCCGCCCACCTTCATCCCCGGCACGCCGAAGGTCCACCCAGGGATCACCTCGCCCAGCGAGAACTCGATCGGCTCGTTGCGGTCGTACGACGAATCGAACTGCTTGCCGCCCTCCTTGAGCGTGCCCTTGTAGTGGACCTTCACGCGCGCGGGCTTGCTCAGGTTCAGCTTGCACTCTTTGCCGTCGCCGACCTTCAGGTCTTCCGTCACCAGCGCCCCGACCAGCTCGATCTCAAAGACCAGGTCGCTGTTGGCCGGGATCAGCGGCTTGCCGTCCGGCCCGCCGGGGATCTCGCGCTCGCCATACGCCATCTTGCTCGGGATCGTCAGCTTCCGCTTGCCCCCGACCTTCATGCCCGGCACGCCCTCCTGCCAGCCCTTGATGACCCCCGCCAGCGGAAACACCGCCGGTTGGCCACGCTTGTAGCTCGAGTCAAATTCCGCCCCGCCGTCCTTGAGCGTGCCCTTGTAGTGCGCGACCACGGCGGTGTCGCGCGCCGCCACCGGCCCCTCGCCAAGCTTCAGCTCCTCAATAACAAGGCCGTCGGCAGTGGTGATCGGTGCGGGCAAGGGCTGTTCCTTCGGCTTTGGGGTGCTCTGCGCGTTCTTGAGCGCTTCCTCGGACTGCTTCTTAAGCTCGGCCTCGCGCTGCGGCGAGCCTTCGACCCCCGGTGCTGGTGCTGCCGCCGGTGCTACGCCGGGCTTCTTTTCAGGCTCAAAGCCCAGCGCGGGGCCCGTCAGCCCAGAGAGGGCCAGCGCCCCGGAGGTCAGTGCGGCAAGAGCGAGCTTCGAAGCGGAGCGGGTTTGCATGAGGGCCTCTGGTTCGGGCTCAAAGATCGTGCGTTCAGGCCGGCCGGGCAACATTCCCGACCAATCTTTGAGCGTAGGCCCGCCCAGCGCCACGCCGGGCACGCGCGGCCCGTACCATCGCAGCATGACCGCTGGTGGCATGCACGATCTTGAACTCCTCCGCGCGGGCGTCTGCGTTGCTGGCCTTGACGGCCGCGTTGATGAGCCCGAACTAGCCGTGATTGCCACGCTCGTCGAGCGCGTCGGCGTCGGTCGCGCCAGCCTCAAGGCAATGATCGAGCTCTCGTGCAGCGACAAAAACCTTTACAAGTCTCAGCTCCGCTTGGCCCAGCCCAGCCCCAGCGCGGCCCTCGAGTTCCTGGTCAAGGTCGCCAAAGCCGACGGGCACCTGACCGAGGACGAACGCGTCATCATCACGCACTTTGGTGACAAGATGCGGCTGACGCCCGCCGAGGTTGACACGATCATCGACGCGCCCTGAACGGTGCACTCAACTCGCGCGCCCCGAATGGCTAGCCCCGAACGGCCAGCCCCGAACGGCCAGTCCCGAACAGCCAGTCTAGATCGCGTCACCCAGACCGCGTCCCGCGCGTCTGCCACGCGCGCCACAAGATCACCCCGAACGGCACCCACCACACCAAGTCATTGGTGATCAGCGTCCACCCAAACTCAACCGGGAACGCGCCCCGCATCAGCGCCGCATCAATGAAGCCGATGGGCCCGAAGATCTTGCCGAGCATCCCCACCAGCACGATCGGCCAGTGCCGCAGCGGGTTCCGCGCCGCGCACAGGTACCCCACGCCGTAGACCCCAATCACCATCCCCACACACTGCCAGATCGACACGCCCGTCGCGTTGGGCCACCGCTCCGCCGGCACGCGCAGCAGCTCAAAGAGCCCCAGCGGCCACAGCACTACCAGCGCGCCCCACACAAGGTTGTAAACCCCCGCGATCAGCAGCGTCACCGTCATCCACCGCTTGTTCTCTTCCGCCAGCATGGTCCCGCCTTCGTTCCGCGCGCGGTCTTGGTGGCACGCGCTGCACCATTGAAGCACCAAAACCACTTCAAGCCCACCGCGAACGTTCTAACTTCCCCGCTACTTACGCGCTCGGCACATGAGCTATTCGCGCCCGCTCGCCACGCGCGATCGGCACACGAGCGCGAATCACGCGCGCCAGCTCAACATCCGCTCACGGTGCGCCGCCAGGCCCCGCGCATCGCCAAGCTCAATCGCTGCCGCCGCCGCCACAGTTGGCACCGCGAACACAAACCCACTGCCCACCAGCTTCGCCACCGACACCGGCTGGCTCGCCAGCACCGCCTCGCTCATCTCACCCGCCATTAGCCGCAGCAGCCCTGCCGACACCGGCACATTCACCACGCTCCGCCGCGTCACGTTGATCGCGCCCAGCATCGCCGCGTTGCTCTCCACACTCGGGGCCGCGATGTTCACCGCCCCGCGCAGCCCAGGCGTGTGAAGCACGTGCTCAACTGCCCCCAGCACATCATCCACATGCACCCACGGCACCACCGCCCTCCCGTCACCAAACCGCGACGCCCCCGCCGGCAGCACTCCCGCCACCGCCTTCAAGAAACCACCCTTGGCAGAGAGCACCACCCCCAGCCGCAGATTCACCACCCGTGTCCGCGGGTGCGCCGGCGCCGCCGCGCCCTCCCAGTCCAGCGCGAGACGCGCAAGGAATCCATCCCCAACCGGCGCGTCCTCCTCACGCGGGATCACGTCTCCAAGCGCCGCCGGGCGATAGATGTTCGTTCCGCTGGCGACCATGAACACCTCGGGCGCCCGCTTGCACCGCGCAATCGCCTGCGCCAGCAGAGCAGTTGACCTGACGCGCGACTCCACCAGCTCGCGCTTATACGTGTCCGTCCAGCGCCGCGCGGCAATCCCCGCCGCGCCCAGGTGAATCACCGCGTCGCAACCATCAATGGCCGCGATCAGCGCCGCGTCCGGCCCGCTCGCAACCGGGTCCCACCTCACCTCACGCCCGGGCAGCAGGCCTGTGCCGTCGCCGGTGGCCCGCGGCTGCGCCCGCACCAGCCGATCAACCCTGTGCCCCGCGTTCACCAAGTATGCCAGCAGCGCCGCGCCAATGGTCCCGTTTGAGCCCGTCAGCACAATGTGCAAACGCCGCTGGCCTGCGAACCGCGCGTGCCGCGCCGCGTCGTGCGCCGTCCGCGCGTGGCGGAACAAGAACATCCGCCGCAAGTCGGCCTCAAACTTCCACCCGCCCAACCACTGCCCAAGCGGGTACAGCGGAAGGCGGTAGACGATGTGGTCATCAAGCTCGCACGCCCCCGCGTTGCTTGTGCCCGTCGCGCTACCGATGCCCGCCGTGGGCGTCACCCGGTGCGTGTGCCGCCAGGCGCTCGCTGGCCCGCGTTCCATCACGTCAACAAACTGCTCGCCCTCGACGAACCCGCTCGCGTCGTGCTGAGCGATCCACGTCAGCCGCGCGGGCCCCTGACGGATCACAAACTCAAGCCGCGCATCGCGCAGCGTCCCGCGCCACGAGCGCACCTCGAGGGTCTGCCACCCCGGCATCAGCCTCTGAAACGCCCCGGAATGAGCGTGAAACGCCCACACCGCCTCTGCGGGCAAGGCCAGCGCACTGCTTGATCGGAACTCAGGCACAACAGGTTCTCGCCATCAGCCGGCCAGGGTGGGTGGCTCGGCGTGAGGCCGAGAGTTTACCGACGCTCTCATCGCGCTCACTTCATAACCCGCACCGTGCTCAGCCGGTCCACCAACAGCTCGTAGACCTGCGCGATGTCCTCAGCCGCCAGGCGCACGCAACCCATAGAGCGCTGTTGCCCGACCGACCCGGGGTCGATCGTCCCGTGCACGCCGTAGCCCGTGAACCCGCGCGTCGCGTCGTCCGCGCCATCAAGCCCGATCCAGTGCTCGCCGATGGGGTTCTTCTCGTCGCTCGCCTCGAACACCTCGCCGGTCCGCGGGTTGACCCAGCGCGGGTTGATGAGCTTGCTGCTGGGCCGCACCACAAACAGCCCCTCGGGCGTCCCGTTGCTCTCGCCCAGCCCCACCTTGAAGCTGCGAATATACGTCCAACCCTCGCCCTGGCCGTGCGGCCCAAGCGGAGCGCCGGGGCTCACCGGCGGGCCCGCCCACACGTCCATCCGATAGTCGCTCTTGTGCACCACCGCGTGCATCGGTAAGCGCACCAGCTTGATGCTCTGACCCACGCGGATCGCATTCTCCCCGCTTAAACGGTTGATCCGCACCAGCAGCCGCCAGTCGATCGGCAGCCCCTGCCGACGCGTGATCCGCGCCAGCGTGTCGCCGCTCACAATCGTGTAGGCGTCCGTCAGCGCGTCCCCCGGCGTCACCTTGGGCGAGAACACCAGCGTCGCGTTCAGCGTCTCCATCTCGGCCCGCACCGCGCCCACGTCCGCCGCGCTGACGCCCTTGTCATACAACACCTTGTTCAGCCGCTCGCGCGCTGCCAGCGGCTTGCCCGCCTTGGTCAGCGCCGACGCCGCAGTGATAATCCCGCGCACACCTGCGCCCTCACCTGCGCCCGGCCCAGCCGCTGGCATACCCAGCCCAGCCGCTGGCTTACTCGGCACTCCGGCTCCAGGCGACATCGGCAAGTCCAGCGGCAGCGCGCTCGGCCCCCGCGGCACGCCCCCGCCAGGAACACTCCCCCCGGGCACGCGCTCCACAGGCCTGCCGTCCGAAGGCCGCGGCTCCGCATTCACAGGTTCAGGCTCAATCACCGATGCACCGGGCCCCGCCATCCGCAATATCACCGGCCCATCAATCGACGACTCGCCCCGCACGCCACCCGCGCCACCACCTGCGCCACCACCCGCACCACTGTCCAAAACCGTCCCAGCCCGCGCGGCATCTTCAACGGCCTCAGCCCCGCCCGCCAGCGCGGGGTTGATCGTCTCCAGCGGCTCAGTGCCGCTCACTGCTACGCCCGCCGCCGATCGGCTGTACACCAGCAACCCCAGCCCAGCCATCGCCGCGAGCACCGCGACTCCCAGCACCATCCTCGCACGTGGCGAGCCCAGCACACCGGCCGCCCCACCAGGGCGCGACGTGCTCCCCACGCCGTTGGATGACGAAATCCGAACCACGTTCCGCGGGCGCTGTGACGTGAGCATGAAAGGCAACCTCCGGGCCATCAATGTGGCGTAAGACCCAACCAGCACGATCGGCCTTCGAACACCGGCCACCCCAAGTTTCACCACGACTCTCCGCCCTCATACCCCCAGCACCCCCAGCACACCTAGCACCCCCGCCCCCGTCACCACCGCGCCCATCCGCGCGTCGTGCGGCTCTGTCGGCACCCGCGTGACCACCTGGCACCCAAAGCACACGCCCACGCGACTCTGCACCTTCACACCTGCCAAGAACCGATCGTAAAAGCCCCCGCCACGCCCCAGCCGCGCACCCTCACGATCAAACGCCACTCCAGGCACCAGCACCGCGTCCAGCTCATCGGCCCCCACCACCCGCGCGCTCGCCCCCGGCACACGCAGACCCTTGGCATCCAGCGCCAAATCGTCCGGCCACCGCGATACCTCCGCCGCCACCATCGTCCAGCCAGCCCAGTCCACCCGTGGCGCACACACCACCGCCCCGCGCGAGAGCAACCACCGCGCGAGCTCGCCCACCTCCGGCTCAAACGGCATCGCCGCGTACAGCAGCACCCGCCGCGCACTCGCCACCAACCCCAGGCCCATCAGCGCCGCGCAGATCGCGCCCGACTCTGCACCGCGCTGCTCGGCGGTCATCGCCCCAAGCCCCACCTTGACTCCCGACCGCACAATCTGCTTCTCGTTGTTCACAGGCCTCCTCATCCGTCTCCGCCCACGCGTTCTCACGCACCCTCACCGCCGCGGCACAGCAATCTCGCCAGATCATTGCCCGCCGACTCGACCCGGCGGTTTGCGTTTACTAACCTACGCGTTACCTCCGCCTACAACTCGCGCCCGACTCGGGCCCCAGCCCCGCCTAGCTCCCACCCGTCCCAATGACGACACTGGCCGTCATCTTGATCGCCCTCTGGCTCGCGCTGATCCTCATCGCCTGGACCGCCCGCGCCGTAACGCCGCAAGGCCCCTACGCGGGTGACCGCCTTGCCGTAAGCCTCGCCCAACTCTCAACCAAGGTCTACGCGCGGCTCGTCCACCGCCTCAAAATCGACGGCCTTCATCACGCCGACGCCGCCTGGGCCGCCGCGCAAGCCACTAAACGACCGCTGCTACTGATCTCCAACCACAAGGCCGGCGTTGACGGCGCGCTCATCTCCGCCGCCATGCCCATGTTCGTCCGCTGGATGATGGCCGCGGACATGAAGCACGACACCTTCGAGCATGCCTACCGCTTCGCCCAGGTCATCTTCGTGTGCCGAGAAAACGGGCCCGACGGCCCCTCGCGTGACATGGCCGGCGTCCGCGCCGCCTTGCGCCACCTCGCCGCTGGCGGGTGCGTCGGCATCTTCCCCGAAGGCCGCCTCTGCCGCCACCCCGGCCAGATCTACCCCTTTCAGCCCGGCGCCGGGCTGCTCATCAGCCGCGCCCGCCCGATCGTTCTGCCCATAGTCGTCCGCACCGCCAGCATCCAGCCCACGGCCTACGCAAGCCTCTATCGCCTCAGCAACAGCCGCCTGGAGGTCATGCCCGCGATCGACTTTGGCGCGCCCGCTTCCGCTCCAGCCCCAGCGCTGCGCCCAGCGCAGATCGTCCGTGATCTTCAGGCCCGCTACGAGCAGTGGGTCGGCCCAGTCAACCCAGAGCCGCCGCTGCCGACGGGCAAAGATTGAATCAGCGACCAGCATCGCCCCGCGACCACCCGCCGACCACGTACGACGACCCACCTAAGCACGCACACGAGCCAGCCCACCGCCTCTGAACCTCAGAAAGCTCTAGCCATGCCAGCAACCAGCAACGGCGTAACCCCCAAGGGCCTCGGCGAATCCGCGATCATCCGCGCCGGCGTCGTCGGCGTCGGACGCATGGGCCGTCACCACGCACGCGTCTACGCCACCATGCCCGGGTGCAAGCTCGTGGGCGTGGTTGACAACAACCCCGAACGCGCGGAGGCCCTCGCCGAGCAGTATGGCTGCCGCGCCTTCTACAGCGTCCAGCAGCTCATCGACGCCGGCGTCGACGCCGTCTCGATCGCGACCCCGACCACCTTTCACCGCGAGAGCGCCGAGCACATGCTCAAGGCCGGCATCGCCTGCCTGGTCGAGAAGCCTCTCGCCGCCGACGTCGCCGAGAGCAAGGCCATCAAGTCCGCCGCCGAGGCCTCAGGCTCGGTCCTTATGGTCGGGCACATCGAGCGCTTCAACCCGATCATGCGCGCCTTGCGCCGCGAGGTGGCCGGCGGGCAAACCATCGTCCCACGCTACATGGAGGTCACCCGCGTCAGCCCCATGACTTTCCGCAGCGTCGATATCTCCGTGGTCATGGACATGATGATCCACGACCTGGACGTGGTCATCATGCTCATGAACGGGCGCGAGCCCGACGAGGTCCAGGCCTCAGGCGTCGCCGTCATCACCGAGTACGAAGATATCGCCAGCGCCCGCCTGACCTGGCACCTGAGCACCGGAACCTGCGTGGCCAACATCACCTGCTCGCGCCTGGCCCTCAAGACCGAGCGCGTCACCCGCATCACGGGCGAGAACGCCTACGTCAAGATCGACTACGCCGCAAAAACCGGCGTGATGATCCGGCGCGTCGCCAACGAGCAGCAGATGGCCGAGCTGCGCAACCTGCTGCGCCAAGGCGCTGACCTCTCGAACCTCAAGTGGCACGAGCTGGTCCAGATCGAAGAGCTCAAGATCGATGAGGGCGAGCCCATCGTCGAAGAGATCAAGGCCTTCCTTGACGCCGTCCGCACCGGGCAGCGCCCCGAGGTTGACGCCGCCGCCGGCCTCGCCAACGTCCGCACCGCCGAGCGGATCATCGCGGCCTGCGCCGAGCAGCGCGGGTCAAAGGGTGGTCTGCCCGTCCGCGCCGCCGGGTGGGCCGGCACCGAGAAGCCCTGAGGTCACCTCCAGCGGGTACCTGCTTACTTCAGCACCACCGCCGCGGCGTCGTCGATCTGCTTGAGAATCTCTGGGCGTTTAGTCAGCGTTCGCGCACGCGCAAAGACCCGAGCTGCGCCGTCCTTGCCCTCATGCGCCAGCACCGCCCGGCCCGCCTCAAGCGCGTCGCGCTGCAGGCTCCACGGCCGCAGATTCGCCCCCAGCGCGCGGGCCTGCGCCGCCGAGACCCCCCGCTCGCTGCGTGGGCCCAACACCTGCCACAGCGCGTCGGCGATCGCGCCATCTACTGGGCCAACCCTGGCAGAACCAACCGCACCCGTTTCAACCGCCCCTGGCTGCACCGCCCCCGGCTGCACCGCCCCCGGCTGCACCGCCCCCGGCTGCACCGC
>JAJOLK010000013.1 GCA_021173225.1 Phycisphaerales bacterium PN19_bin_20 | reverse complement strand
GCCGTCATCTCACTGCTCGCCGTGTATCGGGGCGGTTGTTCAGGAGTCCCCAGGGAGGAAGGTGTGTGTGTGTGACGTATCCGGCCCGGCACGTGTGCGCCGGAAGCGGAAGCGAGCCGTCGATCAGGAAGGACCTGTTGCACTGCCCAACTCTTCCAAACACCGCTCTGCACTTGCCAGCGGAGCACCTCGCTCCGATCAACCCATCCATCATCAAGCACTCGAATTCACTCGACGGCCGACACAGTCCTCTCTCCTCCGATGAAAAGCAGGGGGGAAGGAGTTGTCGCGTCGTGATGTTCCTGCTCTCCTCCAGATTCGTGACCATGCCGGCCGCCGAGTGAGGTCGAGTGCTCTTTGATTGTCAGGCAAACCGTTCCGTCATCTATCCAGCCCGCATTCATTTTCTTTAATCGTCTCGGTCACTCACACTCGCAGGCCGTCTCTTCTCTTCTCTTCTCTTCTCTGATACTCACCTTGCAACCGTCGTGCCAGCTTCGTTTCGGGTCGTCCCGTCGTCCCGTCGTCCCGTCCCGAAGCTTTCGGCCCATCATCCCGACCAGAACCAACTAGGCAACCCGCGTGCCGACACGAACAGCCTCGCGTGCGGCGCAGGCCTCCTCCAAGCTTTTGGCGATCCTCTCGATCTCCTCCGACTCTCCAACGCCATCAATGTAGGCCGCCGCCCCGGCCTGACGCGCGGAAATCTCGCGCTGCACGCCACCGACCTGGTCCACCGCCACACACAGAACCGGCGAAATATGCCCCCTGAGCCTGGAAATCAGCCCCAGCGCCATCCCAGGGCCCTCATCAAGCTGCACAATCAGCACCCGCGTGCCACCCAGCAGCACCGTCCGCACCATGCCAGGCTCACTTTGTGTGTAGATCGGCCAACGGCACCTCATCGCGGCTCGCGCCACGCCTGATGCCAGCGACCTCTCTGTCTGCGCAACCGCGATCGCGGTCCGCGCTGCAACACCAATCATCTCTCTCTCCTCCAGCGGGGCGTTAGCCTCTCGCCTCACTCATTACAATCCCCGTGCCAGCCTTACGCCAACAACATCGCCGCGCTTACCGCCGCACGACCGAGAAGATCACAGATACCGAACCGAGCGCGCGTCCCGCACGTCCATCTCCAGCCCCTTGGTCGAGTGTGTACCAAACTGGATGTCGCACGATGGACCTATGCACCACCTCGGCACATCCACAGTGGCACAACCCGCCAGTTGCTCTCCGTCGCCCCCGGAAGTCGCCACGGCCCACCCTCCGCCGAGCCTTCGCCACCGCTTACTCCCCCGCGCCCACTGCCCAATCCCCCCCGTCCACCTTCCATTGCCTATCGCCCCTTCGCCCTGGCCTCTTCCACCTACCAATAAACAAGGGTGGGCACGGGCCCACCCCTTGGAAGATCGCTCAACTTGTCGCTCAGCGTTATCGGCCGATCAGCGTCATCAGCCGGTTCTGGTTCAGAAGCGGGATCGACGTGCTCGACGCTTGCTCCAGCAGCCGGTCGTACTGCTCAGCCGCCCGACGATCCCGGATGAACCGGTCCACAAACTCTACCGCCGCATCGCTTGGCGGGGCCGGCGGCACCACCGGGCGCTCGCCCAGCACCACAAAGTCGACATCACCGGTCAGCGACTCGGTCAGCTTGCCGCCCCAACCCGCCACCATCGCCCGGATGTCCTCGCCCTCGGCCGGGGTCACGCGGCCGTCCCCGTCGGTGTCGAAGTTCCCGTAGACCTGGAACGTGTACTTCTTGCTCGGGTCGTACACGGGGTTCACGATCACATCGCCCCGAGCAATCGGGTTGCCCCGCGTGCTACGCACGATCCGCGCGGTCGAAGAGTTGTCGTCAACCCGGATGACCTCGATGCTCGACTTGCCCCGCGCGTAGCCCCCGTCGGCCTGCAGCTTGATCGCCGGCGCGTCGGTGTAGACCTCAAAGCTCATCCCCAGCACCATCCGCTGGTTCTTGCCGCGGTTGATGAAAACAGTGTTGTCCGCGTCCACCAGCGCCACGACCTCGCCATCAACCAGCGTCGCCTCGTCGCCGGGCTTGAGGCTGTCCTTGCCGCGGGCGGCCTGCAGCGAGCGGATCTTGCCCTGCGCTACCAGCAGCTCGTCGGTCATCCGCGAGATCCGGTCGTTCAGCCGCGACGTCTCGTCGCCCGCGTCACGCTTGATCTTGTCAACCGCGCCGCGCATGTCCTCGGCGCTCTTGGTCAAGTCCGTCCGGTACGTATCGACCTGGCCCTTGTACGTGTCGATCGTCGTGCCCAGCGTCTTGACCGTCTCCTGGTGGCTTTCGTCGAGCGCCTTGACGCGGTCCTGCGCAACGCTCAGACTATCAACGGCGTTCTGCCGGACAGCGTCTGACTCCTTCAAGTCCTGCTGCAGCTTGAGCACCTGCCCGCCAAGCTCTTGAACGCCCTGCAGCAAGTTGCCCTTGCCCAGCGGCTCAAGCGCCGCATTGATCTTGCTAGTCAGGCTCTTGGGCGTCTCGCGGTCGACCCCGCTGACTTTGCTGGAGAGCTCGCGGAACTGACCGGTCAGGAACCCCGCCAGCGAGCTGTTGGACCCGTTGGCCTCCAGCAGCATCTCGCGGAACTGGTCGCTGTTGCGCTCCCCGTCGCGGATAAAGCCCTGCGCATCGCGCTTGTACGCGTCGAGCTGCTCGCGCGCGCTGGTCGCCTGACCGTAGAAGACGATGCTCAAAACGAACCCCGCAAGCGCGAGGATCCCGAGCACCACCGACAGAACGACAACACCGGAGCCGCCGCGACTGGCCATAAGGAAAGCGTCCTTTCGTCCCGGCCATGGCGCCCGACGCCTTGGATGGGTCCGCAAGTGTCGCAGATCCAGGCGCTTGCGTCAACTCGACCGGTCCGGAAACCCGTCCGTCCCCACACGCTCCACGGTTCCAGTCCGTGACGACTCCCGGCCCGCCCCGAGCGTCCTTTGACCGAGATTTCTGCCAGATTGGGGGCTTTGCACAAAGGCCTCCGTATTCGCAGACTTTGTTTGAACAATGATCGTGACATTAGGTGTTTTTACGGTACCTGACACAAGCTCGCCTGTCAGCGGCTCGATTCAAGGGGTTTTACCTATCGCTTCGTTTGCTCGACTGCTGGAAGGCGGTCGGAAGGGCCGATCTTCTGTGTTCGCGCGGGCGGGGATGCCGCGCGAGGTCATGCCAAGCATTGCGAAACCATCGAGTTTGTCAGACGTCGCGCCTTTGGGCGGGTTGGTCCTGCTCGGCGGTGGCGGGCACGCGGTGGTGGTTGCCGAGGCCGCGCTGCTGGCGGGGGTCGTCATCGCCGGGTTTCTGGACGATCACCCGGCCCCACCTTTGGCGGCGATATTGATCGATGTTCCGCGGCCGTTTGAGACGCCGGCGCATCTTGGACCGCTGGCGGGGCTGGTGATGTTGGGCGCGGTGCCGTGGGTTTTGGCGCTGGGCGATCTGCGGACGCGGCGCGGGCTGTTGCGTTCGGCGCGTGAGAGCGCGGGCGCGGGCGCGCTGCTGGCCCGCGCGCGGAGCGTGATCCACCCGACGGCGATTGTCTCACCCTCGGCGAGCATCGGGCCCGGCGCGTTCATCGGGCCCGGCGCGATCGTGCACGCGCGAGCCAAGGTTGGCGCGCACGCGACGGTTAACAGCGGGGCGATTGTTGAGCACGACTGCACGATCGATGAGAACGCGCACGTGGCGCCCGGTGCGGTGCTGGGCGGCGGGTGCCACGTCGGGGCCGACGCGCTGGTGGGCCTGGGCTCACGGCTTCTGCCGGGGGTCAGCATCGGCGCTGGCGCAACGGTGGGCGCGGGGGCGGTGGTGCTTGAGGCGGTGCGTGAGGGCGCAATGGTGGTGGGCGTGCCCGCACGGGTGGTGTAGGCTCGCTGTAAAGTGTCACAACGATTGGCTTGCGGCCACAGGTGGTTTGCAAGAAGTCTTGCGTTGCGTGCAACTCTGCACCGACGGGGTACTTGGCATGAGCTCAATACTTCTTCAGCCCGCGCGGCGGTGGTTGTGCGCACGCTTTGAGCGGTCTGCGATAGCGGGCGCGGGGCGCACGCTGGCGTGCGGCGTCACTGGCGCGTTGACCCTGACTCTGTTGGCGTTGCTGCCGCTGGCGAGGGCGGCAAAGGGCACTGCTAATGCGCGTATCGTGACCATCAAGCGACGCCTGGTCATCGGCGGGAACTTCACGCAGGTCATCGGCGTGCCGACGTGGCTGGTGGGGTGATGGATGTGGCGCGCTGGACGGGCACGCCGTGGAAGCCGCTGCCGGGGTTTCCAAGAACCAGTCAGGTCTTGATGCTGGCGTTTGATCGCGGCGAGGTGTTCGCGCGGGGTGAGCTGATCTTGGGTGGCGTCGCGACGCGCGTGGCGCGGTGTGGCGATAGTGTTGTGCCGGGCGTTGTGCCCGCACAGACGTGTGCTTGCGGGCAAGGCCAGAGCCCGTCAGGAGCGGAGCATGGCCAGCATAATTGTCGTTTATCACTCGGGGTTCGGGCACACCAAGGTGCAGGCGGAGCACGTGCTTAAGGGCGCGGCGGGGTTTACCAACAGCGGCGGGCTCTCGGGCAACAGGCAGATGACGCTGAGCTATCTGATGGCGTTCGCGGCGCAGCACTTAATGATTTGGGTCAGTCTGGGGCAGATGGCCGTCGGTTAGACGCCCGAGGTCATCACCGCCTGGGCGGATATACCGGGGCGATGGCGCAGTCGTCACACGGCTCGACGCAGCCCTCGCCCGGTGACCTGCGGACAGCGGAGCTGCTTGTCGAGCGCGTGGCGCAGGCCGCGCTGCGCTGGCTGAATGGCGGCTGAGCGCTTCAGTCTTGCGGATTGGACCAGCGGGCCCAGAGTTCAACGAGCGCGTGTGAGATCGGGCCGGGGATGCCTGCGGCGATTGTGCGGCCCTCGACGCGCGTGACGGGCAGCACGCCCCAACTGCTGTTGGTCAGCAGCAGCTCATCGGCGGTCAGCACGTCGTTGATAGTCAGCATGCGGCGCTGAACGCGGAGGCCTGCGAGTGCGGGGTGGACGGCGCTGCCGAGCTCGGCCCAGGCCAGCACGCGGGCGCGGGTCACACCGGGCAGCACCGCGCTGGGCAGGTAGTGCCCGGCGGCGCGGCGCGGGGCGGCGTCTTGATCGGCTTCGGGGCCTGACGGGCCGAAGCCTTCTTCGCCGCGAGCGAAGGGCGTGAGCAGCGCGTTGCCCTTGATGATGATGGCGTTGCTGACGCACCCGCCAGCGAGGTGGTTGGTGACGTCAAAGACGAGGGCTTCCGCGGCGGCCTTGGCGCCGGCGGCCTGCAGCTCGCGCAGGCGCCACCAGTAATTGAGCGTCTTGTGCGCGGCGGTGGGATCAAAGGGGTTGGCCTTGGCGTCGGCCAGTGTGACCATGACGCCGTGGTCGAGCATCGGCTGCGGGTAGACCGTCGCGGGCTGAGCAACGCACAGGACGGTGGGGTGCGCGAGCGGGACGGCGGGCTGGCCGGCGCGGTTGGGATCACGTGCGACGGCGCGAGCCTGCGAGAGCATGTTGAGGTCGCCGCCGGTGATCGTCAGACGAACGCGGGCGCGCGGCAGGGCGCTGCGAGCGACGGTGGCGAGCACGGCCTCTTGCAAGGCCAGCGGGCGCAGGTCAGTAGAGAGTCCTAGCTCTGCGGCGGAGGTGCACAGACGCTCGATGTGCTGGTCAAGGTCGATGACCCAGGGCTGCCGGTCTGCGTCGGGCCCGTTTGGGCGGGGACCGTCTGACGCGAGGGTTGCGGGATCAACGCCGGCGAGCATGGTCTCAAAGAGGCCCACGGCGTGCTGCACGGAGGCGTCCAGCGCGCTGACGCGTGCGCTGGAGAGGTCGAGGAACTCGCCATTAAGCAGGACGGTGGACATAGCAGGACGGTGGATTCAGCTGGACTGCAGACGCAGGTGAACAGCGGACATAACAGGACGGTGGGCGCACGTAAACAGCGGAAATTATTATATGTATTGTGGGCGGTTACGCGAGTTCTTCGAACTGCGCGGTGAAGTGCCGCAGGACCGGGGGTGCCTCGACAATGCGCAGGCCTTTGAGGCCGTGGCGAATGGCGAAGACCTCTTGCGCGGCCTCGATCACGTAGTCAAAGTGGCTCTGGGTGTAGACGCGGCGCGGGAAGGCCAGGCGTACGAGCTCCATCGCGGGGGCGGGGCGCGGCGAGCCGTCGGGCGTGGTGCCGCCGAACATCACGCTGCCGATCTCGCACGAGCGGATGCCGCCGGAGCGGTAGAGGGCGGCGACGACGGCCTGGCCCGGGAACTGGTGGGGCGGGATGTGTGGGCAAAGGTGACGGGCGTCGATGTAGATCGCGTGCCCACCGGGCGGCTCGATGATCTGGATGCCGGCTTGGAGGAGGCGTTCGCCAAGGTACTCAGCGGTACGAACGCGATATTCGAGGTAGTCTTCTTCGACGACTTCTTGGAAGCCTTGGGCCATGGCTTCAAGGTCGCGCCCGGCGAGCCCGCCGTAGGTCACGTAGCCCTCGGTAAGGATGAGCAGCTCGCTGGCGCGCTGGAGGAGTGTGGGGTCTCGCAGGAGCAGCACGCCCCCGATGTTGACCATGCCGTCTTTTTTGGCAGAGATGGTCGCGCCGTCGGCGAGGTCGAACATCTCGCGGACGATGGACCGGACGGAGCGGTTGCTCATCCCGGGCTCGCGCTGCTTGATGAACCAGGCGTTCTCGGCAAAGCGGCAGGCGTCAAGGAAGAGCGGGAGCTTGTAGCGGTCGCAGACGGCGCGGACGGCGCGGATATTTTCCAGGCTCACCGGCTGCCCGCCGCCGGTGTTGTTGGTAACGGTCACAATCACCAGCGGGACGTTCTCTGGGCCGACCTCGGCGAGCAGCGCTTCGAGGGCGGCGATATCGAGGTTGCCCTTGAAGGGATGGCGTGAGCGTGGGTCGCGTGCCTCGGGGATGGGCAGGTTGACGGCCTGCGCGCCGCTGTGCTCGCAGTTGGCGCGGGTGGTATCAAAGTGGGCGTTGGCGGGGACGACCTTGCCGGTCCCGCCGACAAGCTCAAAGAGGATGCGCTCACTGGCGCGGCCCTGGTGCGTGGGAAGGGGGTTGGCGAAGCCGGTGATGTCCTTGACGCTGTCACGGAAGCGGAAGAAGCTGACGGCGCCGGCGTAGCTCTCGTCAGCGCGCATGATCCCGGCCCACTGCTCGGCGCTCATCGCGCCGGTGCCGCTGTCGGTCAGCAGGTCGATCAGCACGTCCTGGGCGGCCAGCAGGAAGGTGTTGAAGTGTGCGCGGCGCAGCAGCGCGTCGCGCTGGGCGGCGGTGGTCATCTTGATGGGCTCGACGACCTTGATCCGGAACGGCTCGATGATGGTCTTCATCGGGTCATTCTTAGCCCGCCCGGGCGCGGGGCCGGTGCGGAATCTGGGCGTGGGGCCAAAGAGGGCTTATGCTGACGGCATGAAGAAGGTCGCTCTGTACTCAGGATTGCTGCTCGCGGGGCTGGTGCTGTCACAGGTGCTGCCCGGCATGTGGAGCGGCCAGGCCGAGGCGTACGGGACGATCGTGCGGGTCTTGGTGATGCTGGGCCTCTCGTACATCATGGTCCACGTGGGGTACGAGTTCGACATCGATAAGTCCAATGTGCGGAAGTACGGGTGGGACTACCTGGTCGCGGCGACGGCGGCGACCTTTCCTTGGATCCTCTGCTGCCTCTACTTCGTCTTTGTGCTAATGCCCAGCAGCGGATGGTCGTTGGCGGGCGTGTGGAAGGAGAGCCTGCTGGCCTCGCGCTTTACCGCGCCAACCAGCGCGGGCGTGCTCTTTAGCATGTTGGCGGCGGCCGGGCTGGCGAGCACGTGGGTCTTCAAAAAGGCGCGGATCCTGGCGATCTTTGACGACTTGGACACCGTGCTGCTGATGATCCCGCTGAAGATGGCAATGGTCGGGCTCAAGTGGCAGCTGGGGGTCATCGTGCTGCTCATGGCGGCCCAGCTCTGGCTGGCGTGGCACTACCTGCACCGTGTCCGCATCCCGGTGAGCTGGGGGTGGGTGCTGTTGTACTCGGGGGTGATCGCCGGTGGGGCCGAGATCATCTACCACCTCAGCAAGGGCATTGACCCGAAGGTGCCGGTGCACATTGAGGTGCTCCTACCGGCGTTTGTGCTCGGGTGCATGATTGCGCGGCAGCGGGCCAGCGGGGCCTACGTGAAAGCGGGCGACACGGCCAACGACCAAGGCACGCAGACTAGTGCCGAGCACCACGATGACATCCTGGAGACGCCGGCGGAGAAGAAGGCGGGCACGACCATGTCGGCGTTCTTCATGGTCATGGTCGGGCTCTCGATGCCGATGTTCATCAATCAGGTCGGCGGTGCCGCGAGTGGTGGTGCGGCCGCCGCAGCGGCGGCGGTAGACGTATCAAAGCTGGAGATCGGGCAGTACCTCAAGGCCCTCACGCCACCGATGGGCTGGGGCGAGATCGCGCTGCATGTGCTGGCGATCACGGTGCTCTCAAACCTGGGCAAAATGTTCCCGGCGTTTTGCTACCGGCGTGAGGCGAGCTGGCGGCAGCGCCTGGCGGTGGCCATTGGGATGTGGCCACGCGGCGAGGTTGGCGCAGGCGTTCTGGCGGTCTCGATCGGCTACGGGATCGGCGGGCCGATCCTGGTAGTGGCGATGCTGAGCCTGGCGCTCAACCTGATGCTCACCGGCGTGTTCATCCTGATTATTAAGCGTCTATTGGCGAATGACCCGACGCTGGCGGAAGCGCGATGACCGGCGCTTCGGGGCCCACTTCCAACGCTTCACCAATCAACAGCAACGGCACGTTCACGCCTGAGCTAGACCGCGCGATGATGGCCCGCGCGCTGGCGCTTGCCGCGCACGCGCAGCGGTTAGGCGAGGTCCCGATCGCTGCGGTGGTCTACGACGCGACGGGGCGGGTCGTGTTTGAGGCCCACAACCGACGCGAGCTGGATCACGACCCGACCGGTCACGCCGAGTTGCTGGCCATTCGCGGCGCGGCCCGCGCGATAGGAAGCTGGCGGCTGGAGGGGTTGTGCCTGTGCGTAACGCTGGAGCCGTGCGCGATGTGCGCGGGGGCGATCGTGCTGGCGCGCTTGCCACGGGTGGTCTTTGGCGCGCAAGACCCCAAGGCCGGGGCGTGCGGGTCACTGCTGCGATTGACCGAGGACGCGCGGCTGAACCACCGCGTCACGCCCATCACGGGTGTGCTGGGTGATGAATGTTCGGCGCAGCTCAGGGCGTTCTTTCAGTCGCTGCGCAGCTAGGTGCGATCGGCCCGCGCGGCCTCGGCAACGGCGTTGAACTTCGGGGCTACTACACCCAGCGGGTGCGGGCTGGCGGGCATCGGCCCCGCCCCTTGCAAACCCAGCTCAGCCTGCAACTGCTCCATGAACTCTTCATTGTCCGCGTGCTCGAGCACATCGGCGATCAGGTCTGCGTGGGCCGGGTCATGCCGGGCGTGGCTGACAAGGTACTGCTCCCACCAGCGGTGCGCGCGGGTCAGGGCCAACGCTCGGCGTGCGGCGACGCGGCGCAGCACGGGCAAGGCGCTGGGCGTCAGGCGGATATCACCGAACAGGCGCAGCACCAGGCGGTGCGGGCGCGTCAACCCGGCGGCGGCGAAGGCCTCGGGGCTCTGGGCGTCAGCACCAAGGCCCTCGGCACACTCAGCGACGCGGCGCAGCGCGTGAGAGCGGGCGACACGCAGGCCCCAAAGCGCGCGGCGGACGCCCATCGCCAGCACGCCGTAGCGCGGCGCGGCCAGCAGGCTCAGCGCGAGCACGGCCCCCGCGCAGAGGACGATTGTCGCCCCCGTGGGCGTGCGAGGGAGCACGGCGCTGATGCCCGCGCCCACGTAGCACGACGCCGCGCCGATCACGGCTGAGATCACGACTGTGAGCCAGAGCCGGTCGGTCCAGAACCGCGCGGCGGCGGCGGGGATGATCTGCAGCGCGACGATCATCACCAGCCCGACCATCTGCAGGCCCACCACGCTCACGAGCAGCAGCATTGCGACGATCGCGCCGTCGGCCAGCAGGGCAGGACGGCCCGCGGCCCGCGCAAAGCCGGGATCAAAGCAGACCAGGCCCAGCTCTTTGAACAGCAGCGCGATACCCAACAGCACCGTGATCGCGCAGGCCCCCGCGAGCATGACCTCGCCGGTGCTAATGGCCGCGGCCTGCCCAAAGATGAAGTTCTTGAGCCCCGCCTGCCCGCCCCCGGGCAGCGTCTGCACCACGCTCATCAGCACCACGCCGGCACCGAAGAAGACCGCCAGCACGCTGGCCATCGCGCCATCTTCACTCAGTAGCCTGACGCGGCTGAGGGCCTGGACGGTGATCCCACCGAGCACGCCGGCGATCAGCGCGCCAGTAAGCAGCACGGGCAGGCTGCGACCGTCAGCACCCAGCCACGCGGCGACGATGAACGCCGCGGCAACGCCCGGGAGTGTGGCATGGGCGATCGCATCAGCGATCAGTGCCCTTCGGCGCAGCAACGCGAAGGCACCGATTGCGCCGGCGGAAGCGCCAAGCAGAGCTGAGCCGAGGCTGACGGCGGTGGCGGTGTGCCCGCCGCGCAGCAGCCAAACGTCCAGTAGCTGAGCCGCGCTTTGCTGGAGGGTCAAGGCGTCGGCTCCCGCGTGCGCGTGGGTTCGCCCGAGCGAGTTGGGTGGCCAGTAGTTGGCGCAGGCGCGGAGCGCAGGCCGACGCTCACGCCAGCGCCCTCAACGCCCGCCAGCGCACTGCCCGCCTGCTCCAGCAGCGTCAGGCGCGGGCCGTAGGTCAAATGCAAGTTCTCTGGCGTGAAGACCTGCGCGACGGGCCCGGCGGCGATCACACGCGTGTTCAGCAGCACCACATGGTCAAACCAGCGCGGGACGCTCTGCAGGTCGTGATGCACGCACATGACGGTGACGCCCGCATCAGCCAGCGACCGCAGCACCGCGACGATCGTGGCCTCGGTGGCGGCGTCAACGCCCGCGAATGGCTCGTCCATGAAGTACAGCCGCGCCTCTTGCGCCAGCGCGCGGGCGATGAACACTCGCTGCTGCTGCCCGCCTGAGAGCTGGCCGATCTGCCGGTCGGCAAGGTCGGCGATCCCGACCTTCTCAAGACAGGCCAACGCCGCGAGCTTGTCGGCCCGGCCAACGGGCGTAAACCAGCCAAGGCGTCCGTAGCGCCCCATCGCCACCACATCGGCGGCGCTCACGGGGAACTCCCAGTCCACGCTCTCACGCTGCGGAACGTAACCGATCAATCGCCGCGCGGCCTTGAGCGGACGCCCGAAGAACTCCACGCGCCCCGTCGCCAGCGGCACCAGGCCCAGGCAGGCCTTGATCAGTGTGCTCTTGCCCGCGCCGTTGGGCCCGACGATCGCCACGAGGCTGCCCTTGCCGGTGCTGCTGCTGGGCGCGTCGTAATCCACGTCCCACAGCACGGGGCGGCGCTGGTAGGCGACGGTGACGTCACGCACACTCAGTGGCGGGGCCGCGCTCGGGCCGGGGTTGAGATTGGCGGTGGTGTTGGGCGTGGTGTTGGGCGTGGTCTTGGAGGTGGTGTTGGGCGTGGGCGTCATCATCGCACGCGCTCCGGCTTCTGAGTGAGCTTGCCGGCCATGCCGCGCGGCGGGGCCTGCCCACCCAGCGCGATGGCGATGGTCGTGACGTTGTGGTCCATCATCCCCAGGTAAGTGCCCTCGTACGTGCCGGGCGCGCCCAGCGCGTCAGAGAACAGCGCGCCGCCGACGATCACGGCCTTGCCTTTAGCGCGGACGCCAGCGACGACGGCCTCGATGGTCCGTGGGCTGACGCTGGTCTCAACAAAGACCGCCGGGACCCCGCGCGAGGCGATGAGCTCAACCAGGTCTTGCACATCACGGACGCCGGCCTCGCTCTCGGTGCTAAGGCCTTGGACCGACCTGACGGTTATGCCGAATCGCCGCGAGAGGTAGCCGAAAGCGTCGTGTGAGGTCACCAGCACGCGGCGCTGCTCGGGCACGCTGGCGAGCACGCCACGCGCGTAAGCGTCGAGATTCTTGATCTCTTGCGCATAAGCCGCGGCGTTGCTGTCGTAGGCGTCGGCGTTCTTCGAATCGGCGTCCGCGAGCCAGCCTCCGACGCGCACCGCGGCAAGGGCGAAGAGCTCTGGATCCATCCAAAAATGCGGGTCGGCCTCAAGCTCACCAGCCGCGGCGAGGTGCTGGGCCGCGCCGGCGGCGTCCTCTCCGGGAGTACCCACTTTCGGCGCGCCCTCTTCGGTTGCGCCAGCGTCGCTGACGATGATGACCCTGTCTCGCGGGAGCTCATCGCCGACTTGCAGCACGTTCTTGCCCGACGCGCGGAGCTGCGCGAGAGACTCGGCGAGCTTGCCCTCTAGCCGCAGGCCTGAGACCAGGATCAAGTCGGCGTTGTCAAGCAGCACGGCGTCGGAGCGGGTCAGCTTGTACCCGTGCGGATCGACGCCCTCACCCATCAGCACGCGCAGCTCAAGGCGCGGGCCTGCGCTGGCGTGCGGCGCGTCCATCAGCGCCCCGGCGGCATGGCGCACCAGCTCACCCATGTGCGCGGTGGTCGCGACGATTTTCAGTGGGCCGCCAGTGCCGCCAGTGTTGCCAGTGCCGCCAGTACCGCTAGCGCGCGCAGCGCTCGGCCCGCGTGACGAGTTTGGTGCCGCGCGCTCGCACGCGAAGATCGGCAAGCACGCAAACAGCAGCAGCACAACGCCAGCGAGAAACCGGCGGCGCACGCCTAGGTCGGTAACGGTGGTGGGCCCTGACGGGTGCATCGTGGCTGGCTCCTGGCGGGTGTTGAAGGACCGATCAGCATAGGCCGCTTGTAGCACAGGCTACAAAGGCCGGCCCCACGCGCGGCGGCTGCCCGCTTGGTAAGATGCGTCCGCATGAGCCTGACGGGCGAGAACCATGGCGGCGGCGGCCCGGATGATCTGATCGATCAGCGGCTCGTGGCCCGCACGCGCGCCGGCGAGGCGGGGGCCTGGCAAGAGCTGCTGGCCCGGCATCAGGACAGGCTCTATGGCGTCTGCGTCCGGATGGTTGGGCCGACCCCGCGCGGGCGCGAGCTGGCGACGGATTTAGCCCAGGACGCGTTTGTCAAGATCATCCAAGGGCTGCACACCTTTGACGGGCAGGCCAAGGTCAGCACCTGGATGATCCGCGTGACCATGAACGTGGTGCTGAGCTGGCAGCGCGGTCAGCGCCTGCGCCAACACGCTTCGCTCGACGCGCCCGTCGCTGGACATCCCGGCGGGGCCGGCGGTGGGCCCGGAAGCGGTTCTGAGACCCGATCACACGCCGAACTGTTGCCAGATCGGGAACCAACGGCTGACCGCCGCGTCCAATCACTGGAGCTTCGGGCCACGGTCGCCGAGGCCTTGTCGCAGGTCGAGCCCGAGCAACGGGCCCTGCTGGTGTTGAGGGACGTCCGAGGCCTGGATTACGCCCAGATCGCCCACGTGGTGGGCGTGCCGGTGGGCACGATCAAGAGCCGCCTGTTCCGCGCCCGCATCAACCTGCGCGAGGCCTTTGAGAATCTGACCAAGCCCAGCACGACCAAGCCCAGCACGACCAAGCCCGATCTCACCAAGCCTCCAGCGAACAAGCCCTGAAGTCACAAGATCTCGACGACCCGAAGCTGTACACGAACATGCCCGATGGCCCGACCAATCCGAATCACGCCCACCGCCGCGAGACGCATGCGGGTGGGCCGCCGACCGCTGACGAGCTGTTGGCGCTGGTCGAAGGAGAGGCCCTGGCCCCGGAGCGGGCTCAGATTGTCGCCACGGCGCTGGCCAACGACGCGCGGCTTCGCATGTGGGTTGAGATTCTGACCGACGACCGCAAGGGTTTGCAGAGCCTTGGTAGCGCTGACGCGAGCCTCCGCGCACCGGCTGACTTGCTTGAGCGCGTTGAGGCGCAGGTTGAGCGTGAAGCACTGCTGGGCCTGGTGCCCGCCGGCGCACCAACCGCTGATGAATTGCGGACCTACGAGCGTCCGGGGCGCAAGCCGGGCGTGCTCGCAAGCCCATGGTTCCGGTTCGCGTCGATTGCCGCGGGCGTGGCCTTCGCCATGGGCGGGACGATCGTCGCGTTGCAGCTTGCCCGCACGACCGTTCCGCCGATGCTGGCTGAAGGTGACGGGCGCGTAGGCGGGGTGCTGGTCATGCCCGCGCAGCAGGGCGCGGCGAGCGGCGCTGCGGGCGTAGCGGGCAACTCTGGCACAATGCGTGGGGATCTGGCAGACGCCGCGGGCGTGACCCGCGCGCAGCGCCGAGCCCGAACCGTCATTCGGGTGACGACCTCTCTTCCGACCGAGCGAATTTTGGCGGCCCTCGAGCGTTTCGACGGGCAGAACGGCTCGTTGGTGGCGCTGCGTGTTGACGCCAACGCAGGCGTCGCCCCACGGCCCGGGATCATGCCCTTTGCCGACGCCGACGCGGCCCGCGAGGGCGTGCTTACGCAGGTCCGCACCGCGCTGGCGGCGGTGCACGCGCTGGATGTGGCCCGCGCACCCATCCCAGGTTCAGCCATGGCCCGCGGGGGCTCTGGCACGCACGGCTCTCAACAGCGCTCAAGCACCCAGCACGGCGCGGCGGACGCCTCGGGCACCCCTTCGACAGCGCAGCCCAAGGGCGTCATGCCGACGATCGGCTCAGCTTTGCCAAGTGCTGGCGCGGTGGGCGAGCCGACCTCGCGTGAGGTGCTGATTGTCGCCGTACCCAGCGAGGGTGATTGGATCGAGATCATCAAGCGGCGTTTGGCGATCGACGGGGTCAAGCTCGAGCTGGTCGAGGCCGACGGCCCGGTGACGGTGCCCGCACCAGCAGACCTGATGAGCGTGCTGTGGTGGGAGCAGCCCGTGGCAACCTGGGGCCCGCGCGTTGGCGTCCCGGTAGTCATTGAGCGGCGCTAACCGCCCTAAGAAGTTGAAACCAGCGTTGATATCCGCCCGCTGAGCTGGCGAGCGTGCGTGCTCGCACGAAGCTCACGCGAGTTTAGAACGCTCTTCCGGGCGTTCTTACTGCCAGCCACAGATCTGCGCTTTTCGCCGGGCATTGGTCGTGCTCACCGTGAGCCGCTGGCGCGGGCCAGGCGTTCCTCGGCCTTGAGCTTCTGACGCAGCAGAAAGTCCTTCCACTGCGGGTCAGTCTCGGCGTACAGCGCCCGGCGGATGTTCTGCAGCGTTGTGTCGCTGTAGCGGTCCAGAAGCTGGTCAACCTCCACGCTCTTGCGCAGCGCGGGCAGGTACGTCTGCTTGCGGTCCAGCGCCATGCGGTAGTAGTCGCCCGCCTCGGCGTAGTGCAGCAGGTCCTGGGCAAGCAGGCCCAGGGCCGTGTGCGCGCGCGGGTCGGTCAGGTCAAGCTCCGCGGCGGTCGCGAGGGCGGTGGCGGCCTCGGCGTTGCGACCCTGCTTCATCAGCAGCAGGCCCATGTTGTACCACGTCGGCGCGTACTGGTCATAGGCCGTAATTGACTCCTGATACGCGGCGATCGCTTCGTCAGTGCGGCCCTTGCGGGCCAGCTCCTGCGCCTTGGCGCCGACCTCGAGCCCGCGCATCAGCCGCGCGGACGCGTCCTCACCGCGCGCGGGCGGGCCGGCGCACGCGCTAAGGCCCCCCAGCGTGGAGCCCGCGAGGGCGATCAGGGCACCGACAACCGCCGCTGAAACTCTGGCGTGCGTCATACCTTGCGCTCCCATCGAGTAAACACCACATCGACCTTCCACGCGGGCTTGCCCTCGGGCGTGCCCTGGTCGGGTCGCATCTCAAACCTGCGAACCTGCACGCCCGGGTGCTCTGCGCCGACCTTCTTGAGCCAGCCCAGCACACTTTCCGCCGGCTGGTTGGCCAGCATGAAGGTGTACGTCTTGCGGCCCACGCCCTTGGGGCTCGGGCGCGAGTCGTCGCTCTCGGCCTCTTGGTTCACTGTCAGGCCCGCGTCTTTGGCCAACTGGCTGAGCTTGCCAAGCAAGCGCGGGTCGGGGGCGAGACGCTCAGCACCGCCGAGCATCGCCTCAATCGACTGCGCCTCGCCAAGCTCGCCGACCTTTGCCGCCAGCTGCGTGTTGAGGGCCATCGTCGTGTCAAGCTCGCCAGCGAGCACGCTCCGCTCCCACAGCCGCGCCAGCGCGAAGCCCGAGGCGAGCACCAGCGTTAACGCCCCGGCGTACACCAAGTAGCGCGGGCGGTTGGCCCGCTGTGCCGAGGCCGCCGACGCAACCAGCTCCTCACGCACGTCGTCGCCAAGCATCGGCGGTCGCTCGATCATGGCCGGGGCTCCGGGGTCGGCGACGTCGGCGTGCCAGTCGAGGTGCCATTTGGGGCGTCGGTTGGGGCGCTGGGCGACGGACCCGACGGCACACCTGTCGCGGAGCCAGCGGACGGATCACCTGCGGGCCCAAGGCCAGAAGGCCCAGCCGGCGTGGTCAGCGGCGCGACCTCCAACACCTTGCGCTGCGCCGGCGTCGCGTCTTCAAACTTGCCCATGACATTGAACTGTCGGCGTGTCCCTTCAACGCGCAGCGTCCGCCCGTCCCACCTTGCTTGACGGGCCAGCCCGGTGCTAGATGCGCGCAGGCGGTCAAGGATCGTCGGCCCCTGGTCGCCGCCGCCGGGGACCATGAGCTCGGCGGTCGCCAGGTTCTGGCTGCTCAGGCTCAATGAGCGAAGCTGAACGTCCGGCACACCCTCAGCGGCCTTGAGGAACCGCACGGCCTCGGCCAGCAGCGGGTCTTCCTCGCGCATCTCCTTGCGCTCGTTCTGGATCGCGATGATCCGGCTGGTGATCACCGCCACCGGGTCCGGGCTATCAGCCGGGACCTTGGCCCCCAGCGCGCCGGCCTTGCTCATCAGATCTACGCGGTTCTCGCCCGCCAGCTTCAGGCCCAAGCGAAGATCACCGCCGCTGCGACCGATGCGCCAGCCCAGCACGCCCACGCCTACGGCCGCCGCCAGCAGTGCCAGCCCGCCCCAAAGGTGCAGCGCACGAGAAGACCGCCCGGGCCGGGCTGAAAGATCTACCACGCTCAGGCGCGGGTCGACGGCCATCGCCGCCCCGGGTAGACGCTCGGCCTCGGTCTCGGCGCTCACCAGCACGCGCAGCATGTCACCGAGCGGGTCAGCGCTCAGGCCGGCCTGCACCGACGCGCCGGGCCAGGCCTTGCCCAGCCCAGCGGCCACCGCCGCGACCCCCGCCATCTCGGGCAGATCAAACTCAAGCCCGCTGCACGTGACGGTCGGCGTGCCGACGACACTGATGCGCTGCGGGCTGACGCCCAGCTGCATTGACCAGCCCATCCAGTCAGCGACCAGGCGGCCCACATCACTGCGGGTCACCTCGAGCACGCTGGATGGCGCTGCCGCGCGATTGCCGTCACGACCGCCATCATGGCCAGAGCTGGCACGACCGCCGCCGTCATGACCATCCTCCGACCTGTCGGGGTCGCCGTCGGGCGCGCCAGAGAGTCGCAGCCCGCGCGCGCTGGCCGCGGCCTCGCGCTCTTCGGCACCGCCCTGATCGATCGACTCCCGCAGCTGAATAGACCCGGCGCACAGCAGCCCTGGCCCGCTGGCCCAGGCCCACAGCAGACGGCCCTGCGGTTCCAAGAGCATCACACTGGCGCTGGCGGGCACCGTGTCCTCAGCCACCACGCCTGCACCCTCAGCGCGGTCGCCCGCTGATGCCGGCGCGTTGACCGCCGCCATCGCGTGCCAAACGCTGGTCACACGCCGCACCTGCACGCCCAAACCGTCGAGCTCATCCAGCAGCAGGCGGACGGTCAGATCACTTACTGCCAGCAGCCCCAGGCGCTGGCGTTTGCCCGCTGACGGATCGTCGCGCACGCCCCGGGCGGGCTGTGCCACGTCAACCAGCGCTTGCACGCTGGTATCGCTGCCGGGGGTCAGCCCGCTCATCCAGCCCAGGCTCGATGCCGAGTCGTCTTCGTCGGTGCTCAGCGCGTCGCGCACGGCGGCCCGCACCACGCGCTGCTCGCTGCTGTCAGTGCTCAGCCACCCGCAGGCAGACCCGTCGGCGTCGAGCACCATCAGCACATCGGGCTTGCCCGGTGAGGCGCTCACGCGCTCGCTGATCCAGCGCGCCAGAGCAACGATGACTTCGCGGGGCTGATCAAGGGTCCGCGCCAGGCTCGGCGCGTCCCACGTGCGCTCGCCGCGCAGATCAACAAACCGCGCCGCGCGCAGCGCCGCGCCGCCGGCGTCGCGCTGGATGAAGCAGGCCGCGACGGTCACTTGGGCTGGTCCTCCTGCTGGAGGCCCTTGGCGCCGTCGGGGCCAATGACGCCCTCGACCTCGCCCTGGCCCGCACCGCTCTCGATCATGTCGCGCATCTTGGCGGCCTGATCGTCGTTGACCCGCCCGTTCTTGAGCATCATGTCCACGCGCTCGATGCGGGCCATCTTGTCATCAGACCTCCCCGACTCCTCGGGCGAGCGGTTGAAGTGCTTTAGACGCGCCGCGGCCTGCTCGGGCGTCAGGCCCCCACGACCCTGCATGGCCCGCTGGTTGGCCGCCTGCGTCGCCATCTGCGCGGCCATCTCGGCCTGCATCTGCGGGCTCACGCCCGCCGCACTCGATGACGCGCCGGTGACAATCCGCAGCGCGCCGGACTGCCGCGGCGCAAGGTCGATGCGTTTCTCGCTGTCGCCCTCGCGGATCGTGATCTGCTTCTCACTGATGGCCAGCAGCTCGGTCTGATCGACCTTGTCGCCCACGCGCAGCATCCGCTGCTTGTCGTTGACCACCACGATCGCCAGCGATCGCTCGGGCATGAACAGCCCGCCGAGATACTTCCACACCGGCGGCGGCGGCGGGGGCGGCGGCACATCGATCTTCGGCTCATCCTTCTTCACCACCACCGTCACCGGCGGGGCGATCGATTCCAGCACGCCACCCAGACGCGAAACGTCTAGCTCCACGCTCGCGGCACGCTCGACCGCGGCCTTGACCTTCGGCTCGGGCACGCGCGCGGGCTCAAAGCCCGGTGCCGCCACGGGCACCACCGCCGCGGCGACGGCGCCGATACCGATCACGCCGGCGACGGCCTGCACCCGGAGGATCAATCGTTTGGCTTGGTCTCGGTGCATTTGACACACTCCGCGCTTAAACAGCCCAACACTCAAAGCCCCTGCGCTCAACACCGCGATCAAGACTGCGATCAAGACTCGAATCAACGGCGCCCGCACGCGCAGCGTACGCCCTGTGCTGGCATTGTTCGCCGCTTGAGCCCGCGAGTCGCGTCAATCGTCCCGGCAGAGCATGTACCGGGACGGGCCGGCCCCGCTGCGTGCCCCGCGCCGCCGCAAGCCGGATTCAGTTGGCCGCCGGCGGCCGCGACGCCCGCTGGGCGTTGGACTCAAGCGCAGAGGCGAACGGGCGCCCGCGCGGCAGGTCGGTCCAGAACTCAATCACCCACGCCCCGCTGGAGACGCCAAACCCAGGCGACAGCGCGCCGCTGGCGAACCCGCCCTGACGCATGATCTCTTTGCCCTGGCCGCTGAGCACCCGCGCCTCGATCCACCAATAACTCGGCTCCGCGGCGACGACCGCCTCGAGCAGCTCAAGGCGCGCACCGGCGACCTTGGCCTTGCTCGCCAGCGTCCGCACGTCGGCCTGGCCGATGTTCTTCTCCGAGCGCGCGTCGATCACGGCTCGGGCGAAGGCCGCTCCGTCGGCGTTCTCATCAACCCCGCGCGCCACCGCCGCCAGCACCGCCGCGGGCGCACCGTGCAGGCTGACGCGCGGCGGGCCAAAGACGCGCAAATGGTCCAGGCTCGCCAGGCCCTGCCCCTGCAGGTCAAGCCCCGCACGGGCCATAACGCCCAGACGCACGCTGGTGACGGCGTCGGGGCTCATCAGCACCGCGCCGCCCAGGTCTTTCAGGCGGACCTCCATCTTCAAGTCCTGGTCAAACTCAAGGTCAAAGCCGATGACCCCGCCAGCGAGCGTCGCTTTATCGCTGCGCTGGCTGGTCTGCAAAAAGATCGGGATGAACTCGCGCAGCCCGGCCTGGATGTGGTGGCTCACGTACGCGTCGGACTGCTCGCGAACCGCCACCGTTGAAGTCCCGCGTCGCGTCAGCAAGATCGTGACCAGCGCCGCGGCGAACAGCGCCAGCATCAGCACCAGCACCAGCGCGTAGCCGCGGGCCACCCTCACTCGTCACCCCCGCCGCCGCCACCACCGCCAGCGAGCTGCTGCAGCAGACGGTTGAGCATCTCGAAGGCCTCGGCAAGTCGGCGTGCTTCGTCTGCGGGGTCGCGCGGTGGACGCCCGTCGCCCCCGGGGCCGTTGCTGCCGCTCGGGCCGCCGCCGCCGGCCCCGCTGTCGGACCCGCGCGGGTCGCGAGGTTTGCCGCTGCTATCGGTGCGTGGTTCGGCCGCACCCGTGCCCTCCGGCCCGTTCGGGCCCGACTCGGCCCTGAGCCTGTCGAGTAGTGCTATGGGAATATCGCTGTCACCAGCGCCGGCGGTCCCGGGCATCCTGCCGCCCTGAGCCGCGACTTCGAGCATCCATGAGGCCCTCTGCCCGTCGAGCATCTCGACGTTGACCTCGACAAACGCGGGGATGTTGTTCCAGTCAGTGATCTCGCCGGTCTTGAAGCGGTCAAGCTGCTTGTTCTCGCCGGTCTTGGCAAACGCGATATCCAGGCTTCGCAGCCCGCCTGAGACCAGCATGCCCTCGGCCGTCCCGTCGGCCCCGGTCCGCGCCGCGCGTGTGCCCGGGGGGTAGGGCGTCCACCACAGCTCAAGCCCGTCGTCAACTGCGCGCCCGCCGCGCGTGCGGGCCGGCGCCTGTCGCAGCTCAAAGGCCCCGGCCATCGGCGTGTGACGGCTGGTCGGGTCCATCGGTTTCCCGGCGATCAGCCCCAGCACAGGCGGGCGCATGAGCGTCAGCTCAAAGCGCGGGCCGTGGGCCGCTTCCATCAGCGCGATGCGGGCCTGGCGGGTTTCGTCACGCTTAGGGGGGGTGTCGTCCAGCAGCATCGTGCGAACCGCGCGCTGCAGCGCCCGGTGCACGCGCGACATATCAACGATCGCCTCGGTCCGCTGACGGCTGATGTCATCGGCCCGCGCAATAGTCGTGTACAGCCCCACGCACGCCGCCGCGATGATCGCCGAGAGCGCCGCGGCCAGCACCAGCTCAACCAGCGTGAAACCACGCCGGCCAATTGCACGGCCATGCGCACGGACATGCGCACGGACATGCGCGATCGCGGGGCCCTGACCGCCAAGCATCACACGCTGATCGCTGCATTGCACGCTCACCTGTCGCTCCTGGAACCTGATGACCCGCTTCGCCGCGTGCCCGAGAAGGGTTGGCTCCGCGAGCCACTCCCGCCGCCCTTTGAACCAGCACCGGAGCCTGAACCGGAACCAGATCCCACGCTCCCGCGGCCCTGCTCAACCATCTGCAGCAGCAGCTTCAAAAGCTGGTCCGGGTTGCTCGTTGCACGTAGCAGCACGTCGGGGTTGCGCGTGATGGCGCTCATCGGGTTGTGGACCCGCGCCAGCGTCGCCAGCTCCTCACCTTGGGCATACCCGCCCAGCCCGTCGGGCACGCCGGTCCAGACCGTGACACTCAGCAGCACCGTCTGCTCCAGCACGCGCGTTGAGGTTGCCCCTTCACGCACAGTGAAAACGCTGGCGTCGGGGAAGTCCATCCGTACCGGGGTCTCGCGCAGGGCCCAGCGGTACGCGCCCATGCCCTGCATGATGTGCGCGCTGGAGGCGGGCATCTTCTCTTTGTCGTCAAGGAACTGCAGCAGCAGGCGGTTGGCCAGCTCCAGCGCCTCTAGCCGTTG
This sequence comes from Phycisphaerales bacterium PN19_bin_20, assembly GCA_021173225.1. GTDB lineage: Bacteria > Planctomycetota > Phycisphaerae > Phycisphaerales > UBA1924 > JAJTGZ01. The sequence continues at coordinate 89,343 of JAJOLK010000013.1, read as the reverse complement.
ACGTCCGCGCATGTCCGCCAGCGTCACGTTCGAGACCGTCGAGACGATCATCGTCACCACGATCGACAGCAGCAGCGCCGCCAGCACCACCTCGATGAGCGTGGTGCCCCGGCGCAAGCGCGTGATGGTCCGTGGCCTTGTCAACGTTCTTCTTAACCCTGCTCAGTCCTGCTCGCCCGCCGATGGCCGCGCCAGCGGCTTACTTGCCCTGGTCAACCGTCCAGATGTCAATGTCGTCCAAAGAGTTCAGCAGCCGGTCACGCCCGGGGCTCTTAAGGTCGTACGGCCGCTCCGCGTTCCCGCTCGTGCCCGGAAAGGCGTAGAAGAACGCGCTCTTCCACTCGTCCAGCGGGACGCGGTCAAGCTGCTTGCTCACGCCCGTGGCCAGCGGGGTCAGGCTCATCTCGGTCGGCGGGTACGTCCCGTACTGGCCAAGGTACCCCTCCAGGGCCGTCTTGATCTGCTTCATCTTCGCGGTCGTGGCGGTCTGGCGGACGGCGTCGGTCTGCCCACTCATCGAGATGACCACCACGCCCATCAAGATGCCGATGATCAGCACCACCAGCATCATCTCAAGCAGCGAGAAGCCGCCCCGCCCGCGCGTCCGCGAACGCCCGACCAACGTGTTCCGCCCCAGCTTGTTCGCGCTCATCACGAGAGTCTCCTGTCTGCTCTAAGTTGCCAGCATTCGTACGCCGCCGGCCCTTTGCAGTTGCGGGCCAGGGCGTGAACACTCTGCAAAGCCAATGTCCCTGCGGCCAGGCAGTTTGATGAACTCTAGCGGCACCCGCGCGCCGCCCCGCCCCACAAACCCTCCAGACGCGCCAACTCATCAGACGCACCAGCCCACCAGACGCGCCTTGCCACCCGCCCCGCTCACGCAAAGGGCCCTCAATTGCGCCCGGCGTCCGCCACCGGCGCTTATCGGGCCGCCCCGACCGCCGCCCCGACCGCCACCCTGCCCTCCACTGCCCCCCACTGCCCCGCACGGCCCCCACGGCCCCCAAAGGCCTCCCATTGGCCCCAGCCACCATTGCACCGCGTGCGCAGCCGAACAGACCCCGCGTGCGACGGCGCGGGCACTCCGCCCCGATTGCGATCTCTTCACGCACGCGCCTTGGGCCTCGCTCGCGCACGGTCGATACCATCCGGGCCTTCGAAAATCGGCATCCTCCGGCAAACCACCCGCGAACAACGCCCGAGCCCTGTCAGGATCAGACTCAACGGACCCCTTCCACCATGTGCGGCATCTGCGGCGTCGTCAGTTCGGTTCCACTCGGCCCCGCCGAGAGAGCCGCCGTACGCGCCATGAACGCCGCCATGTTCCGCCGCGGGCCCGACGGCGAAGGGACCTACGAAGATACCCACGTCATGCTGGCCATGCGCCGCCTGTCGATCATCGACCTCGCCGGCGGGTGGCAGCCGCTGTACAACGAGGACAAGTCCATCGCCCTGATCGCCAACGGCGAGGTCTACAACTTTGTCGAGCTGCGTGCCGAGCTGGCCGCGCGCGGGCACCGCTTCCACACCAAGAGCGACTGCGAGCTGCCCGCCCACCTCTACGAAGAGAAGGGTGACGCCTTCGTGCACGACCTGCGCGGGATGTACGCCATCGCGCTGTGGGACAAGCCCCGTCAGCGCCTCACACTGGTGCGTGACCGCGTGGGCGAGAAGCCTTTGTTCCTCTACGAGCACAACCTGCCCGGCGGCGGCAAGGCCATCTTCTTCGCCAGCGAGATGCGGGCCCTGATGGCCTCGGGCCTGGTCAGGTTTGAGCTCAACCCCGCCAGCGTTGACGACTTCATGCACTTCCAGTGGGTCCACGACCCGCAGACCGCCGTCAAGGGCGTCCGCAAGCTTCCGCCCGCGACGATCATGACTATTGACGTGGACCACTGGCGCGTCAGTGAGAAACGCTACTGGCGCCTCGAAGACGCACCGCCCATCGACGCCGACCCCGGCCCGACCATCCGCACCGAGCTCGAGCGCGTCGCCGAGCTGATCATCCGCTCGGAGGTCCCCGTCGGCGTGGCGCTCTCGGGCGGCATCGACTCATCGACCATCGCGTGCCTAGCCGCCGCCAAGTACCCCGGCATCATGCGGGCCTTCAGCATCGGGTGGACCGACAAGCCCGCCAACGACGAGCGCGCCAGCGCACGCTCGCTCGCACGCAAGCTCGGGATGCCCATCCACGAGGTCGAGATCCACCCGTCCGAGGCGACGGCGTTCTTCCCGCAGCTCGCCGTCCTCATGGACGACCCGATCGCCGACATCACCGGGTACGCCTACTACGTGCTCAACAAGCTCGCGCGTGAGCACGGCTGCCCGGTCCTCCTCCAGGGCCAGGGCGGCGACGAGCTGTTCTGGGGCTATCCCTGGGCTCGCCGCGCACTGCGAGAGTCACTCTACAAAGCCGCCCATGGCAGGACGCGCCGCACCAGCCTGCGAGAGTCGCTGCTCCCGCGCGACCTCTCACGCGGGGGGCTCGTTGAGCTCGCCTTCCGCCTCGGCGGTGCCGTGCATGGCTGGCGCCCCCTCGGGCTCACCCCCAACACCGATACCAACCGCCTGGTCTTTGAGGACCTCAACGAGGCCTTCCAGATCGGCCGCTGGGCACGCTCACGCGTGTACACGCCCGAGTTCAATCAGCGCGTTGACGGCTACGACCCCGCCGAGAGCTTCACCTTCCGCGAGCCGAGGCCCTCGTTAGAGGTCTTGCTCACCAAGCTGCAGTGCGAGGGCTATCTGCTCGAGAACGGCATCAACCAAGGCGACCGCCTCTCGATGGCCAACTCCGTCGAGCTGCGTCTGCCGCTGGTCGATTACAAGCTCATCGAGACCGTCGTAGGCCTTCGCAAGACTCGCCCGGGCGACCACGAGCTTGGCACCAAGGCCTGGCTCCGCATGGCCGTCCAAGACATCGTGCCGCCCGAGATCTTTACACGCCCCAAACGCGGGTTCAACCCGCCCGTGACACAGTGGGCCAACAGCCTGCGCAAGCGCTACGCCAACGACCTTATCGATGGGTACCTGGTTCAGACCGGCGTCATCCGCCGCGAGGCCGCCCAGGCCATGACCCAGCAGACCAGCCGCCTGGCGGCCTGGAACAACGTCTTCTTCAAGTGCCTGACCCTTGAGATGTGGTCGCGCGGGATGAGTGCCGCGGCCCGCAACGCCGCCGTCCCGCATCACGCTACCTCACTGCAACTGACCTGATCTCAACCACACCCGGCGCTGGCCCCGTAACCCGCGCCGCCGACCACCAAGGCCCACCACTGTGACCGACCCAACGACCGCCAACCAGAACCCCGCCAAGGGCCGCCTGCTCATCACCGGCGGTGCCGGCTTCATCGGTCGCTACTACTTCGAGCTGCTCACCGAGCAAGGCGTTGACTTCGCCATCCTCGATCTGGTCAAGCCGAGCTGGGATATCAAGGGTGTGCCGTGCTACGTCGGTGACGTGCGTGACCCCGCCGCCGTCCGCGCCGCCCTCGCCGGGTGCACGCGCGTGCTGCACCTGGCCGCCGCGCACCACGACTTCGGCATCGATTACAACACCTACTTTGACGTCAACGAGAACGGCGCGAAGGTCCTGTGCCAAGAGATGGACGCCGCTGGCATCACCGACTGCTGCTTCTACTCCTCCGTCGCGATCTACGGCGACGCAACGCCCCCGATCACCGAGACCACACCCTCGCTGCAGAAGCACCCTTACGGCGCGAGCAAGTACGCCGCCGAGAAGGTCTTTCAGCAATGGGTCGCCTCCGGGGGCGGGCGGTCGTGCCTGGTCATCCGCCCGACGATCACCTTCGGCCCGCGCAACTTCGCCAACATGTACTCGCTGATCCGCCAGATCGACTCGGGCAAGTTCGCACGCGTGGGCAAGGGCGAGAACGTCAAGAGCCTCTCGTACGTCGAGAACATCGTCCGCGCCACGCTCTTCCTGTGGGCCAAGCCGGTCATCGCTGGTTGCACAGACCCCGCGCTCGGCCGCGCGCCCATCGACGCGTTCAACTTTGTTGAGAAGCCCGATCTGGCCAGCGCCGATATCGCCGGGCAGATCTACCAGTCGCTGGGCAAACGCCCGCTGCCGTTCGCCGTACCGCTGTGGGCCGCGCTGGCGATGGCCGTGCCCTTTGACGTGATCATCAAGGTCACAGGCAAGAACCTGCCCGTCAGCTCGATGCGCATCAGGAAGCTCTTCTCGATGGAGACCAAGTTCGAGGCCGACAAGCTCCGCCGCGCGGGCTTTGTCTCGCCGATCGCGCTCAAGCAGGGCATTGACCGCATGGTCCGCTGGTACCTGGCTGAGGGCAAAGGCCAGCCCGCCGTCTGGCGCGTGCCACCGGCAAAGGTCGGCGGCACCCCGGGCAAGGCCCGCATGGGCGGCAAGGCCGACTAGCTCCGCAAGCCCGCGGAGCCCTTCACACCGCGCCCGCACTCGCGCCCCCACTCGCGCATCTGCGCACTCACCACTGCCACAGCGAGGGCACCCACTGGTAGCCCTTGCCCTCGGGCCGCACATGCCCAAAGCCCGGGAACGGCATGTGGTACGCCAGCACCTCGGTCTTGTCGCTCGCAAGTTGCGCGAGCACACGCTGCCGCGTCGCCGCGCCTGCCGCCGGATCGGCATCAAACTGAATGTGCAGGTCAGGTCTTCGCAGACTGATCGCTACGTGGTGCACCAGGTCGGCCACCACCGCCAAACGCTTGGCCCCGGATTCGACCATCAGCATCTGGTGTCCAGCGGTGTGCCCCGGCGCTGACACCAGGCGCAACCCCTCGCTCAGCTTGGTCGTCGCGTCCGCCATTTCCAGCTTGCCCTTGAGCTTGGCCAGCACGCCGGCGGCACCCGCGACCATCCCCTTCTTGAACTCATCGGGGATCTGGCCCTTGATGTCCGCCACGCCCGCCCGGCTCCAAAAGTCGCTCTCGTCGCGGCTGATGAAGTACCGCGCTTTGTCAAACACCAGCTCGCCGTTGTCGTCGGTCAGCCCGCCGAAGTGGTCCGGGTGCAGGTGGCTAAAGACCACGCACGTCACGTCGCTGGGCTTGACGCCCAGGTTTGCCAGGTGCGGCAACAGCTTGCCCGCGCCCGGCCCGCCACCGGTGCCATTGCCAAGGTCCATCAGCACTACGTCGGTCCCGCTGCGGACCAGCGCACAGTTGAAGTAGAAGCTGCTGCCCTCCCGCGGCAAGAACTCCGCGTCCAGCGCCGCGTCCACCTCAGCCTTGGTCCCGTTGGCGCCCCACATCGGGAATGGCGAGCCCGCCATCTCGCCCGACCCATCCGCGATGCAGACCACCTCTGCGTTGCCGACCATCACGCGGTAGAACCCGCTGCCGTTGGGCAGCGTTGTGCCGGTCGCCGCAGGCTTGGTCGCCGCAGGTTTGGTCGCGCCGGGCTTGGCGTCAGGGTGAGGCTTGGCCCCACCCCCCGATGCTTTGTCGACGCGCGCGCGGGCCAGCGCACCATTTGCCAGTGCTTGGCCCCCCAACGCCAGCGTCGCCGCCGAGCCGACGAGCCCACCGACCATCGCCCGCCTTGAAACGTTCGCCATCACGTCGCGATCCATCGTTCAACTCCCGGCTGTCTAGGCCCGCCCACCGCGGCCCGGTCCGAAGGCTCCGCAGACCCGAACCCGAACCACCCGGCGATGGTACCAGTCTGTTGGCAGCGGGCATCTCCAATCGCCCACCCCTCGCCCCGCCGATAGACCATACATGGCCCAGCGCCCTTCCACCCCCGAGCTGCCCCCCGCGCTGCACGAGCAGATGCAGCGCATCCGCGCGCAGGCCATCGAAGAGGGCCTGAACTTCTACGAGGTCCTCTTCCAGCTCATCCCCTTTGACGTCATGAATCAGGTCGCCGCCTACGGGGGCTTCCCCGTCCGCTACCCGCACTGGCGGTGGGGCATGGAGTACGAAAAGCTCTCCAAACGTGACGCCTACGGCCTGGGCCGCATCTACGAGATGGTCATCAACACTAACCCCGTCTACGCCTACCTCCAAGAGTCCAACAGCCTGACCGATCAGAAGCTCGTGATGGCCCACGTCTACGGGCACGCCGACTTCTTCAAGAACAACGCCTGGTTCCGCGCCACCAACCGCAAGATGCTCGATGAGATGGCCAACCACGCCACGCGCGTCCGCCGCCACGCCGACCAGCACGGGCACGAGGCCGTCGAACGCTTTCTCGACGCTTGCCTGAGCCTCGAGTGGCTCATCGACCCCTTCGCGGCCCTTCAGCCCCCGCACACCCTCGCTCCGCCCGCGCAGCCCCCGCAGCACTTTGAGCCCGACCGCCTGCCCAGCAAAGACTACCTCGACCCGTTCATCAACCCACGCCACGAGATGGACCGCCAGCGCCAGGCCCACGCCGCCGCGCAGGCCGCCGCCAAGGCCCGCTCGCCTGAGCGCCCATCGCGCGACGTGCTGGCCTTCCTGCTGCGCCACGCCCCACTCGAGCCCTGGCAGCAAGACCTGCTGACCATCGTGCGTGACGAGGCCCTCTACTTCGTGCCCCAGGCCATGACCAAGGTCATGAACGAGGGCTGGGCCAGCTACTGGCACAGCCACCTGATGACCCACCACTTCGCCGACGCCAGCGAGATCGTCTGCTACTGCGACCAGCACGCCGGCGTCATGCACATGCCGCAGGGCAACTTCAACCCCTACAAAGTCGGCATCGAGCTCTTCCGCGACGTCGAACGCCGCTGGAACACCGGCCAGCACGGCGCCGCCTACGACGCCCTCGACACCCTGGGCGCCAAAGACCGCCACGACGACCGCTCCGCCCAGGGCCGCGACAAAATCTTCCAGGTCCGCGCCGTCTACAACGACGTCACCTTCATCGACGATTTCTTCACCGAAGAGTTCTGCGACGCGCACCGCTTCTTTACCGTCCGCGCCGATGACCAGGGCCACCAGCGCCTGACCTCGCGCGACTTCGCCAAGGTGAAGGCCACCCTCCTGCACCACCTGACCAACCGCGGCGAGCCGTTCATCTACGTCGCTGACGCCAACTACCTCAACCGCGGCGAGCTTTACCTCACTCACAGCCCCGCCGGCACGCCCGCGGCCAACCTTGAGCTCGACGCCGACCGCGCGGCACGCGTGCTCTCAAACCTCCGCACCATCTGGGGCCGCCCCGTCCACCTCCAGGCCCTCTACCGCGACGAGATGACCCTGCTGACCTGCCAGAAGCCCGAAGAACCACCCACACGCCAACGCATCGCTGACGATACACCCCCGCCAGCGCACCTGGTCTAAGCGCTCTTCACACGCGGCCACACACACACGCAACACGCTTGCAGACGCAATACACGCAGGTGCACAATCACAACCTCGCAGCTTGCTTTATTATTAGGTCTTCCGCTGGCCGCCTCTTATCCCCGCCGAAGGCGATCGTCCCCGGCCGTGATGAGTCCCTGAGCGAGTTCCCGCAAAGCCGCCGAACCTCTGCTGCGGCCTGCGCGTTGCCACTCTCTGGGCACGCCTCACGCATTATCATACTATCGCGCAAAAACAAACAGGCCCCCGCACACGCGTGCAGGGGCCTCGAAAGTTTCAGTCAATCACTTGCTCACACAGACGCCGCCCCGCAACACAGCAACCCTCCGGGCCACCCTCGGCGTCCGTCAGGCATCACGGGCACCCGCTGGTAGAGAACTGCGTGAAGCGGTTGATGAACAGGATGATGTCGTCGGCCGTCAGCTCGCCGTCGCCGCCGGGCGTCGGGCCCGGGCTGGCCACGTCAGCCACCGCCAGGTCGTTGCTGGTGAAGTTGGTGATGAAGAAGATGATGTCGTCGGCCGTCAGCTCGCCGTCGAAGCCGCCGACGGGGCCGGGGCCAGCGATGTCAGACGGGCCGCAAGCGACCGGCCCAACGCTGGGCAGCGGCATGCTGATCAGCGCCGAGGGCACGCCGGTGAAGCTGTCGGCGCACACGTTGGTGCCCTGGTAGAGGCTCACGTACATGACCATCCGGCGATCGCTGGTCAGCCACGCCTGCCCGCGGAAGTTCGGGATGAACCCGATGGCGAACTGCGTCCCGTTGACCGTGATGGGCTGCCCCTCACGCACCAGCACTTGACGCAAGTTGCCGTTGCCCCAGACCGCCACGCCGTCGGTCGCCCGATCCGCGTTGCTGCTCAGGCCCATGACCACAAAGTCATTGCCCAGCCCCGCCATCGAAGTAAACGTGCGGCTCAGCGCCACATCGCTCCATGTCTCACTAGAGCTCGGCACAATCGCGTCACCGCTGCGGGCCACAACCGTGCCGTTACGCACGGCCCAGTCCTGCCCGTTGCCCGTCACGGGCGCCGCCTCAAAGTCACCGAAGGCCAGCCAGTTGCCGTCGGGCGTGAGAGCCGCGAACTCGATCGGTGAGCCAACGTCCAGCGTGCCGGCCAGCCCGCTGCCAGCGATCGTAAAGTTCTCCTGCAGCTTCACCTCGCCGTTGACCACCAGCACCGTCGCGTCGACGGGGTTGATCCCGCCGGTGGGCGTCCGGGCGCTGCCCAGCGCGCCAAAGACCAGCGTGTTGGTGCCGCTGGCATCAACCTGGAAGCCCAGCCCGTCACGCAGGTTGTCACTCAGCAACGCATAGCCCAGGCCCGCAACGGTGCCTTGGCTGCCCGTGGGCACAAAGCCCGGGTTCGTGTTCTTGCGGGCCACCAGCGTGGTGCCGCGAACGGCAACAAAGTCGTTGCCCAGCACCGTGCTGGCGCCCGTCCCGTTCGCCGTCACGCCCGTCCCGCTCAACTGGCCCGTGAAGGCCACGTCGCCGGCGGTCGAGACGCTCGTGCTCCCGAAGAACCCGGCCCAGTTCACGCCCGTGGCGATACCCGCGATGCCCGCAACCGGATCACCCTGGCGGGCGACGACCGTCAGCGCAGCGGGGGTCGCCACGTTGCCCTTGACCACCACGCCCGAGATGACCTCGCCGGTCATGTTGCTCGTGCTCCTTTGCGTCGCGAACGCGAAGTCACCCGCGTTGTTGATCGCCGGCACAGTTGTCTGTGAGGCGAAGGTCACACCGTCACGCACAAACTGCCCGTCAAGCCCCAGGCTCTCGCCGGTGATGAACGTCTTGGTCACGCCGCCGCCGGTGATCTCGCCGGCGTACAGGAACCCGTCAAAGTTCAGCGCGGGGCCGCCCGAGTCACCCGCCGAGGTATCAGCCCAGAACGCGAACCGGGTGCCGTCGGCCGAGGCCTGCGGACGCCCGGGGATCGTGCGGATCCGCAGCGTGGTATTGAGCGAGTCGGTCACCTCGCCCAGCGCACCGGCGTTAAACCCAGTCGCCGTCTCGAACGCGAGGGGCACCGCCACCAGCAGCGGGGTCACCGCGGTGGTATAGCCCGTGCCGCTGAAGGCCACGAAGTTCCGGTATCGGCCCGGGTTGTTCGCGACGTTCGGCTCAATCGTCGTTGTGCTCGCGTTGCTGCTCACCAGCGTGGTGCCGCCACCCGCAACGGTCGCGTTGACCGTCAGGGCGCTCGCGCCACCAGCACCCGGAAGGCTGCCAACCGTCCAGCTCAACGTGCGGGTGCCATTGTCGTAGCTGGTCGTGCCGCCGGTGGCGTTGACGAACGTCAGGTTGCTGGGCAGGACCACCGTGGCCTGCGTGCCCGCTGCCGTCAGCAAGCCGTTGTTGGTCACCGTCACAGTCAGGGCCGCCGGGCTGCCTGTGCTGAGGGTCCCGCAGTTCGGGCCGATGATCGTCGTGGTCAAGTCCGCCACGGGCACACCGCAGAGGTTCAGGCCGATCTGGCTGCTCCGGATCGGGTTGACGTTGTTGGTCAGGCCCACAGGCACCGCGGCAAAGTCGCTGCTGTTGACGTTGGTGTCGTCACAGCCGAGGTTGTTGCGGACCAAGAACGTCGTGTTCGTCGTCGCCGGCGCGGGCGAGAGGCCCTCGCTGTTGTTCGCCCCGCCATAGCCGACGAAGTCAACCACGGTGCCGACCGCGGGCGTGGGCGAGTTTGTCGTCGGGAACGCCGTGAGAGGCACCGTGATGGCCCAGTTAAACCCGTCGATCAGCGCGAACTTGCCGGTGGTTTGGCTCGCGGAGATCACGCCAGCGGGCGCACCCGCCACCGTGCTGCCCGGGCCGGTGAAGTCAGCCGCTAGCGGCGTGCCGGGGAAAATGTCGGTGGACGTAATGCTGGGGCTTTCGCCTCCCGTGTTGTTCAGGATCACCAGGTACGAAGCGCCCGCCGGGATCGTCAGGCTGACCGGAAGTCGGACCCGCTGGTTCGCCGCCGGAGTGAACTGGCCCGTTGCGCTGGCGTAGAACAAGCCGGCGTTGTTCAGCGTCACCGGGGCGTTGCCACGGTTGAACAGGACCGCGAAGTCCTCAATGTACGGGCCCGAGCCGCCGCCGCCGCCGTAAAGCTGGCTGATCACCACCTGAGCCTGACCGGCCGAAGCCAGCAGGGCCGCCGCCGTGACAAACGCGAATGCTGAACGCTTCATGATCTTCATCTCCGTGTGAATGCGATCCAAAGGAACTCCGCCGATCCATCCCCCGCGGCCAGCGCGCCGTCAGACGCACCCCGCCCAACACCACCATCACCCACCAACCACCACCCACCAACCACCACCCACCAGCGCCAACGACCCCACCCGCACCGATCGCCATGCCCCTGCCGCGCTGGCACGGGCCCGACTCATCAACAAAGCCGCATGCCAACGCTTGAAAGTGCCAAGCAGACGACCAAAGACCTCCTCCAGCACCGGGCTCAAACTTCTCAACTGCCCGACCGCCGCAGGCCATCCTGGCCCGCCCTTAGGGTACAGCACGATCTACGGTCAGCCCAGCTAGTCTGCCTCAGGTTGATGCCAAGTTTTGCGCGTTCTTCACAAACGAAATGCGAACAAAACGCGAAAGCGCGGGGTGTGCAGGCCAAATGTGTACGTAATTATACCGGTCAATCATCCGATCAGCCGGATTAATGGCCAAAGAGGTTCTTGGCCGGGAACATGCCCTTGGCCTCGAAGTAGGCGAGGCTCTCCTCGACGCTCTTGAAGACCTTGGTCGCCGTCTCGGTGATGAACGGGCTGGGGTGCTTCTTGGGCTTCCACACCACATAGACCTCTTTGGTGTGCTCCCAGGCGTGCTGCAGCTCACGCTCGACGCCGCTGGAGAGCCCGGGGATGTCCTTGCCGCCAACGCCGGGTAGCTCGGGCACCAGGCTGACGATCATGTCGCTCTGGTCGATCAGCTTGAAGTCGCGCATGTAAATCTGCCCGTCGATGTCGCCGGCGATATCCAGCACCTCGCGCACGCGCACGCGAATCGCGCCGCTCGCGGCCTTGCTGCCCCCGAAGCTGTGCGGGCTGACATCCAAAAACTCCTTGCCCTCGCGGGCCGCGGCGATCGCCCGCTCAAGCAGCAGCTTCTCGTCCACATCACCGGGGTCAAACGCGATGAAGTGCTCGGCGAGCTTGGCCCTGAACGCGTCGATCTCCGCCAGCACCTCGGGCATGTCCACAACGTGGCTCATCGGGAAGCTCGGGTACACCTTGCGCATCTGCGGGCGGCATGCCAGGCGGAACATCGTCCCCGTCGTGCTCACGTGCCGACCACGGCTGAGGATGTAGAACTGACACCCGGGAATGCTTTTGGCCAGCAGCTCAGTGGCCAGGATCTCTTCCTCGCGCCAGACCATGCAGTCCTTGAGCGTCGCGTCGATCTCGTAGTCCTTGTGCACGCGGTGGTGGACGACCTCGATGTTGTCGACCAGGCAGACGCAGACGTCGGGCCTGAACGCGGCAATCTGGTCCCAGTCGAACGCCGCGAACAGCCCGTGACGCCAGCGGAAGGTCGCGTGCGTGTTGAGGATGACGTTCTTGGTGTCGCGGCTGTGGGTGATGACGTCCTTGAACGCCGCGCGGCGCAGGCTGTCGAGGCGGCTGATCGGCAGGTTCAGGATCGTGCCGGGGCGGACGTCCCTGGCCTCGGCGTACATCAGGTCGCCGATGTGGTAGACGTCGATCTGCTCGCCCTGCTGGCCGGCAAACTCAACGACCTTCTGCAGGTAGGGCTTCTTGTCCATCCCAATCTGACCGGTGACCAGTACGCGCATAGGGCCGATGGTACTCGATGAAAAACCCGAGTGTGGTCGGGACCACGTGACCGTGGACCGACCGCCGGTGACCTTTTCAGGATCACCGCAGCGGGCTCGGTTGCACCATCGTCTCGCTACATCTCTACCGACCGCGATCCATACGAAGACCGCTCGCGTTGATCAACATAGATCCCTATGCCGGTTGCGGTGATTTAGACTTGACAAGCCGCCGCGATCACTTTGCTATGGTTGAGGTGGAAGCCCGAAGACGCGAGTGCGCCCCCGGGCCACCGTCGCGCGTCGACGAAGGATTAAGCGCGGCAGCAGGCTTTGTGCCGAGGCTTGACAACACGACCTTAAAGCGACTCCTTCGCCGTTCGAAGCCCGCCGCCTAGGACACCGTTGCAAGTGTGCTTGTGCGTGTCAGCCACGAGCCGACATTGCCGGGCCCGGCGGGACCATCGGCCCCGACGGTGAGTTCACCGCCGATGACCTGAAAGTGTCCATCAACCGCTTCACCACCGGATGCTGCACGGACGTGGCCTTTGCCTTTGACCTTGCATTCCGTAGCGCGGGCTTTCCAACCCGCCTTGTGGGCCTCGCGACGGTAGGACTTCAATCCATCCCGCGCAATGACAAGTCGGGAAGCGGGCCCTACCCCTTCCCTTGATCCCCTGTTCCCTTGTTCCCGTGGCCCTCGGCCTCGTCACTTACCGCATCGGCGCGGGGGCCAGGCGGCTGGGGCGGTCAAAGAGCCACAACCGCCCCATGTCGCTCCACATCAGCCGCAGATTCGTGTCACTCGTGACAGTCATCTGGTTCTTGATGTCGTCCCAGCGCTCAGTCTCGGAGACCTCCACCGGCGAGGGATCGGCGCGGATCCCTTCGAGCTGCGTGCTCTGGCATCCGCCGGCGGTCAGCGCCACGGCCGTAATGCCGAGGACGGCAATAGAGGCAACGGAGCACGAAGAAACGATCTGGCGGGCCGAGCGACGCATGGAAGACTCCTGCTGCGCACCCACCAGCGGGAGCGCAAAAAGCTCACCGAACACCCACCACCACCGCCCCGCCGCCCAACGATCTACCTGTTGCCGTCGGGCTTGGAGAAGGTTTTGTAGCGGCCCTGACCGCAAAGATCAAACCCAATCCGCCGACCGACGCCCCCTAATGCTCACAGCGGGCCGCCGGGCCCATTCGCCGCCGCCGCCCACAGGGTTCCGCCAACCGAGCCGCCGAACTGTGGGCCGGCCTACCCAATCAAACTACAAACAGTCTCTCGATTCAGAGTTTGACCTCACGGCGATCGCCAGGCCGACCGATGCTCCCAGTATGGACCTTTCAAGCGTCGGCAGCGTGGTCGCCTTCAAACAGGCTCAGGTCAGTCAGCAGGCGGCCCTCAAGGCCACCAAGGTGCTGATGGACACGCAAAAAGATCAGGGCCAGCAGGCCGTCGACCTTCTCAAGGCCGCCACGGCTCAAGCACAAGCCCAGATCTCGCAGCTCGCCAAGGGCTCCGGCGCACTCGACGTCAGCGCTTAATCGCCCGGCGCATCGCCCTGATAGTAGCCTCTGACACATGGTGCTCAAGCCCTTCGCTATCGACCAGCGCGACCCGCAGCGGAACGCCCAGGTGCAGCAAGAAGGCCACGACCACCTCGTGCCGCGCCGCGCTGCGCCGCGCCAGCCGCACGCCCGCCGCCGTCAGCTCAATCGGCGACCGCGGGGTGAACATCACCAGCCCCTCGCCGGCAATCCTCCGCAGCGTGCGCGAGACGGTGACGTGGCTGACGCCCATGTGCCGTGCCAGATCGGTGACGCGCGCCGCGCCGCGTTTGACCGAGAGCAGCGCTATCGCCTCGACGTAATCCTCGGCCCGCTCAGCCCGATGGGCCGCGCGCGTCCCTGCGAACGCCGGCGCCGTGTCAAGATTGTCACGCCCCTTGCCCATCACGGGCCAGAGTAGCGGGCTCTATGCTGGCTCCGCCATGGCCCGCGCGCAAGACCCACAGCTCGCCCGCGACGCCGCCACGCAGGTCGTGCGCACGCTGCGCGACGCGGGGCACGAGGCTTACTTCGCCGGCGGGTGCGTCCGTGACGAGCTGCTCGGCCTGCACCCCACCGATTACGACGTCGCCACCGACGCCACGCCCGCGCGCGTTACCGCCCTGTTCCATGGCACCATCCAGGTCGGGGCCAGCTTTGGCGTCGTGCTCGTCCCCGTCAACCTCCGCGCCGCGCGCTGCGCCATCGAGGTCGCCACCTTCCGCTCCGATGGCACGTACGCCGACGCGCGCCGCCCCGACCACGTCACCTTCGCTGATAAGCACGCCGACGCCCAGAGACGCGACTTCACGATCAACGCCCTGTTTCTTGACCCGCTTGAAACCGCCCCGAGCCCGCAGCACACTGCCTCACCCCTGGGCGGACGCGTGCTCGACCTGGTCGGCGGGCTGGCTGACCTGATGGCCAACATCCTGCGTGCCGTGGGTGATCCGGTCCAGCGCCTGGCTGAGGACCATCTGCGCGCCCTGCGTGCCGTGCGGTTTGCCGCGCGCCTGGGCTTCACGATTGAACCGGCGACCAGTGCCGCCCTGACGCGCGATGCCGGCAGCCTCCGCGGCGTGTCGCGCGAGCGCGTCGGTGCCGAGCTTCGCCGAATGCTCATGCACCGCTCACGCGCAGTCGCCGCCGACCTTCTACAGCAGCACGCACTCGATGCGCCCGCGCTTGACGAGGCCCCGACCCGCGCCGCGCTGCCAAGGCTTTTGGCCTTGCCCGAGCCCGGGCTCACCGGACTGCCCGATGGGCGCGGCCAGTTCCCCGGCGAGTGCCCAGCGCCAGAGGAGCTCTACCCCGGCGTCGCCCTCGCCGCGTGGGCCGCGGATCGCAACCACGCCGCAGGCTTTGAGCCCAACCCCGAATCTACCACGCGCCGGCTGCGCCGGGCCCTGTGCCTCTCTAATGACGAGGCCGCGACCCTTCAGCGGGTGCTCAGCGCCTTTCGCGACCTGACGCCCGAGTGGTTGGATCGTCCGTCGCACGAGCAAAAGCGGTCAATTGCCCGGGCGGGCTTTTCTGAGGCGCTCTGGTTACGGCGCGCGACAGACCCGATTCTGGCCGATCGGGTACTCAATCAAGTGGGGCTGCGCCGAGCGTCAGCTTCAGGCATCGCACCGGAACCACTGGTCAATGGTGGCGATCTGCTTCGATTGGGTGCCCAATCTGGGCCTATGTTCAAGATCGTGCTTGACGCAGTCTTTGATCGACAACTGGCCGAAGACTTCTCGGACGTGCCGGATCCGAAGGCGACGGCCTTAACCTTGGCCCGCACGCTTCTGGCAAATGGTGGTTACGGGCTCACTTAGGGGTCCAAATAAGCCGTACCGGTAAGATCTAGCACCAAGTCAGAACCGCCCGATCGTTGGTGCGTCTGATTCTTCAGGCCCTCGAACTCGTAGATGACCAAGAGCCTTAGCTCACTGGTCAGGAGACGCCAGGGGGCGCGACGGGCCGGGAATCCTCGGCCTGATCGACGGGTGCCGTAACGTTCAAAGAGTCGCAAGTTCCAAGAGTCACAAGTCTCGAGAGTCGCAAGTTTCACTCTCTTTCGCTGAGCAACGCCATGAACACCATCCATCGTTCTTTGTTCTCGGGGTCACGCCGTGCGTCATCGGGCGTGCGCGTGCTGATCGCGTCGCTGGTCGCCGCGGCGGGCGTGCTGACGCTCGCACCGATCGGCTCAAGCCTGGTGCCCGCGTCGGCGGCGTCGCTGCGCGAGCCGGCAAAGACCGCCGAGCAGCGCATCAAGATCAAGCTTAAGGACGGGCGGAACATCGAGGGCGTGCTGCTGGAGGAGACGCGCGAGTTTGTTCGCGTGCGGGTGAAGTCGGCAATCGGCAATGTTGAGACCAAGTACTTCTTGAGCGAGATCGAGTCGGTCGAGAAGCTCGTGAGCACCCCCGCGCCGGGCACTGAACCCAAGAGCGACGAGGGCAAGAAGGACGAGCCTAAGAAGGACGAGGTTAAGAAGGACGACACGAATTCGGCCACGATCGCCGGCGCGGCTTCAGGCGGCTCGGTCAACAAGCTCGACCAGTTCGAGTCCAAGCTGAGCAACAACCCCGACGACCCGTCGGCGAAGGTGATCTACCGGATCAACATCCGTGGCGACGTTGGCGAGGCCGTCTCTGCCACCCCGCTGCGAAAGATCGTGGCCGACGCCAGCAAGCACCAGCCCGACATCCTTCTGCTGTACATCGACTCACGCTGGGACTGGTACCAGAACAACGCCCGTAGCCCGCTGCAAGAGGCCGCGGCGTTCGACAAGGTCGACCGCGTGACCGAGATCAGCGAGATCCTCATCGACGAAGTTCGCGACAACCCCAAGTGGGGCAAGAAGCCCGAGATCGTCGCCTGGGTCAAGAACGCGTATGGGCCGGCGGCTTTCATTCCGTTCGTGGCCAACCGCATCTATTACGCTCCGGACGCAACCCACGGCGGGATGGGCTATATCGACTTCCTCTTCCAAGGCCGTGGCGACTATGTCGTTCGTGAGAAGCAGATCTCGCTGCGCATGGGTCGGGCCGAGGGCCTGGCGGTCAAGGGCGGGCATGACTTTCGCGTTCTGCGGGCGATGGCCCGCTTCGATTACACCCTGTCATACACGATGGTCGGCGGGAAGCCCGAGTTCCACGAAGACCTTACGGGCGACACGATCCTGACCGACGACGGGAACGCCGAGGCCGGGCGCGGCGACACGATGGAAGACTCGGTGCGTGGCAAGGGCAACGACGTGCTGAACCTTAACGCCGAGACCGGGCAGCGGATTGGATTCATCGACGGGGTCGCGGGCACCTTCGACGACCTGATGTTCGAGCTGGGCGTCTCTCGGGCGTACAAAACCTTCGGGTTGCGTGGCGACCGGATCACGGCGGACTGGAGCCGCGAGATCGGGCGTGTGCTGCCCGAGCTGCGCGACCTCCAAGACAAGCTGCGGGACACGCGGGTCGTGGGTGAGACGCCCGAGGATCGCAACCGGGCTCGCGCGCGCCAGAAGTCGATCATCAACCAGATGATCGGGATCGTGCAGAAGTACAAGGAGGTCGCTGGCGACATCGTGGGCGACCCGGATGACTTCATTGACGCCCAGCGTGCGCGGCTGGCGCAGATCGACCTGGAGATCCGCATGGACCGCCCCCGGCGATGATCGAGAGCTCAACCCGCTCCGACCCGTTCAGCCCTGCAAGGCGCCCGGGCGGCGTGCAACAGTCCGCGGACGGCAGAATTAGTCACATGACCCGGCACCGAAGCGTCCTGCCGGGCAAAGCATGTAAGAGTAAATCACACTGGAACGCTCGGCCCCTTAGTGGTGGCCAGCACGGAGCAACAAGATGACAAAGGCAAGCGTCGGCAAGATGGGGCTGGGCAACTTGGGCCATGGTGCTTCAACCCCGCCTCGGAAAGATGCCCGTACCGCCGGGCGTCCCGCTGGCAGGCTGGTGGGCATGGTCGCGGGGCTTGCGCTGATGGCGCTGGCCGGCGTGGCGATTGGCGACGAGCTGCACTTGAAGGACGGGCGTGTGCTCAAGGGCGAGCTTGTCCGGCAAGAGTCGGGGTTCGTCTACTTTAAGATCGACGGCAAGTCCGCCGCAGAGGTCTTCTCGGCTGAAGACGTCGCCAAGCTCGTCCGCAGCAAGCCCGCCGATGCGGCCAAGCCTGAGGCCAAGCCCGAGGCGAAGAAGGACGAGGCCAAGCCCGCAGAGGCAACTAAGCCCGTCGAGGCCAAGCCCGCCGACGCGGTCAAGGCCGAGGCAAGCACGGACGGGAAGAAGGACGAGAAGAAGGACGACTTGGCCAAGCGTGCCATCACGGGCCGCGCGACGCGTGTGGCGATGCTGCACTTTGGCCCCCCACCAGACTGGAAGGGTCTGGTCGGCGACATGGTGGGCCTGACGATTTCGGCCTCCGCGTTCAAGGCCGCGATCCCGATGCTCAAGGAAGACAAGGTCGATGTGGTGGTCATCAAGATTAACAGCGGCGGCGGCCTCTTGGCGGAGATGCAGCCCTTCCAGGACCTGTTCGACAACGAGTACGAGAAGGAGTTCCGGACCGTCGGCTGGGTCACCTCGGCGATCTCTTGTGCGGCGATGAGCCCTTGGACGCTCAACGAGTTCTACATGACCCCCGAGGGCAACATCGGCGCGTGCACCGGTTGGAGCGGGAATCTGGTGGCCATGAAGGGCGTCGGGCTTGAGCGCGTGCTGGCACAGATGGAGCGGGCCTCGCGCGCCGGCGGGCGCGACTACCGCGTCATGCGGTCGATGCAGATCCAGGAGCCGCTGAGCGCCAACGTTGACGAGTTCGGCAACGTCGAGTTCTTCCAGGATTACACCAGCGGGAGCATCAAGCTTAACCCGCCCGGGCAGATCCTGACCCTCAACGCCGTCGACGCCGTACGCGTCAAGTTTGCCCGTGGCGTGGCGGCGAGCTTTCCCGAGCTGATGAGTGTCATGGACATCAACGAGTACGAGCTGGTCGGGCAGAAGGCCAGCGACTTTATTGACAACGGGATGCGCAAGATGCACCAGATCGAGAAGTCGGTCGGGTCGTTGGGTGAGCGCTTCCGGCTGTCGTTCCAGGCGGCCCAGTCGCTCCGTGGTGAGCAGAATCGCACCGAGCGCAACCGCGAGGTTGGTATCGCCCGCCGGGCCCTCGAAGAGCTCCAGAAGCAGGTCAAGGTCAACCCCAACTTCCGCTTCATGCTCCAGTTCCCGGGCGTTGGCGAGGACGGGATCACTGACGAGTGGTTCGTCGAGATGTACAAGACCCTCCGCCGTATCGCCCGTGACGAGTAAGGTCCTTCCGGACACTTCACTTCACCTCACACAACGCCCTGCGCACGTGCGGGGCGTTTTCATGCGCGGCCGACGCGTGCCCCGCGTCGATGAAGCAAGGACCAGCGAGGCGAGCGCCGGTAGAGCAGGGGCCAGCAGGGGCGAGCGCCGGTCAAGCTCTTCTAAGCGCGCGGACGCGGCCAACGATCGGCCATGCCGATCAAGCTTCCGGGTGATGAGTCGGGCGTGCCGCACATGAGCGCGGAGGCCTTTGACGCCGCCGGGCGCGACGTGCTGGCGATGCTGGTGGGGTATTGGCAGGGGCTTGGTGCGCGGGCGGGTCAGCTCGACGCGCCCGCTGGTGCAAACGCACAATCGACCAGTAGAGGTGCGCCCGAACGTCTGGCCACGCGTTTGCCCGTGCGTTCGCGCGTGCGGCCCGGCGAGCTGCTGGCCGCACTGCCGGCGCACGCCCCCGAGGTACCCGAGCCCTGGGCCGATGTGCTCAATGATGTGCAGCGGATGCTCGTGCCGGCGCTGACGCACTGGCAGTCGCCCGACTTTTACGCGTACTTCCCTGCCAACGCCAGCGCCCCGGCGGTGCTCGGCGAGCTGCTAAGTGCCGGGCTGGGCGTCAACGGAATGCTCTGGGCGACCAGCCCCGCCGCCACCGAGCTGGAGACGCGGGTGCTGGATTGGCTGCGCGAGGCGCTGGATCTGCCAGAGGCGTTCGACTCGCGTGCTAATTTTGCCGCTGGCGGTGGCGCTGGGATTGGCGCCGGGCTTGTCGCTGGCATCGCGACCGGCGGCGGGGTCATCCAAGGTACCGCCAGTGAGGCGACGCTGTGCGCGCTTCTGGCGGCGCGGCAGCGCTGGCGTGCGGCGGGCAAACCGGGCGTCCCGACCCTTTACACCAGCGAGCAGGCGCACTCCAGCGTGCTCAAGGCCGCGATGATCGCGGGCTTGGCTGAGAGTGCCGACGACCGCACGCACCTGCGACTGGTGCCCGCGGGCCCGGACCACGCCCTCGACACGGGCGCGCTGGCGCGGCTGGTGGCGCAAGATGTTCGCGAAGGGCGCACGCCGATGTTCTGCTGCGCGACCCTTGGCAGCACCGGCACGATGGCCTTTGACGACCTGACGCGCATCGCCAGCGTGCTGGACGCCGCCGACGGCACACCGCGGCCTTGGCTGCACGTTGACGCGGCGCTCGCCGGGGCGGCGTGGATCTGCCCCGAGCTGCGGGCACGCTGCGCGGGCGTTGCGCGCGCCGACAGCCTGTGC
Organism: Phycisphaerales bacterium PN19_bin_20; assembly: GCA_021173225.1. Taxonomy (GTDB): domain Bacteria; phylum Planctomycetota; class Phycisphaerae; order Phycisphaerales; family UBA1924; genus JAJTGZ01. The sequence goes on along the minus strand of JAJOLK010000013.1, from coordinate 69,149 downwards.
TTCAACCCGCACAAGTGGCTGCTGGTCAACTTTGACTGCGACGTGCTGTGGACCAGTGACAAGGCCGCGCTCATCGGTGCGCTGTCGGTCACGCCCGAGTATCTGCGGACCGGGCAGAGCGCCGGCGAGGTCATCGACTACCGCGACTGGGGCGTCCCGCTGGGGCGAAGGTTCAGGGCGCTCAAACTCTGGCTCGTGCTGCGGCACTACGGGCTCAGTGGGCTGCGCGGCTACATCCGCGAGCACCTGCGCCTGGCGGGCCTCGCGCAAGAGCTCATCGGCGCGTGCCCCTGGCTTGAGGTTTGTGCGCCGCGCGATCCATCAAGCCCGCTGGTGGTCTTTGCGATGGCCCCGCGCGCGGGCGAGACGCCTGTGCAGGCCGACGCGCGGTCGCGCGCATTGCTGGAGTCGCTCAACGCCAGCGGGCGGATGCTGCTCTCACACACGACGCTGCCGAGGGCCGACCCGCGCCGTCCGGGCGCGTTTGTTCTGCGCTTGTGCGTGGGCAGCACGCTTGCCAGTGAGCTTCACGTTCGCGCGGCGTGCGATGAGATCGCCCGGGTGGCGGCGATCATGGGTGCCTGACGCGCGCGGTGAAGCACGCCGTCGCTCTGGACCCGCTAGCGTTGCACATGCCGCGTGACGCCACCAAACACGCCTCCCACCATGCCCGTCTGTGGGCCCTGCTCGCCTCGTGCCGCTGCGCGAACCGAACTGCGCTCACGCTGCTGGCGGGCCTGCCGCTGTGCGTGATCCTCTGGGCATGCGGCACTGGCGGCACTGGCGGCACTGGCGGCACTGGCGGCACTGGCGGCACTGGAGACCGTAGAGAGAGTGGCGAGACGCAGATTGCATCAATGACCCCAGGCGAGGGCGAGGACAGCGCTCGCTTTGCAGAGCTGTCGATCCTCGCAGGCCGCGGCGTGCTGGCGTTTCAGGCCGCACGCGAGGTGCTGCGCGAAGAGGGCTTCACGCTCGACCGCATCGACGCGCCGCTGGGCGTGCTGACGACCTTCCCACGGGCGACCGAGGGGCTCGCGCGGCCGTGGGCGCCGAGGACCGACGGGCTGGTGGAAGACGTGATCCAGAATCAGCGCCGGCTGGTCACGGTCATGCTTCGCCCCGCCGGTGCGCCCGAGGCCGCGTTCGCCGCCGACGATACGAGCTTTGATCTCACGCGCTCGGACGGCCCCTTCACACTGCGCGTGGTCGCGGTCGTCGAGCGCGTCACACGCCCGACGCGACGGCTGAGCCCCGACGGCGTCCGCTTGCTCGCGCCAGCGACCGACCCGACGCTCGACCGCCAGGGCATCGCCGGGGGATACCGCGTTGCGATTCGTACCGACGCGACCACGCAGCGGCGTTTGGTGCGGCTGATTGAGTCGGCGCTGAGTCAAGAGCCAGTTGCGCCGTTTGCCGACGGCGCGGTGCAAGGTGCCGTATCGCGCTGAACTCGCACTACGCTCGCGCTGAACTCGCGTTGGGCCGCGATCAGCCGCGGTGCTTGCGTGCCTCGAGCAGCTGTTGCAGTTCTTTGACCAGCACTTCGAGCCGCTGATCGGAGATGTCCACGCTCTTGGCCTGCTCGATGTCCTGGACCTGCTGGTAGTTGTTGACGATCGCGCCGACGATCAGGTTGATGAGGATGAAGGTGCTGAAGATGATCCACGTGACGTGGAAGGCGGTGATGCCCGGGCCCAGTGCCTGCCCTGCGGCGAGCGCCTCGGCGCTGCTGGCCTTGTAGCGCAGGTCAGACCAGTTGTCGCCGGTAAGGACGCGAAAGAGCGTGAAGAGCGCCTCGTGAATGGTGCCGTACTCGGCCCGCAGCGGGCTGCCCTCTTGCCCGAAGAGCTTGACGCCGATGACGGCGTAGGTGTAGAAGAGCACGCCCGCGAGCAGCCCGATGTGCTTCATGCTCGCGACGCTGCGCGTCAGCACGCTGACAATCAGCCGCAGCTCGGGCACGGCCTTGACAAGCCGCAGGACCCGGAAGACGCGCAGCACTCGCAGCATCGGCAGCAGCATCCCGCTGGCGGGGATGAATGCCGAGATGACCAGCACAAGGTCAAAGACGTTCCAGCCATCCTTGAAGTACGCGCGGGTGCTGGTAGCGGCGGCGAAGCGGACCGCGATCTCGACGACGAAGAAGGCGATGCAGGTCCACTCGCCCACGACGATCCACGAAGCGGAGCTGTACGTGCTCGCGCCGATCAGGGCGGCGTTGAGCAGGATCACGCCGACCACCAGCGCGGTGAAACGCGGCGACTCAACGACTCGAACGGCCTGCGGATTCGCTCCCATTGGGGGAGAGCTTAGTACGTGTAGGGCATGCGCGGTCGATCCACCCGGCCCCGGCGGCGCATAGTCGTTTCGGCCGCCAACAATGGCGGGAAGCTAGTGGCCAAACGCCCTCCACAAGCTGAAAGTTCTGCTCTCGCCTTACGCAAGGTGGAGATCAAGGGTGATGATGCCGGAGCACTTGGCGACGACGTGCGAGTTGGGCTCTCCAAGCCGAAGATCGGCAAGGACTTTGGTGCTAAACGTGCAAGACGGGGACAGCGTCAAGCAAGGCGGGACGTTCGATGGTGAGGGGGTCGCCGTGCCCACGGGCACCCGGCACGCCGGCCTCGAAGGACGCTTCGCGATCCAACGGGCCGCACATCTCTTGCCCTTCGCGCCAAGCCTCTGTCAGCGGGGGCGCGACGCGGCGTGAGGGGACCAGATCACGAGTCAGGCCTGATGCTGGTCTCATTGGTCGTCCGACCAACGAAGGACCGCGCTGAGCTTCTCCGCGCCGTTCAACTTCCAGTGCCCGAGTCGCGCCTAACGGCCCTCATGAACACCGGCTTTTACAAGCCTGCTGCAGCACTTAACGCTCACAGTCAACGGCCCGCTAAAGCAGTTCACGCTCGCGTGATCACCTCATCGGTGCCCACTCAACGCCCGCAAGCTGCTCCAAGCGCTCGGCCATCCGCGTCACCAGCCGGTACGCCTGCTCGTTGCCCTCGGGCCCTGGCATACTCGCGGTCAGCGTAAACTGCTCGCACCCGCGCGCATCACGCCCGCCACCCACATCGCGCATGACCATTAGACGGCCAGACACACCCGCGATGTTCACAAGCTCCCACGCGCGCCGGTCGTCGCTGCGCTCAGTGGTCAGCGTTGCAAGCTCGGCCCGCTCGAGCCCGGGCTCAAGCGCGGCGTCTACATCATCCCAGTCGCCAGCGACCCGCGCCTCGATCACCGATCCAGCCGCCAGCGCCAACACTCGCGCGGGCACGCGCGTGCCGCCCGCACCGCCACACCCCGCCGGCAACAACACAGCCGCCAACAGCACCGTCAGCACGCCCGCCACCACGCTCTTGACCGCATTTCTGGGCCCCAAAGGCCACTTACAAACACCAATCGCGACCGACCGACCGCAAAATCGCCCATCCCCCACATGGGTACAAACACCTCCCACCGCTTCGGCCCTCTCGGCCCGCGCCGCGCCCGCCAGGTGATTAGAATCAGCCCGGAGTTCAGCGACTGAGCCTTGGGTGTGCGGGCCGTGTGCCTGCGAAACCCTCGGTGAGACAGGTGCCTGTGCTTTGGAAGTGTCCATACATGTTCCCCAAGGGGCTGAGCGGGCGACGGCCTTTGGCCCCGGTGATCGTAACCTCAAGCTGGTCCGAGAGGCCCTGGGTGTTCGCACCGTCACGCGTGACGGCGAGATCCGCCTGCTTGGCGAGCGGCCTGCCGTGCTCGCCGGGCGAGACGTGATCGCCCAGATGGTTCAGGCCGCCCAGCAGGGCCAGAGCCTCTCACGCAACCAAGTTCATGAGCTGATCGGCCAAGCACTCGCAGCGGCAGACGGGCGCGACGCGGTTGTCGGGCTCGCTGGGCTCGGGGCGTTTACTGCCCCCAGCGGCCCGCTGTGGACCGACCAGCTCAACGTCTACGCCGCCGGGCAGCCGCTGCGGGCCAAGACCATCAACCAGCAGGTCTACCTCGACGCGATCCGCGACAGCGACGTGATCTTCGGCATCGGGCCTGCGGGCACGGGCAAAACGTACCTCGCGGTCGCCGCCGCCGTCCACATGCTCAAGAGCGGGCACGCCAAGAAGCTGATCCTGTGCCGCCCGGCGGTCGAGGCCGGCGAGAAGCTCGGGTTCCTCCCCGGTGACCTGCAAGCGAAGGTTAATCCGTACCTGCGACCGCTGCTGGATGCCCTCAGCGACATGATCGACTACGGGACGCTGAGCCGGTTCGTCGCCAGCGATGTGATCGAGATCGTCCCGCTCGCGTTCATGCGCGGGCGGACGCTCAACCGCTCGGTCATCATCCTTGACGAGGCCCAGAACACCACCCGCACGCAGATGAAGATGTTCCTGACCCGCATGGGCGCGGGCAGCAAGGTCATCGTCACCGGCGACCCGACCCAGACCGACCTGCCCGAGACCGAGGGTTCAGGCCTCAAGCACGCCATCGGCGTCCTGCGCCGCGTCGAGGGCGTGGCGATGTGCGCCTTCGATGAGTCAGACATCGTCCGCAACCCGATTGTCCAGAAGATCGTCGAGGCTTACGGCAGGGCAGAGGCCGCCGCAGAAACCGCCTCAGCGGCCGGCGCAAGATCTAGCGCGACCCCAAAGTCCCGTCCGGCCCGTCCGAGAACTTTGCCCCAAAGCCCGGACTCAAAGGGCCCGATGACCAGTGCATGATCCCTCGGGTTTGATGACCTCTTTGGCCTCTATGAGCCCCGCGCCGTTCCAACCTGATTACTCCGACCAATCCCACGGCTCAAGCCCCGCAGGCCTCAGCGCGCAGGCCAGTGGCTCTCGCTTTGACCAGCCCGCTGGCAGCCGCGCGAGCAACCGCGATGGCAACGGCGCGGGCAACGGCTCGGGCAACCGCACCGGCAACCGCACCGGCAACAGTTTGGTCGGCTGGATCGTCGGCTCACCCGCGACCGCCTGGGCGATTATCGCGCTGCTGGTCACCGGCGCGGTCCTTGGCGTAGTCATGCTCGCGATGGCCCGCACCCCGCTGCTGGGCGTGGGCCAAGTGATGGACCACACGCACGTCGCCCGCGTGCGGGTCCAGGTGGCCGACCCGATCACCACCGAGGCCCAGCGTCAGCAGGCCCGCCAGGGCTCGCCCAAAGTGCTCGTGGGCGATGGCGCCCAGCTTGATGAACTGGCCAAAAGCGTGCGCAACTTGCCCATCGCTCTGGCCGACACACCGACGCTCGGCGATGTGGACGCCAAGGTTCGTGAGCGCTTCGCGCTTACGCCTGAGAGCTTCGCGGTCATCCGCCGCCAGGCCGAGGGCGGGCAGATCAGCCCCTCGTGGCGCCGTCGCAGCGAGCGCCTGGCCGAGATGCTGCGTATGACCCCGATCCTCGACAGCGAGAGCTTCCAGCAGCAGACCCTCAGCGGCAGTGACCGGCTCGAGCTGGTCATCGAAGGGACCCCCAGTGTCGCGCTGCGTGGGGCCGAGCTGATCAACGCCGCCGGACGGCGCTTCGACGCGCAGGTCCGCGTGCTGGCCGTTAGCGCGGGCTTTGCTGGTGAAGAGCTTGAGGCCGTCGTGGCCCGCGTCACCTCAGGCGCAAAGCCAACGTTCCGCCTTGACCGCCTGGCCACCGCGCAGCGGGCTGAAGACGCCGCGAACGCCGTCACGCCCACGCTGGCCAAGATTGATGCAGGCGAGGTCATCTATACGCGCGGCGAGGTCATAGATTCTGGACGCCTCGAGCTGGCCCGGGCCGAGGCGCAGGCCTTCTGGCGCAACGGCCCGCCGCACCAACGCCTTACTGAGATGGCCAGTTGGCTGGTGCTGGGCGTGCTGACGGCGATGGGCCTTGGTGCTTACCTGGCGACGTATGCCCCGGCGACAATGGCCCGCCCGCGCCGCGTGGCAAGCCTCTGCGTGCTGGTGTGCGGGGCCATCGGGCTCTCGTGCGCCATCGCGCTGATTGAGCCGCGGGCCTTGCTGGCCGCCGCCGCCGTCCCTGCCGTGATGGTCGCGGCGGTGCTGGTGGTCGCCTATGAACGCCGGACGGCCCTCGCGGTGGCGAGCTTGGTTGGCATCACCGCCAGCCTCGTGCTGCGCTTGCCCGCGATCGCCGTGCTCGTCCCGCTCGCGGGCGTGGGCTTGGTGGTCTGGCAGATGCGCGACCTTCGGCACCGTGCCTCGCTGATCCGCGCGGGCCTGATCGCGGGCCTCTTGCTTACGTGCGTGGCGATCGTGGTCGACCAGCTCCGTCTGCCGATGACGCAGGCGAGCATCGCGCAGATCACCCTTGACGCGCTGAGCACCGGCGCCGGCGTGCTGCTGTCATGCTTTTTGGTGCTGGGGCTGCTGCCGAGCATTGAACGGGCCTTCGGGGTCCTCACGCCGCTGAGCCTGATCGAGCTGCGCGACCCGGCCCGCCCGCTGCTCCGCCAGCTTCAGCAGCGCGCCCCGGGCACATGGGCCCACAGCATGAACGTCGCGAGCCTGGCCGAGCAGGCCAGCCTGGCCATCGGGGCCGACGGGCTCCAGGCCTACGTCGGCGCGCTGTACCACGATGTGGGCAAGATGAACCGCCCGGAGATGTTCGTTGAGAACCAGGCCGGCATCAACCGCCACGACAAGCTCGCGCCGTCGGTGAGCCTGCTGATGATCGTCAGCCACGTCGCCGACGGGCTAGAGCTCGCGCGAGAGCACCACGTCCCGCGCCCGCTGTGGCACTTTATCGAGGCCCACCACGGCAGCACCGTCGTCGAGTACTTCTACCACCGCGCCTGCAAGCTGCACGACGAGAACAGCCGCCTAGGCGGGGCCGGGCCGGGGCGACCCGATGAACGGCAGTACCGCTACCCGGGCCCCAAGCCGCGCACCAAAGAGGTCGCGGTGGTGATGATCTGCGACGCCGCCGAAGGTGCGGCACGCGCAATGGCCGAGCCCAGTGCCATCAAGATCGAGCAGATGGTCCGCGCCATCGCCGACAAACGCCTGCACGACGGGCAGTTTGACCAGTGCGAGCTGACGATGCGCGAGCTGAACACGATCGTCGTGACCGTGGCCAAGGCGCTGGCCAGCATCCACCACGGACGCGTCGCCTACCCGCAAGGCCCCGAGCCGCGCACTGGCGTGCAGTCACCCGTTGCCCCGCTGCCGCTGATGCCGGCAAAGGTCGGCACCTCGGGCTGAGGTGGGGCGAAGGGTCAAAGTCGGACGTGCTGATTCGGTGGCCAGTCAACTGTGCCGATCATGGTCCGATCATGGTCAAAAGTATGGATATCCTGTGGACAATGTGTGGAGACCAGGGCCTTACTCCAACACGGCAGTGATCCTGTCAGGTGAGGCTCTAGGTCTGATCGGTTTGGAATCTGTTTACCATCCGGCAACGAACTCGAGCAGTCTGGGCGGGGTAGTCGATGGACTGCCAGACGCGTCTTGGTGATGAGTTTGGGGCTTTGGGTAATCCCGGGCTGGCCGGAGGGGTTTAGAAGCGATGGCGGGCGGCGTAGATCAAGCCGATACGACGGGTGGGGCCCGTGGAGCTGTTGGTGGTGCCGCGGCCGCCCTTGGACTGGTGCCACGGAGACCTGTGCGCGTGCAGAGCGGTGAGCCGCGGATCTTGAGTGGTGATGGCCCTCCCGAGGGTGCGTCTCTGTCGCTGCGCGAGTTTCTGACTGACGGGTCAGTGGCGCGAATGTGCGACGAGCTCTCGCGCCTGACCGGCGTGCCGGTGTGGCTGCGCAACGCCGATGGCCAGGTGATCGTCCCGGGTGAGGGCGAGGCGCGGTGGGGCGTGCTGGAGGCGCAGGCAGGGATGGTGCGGGCGTACGGGCTGGTTGGCGCGAGCGTGCCCGCGGGGGTCGAGCTGTTCGTGGTGCCGCTGCGATCAAGCGCCGGTGACGTAGGGAGCATCGTGCTGCCAGCGGGCTGGGGTGATGACGACCCCGCGCAGCGCCGAGCGCTTGAGCGCGCGGTGACGATCCTGGCGTCGACAGCGGTTGAGTACGTCGAGGGCGCGCTGACTCTGCGGCAGCGGATCGATGCGCTCGACGCGCTATACCGGCTCTCAAGCCTGCTTGTGAAGGTAGACGACCCCGACCGCCTGCTGCAGGCCGCGCTTGATCTGGCGCTGGACGTGCTGGGGATGGACGCGGGGTCGATCAGCGTGATTGAGGACCAAGTCGGTGGCGCGACGGGCGCCGGCGCGGGCGAGCTGAAGCACCGGGCTGTGCGGAACCTCTCGGCGCGGTGGCTCAGTGATGACAACCCGCTCTCGATCGACGGCCAGCTTCGGGCCCGCGCGCTGGGGGGCGAGGTGGTGAGCGTGGCGGACGTGGCGACTGACGCGCGGATCGCCGACAAGAGCCGCGCCCAGGCCGAGGGCGTGGGAAGCCTGCTGAGTACGGGGCTGATCTTCGCCGGTCGCAGCGCGGGGCTAATGCGGCTGTACGGGCGGCGCGCGAGAGAATTTACGGAGAATCAGCGGCACCTGCTGCGGTCGATTGCTGACCACGCCGCGATGGCGCTGGCCCACTCGCGCTTGCGGCACCTGCGGCAGCAGGACGAGGCGATGCGGCGGCAGCTGAAGCTGGCGGCGGACGTGCAGCAGCGGATGCTGCCACGCTTTCTGCCCAAGTTTCAGCGCTTTGACCTGGCGGCGCGCTACGTGCCCAGCTTCCAGCTCGGGGGCGACTTCTACGACCTGTTTGACTGCGCCGGCAAGCTGGCGGTGGCGGCCGGTGACGTGGTAGGCAAGGGCGTGCCGGCGGCGCTGATCATGTCGGCGGTGCGGGCCAGCTTGCGCGCGTACGCCGGGCTTGGGCTGCCGCTGAACGAGGTCATCAGGCGGGTCAACCACGCGGCGATGCGCGACACGCTCGAGAGCGAGTTCATCACGCTGTGGAGCGCGCTGGTCTGCCCCGATACGCTGACGCTGACGTACACCGCCGCGGGGCACGACCCGGCGCTGCTGTTCAGGCGCGCGGGCCCCGAGCATGGCGGGGGAATGGCCCACGAGCTGCTCGAGCTGAGCACCTACGACATGGCGCTGGGGCTTGATGGCGAGCAGGTCTACGGCGTCGGGCGTGAGAAGCTGCGGACCGACGATGTGCTGGTGGTCTACACCGACGGCCTGACGGATGCGACAGACTTTGCCGGTCAGCGCTTCACACGCCAGCGGGCGGTCGAGCTGGTGCGTGACAAGCTGCGCGACGATCCTGAGATCACGGCCGGGAATCTGATCGAGCACGTGATGTGGTCGATCCGCCAGTTTGCCGGGGTGCGGATGAACACCGATGACATCACGCTGGTGGTGATGCGGGTGCGGGCGTAGGCCGGGGGCTGGCGCTAGAATGACGGCTCACGCCCTGTGATCGACGGCCGGGCCTGGTGAACGGTGGAGCCGCGAACCTGGTCAGAGCCTGACCGCAGCAGCCATAAGCGACGTTGCCGGGCCATCGGTGTCCTGGCCGTCGATCGTGGGGCGTGGGGTGTGGTTGGGCGCAGCGTGATGTTGCCGAGCGTAATGACAGGTCGTGCGGATGAAGGCTGGACCGGTGACGGCCCGGGTGGTGCTCGCCGCGCTGTTGGCGGTGGCCCTGGTGGTGGACGTGGCGGCAGAGGTGGTGGTGGTGGTGGTGGCAGTCTGGTTTTGCGGCGGCTGGCGGGGCTGGCGATCTTCGTAATGCTGGTGGCGGTGATCGCGGTGGCGGTGCCGGTGGCAATCGCGCTGCTGGTGGTGTACCTACTGTTCCGGGTGGTGCTGCTGGTGACCCTCGGGTTGCCGGTGATGTTGGCAAGGGCGCTTGGGCGTGGCGGCACAAGAGCGCCTCGTTCGGCACAGGTTCGCGCGGGCTCAGCGTGGGCTTCAAACGTGGGCTCAGACCCCGTTGATGACGGCCAAGGGCGGCGGAACGTACGCGTCCGCAGGCCCTGAACTTAAGATAGTAAAAGCCGGAAGTTTTCCTTCTTGCCCGACACCCAGGCGAGTGGGCTATCGCGCGGTTATACTCGCGGCTATCTCACCACAGACCGAACAACCACTCTGAAGAAAGCGAACGATCGATGAGCAACTCGACGGCGGCGAAGATCGGGACGACAGGACTGCTGGCGTTGATAGGCCTGGCCGATGCGGCCCGGGCAGAGGTCGGCGCTGGGACGCTGGCGCTCAACACGGCCGAGGCGGTCGCGATGGCGGCTTCTTTGCAGAATAGGCCGGCGGCAGCACCTCCGGCGAAGATCCAGAGCACGGACACGGCTAACTTCTGGCGCGGCTGGAAGCGTTCGGTAGAGCTGGGTTTGAACGGGTCTGAGGGCAACAGCCAGAGCCTCAACGCGCGTGCCGCGCTGGGGACCACGCGCGAGGCCGCGGACATGACGACGGTGGCGAGCGCTTCGTACTCGCTGGGGCGGAGCGAGGACAAGACAACCAAGAGCCGCGGCGAGGCGAGCCTGCGGAACGACTGGGTTCTGACCAAGCCATGGGGGTTTTTCGGGATCGTCAAGGCCGAGTACGACGAGTTTCAGCCCTGGCAGTGGCGGTGGTCGGCGTTCGCTGGCCCGTCGTACACGGTGATCGAGAGCGAGACGACGATGTTCAAGCTGCGTGTGGGCTTGGGCGGCTCGTACGAGACCGGCAAGCTGGCGAAGGAAGAGTGGAACACCGAGCTGGACCTTGGCTTTGACCTCAAGCACAAGTTCTCGCAGCGGACCAGCGGGTTCATCACCTTTGACCTGTACCCCTCGCTGAAGGACTGGCCCGAGTACCGGCACGTAACGAGCGGGGGGCTGGAGGTGGTGGTTGATCCTGAGCTGAACATGCTGCTGAAGCTGGGCGCGACCAACCGCTACGACCACACGACGCAGAAGCCTGCGAACAAGAACGACCTTGACTACTTCGTGACCATCGCGTTCACGTTCTGATTGTTCTCACCTCGTGCGGCGGGCCTCGGGGCGTCGCGCACTGCAAAGGAGCTGGATATGGGGTTTGTCGCTGAGTTCAAGGCGTTCGCGCTCAAGGGCAACGTGCTTGACATGGCCGTTGGCGTGATCATCGGCGGTGCATTTGGGAAGATCGTCGATTCGATGATCAGTGACATCATCATGCCCGTTGTGGGCAAGGTGGTAGGTGACGTGGACTTCAAGAACCTGTACTTCCCGCTGAGCGACGCGGTCAAGAGCGGGCTTGGGCTTGAGGACGCGCGCAAGGCCGGCGCCGTGCTGGCGTGGGGCAACTTCGTAACCGTCTCGATCAACTTCTTGATCCTGGCGTTCGTGCTGTTCCTGGTGATCAAGGCGTTCAACGAGGCGAAGAGGCGGTTTGAGGCCGCGCCCGTGGCGGCGCCGGCCCTCCCGCCCCCGCCGACGAAGGACCAGGTGCTGCTGGCGGAGATCCGCGACCTGCTCAGGAGCCGGTAAGGCTCGGCCTGCCTAGCTTGGCTCGCGAGGTTTGTGCTTTGCTGGTTTACCAAACAAGGGCCCGCTCCCGGCGTGGGGGCGGGCCTGTTTGTTGCGCGCAGCGAGCGCCTAGGGCTAGGACGCGCGGGGCTCGGTGCGTAGCATCTGGGCTCGCGTGAAAGCGCGGCGCGGCGTGGCTGGTGTGCGGGCGTGGCTGGTGTGCGGGCGTGGGCAAGGGGTGTTGGATGAGTGTGCCAGCGGTCAAACCAGTCGGGGCGGCGGTCGAGCGCCCGCTGCGAGACCTGCTGGCGATCGCGGCGCCGTCGATTGCGACGATGACCAGCTACACGGTCATGCAGTTCGTGGACACGTTGATGGTTTCGAGGATCACGCCGGCGGACCCGGTGTACGTGGCGGCGGCGGGCAACGGCGGGGTGTGGGCATGGACGGCGCTGTCGATTGCGATGGGCGTTACGGGGATGGTCAACACGTTTGTGAGCCAGCATCTTGGCGCGGGCCAGGCGCAAAAGGCACCGGCGTACGCGTGGAACGCGCTGTGGCTGTCGGGGTTGTGGGCGCTGATACTGGTGCCGCTGGCGGTGTGGTATGAGCCGTTCTTGCGGTTCCAGTCGGCGCTGCTGTCAACGCGCGGGGCTGACGGGGCGGTCAGTCCGGTCGATGGGCGGATGATCGCGCTGGCAGCGGACTACGGGCAGGTACTGCTGTACGGCGCGGTGATCACGATGTGCGCGCGGACGCTGTCGCAGTTCTTCTACGGGCTGCACCGCCCGCGGGTCGTGCTGGTGGCAGCGATCGCGGGGAACCTGACTAACCTGGTCGCAAACTACCTGCTGATCTACGGCAGCGAGCCGCTGGGAGTGCCAAAGCTGGGCGTGCAGGGTGCGGCGATCGCGACGGTCATCGGGACGGCGGTCGAGCTGGTGATCCCGCTGTGCCTTTTCTTGGGCCCGCGGCTGAACGCTGAGCTTGGCACGCGCGGCGCGTGGCGCCCCAGCGTGGTGCGATTGAAAGAGCTGTTCAAGGCGGGGTGGGCGCCGGCGCTGATGCACGGCAACGAGATGATCTGCTGGGCGCTATTTATGTCGGGACTGGTGGGCAGCTTTGGGATCAACCACAACGCCGCGAGCTGGATTGTGCTGCGGTACATGCACATGAGCTTTATGCCGGCGGTGGGGATCAGCTTTGCGATCACGGCGATGGTGGGGAAGGCGATGGGCGCTGGCGACCCTGAGCTGGCGGCGCGGCGGGCGTGGCTGGGCGTGAAGCTGGCGATGGGCTACATGGCGTGCTGCGCGCTGGTGATGGCCGTCTTCCGCGAGCCGCTGGTGGGGCTGTTGATCGATGAGCGGACCGACCCGGCGACGACGGCGGAGATCGTGCGGATCGGGTCGTGGATCATGGTGGTGGCGGCGTGCTTCCAGCTCTTTGACGCGCTGGGAATCTCACTGGTCGGGGCGCTGCGCGGGGCGGGTGACACGGTGGTGCCCGGGGTGGTGACGATGATCTTGGCTTGGACTCTGATCATCGGGCTGGGGCTGGTGATGGTGCACGCGCTGCCGGGGCTTGGGGCCGTGGGCCCGTGGATCGCGGCGGCGGTGTACATCATCGTGTTTGGGCTCTGGGCCGGGTACCGCTTCTGGCGCGGGGCGTGGAAGAAGATCAAGCTTGTGCAAACGGGCGATGCCCACCCTTGAGCGCGCGGGAGTATGGGTGCCCACCCTTGACCGCGCTTGAGAGCACGCGGGGCGTGTGAGCACGCGAGAATACGCGCGGGGCGTGTGTGCACGCGCGAGGCGTGTCGTGCGGACGCACGGGCTGTTCAAGGCCAAGCGGTGAGGGGGAGATTCGAACTCCCGATGGACCGAGGCCCATGGCAGATTTCAAGTCTGCTGCTTTCAACCGCTCAGCCACCTCACCGGCGGGCGGAGTTTATGCGGGCAACCGGCGGCGGGGGCTGGTGCTTCGCTACGGGGGCCGTGGGTGACGTGGGCGCCGGGCTGGGTGCCGGGCTGGGTGCCGGCTGAGGGCCGAGAACCGAGCTTTTGGTCCATGTACGGGCTCGCCTCGGGGGGGCCCGGAAAACTTGCCAGAATTTCGCTTGCGGTCGCGCGTCTAAGCCATTAGACTGTTGGCGAGGTGTGACCCATGGCCCAGACGAACGCACGAATCAGCTCTTTGGTCTCTGCGCGCACGCTGCTGATCGCTGCCGTCGTCGCCGGAGCGACCGCTGGCGCGGCCCAGGCGCAGCTCGCCATCAACTGGTTCACCATCGACAGCGGCGGCGGGACGTCCACCGGCGGAAGCTTTACGCTCTCAGGCACGATCGGGCAGGCCGACGCTAGCGGGCCCTCCATTGGCGGCGGCTTCACCCTGACTGGCGGCTTCTGGCCCGCGTTTGCGCTCCGCCAGTGCGGCTCATCAGACGTCGCAGGTGCCGGGCAGCAGGTCGGGCCCGATGGCGAGCTGACGGCCGACGACATCATCGTTTTCATCGGCTGGTTCGTGACCAACGATCCGCGTGCCGACATCGCTGGCAGCGGACAGGTGCCCGGCAACGACGGCGAGTTCACCGCCGACGACATCATCGTCTTTATTAGCCGGTTCACCGCTGGCTGCCCGTAAGGCGACCCGCAAGAGATGCGGTCGAACACTTCGAGCGCGGGCCTTCGCACATCCACCTGATGCCACGGCACTTGGCAGGTTTGGTTCTGCGCGGTCCGCGGAAGTTAAACCGGTGCTGGCAAGCTTCTGAGCCTAATACGAAACCTGGGCCTGGCAATGAGCCGGCAACGAGAGCGTTTAGTGGCGGCCGGGAGTGTCATCGCACAAAGCGATCTCGCTTGCGGAACGGGAGCTTCTCGATGCGCACGATCTACGCGCCACTGGTTCTGGCATGCTTGGTGATGGTCTCGTCGCTGCTAGCCCTCGCGCCCACGGCAGTCGGTAGCGCTAAGCCCAAGCAAGCCCAGCCCAAGCAAGCCCAGCACCAGCAGGTTCAGCCTGCGGCAAGCCAGCCCGCAAACCGCCAGTCCGAAGGGGGCATTACGCCCGAGGTTGAGCGGGCCCGCTTTGACGCGGCGGCGGACTATTCGAGCAAGTACGGCGGGCGTGCCGTACTCGTGCAGCGCGGGGGCAAGAGGCTCTTTGATCGCTACGACAACGGTTGGAGCGAGGCGCGGCCGCACCCGTTGGCGAGCGGGACCAAGAGCTTTACGGGCGTGATGGCGATGATGGCCGTGCAAGATGGGCTGCTGACGCTTGATGAGCGCGTCTGCGAGACGCTGACGGAGTGGAAGAGCGACCCGCGCAAGAGCAGGGTCACGGTGCGCGAGCTGCTGAGCCTGAGCTCTGGCCTGGAGTCTGGCGACGGCGTGCTGAGCAGCGGCGGCGGCTCGCGGCTGTTGGGTGTTGGCGCGCGCGACCGTGAGCGGCGGCTGGGCATCGAAGGGCGCACCAAGGTAGACCAGCCAGCGGACCTGGCGAAGGCGGCGCTTGGGCTGAGCTGCGTGACTGAGCCGGGGACAAAGTTTCGGTACGGGCCGAGCCACTTTTACGTGTTCTGCGAGCTGCTGAACCGCAAGCTGGCGGCCAAGGGCGGCGCGATCACCACCACCGGGGCGTACCTGGAGCAGCGGGTCTTCAAGGACATCGGCATCGGCGTAGCGCGGATCGGCAAGGACCGCGCCGGCAACCCCAACCTGCCAGGCGGATGCATGCTCACGGCCCGCGAGTGGGTCAAGTTTGGGCAGTTTGTGCTTGACGGCGGGAGCGTGACCGACGCCGACGGCGTCAAGCGCCAGTTGCTGCGACCAGAGCTGCTGGCCGAGTGCTTCGTGCCAAGCAAGACCAACGCCTCGTACGGGCTGACATGGTGGCTGCGCAACAGCGCAGGTGATGGCGCAGGTGATGGCGCAGGTGATGGCGCAGGCGGCGGTGATGGTGCAGGCCTCGCCGATACCGGTGGCGGTGGCGGGGGCAGAGGCGCTCAACCCGCGAAGGACGAAGCGGGCAACGTGCGCAGTAGTAAAGAGCGCGAGACCGCGCGCGAGCGCCTGATGGCCCGGCTGCGCGAACGGAATCAAGAGGCGCAAATGGGCGCAATCAACGGGCCCGACGGCAAGCCCGTCAAGCTCTATATGGCGGCGGGGCTGGGCAAGCAGCGGCTTTACGTGCTGCCGCAGTTTGACATGGTGGTGGTGCGGTTTGCTGAGGCGAGCAGCGAAGGCCGCGGGTTCGATGATCGCACGTTCCTGGCCACAGTGCTTGGCCTGACGGGGGCCGATGTCAATGTCAAGGCACCGGCGAAGCCAGCACCTGGGCGATAGGGCCCGCGCGAAGAAGGCGCGGGCGGACAGCACGCAGACGGCGATTGGAGATCGCAAGTGTTGTTGCGATCCCAGCGCCGCATCCGCATCAGTTGGCTCTCATGCGCGGGCGAGCTTGCCACACTCGGGGCAGGGGGCCTCTGCAGCGAGCCCCTTGCGGCAGTAGGCGCAGGCGGGGCAGAGCCCGCGGCGGGCCCGCAGAGTGCCACGCACGGTGAGGACGGATCGGCGAACTACGCGCGGCGCGTACCACAACGCCGCGAGTATCGCGCCCAAAGCCGCGCCAGAGCGGAGCAGGTTGCCCAGGAAGACGCGACCTGGAAAGGGCCGGTTGGGCGAACCAAACAGGCGGTGGTACCAGTTCGGCGTTCCGTGTATCGCGATGAACATACCACTCAACGGAGCCATGCCGGGTTCCAGCGTAGGAGTTACTACCTCTGTCTCAGCCTCAAGAAACTCGCGTCTTTGGCGCTCGGCGATAGGTGCGGGCCACAAAAGATGTGATCGGCCAAGCACCGGCCAGGGCCAGCCGAAGACTTCGTTGGTCCACTGCCAGCCTTGGATGTCGCGAACATCTGCACAGGAGACGGCGGCGATGGACCACGCAGGTGGAGGCCATAATACGATACGAACATCACCGCGGTAAGAGACGTCGGGCTTGAGCGGCCCCGTGGGCTTGAGGTTGGCCGTGGCGATATTAAATTGAGCCTGCGTCATAGGCGTAGAGATTACGCGGCTGGCGAGCAGCCCTTCTTTGAGCGTCCAGTGCCAGCCGTGCTCCTGAGTGGCGGTCTTCATACCGCCCCTGAAGCCTGTTATTCCAAACCGGCCGGGCACGAGTCGCTCCGCGAATGAGCCGCGGGCAGGGCGGTTGGGCCCCGCCAGATAGTAACCGACGAGCCCGATGGCGTAGGCAACCGCGCAGCCGACGACCAAGAACGCGCAGGCGACACACAAGAAGCTTGCGCAGCGGCTGACGACGATCGCGATGAGCCGGGGCGAATCTGCGAGGCGCGATGTTCTCACGGGCATAGCGGACCCCAATCGGCGATCACCTCGCCTCCGGCTCCGAACGAAGGGTTGTCTGGTATTCACGGGCTGAGCGTCCGCCCGGCGGGGCGGCGTTGCACTCGGGGCAGGGGGCGTCGGGCGTGAGCCCGCGGCGGTTATAGGCGCACGCGCCGCAAAGACCGCGACCAAGGCGGTGCCACGATCGCAGCTTGCGGGGCGCTCGCCAGGCCCAGGGCACGATCGCGACCGCGCGATAAAGCAGGTAGAGCAACACGGCGTAGAACGCGCCGGATTTGAGGAGGTTGCCGAGCAGGACGCGGCCCGACAGAAAGCCAACTTTACCCTCAGGATGTCCAAACCATCGCTGGTACCAATCCGAGTAGAACCCGCCGTAGAGCTGGATGCGGTGCAACGCACCTTCCGCCAGTCCGCCTCCGGTGGCGCTGACGCCGCCATACTTGGTTGTCAGGCGTTTGGCCTCCTCGCTGGTTGCTTCTGTAAACATTGTTCGCGATGAGATGATGGGCCACGGCCAGCCATATCGAACCTCGCTCCAGAGGTCAACGGGACCAAACTCTGGATCAACTTCCGCAGCGACAGACCACGTCGGCACGCTTGCTGGCAGCACGGTCGCGTCCGGAGGCTGCGCCCAACGTAAGGCCTCGGAATAGCTCACGCGCTGGCTCGTGACAACCTCTACGCCTCTTGTGAGCAAGCCCTTGCCGAGCCACTCGCGTCGCCAACTCCAGAAGTATGTCTGTGCGTAGGCTGTGCTGTCTCGGGGAAGCCTGTCTGGGCGGACGAGCCCGCCCAATCCGCTGAGACCCGCTTCGACTTGACCACCACTGAAGCTCGGTCGAGATGTCCGATCGCCGATCTGTGTCACGTGCGTGCGCACTCGGTGATTGGCAAGTTGTGCAACAACCACGCCGATCGCACATCCCAAAGCGAACAAGACCGCGCCTAGACAGATAACCCGGATGACTGCACGCCTCATGTAATGAGCAGCATTTTGCGTCCAACTCACGGGCATAGCGGGCCCCAGTCGGCGATCACTTCATCGCCGGCACCGAACGATGGGTTGCCCGGGTTACAGGTGTTGATCGCCGGGCACCCGGGCGGCAAAGCTAGACTGCTGTTCTGAAAAAATCCGGCCGGGCAGGCGAACTCCACACAGCGACGAACGGTGCGGATCTGCGTGCAGGTCACCTGGGCACAGTTCGCCAGTGTGGTGATGCGACGCCGATGCTGGCTGAAAGTCGCGCAGTTTTTGTAGACGCAGTAGTGGTTGTAGCCATTGCTAACGACCTTGTCGCGCGTTCCGCTGAGAACCCAACCGCTGATCACAAAGGGCCCCCCGTCGGCGTCCGTCGTCCACGCAACCTTTGGCTCGCACCCACTACCCGTCCCTCCCGCAGGCTGGCCAGACTGCGCCACGCACGGTGTCGTGATGTTGAAGGCCAGGTCGGTTGCGTTTGTCCAGTCGGCCTCGGTCACCTTGGGCGTCGCTTCAAACTGCTCAACCGCAAAGGCGAGCACGTTGAGCTTGGCCCCACGCGTGCACTGACCGGTGGCCTTGTCAATAAACACATCCGCAGCTTTGTAGCCAACGCTGGCGAGCAGCGCGACGAGCTCAGGGCCAGCGGGGCTCGCCGTGACGACCGCGTGGAGCGGGTCGGTCATCAAGAGCCCGCTGTCGTAGTCCTTGGACTCCTTAAGCTGGGCTGAAACCATGGCGTTCGGTGCCAGGTCCTTAGTCCAGACCAGCGCGTCGGCCCCGCTGATGCTGAAATTGGCCATGAGGGACTTGACGACGTCGGCCTTCTCGGCGTTCGCGTAGGCCTTGGCGACCCAGCCATGCCGCGAGCCAGCTTCAGGCTGAAGGACGACCGTGGCGAGGTTGTTTCCCACGAGAGTCCCTTGCATCGGCATGGCGACAATGGCAATCGCCTTCGGGGGCCCTCCGGCACCCGCGACAATCACGGCCGTGTACCGCCAAGCAGGATCATTGAAGTACACCTTGGCGACCTTGGGAGCGGCCACGGCTGCTGATGAGATTAGTAGCGCACCGCACAGGCTCACGAGCGCCGCACACGCTTACGAGCGACGAGCGATTCATGATTGTCCCCTTGAAGTGAAACCGAGCTCGCTTCGGGCCGACATGTCCATCCGTGAGCTGCAGCGTCGTCAGACTAACTTGCTGCGCCCGACGTGTCAAGAACTTTCATTCGGTGGCCACGGGCGCGCGGCATTCCATCGACCGACCGAACCCAAGCTTCCGAATTCCACCCAAACACCCGCCGACCCTCGCTTTCATGGTTTGTGATGCAGCGGGCTTCCGCGCCGCACCCCCGCATGTCTACGTGCGTACAAACGGGTATGCGAAGCGGCAACTCGAAAGTGGCGAAGTCGGCGAAAGCGGCAATAGCGACCATCGGCGGACGGCTGGGCGCGCTGGCGCTAGGTGCCGCAGGCCTCACGAGCGCAAGTCTTACAAGCTTGGGGCTCACGGGTTTAATCAGCGGGCGGGCGGCGCTCGCAGGGCCACAGCCCGCGACTGCTACTGGCGGCGCACAGGCGAGGCCTGACAAGCCGGATCGCTTTGCTGGTCAGGCTGAAAAGCACGTCTCGGTGCGGCTCGCGCAGGCGGCGCGCGGCTTGGCACCGGGTCAAAGCGTCGCGGTCGCGCTCGTGATGGACATCGCACCGGGCTGGCACACCTACTGGCACGGGCAGAACGACACCGGCTTGCCCACGAGCATCGAGTGGATCGTGCCCAGGGGCGTCACGGTCTCGCAGATCACAGCGCCCGTGCCCGCGCGGCACGTTTCGCCCGGAGACTTGCTGGACTACATCCACGAGGGCTTTGTGGTCATTACCGCGCGGCTGAACGTGCCCAGTAACGCGACGCCCGGCTCTTCCATCACGCTGCGCGCGAAGGTCGCGTACCTGGTCTGTCAAGAGGCGTGCCTGCCGGGGAATGCGGAGGTCTCGGCCGAGGTCACGGTCCTTGCGTTAGATTCGCCGCCGACGCCCATTGCTGACGACGCGGCGCTGATCGCAACAGCTGCGAAGGCGCAGGCGAGGCCTGACAATTGGGGCAAGGCGCTGACGGCGGGATGGTCGTTCAAATCCGGGCGGCCCGAGGATGGCCTGACGCTGCTGCTGACCTCAACCCAGAGTGAGACGCTGGCGATGGCGTTCTTCCCCGACATGGACGGGCTGATTTTGCGTGAGCCGCTTAAAACCGGTCAGGCCGCGGGCGGACAATTGAAGCTGACCTTCGATGCCCCCAAGAGCGCCGCCGGCAAGCCCGGCGCTGGCCAGATTGCCGCGGCCGAGGTACCGTCAACCGTGCGAGGAGTCGTGCAGATGGTTCGCCAGAACGGCGAGGTAAGTAACTGGTTCTTAGCAATACCGTTGCCGCCCGCGTCGGTGTTGAATGTCGGCGCACCCGCGTCACAGGTCGAGCCCCAGCCCCCCGCGAAGCCCCAGCCGCCCGCAGAGCCTCAGCCAAAGGCCAAGCCGTGACGCGAGCGGTGCGGACCAAGGCGATCGGCACCAACGCGCGCCCGCAGCGGGCGGCGAGCGATGAGGCCAAAGGCGAACTAGCTGCGCCCGCACCTCAGCACGGCTACGAGCCCGGGCCGGGCGCTGCGGCTATTGCGGGCTCCGGCGCGCTCGACGCCGCGGGTTTTTCGCGGATCGCCAAAGCGCTGGCCGATCCGCAGCGGTTCGCGCTGCTTGAGCGCGTCGCGCAAGCGCCCGAGGTGGCGTGCATGACGCTGGTGGCAGAGTTCCCGATCACGCAGGCAACCATCAGCCACCACCTGAAAGAGCTCGGCAACGCGGGTCTGATCTCGGCCCGCAAAGAGGGTAAGTGTTGCCACTTTGCAGTTGTTCGCGCGACGATGCATCGGTATCAGGCCGAGCTCGGGCGGAGGCTGGGGGGGTGAGCGCTGCCGCGCGCCATGATGCGCGCAGCGGTGGTCGCCCCCGCTACCCTCGCCAATGCTTCAAGACCCGCGCTTAGAAAAACTCGCCGACGTGCTGGTGCGTTACTCCACCAAGGTCAAGAAGGGCGACCTGGTCGCGGTCATTGGCGACCCCGTCGGCATGCCGCTGGCAGAGGCGCTCTTCCGCGCGGTGCTTCGTGCGGGCGGCAACCCGTTCTACTGGGCTCGCGTTGATGGCCTGCAAGAGTGCCTGGTGGCCGAGGGCACGCCCGAGCAGGTCGGGTTCGTCAACCCGCTGATGCTGGACATGATCGATCGCGTTGACGTGACGCTGAGCTATTGGGCCGAGAGCAACACCAAGTGGATGAGCCGCTACGGGACTGACAAGGCCGCGCTGCTGCAGCAGGCCCGCAAGCCGTACCTCTCGCGCTTCATGCAGAAAGAGGCCGACAAGAAGCTGCGCTGGTGCGGCACCGAGTTCCC
Organism: Phycisphaerales bacterium PN19_bin_20; assembly: GCA_021173225.1. Classification (GTDB taxonomy): domain Bacteria; phylum Planctomycetota; class Phycisphaerae; order Phycisphaerales; family UBA1924; genus JAJTGZ01. The sequence goes on along the minus strand of JAJOLK010000013.1, from coordinate 47,971 downwards.
CACGCACGCGCAGGCTATGGACGCGGAGATGAGCCTGACGCATTGGGCCGACTTTGTCTTTCGCGCCGGCCTGCTACATCTGCCGGACCCGATCGCGGCGTGGCAACAAGTAGAAGTCACCCAGCAGCGCGTCTGTGACTACTTGCAGGGCAAGAAAGAACTGCGCTTTAGCGTGCCGGCACACAACGGGCACGACGGCACCGACCTGCGCGTAGACATCTCGCGCGGCGTGTGGCAGAACTGCTGCGGGCACTCGAACTTCCCAGACGGTGAGGTCTATTGCGGGCCAACGCTGCCTGACAACAACCACAGCCCAGGCTTCGGCGTTGAGGGGCACGTCAACTACGCGTTCCCCGCGGTCTACATGGGCCACGAGGTCAACAATATCCGTCTGGCGTTCAAAGGTGGTCGCGTGGTTGACGCGAGCGCGAGCAAGGGCGAAGACTTCTTGCACAAGATGCTCGATCAGGACGCCGGTGCCCGCAACCTAGGTGAGATCGCCATCGGGACCAACTACGGCATCACCGACTTCTCACGCAATATCTTGTTTGATGAGAAGATTGGCGGCACGTTCCACGCCGCCGTCGGCGCGGGCTATCCAAAGAGCGGCAGCAACAACCAGTCGGGCCTGCACTGGGACATGATCTGCGAGCTGCGCCAACGCACCACCAACGGCGTGGCCTCGCCCGGCGGCGAGATTCGGGCCGACGGCGAGCTCTTCCACAAGCACGGGCGATTCATCAACCCGAGCTTCCCGCAGCCGGAGTGAGCGATCGTGACTGCCAATAACCCTGCCAGCCCAGTGCCGCCCAAGGGTGGTAGCTCGAGCGGTCTCATCGGCCGCACGCTGGTACTGGCGCTGGCGATCATCGCTGCCGAGACGCTCCACGGCACCCTGCGCCAGTGGCTGCTCGCGCCAGCCGTGGGTGACCTGCGGGCGCGCCAGCTCTCGATCATCTCTGGCTCGGCGCTCATCCTGGCGGTGGTCTGGTTGATGCACCGATGGGTCGGCGCCTACCCGCGGCGGCAGTGTGCTGTCGTCGGCGCGCTGCTTGTGCTACTGGTCGTCGCCTTCGAAGTTACCCTCGCTGTGGCACTGGGCTACACCTGGGCCCGCATCACGCAGGACTGCAACCCGGCGCGCGGCGGCTTCATGCTGCTGGGCCTGGCCTGGTTGGCGGCCGCGCCGTGGGTGGTGTCGCGCCTGCGCGGCACGCATCCTCCGCTCAGCATCCCGTCGTGAACCGGCCAATGAACAAGATGATGTCGTCGGCCGTCAGCTCGCCGTCAGCCCCCACCGTTGGCCCCGGGCCTGCGACGTCGGCACGCGCGTCACCGCCGGTAAACCAGCTAATGAACAAGATGATGTCGTCGGCCGTCAGCTCGCCGTCAGCACCCACCGTCGGGCCCGGGCTGGCGATATCCGACGCGCCGCACGCAACAATCGTGGCCAGCACCCACAACTCCTCACCATTGACCCCGTCGTTGGCGGCGAAGAACAACCTGTTGCCGCTGACGCGGAAGTTCCGCGGCGAGCTGCTGCCAGCGGTCGCGAGGTCAGCCACCAGCTCGGCCCCGTTGGGCACGCCCACGCCATCAAACCGCACACGGTACAGCTCGTTGCCGCCCGTGTTGCCCACGGCCGCAAAGTACAGCCGCCCGTTCACGTCCGTCAGGTCTGTGGGGAACGATCCCGCGAGCGTGTTGATCTCAACCGGGAAGGCGTTGCCCGTCCCGTTGTACGCCCAGAGCTCAACGTTGGTGCCCACCAGGTTGCCCGCCGCGAAGTAGGCGTACCCGCCTGACTTCACCAGCGTCGTCGCCGTGCTCCCGATCGCCACCGACTTGACAACCGCCGAGTTCAAGGCCTCAGTCGCGGTGTAAAGCTGGATGTTCCCGCCCACATCGGTCGCGGTGAACAGAAGCTGCCCATTGAGCTCGGTAAAGTTCGAGGGCGTCGAGGATGGCGCGCCGAGGCGGATGTCCTGAACCGTGTACATGTCAGGCGTCGCGAGCGTGGGGTCAAAGCAGACCAGCTCGCTGCCGATGATCGGCGGGGTCGCCCGCATGAACAGCCGCCCGTTGAACGGGAAGAGCCCCGCCGGTGAGCTGGACGCAGTCCCTGGGTTGAAGTCCTCTACCAGCGAGGCCGTCACCCCGTTGCTGCGCCAGAGCTCAAGGCCCGTGCCGCCGGCGGTCGCAAAGCCCGCCTGAAAGTACATCTGCCCCGCGAAAGGCTGAAAGTTGGACGGGCTAGAGCTACCCGTGCCGGGGTTGATATCAACCACCGGTGCCGGGGCGGCCACGCCGTCGTACCTCCACAGCTCAGCGCCGTTGGTCACGCTGGTCCCGCTGAAGAACGCGACGCCGCTGATCACCCCGATGTTCGGGTTGCCGCCGGGCGCGCCAGAGCCGGTGCCCGCGTTGATGTCCGCCAGCAGCGCCGCGCTGGTGCCGATGGCGCGGTAGTACTCGATACCCGTCTGCCCGGTGCCCGTCCCGTTGTTGGAGGCGAACAGCACACCGTTGCCATAGGGCGTGATCGCGTACGGCGCGCCGTTGTTGGGCGTTGAGCCCGTGACGCCTGGGAATGTGTCGATCACCACGTCGGTGCCCGCGGGCGTCCCGTTGCTTGACCACAGCTCGCGCCCGTTGCCCTCGTCAGTGGCCGAAAAGTACACACGCCCGCCGCTAGCTACCAAGCTTGATGGCGAGGAGCCCAAGCTGCCGGTCTGGACGCGGATGTCCTTGACCAGCGCCGTGGTCGCGGGCGTCCCGTTCGTGCGGAACAGCTCGTTGCCCACGCTGGTGCCCGAGGCGGCGAACAGCAGGTTCGTGCCCGCGACGATCTGGTTGGGCGTAACCGTCAGCGCGTTGGCCTGCCCGGTCCGAAGGTCAGTCAGCTTCACCGCGCTACCCACCGCACCGCTGGTGACGTACTGCTCACGCCCACCATCGGGCGTGGTGGCCGAGAAGTACAGACGCCCGGTCGCCGCCACCAGGCCCGAAGGGAATGAATCGCCGACGCCGGCGTTGATGTCCGCGATCTGCACCGTGCCCGCTGGCGTCCCGTCAGACCGCCACAGCTCACGCCCGCCGGTCGCCCCGCTCACCCCGTTGGTGGCCGTAAAGAACAGCTCGCCCCCAAACTCAGCCAGGTTTGCCACCAAATCGTTGCCGAAGGGGTTGATGTTTGCCACCGCCACCGAGCCGATCGGGTCGCCACCGACGTTGTACACCACCCTGTACAGCATCGTGTCAGTGCCGCTGGTTGCCCGGAAGTACGCGACCGTGCCCACGATCGTGAAATCCTGCGGGAACGAGCCGGTCGGCCCCCCCGTCAGATCACCCAGCGGCACCACCACGCCATTGGTCAGGTTCACAGCCACCGGCTCCTGCCCCGTCGCGCCCAGCGTCGCGGGCCCATAGCCCCAGATGCCCAGCGATGCATCGATGGTCAAGCCAGAGCTCGCCGTGCCCGGGGCGTAGTCAACTACACGCGTCGCGATACCAGCGTTCCCGTTGGTAAAGTACAGCTCGTTGCCAGTCAGCAGGCCAGTGGTACCCTCGTTGGCCAGGAAGTAAACCAGCCCATTGCCCGGGGCAAAGAAGCCCGACGCGTTCGAGCTGGTCACGCCCGCGTTGACGTCACGCAGCAGGCCCGTGCCAGCCAGCGTCCCGTCGGTCCGCCAAGGCTCGGACCCGCTGACCCCGTCGTTGACCCCGAAGGCCACGTAGCTGCCGACGGTGCCGAAGGTGCCCACGACACCAAACGTGCCCGAGAAGATCGAGCCCGTGGTCCCCGCACGGATGTCACGAACCAGCGTGGTGCCCGCGCCGGTCCCATCGGTGATCCACAGCTCGCGCCCATTGACAATGTCTACCGCCGTGAAGACCACCCGCGAGCCGAAACTCGTGATGTTCTGCGGCGAGCTCGACGGCGCGCCGGGGTTGATGTCCCTCACCAGCTCAGTCCCCGCCGCCGTCCCGTCGGTGATCCACAGCTCGGTCCCACCCGCGGCGTCCGTCGCCGCAAAGACCGCCCGCGCGCCCAGCGCAGCAAAGCCCGTGGGCGACGAGTCCGCCGTCGTCGCCGAGTAGGGGTTCAGATCGATCATCATCGGGGTCTGGGCCAGCGCCGCAGAAGCGGTGCCCGCCAATGCCACCAGGCCAAGTACGAACCGCGCGGAAGTCGTGCTCGTTGTGAAGCCTTTCGTGATCAAGATCGAAAACCGAGCTCGAGCCGCGGCCTCGCCAACGCGACACCGCGCCGACGCCGACTTGGGCCCAGGGGCACCGCCGATTACTCAGCCGCACGCCTGACACACACCAAGAGCTCGGCGACAAACTACCACGTAACGCGTGTGCGTCCAAGAAAAACGGGCGTTTCGCGCTAAGAACGAGGGTTTTTGAGATGAACTCAGAATCGCTAGGCGCAAGCACCAGCGCCCAGCCCAGACCCCAATTACGGGTTTGGCTTAAGCCCCGAGTCCGAGAACCAAGGATCAGGGAGCGGGGAAGCCGACGTGGTTCTAGCCCAACCTCACCTTGCAGGTCCCCAGTTTCTCTCGGCCCCGCCCCAATCTGATGTGTCGGCTGAGGGGCAAATGGCTTTGAGAGTCTGATCCGGCGGATTCCTCCCAACTAGATCCGATGGCGCCGCGAGATCACGGGTAATTGCGGACCTTCCCTGAGGCTTTCCCGTCTTACTATTTCACCTTTTTTTACGTTCCGACCCTTGCACGAGGCGGGCATGCGCTGTAAATTTGCCCGCCCACGGTGAGGGAGAGAGGTTTCCCTTTACCCGGGCCCAATCCGAACAATACTCGAACCAGCGTCCTTGGCTGGAGAGTGTTCGCCGCGCTCGGTCTGAGCTTGCTAAAGGCCTCTTCCGCCCGTTCACACGGGTCTGGGGTCTAAAGCCGGTGTCAGGCGCGGAGGACGAGGGACGGAGGAGAAAGACAGAAGCCGCGAGCGCGGCACGGTTGGCGTTCATCGGCCGCGTTGGCCGGTGTTGGTCGGCTTGTGCTTTTCGGTCGCTCGCCCATGTCGGTTCCACTCCCCACACCATCTCGCGCAGCAATCGGCCCAGACGGCCACCCCGCGCTGGGGGCCACCGCTGGCAGCGGTAGTCGCACCAGCAACAGCACTGGCACTGGCACTGTCACTGGCACCCCGCACGCCAGCGTGCCCCCGCGGTCTGATGCACCTCTCATGGTCGGCCAGGGCCCCGCGATGGATCGGCTCAGGGCCCAGCTCGCCGCCGTTGCCGGGCGTGATTGCACCGTGATGGTCCACGGCGAGAGCGGCTCGGGCAAAGAGCTGGCGGCCCGGACCATCCACGCCCTCTCGGCCCGCACCGCCGGCCCGTTCATTGCCGTGGACTGCACCGGCCTGCGCGACTCGCTGTTGGAGAGCCAGCTCTTCGGGCATGTCAAGGGCGCGTTCACCGGTGCTGACCACGCCTCGGTGGGCTTCATACGCGCAGCCGACCGCGGCACGCTGTTCCTTGACGAGATCGGCGAGCTTGAGCCCAAGACGCAGGCCAAGCTGCTGCGTGTGCTGCAAGAGCGCGTCGTGGTGCCGCTGGGCGCGACCAAGCCCGTCCCCATTGACGTTCGCGTTGTGTGCGCCAGCCACCGTGATCTGCGTTTGATGGCCTCGCGCGGCGAGTTTCGCGAGGACCTGCTCTTCCGCCTTGACGTAGTCAAGGTCTCGCTGCCGAGCCTGCGTGAGCGGCAAGAGGACATCGCCCCGCTCGCGACCCACTTCCTTCGCCAGCTTGCTGAGCTGTACGGCGAGCCGGCCCGCGGGCTGACCTCGGCCGCCGCCGAGCTGCTGCGGTCGTACTCCTGGCCGGGTAACGTGCGTGAGCTGGCCAACGCCGCCGAGCACGCGGTGGTGTTTGCGACCGGCCCGATGATCGACATCGCAGACCTGCCCGACCGCGTGCGGGCCTCGCTGGTGCAAGCGGCGGTGCTGTCTCCCGGGCTGGCTACCCCGTTGAATGTCGCGCTGGCCCCCGCGCCGGTGGTCATCACGCCGGTGCGGCTTGAGCACGCCGCCGGTCTTGCGCGTGACGTGGCCGTGGTCGCCAACGCACGGGCTGGTGGCGAGGCGGGCTTGGCACCCGGCGCGGTGGACCTGCGCCAACTTGTGTCGATGCTCGGCCCTGTGCTGCCGACCATTGACGAGCTTGAGCGTGCGATGATCGCCCGCGCGCTGGAGCTGACCGGCGGCAACCAGAACCAGGCCGCCGCGATGCTCAACCTGGAGCGCCGGCGGCTCTATCGCAAGGTCGCGCGCTACGGGTTGCGCGGCAGCGCGAACCGGCGCGTTGATGCGTCCGGGCTCCTCGGTGCCGACGAAGAAGCGGCGTGATGCCGGGCAATAACTGAGTTGAGCACTCGGCGCGCATGCTGGCCCGACACTGGCCCGACACTGCCCTCGGGCTCAGCAACGCATCAGCGTGATTCATCGCGTCAGCGTGATTCATCGCGTCAGCGCCACTGATCGCGCCAGCGCCACTGATCCAGCTCGGCCGCTCAGGCGTTCACATCCAGCACCACCTTGATGCCCTCGCCGCTCTGCATAAGCCCAAAGCCCTTGGCGAACTGGTCCAGCGGCAGCTGGTGGGTGATGATGTCCTCAAGCTCCAGGCGTCCGCTCAGCAGCAGCGCTTCCATCTGGTACCAGGTCTGGAACATCTTGCGCCCGTTGATGCCCAAGACCTTGGCCCCCTTGAAGATCACGTGGTTGGTCAGGTCAAAGGCAAAGGGCTTGCTGGGGATGCCCAGCAGCGCCGCCGTACCGCCGGGGCGCAGCGCGCTGAACCCGTCGCTGATGGCCCCGGGGTTCCCGGACATCTCAATCAGCACGTCAACCCCGCTGTGCGTTTGGGCCCGCAGGTGCTCGATCCACCCCGCGCTGCCCGATGCGTCGCGCGCGTTGTACGCCTCAACCGCGCCAAGCTTCCGCGCCAGCGCCAGGCGGCGCGGGTCAACATCGGTCACAAAGATCCGGCTCGCGCCCGCGGCCTTGGCCACCGTCACCGCCATCAGCCCGATGATCCCCACGCCCGTCACCAGCACGGTCTGCGCGCTCACGCCCGCCTCCATCACCGTGTGCACCGCGTTGCCCAAGGGGTCAAGCACCGCCGCCACGTGGTCGGGGATGCTTGGATGCACGGGCCAGACGTTCTCCTCAGGCACGCATACGTAGTCGGCAAAGCACCCGTCGCGATCAACACCAAGGATCACCATCCCGTCGGCGATGTGGGCCGCGCCCGTCCGCGCGCTGAAGCCCGTGCCGGGCGAGATGTGCCCCTCGGCACTCACTCTTTGCCCGACGCTGTACTTGCTCACGGCCGAGCCAAGCTTCACGATGTGCCCGACAAACTCGTGGCCCGTGGTGATGCCCACCGGGATCCGCGACGCGGCCCACGCGTCCCACTCCCAAATGTGCCGGTCCGTCCCGCACAGCCCAACCTTTGAGACCTTGATCAGCACGTCACGCGGGCCGGGAGTGGGCGTAACGCGCACGGGGTCAAGCTTGAGCTCAGGCCCGGCGTGGTGCTTGTACAGCGCCCGCATCGTCGCGGGGATCGCCACAACCGAAGGGCTCACACGGGCAGGAATCATCGTCATGCACAACGCTAGCGGGCCTTGCACGCCGCGTGGACAACACCGCAAGCACCGCTCGTATGAGGGCTTCTGCTAACGCTGCTGGGGCGGCGGCGGCATAGCGCCCGTGCCCAGCAGACGCGCGTACAACGCCTGCTCAGCCTCGCGGTACCGCTCAAAGCTCCGCTGAAGCTCATCGCGCAGCGCGCTGATGCGTCCGGCCGCCGCCGGATCGGTCTGGCCACCCTGGGCTGCCGCGGCGCTGGCCGCCTCCAGCGATGACGAGACGCCCCGAAGCTGGCTGACGGCCTCGGCGTACGACCGCGTCGACTCGTACAGCAGCTCCTGCTCCAGCTCCTTCTTTCCCGGCTGGTACAGCAACCGCCAAGGGTTGCGCCGAACCTCGGCCATCAACAGCTTGAGTTGGTCGCTCGACAGCCGCGCGTTGGCGAACGTCAGGCGCAGCTCAGGCCCCGCCTCCGCCAGCAGCGCGTTGGCCCGCTGGCCCGTGTCGGCAAACGCCCGCAGACCCGTCCGCCCGTCCTCAAGCACGCCCTGGACCTGCGCATAAAGCTCCGTGCTTGCGCGCGTCACCAGCTCGTCGGCGTTCTTCAAAATGCTCTCAACCCGCGGGCGGTTGTCGCCGACAATCGACCGCACGTCCTGCACCAGGTCACGCGCCACCTTCAGCCCGTCGTCGAGCTGCGCACGCGAGGTGTTGATGTCGGCGGTGAACCGCTCCACGCTCTCAAGCGTTCGGTCAATCCGCGGCGTCCAATCGGTAATCTTCTGCCGAACGTCGCCCGAAACCTGCCGGACCTCCGACGCGACGTCGCCGGCCTGCTTGATCAGCGGGCCAGCCTCGCGTTGCAAGTCGGCGACCAGCTTCTGGCCGTCATCAACCAGCTTGGCCCCGCCGCTGATCATCTGCTGCACCTGCGAGCGCTGCGCGTCGCCGTAGCCCGCCTGCGTCAAGAACGCCGGGGGCGCAAGCTGCCCGGGGACGGTTGCGCCGGGGGCCAGCACGCCGCGCTCGGGCGTCCCGACCGCCGGGATATTGATCCACGAGACCGAGCCCAGCAGCGGCAGCTCAAGCTGCACCACCGCGTCAGAGAACAGCTTGATCGACGCGTCCACGCCGACGATCACGTCAATAAACTGCGGCGCGCCGCTGACCGGGTCGATCACAAACGCCACGCTCTTGACCGTGCCGGCCTGCTGCCCGCCCACACGCACCAGCGAGCCCTGCTTCAGGCCCGTCGCCCCGTCACGCAGCGTAAACCGCACGGTGTACGGCGTGCGCGAGCTGATCCACGCGCTGATGCCCGAGAGGGTCATCACAATCAGCACAAAGCCCACGACCCCGACGATCACAAACGCGCCAGCCAGCAGGTTGTTTGAGGCGTTTCGCACGGATGACTCTTGGTCCCCCACCGCTCCGGGTCAACAAGCACCCCGCATCTGTCACGCCCCGGGCCGCGCCGGCGGCTTCGGGCCCAGCAGATCGTCGGCGTAACTGCCCGCGTCGCGCCGACGCGTGATCGGACCGCTCGCGTCACCACGCAAAAACTGCCGGATGATCTGCTCGGACTCCGGCAGCGCCTCGGCACCCGCGTCGTCCACGTGGCGCAGGTTGTCGAACCACTCGCGCCGGTCGATCCGCAGCACCCGCCCCTTGTCCAGCATCACCATCCGGTCGGCGATCGCGAACGCCGAGTCCATCTCGTGGGTCACCACGATGCTGGTGACACCCAGCCCACGCGTCAGGCCCATGATCAGCCGGTCGATCTCCGCGCTGGTCACCGGGTCAAGCCCCGCCGAGGGCTCGTCGCAGAACAGCACCTGCGGGTCAAGCGCCATCGCCCGCGCGAGGCCCGCACGCTTCTTCATGCCGCCCGAGAGCTGCGAGGGAAACTTGTCGGCGTGCTCGCGCAGCGCCACCTGCTCAAGCTTGATCTTCACGATCGTCTCGATCGTCGCGTGGTCCAGGTCGGTGTGCTCCTGCAGCGGCAGCGCCACGTTCTGCGCCACCGTCATGCTGTTGTACAGCGCGCCGGACTGGAACAAGATCCCGAAACGCTTCTTGACCTCCTCAAGCTGCGCCTCGCTGGCCTTGCACAGGTTCCGCCCCAGCATGTCGATCGATCCGGCCTCGGGCCGCTGGGCCCCGATCATGCACCGCAGCAGCGTGCTCTTGCCGCACCCGCTGGCGCCCATGATCACCAGCGTCTCGCCGCGGTACACGTCCAGGTCGATGCCCTCGAGCACCGCGCGACCCTCGAACCGCTTGACAAGCCCGCGCACGCGGATGACCGCCTCGCCCGCCGGTCCACCCTGCGGTCCACCCTGCGGTCCACCGTGCGGGCCGCCCTCGGGTTGTGCGTGGTTGCCCGTCACCGCTCAAGCGTACCGCACGCCCGGCCCGCGTGCCCTGGCCCGCTCTGCCGCGGCCACAGACCTAACCGCCCATCAGCGCCCGCTCCCGGCGGCGGACCACCGAGCTGGGCAAACCCAAAAACACACCCACCTCTACGCACGTCAGCGGCGGGCCGCCGGCCCAGCCATACCGCAGCCGAAGCAGCAGCGCGTCGCGATCATCGAGCCCCGCAAGCCCCGCCCGCACGTGCGGACCAGGCTCAGTCCACCCCTGCCAGGGGTCGATTGCGCGCGTCCAATCTTCGGGCTCCAACACGGGCGATGGCTGCGCGCCGGGTATCTGCGCGCCGGGCGTCGACCCACCACTTGCCCCGCCACTTGGCGCCAGCACGCGCGAGAGCTCAAGCCCCACCGGGGCCGCCAGCCGTCCGCCACGCGAGGGGTCAAACCGTTCTACCCCGCGCGACACCGCCGCGTGCAGCACACCGCGGACCCGCTCGGGGTCGGCAAGCTCCACCAGCGGCTTGCCCAGCGTCACCTCCACGCTTCGCAAGACCGTCAGGTGCGTGCCGCGCGCAAGCTCTGCCCGCAGGCGTGAGGCCCAGCGCAGGTCTGTGACGGCGCGATCCAGCACCGCCGCGCTGGGCCGCGCCAGGCTCAGCCCGCGCGCCGCGAGCTGGGCCCGCGCAATCAGCCCCCAGGCCGCCACCGCGCGCCGACGCTCTACGTCCTTATCAGGCCACCCGCGCTGCGCAGCGCCCGCGACCAGCTCCGCCGCCGACGCCTCGCCCGGCCCACCAAGCCCGGTGCGGACTTCCGCCGCCGCCAGCGCGTTAGCAAGCTCTACCGAAGAAACATCTTTATACCGCTCGGGCACCGCCACGCGCAGCTCAGCCAGCCGCTGCACCACCGGCCTCAGCCGCGCCCTATGCCGCGTTGAGAAACTGCCACCAGCCACCGCACGTGTGGCCGCGCGTGCAACCGGCGCGCCCGCGTTAGCAACCGCCGCGTCTGGAGCCACACGCGTCCCGCGCCGAGCCGTCTGCCCAGCCACCCGTCCCGCACGCTCAGCCGCACGCGCCTGCGCCTGCGCGATAAACCGCGCCGCCAACTCACGCGCAATCACCACCCGCACACGCCCGCCGACCAGCGTCACGCGCCGCCCAATCAAGCCGCGCGGCCGCAACCGCTCCACCGTCCGCCGAGAAACCCCCAGCGCCGTCCGCACCTCGTCGATGGTCATCCACGCGTTACCCGGCAGGTCCAAAGGACCGTATCGCGCGCCGGCGCACAGCCGATCAATCAGCCCCGCCAGGTCCGCCAGCAGCGCCGCACCGGGGATCGTCTCGGCATCATCGCCGCCGCCCCTGCCCTCGCCCCCACCCCCGCCCTCGCCCTCGCCCTCGCCCTTGCCCCCACCCTTGCCGCCACCCTTGCCCTTAGCCCCGGGCACAAAGCCCGTGACCTGCCCGGTGATCCACCCCAGCGTGTACGAACGGTCAGGGTCGATCGTCCGCGCCAGCCCCTCGGCCCGCTGCACGCACCGGCGGCACGCCGCTGGCGGCGCGTACCGCAACTGCTGGGCCAACCGCCCGAGGCTCGCAACCCGCAATCGCAACTGGCGCGGCATGGTTCAGGCCCCGCTGCACCAAACACGTTCAGCCTCCGTCACACCCCGCCCAGCCAGCGCGGCGCGCGCAGCGGGATGAGCCCCGCCGAGCCGGCCTGCGCCAAGAAGAACGCGATCGCCTCGCGCTGGCGCGGGCCCAGCTCGTACCGCAGGTACTCCGTCACGTACCGGTGCGCCAGCGCCCGTGGCCAGTGCCGCTCGTCCACCGCGCGCTCCACCAGCCACGCCGTCCGCGCCGTGTTCCGCAGACGCTGCCGCTCTAAAAGCCCCGCCAGCGTCCCGATCTCCGCGCGCCCCGCATCCGCACTCCGGCACATCCACACCGCATAAACAAACGGCAGCCCCGTCTGCGCCTTCCACCACTCGCCCAGATCAAACTCGTGCGCATACCGCCCCGACGGCGGCGCGCCCGTCACCACCTTGTCGCCAATCAGCAGCACCGACCCGGGCCACTGCCCAGAAGCGTCGGCTGCCTGCCCCGGCGCGGTGCTGACCTGCTCACGCGCGTGATAGTTCACAATCCCCACATCCACCCCGTGCGACAGCCGAAGCAGCAGCCGCGCCAGCACCACGCTGGTATGACTGTCGGTGTCTGCGTGCAGCGTCTTGATCTCGCTCGCCGCCACATCACTAAAAACCCGCACCGTCAGCGTCGGCCCGTCACAACCGATCCCGCCCGCGTCAATCAGCGTCAGCGGCACCGCGCTCGTCGCGTAGTCCACCAGTGAGCACAACGCCACGTCCACCTCGCCGCCTGCCAGCATCTCGCCCAGTCGGCTCGGCACCGCCGGGATCAGCTTTAGCTCGCGCGAGGCCTCTAGCCCCTGCACCAGCGGCAGCGTGTTGAGGTACTTCACAAACCCGACCCGCATTGGTCCCATGCGCACTCCAGCCCCCGCCTGCCCCACACCTCAAGCCCGGTACGACAAAGCGTAGTTCCGCCCCCGCCACCTTCAGCGTGCCGACCTTTACTTGCTCCCGTGCCGCCAACGTCAGAGCCTCCATCTTTAGACCACCCCACTCCCGCGCCCATCAACACCCCCTCGCCCATCACCACGCCCGCACACGCACCACCGGCGCGGTTTGTGGTCATCGCCGGGCCTACTGCCGGGGGCAAGTCGGCCCTCGCCGTCCACCTCGCCCTCGCGCTCGCCGCCCGTGGCCAGCACGCCGAGATCATCACCGCCGACGCCTTCCAGGTCTATTGCCGAATGGACGTCGGCACCGCCAAGCCCACGCCCGCCGAGCGTCACGGCATCGCCCATCACCTCATTGACCTGCTCGAACCCGCCGAGCCCTTCACCCTCGACTACTGGCTCAAGCTCGCGCAGCAAACCATCGACCGCTGCCGCGCACGCCACGTCCTGCCCATCGTCGTTGGCGGTACGCACCTTTACATCAAGGCCCTGCTCGACGGGCTCTTCGATGGCCCCGCTGCCGACCTTGCGCTCCGCGCTGAGCTTGCCGCGATGGACCCACTGGCACGCCGCGAAATGCTGATCCGCGTTGATCCGCACGCCGCCGCACGCATCCACACCAATGACCTGCGCCGCACCGTCCGCGCGCTGGAGGTCTTCCGCCTCACCGGCGTGCCCATCAGCCAGCACCAGCAGCAGTGGGACCGCACAACCCGCGGCGATGCCCTGCTTGTAACGCTCCACTGGCCCGTTGAGGCCATCAACCCGCGCATCAACGCCCGCGTCCGCGCCATGCTCGCCCACGGCCTCGTTGAAGAGACCGCCAGCATTCTCGCCCACGGCGGGTTCGGGCCGCAAGCCCGCGAAGCCCTCGGCTACAAACAACTCCTCGCCTTCATGCAGCCGCACCAACTAGACGCCGCGCGCGAGGTCGCGCTCAAACCGACCAGCCAAGCCCTCGACCACATCGCCGAAGAAGTCAAGATCGCCACGCGCCGACTCGCCAAGAGCCAGCGAACTTGGCTGCGTCGCCTGAGCATCACCCCCGGCGCGCTGCCGCTGCACCCTGATGCCGCGCTCGACCCGCTCCACCCCGGCGCAGCCCCGCTTGAGCGCTGGTCAGATCAGATCATCGCGGCTCTCAATCCACCCCACGGCTCCTCCCACCCGGCCGCCAACGTTGCGCACCCACCAACCGGCTAAAGTACTATCAAAATCCAAACTGATGCGTCATTCTCGCCTCGAAATCCTTCCAATTACCAAACACGCCAATCAAACTCAGGTCTTCACCATCAGATTGGTCGAAACTTTGCCCTGACATCGCGACGTACCCCTCACAGTGATCGGCCCGCCCGGCGTCAGGCGGTCCGCGGCTTCGAGTAACAATGGCCAAACGTACCGCACCCACCAGTCGCGCCCCCTCCAAGCGCTCCGCCACCAAGGCAAGCCCGCCGGGTGCCGCGCGGCCGCGTCGTCAATCTGGTTCGGCGGCCGCCGGTCGCGCCGCCAAGCCCGCCAGCAACGCGCCCTTTGACGCCACCGACGCGCTCGACACCACCGACACCGACGATTCATCCTCCGGCACCGGCGCGGCCCTAGTCATCGTCGAGTCGCCCGCCAAAGCCAAGACCATCAACAAGTACCTCGGCTCCAGCTACAAGGTCATGGCCAGCATCGGCCACGTTCGTGACCTGCCCAGCAAGAACCCCAAAGGCATCAAGAACCCCGTCCCAGGCGTTGACCTTGATCACGACTTCGCCACCACCTACCAGATCCTCGACGGCAAGGACAAGGTCATCTCTGACCTCAAACGCACGGCCCGAAAGGCCCGCGAGGTCTACTTCGCCACCGACCCCGATCGCGAGGGCGAGGCCATCGCCTGGCATCTGGCCGAAGAGCTCGGCATCAGGCCCGAAGTCGCCAAGCGCGTCACCTTTAACGCCATCACCAAGGCCGAGGTTCAGCGTGGGCTCGCCGCCGCAAGGCCCATCGATATGGGCCGCGTCAACGCCCAGCAGGCGCGGCGCGTCCTTGACCGCATCGTCGGCTACCAGGTGTCGCCCCTGCTCTGGAAGAAGGTCGCCCGCGGCCTCAGCGCCGGGCGCGTGCAGTCAGTCGCCGTCCGCGTCATTGTTGAGCGTGAGCGCGCCATCCGCGCGTTCATCCCCGATGAGTCCTACGAGCTGACCGCCTGCTTCACCGCCGAGCTTGCCAAGGCCCCCGCCCTCGCGCAGGCCATCGGCGCCAAGCTGCAAGAGCGTGACGCCAAGGGCAACCCGCCGACCCAAAAAGACCTCGTCGCCTGGCTCAGTGACCGCGCGGCCATCCGCGCCGAGCTGGTCGAAGTCGCCGGCGAGAAGTTCGACCTGCAAGTTGGCGGCGGGGCAGACTTCCAGCCCGCGCAGTCGGTCGCTCTTGCCAAGCGCGCCGCTGACATCGCCACCCTCGCCGGCCTCAAGAGCATCAAGCTCGACACGCGTGAAGACCCGCAGGGCAAGGGCCCCGCGCGGTTCGTCCGCACCATAACCGGGCAGGTTGACCCCGCCACCGTCTACAAGGTCACGAGCCTTGAGAACAGGCGGACCACCACGCGCCCGCCGCCGCCGTTTATTACCAGCACCCTGCAGCAGGCCGCCGCCAACCGTCTGGGCTTCGGCGCGCAGCGCACCATGGGCGCCGCGCAGGCGCTCTATCAGGGCATAGACATCCCGGGCGAGGGCCCCGTCGCGCTCATCACCTACATGCGTACCGACAGCACCCGCCTCAGCGGCGAGGCGCTCACCATGGTCCGCGACTTCATCCCGATCGCCTACGGGCCCGAATACCTGCCCGAGAAGCCCAACTTCTTCGGCTCAAGCAACAAAGACGCCCAGGATGCGCACGAGGCCATCCGCCCCACCAGCACCAGCTACCCGCCCGGCCCCAAGCTTGAGCGCGCCCTGCGCCCCGACCTTTACCGCCTCTACAAGCTCATCTGGGACCGCTTCATCGCCTCGCAGATGAAGCCCGCAGAGTGGGACAGCACCGCCGCCACCATCGTCGGCGGCACCGAGCCACGCACGCCGCTGACCTTCCGCGCCACCGGCCGCGTCCTGGTCTTTGACGGCTTCCTCCGCGTCCTTGGCACCTCCGGCGCCGATGAGCCCACACTCCCCCCGCTGCGCGAAGCCCAGCCGCTCGCGCCCTTCCATCTCGACCCACGCCAAAAGTTCACCAGCCCGCCGCCACGTTACACCGAGGCCAGCCTCATCAAAACCCTCGAAGCCGAGGGCATCGGCCGCCCCAGCACCTACGCCAGCATCATCGGCGTCATCCAAGACCGCAAGTACACCGAGCAGATCGACCGGCGCTTCTACAGCACCGACATCGGCGAGGTCGTCACCGACATGCTCGTCGAGGCCTTTCCCGACCTGCTCGACGTCCGCTACACACGCGAGATGGAGCAGCAGCTCGACAAAGTCGAGGACGACCACCTCGACTGGATCGACATGCTCCACAAGTTCTACGCGCCCTTCAAGGCGCGCCTGGGCGAGGTCGAGGGCGTCATCAAGCACGCCAAGGCCGAGACCACACCCGCCCCCTTCAACTGCCCAAAGTGCGAGGCCGCACGCAAAGCCAAAGGCCTCCCGCCCGCCGGCACCGTCTACCGACTCGGAAAGAACGGCAAGTTCCTCTCCTGCGCCACCTACCCCGAGTGTGACTATGCCGCGCCCGTTGACCGTGACGGCAAGCCCAAACGCATCGAGACCACCTCCGTTGCTTGCCACAAGTGCGCAAGGCCCATGATCGCCCGCGTCGGAAAGTTCGGCGCGTTCCTCGGCTGCAGCGGCTACTCAGACAAAGCAAACCCCTGCGACGGCATCCTCCGCCTCGACAAACGCGGCCGGGCCATCCCGCCCTCCATGCCACCCTTCACGCCAGACCCCGCAATCCCCTGCCCCAAGTGCGAAAGCCCCTGCTATCTCCGCCCAGGCAAGTTCGGCCCTTGGCTCGGATGCAGCAAGTTCCCCAAGTGCCGCGGCCGCGCTGACTTCAAAAAGCTCCCAGAGCCCGAGCAAAAAAAGCTTCTCGCCAGCCTGCTGGCCCACACCGCCGCACACCCGGCGCCGGTCATCAAAACTCTCGCCGGCGAAGCACTCACCGGGCCCGACGGCAAACCACTCAGCTCCGCGCAGCGCCTCGACGGCCGCGAAGACGACGGCGGCCCGCCGCCCGGTACCAAGGGTGCTGCCTCAGCGCGCAGGGCCGCACGCGACGACGCGGGCGATGGCCCAGAAGGTGTTGAAGTGCTCGGCTCAGGGATAGAGGTTTGAGTCCAGGCACGCCAAAGACGCAGACCCGCTAACGCCGAAGCCCGACCGTCACCGCACCGTCGAGCCGCACAAAGTGCTGGCCACCCCCGCTGGCGCTTGGTCCGTGCCGCGGCAGGTCGTCGCAAAACAGAGGTTCGTTGGGCGCCTCGCCCACCATCTTGCCAAGCCGCGCCGCACTCTGGGCCAGTGGCTCACCGACCAGCAGACCCGCCAGGTCCAAGCTCAAGTACGCGTACGACACACCCGGAAAGTCCGCCTCGGGTCGGGCGCCGGCCCGGCAGAACCAAGGGCTCTGCCGCTGCGTGCCCGCGTCCAGCGTGAGCCCGCCGATGGAGGCAAGCGCCGCAAACGGCACTTGTTGCCGCACCCCGCGCCCCGCCGATCACCGGTAGCGCGATCGCCACCAACACCGCAACACTCAACAGCACCACCAGCACCTTCACCAGCGAGAAGGCCATCGTATGTTGACACGCGAGCCCGCGACGACCGTTCGCCACCGCCCTGCCCAGTCGTGCTGTAGGCCCTCGCTTTATCGTCTCCCCCTCCACCGCCGTCACACCCGCGCTCGACGTAAACGCGATCGCGACGGCGCCGGCGACACATGCGTCACCAGCGGCGCCCTCCGCCCGTGCTTGCGGTAGAAGTCTTCACGATGCTGCGACCACTGCGCCAGCTTCAACCTGGCGTAATAGCTCACCTGCGCGTCCGGGTCACCCACCGCCTTTACAAACTGCGCGCCGAACTCGTGATCGTCATGCAGACCGGCGCCCCACATCGCTAGCACCGCCGCCTCGCGCGCCCCCGGGTCTGCAGACATCAGCTCCTGCATGAACGTGCCACGGATGAACTCAGGCTCCGCCGCAGAAGGGGCCTCGAAGACAAGCACCGAGCCCATCCTCGACAGCACGCGCGTGTTCGTCATTGACCGAACCCCGCGAGCAGCACGCGCTCTGTCCCTAGCGTCCAGCGCCAGGTAGCCGGTCACTTTGCTCAGACTCAACGGCGCTCCTAGGACACCTCGTTACGCGCGCCCACGACCCACGGCCTGAAGCCCAAGAGCACCGCGCACAGCAGCCCCACGCCCATCAGCGCAAAGACGCACGAAGCGACCCTCAAGTCCGTTCTCATCACGCGCTCCCCATCGCCCCGCTACGGCTTCCGCCAAGCCATCGATCCGCAGTACTTAGTAAAGCCGGCTGTATTGCCCTGGGCTAACGCGCCGCTAAAGATTCCAGCCTAATAGCAGTCAATATAATGCCAGTATGTGACGATCTTGGGGTCAATAGTGCTATTGCGTTTTCCACGCCCCCGCCGCTTGTCAAGCACACTCCCGAACACCCGCACGTCTACCCACTCCCTCCGCTCAGCCGCGAGCACGCCCATCACACCCCGCTGATCCCTCGCGCCAGCGCCGCCCCCACACGCACGTTGTCCTTCACCAGCGCCACGTTCGCCGCCAGCGTCGCGCCGCCGGAGACCTCGTGCAGCGCCGCCAGTACCGCCGGCGTAACACCCCGACCTGCCGCCCCCCCTCTACGCGCTCGCGCCTCTGCCGCCGCCAGCCAGCCGCGCCAGTCCTCCTCGCGCAGCTCATCCTCAGCCGGAATCGGGTTGCAGATCACCACGCCGCGCCCGCTGCGGGCCAGCTCATGCCGCACATACCGCGCCAGCGCGCCCATGTCATCAAACCGCGCATCAACACCCTCGCCACCGTCGCGCCGATAGAACGCCGGGAACCGCTCTGTCCGCCACCCAATCACCGGCACACCCAGCGTCTCTAGCAGCTCGCGTGTCGCGCTCACGTCCAGAATGCTCTTGCACCCCGCCGTCACCACCGCCACCGGAAACCTCGATAGCGCCAGTAAGTCCGTCGAAATGTCCAGCCGCTCGCCCAGCCCGCGGTGCACGCCGCCGATGCCGCCGGTCGCAAACACCCGCACTCCCGCGCCGTGCGCCAGCTCCACCGTCGTGCTCACCGTCGTCGCGCCCGTCCTGCCCTGCGCCAGCGCGGCTCCCAGGCTCGACGTGTTCAGCTTCAGCACACCATCAGCCACCCCGCCGCGCGCTTGCGCCAACATCACCTCAAGCTCCGCCTCGCTCAGCCCGCAGACCACCCGCCCGCCCAACACGCCCATCAGCACCGGTCGCGCGCCGTGCGCCATCGCCAGCGCTGAAAGCTCGCGCGCCAGCGCCATCGCGCCACCCCCCGGCACCCCGTGTACCAGCAGCGTTGTCTCCAGCGCCAGCCGCGCTACAGGCCCCGCGCTGCCGCCCAATGTTGTTTCACTCATGCTCATCGCTCGCCCCGACCCCTCTGTCAGTCCACGAAAGCCAGCGGCGTGATCTCCGCCAGCCGCTTGGGCCCAATCCCCGGCACGCTGTCCAGCGCCGCCACACTCGCAAAACGCCCGTGCTTGACGCGGTACGTCACAATCGCCGCCGCCAAGGAAGGCCCAACCCCCGGCAGCAGCGCCAGCTCCGTCGCACTTGCCGTATTGATGTTGATCTTCCCCGCACGCGACGCGTCCACACCACCACCTCTGCCAGCACCACTCTTACCCGTCACGCTCTCGTTATTAGCAACATTACCACTCGGACCAGCCACAACATTGCCACTCGCGCTACCCGCACCCATTGCAGGCTTCGCGCGTGATGACAGCACGTAAACGCCCACCATCACCACCAGAGCCAACAACACCACGCCACCGGCAATCACTGCCACCAGCGGCCACGACCGACCTCCACTACCCGCAACCCGAACCGCTTCCCCACTCGCTTCCCCACTCGCTCCCCCACCACCAAACGCCGCCGCGCTGCCACCCGTGCTGCGCGATCCAACCGCCCGCTTACCAAACAGCGCGCCCGCCGCCGTGTCCACGGCACCCGCGCCATCAACATCCACGCCACCAACTCTCGCGCCGGGATCACCCGCGAAGCCATCGCCTGCGGCCTTACCCACCTTTGACGTTCCGCCCCCGCCGCCAGCCCCGCCCCTCACCGCCTCACCACCGTCACCGCCACCACCACCGCCAAGCTCGGCCCACAGCTTGTCCGCCTCGTTGCCGTCAGTTCCTGCCATGCACGCATGATACTGGCCCCCGCGGCCAACTCCCACCGCGTCTCCAACCTCCGCCCCGCAACCTCCAACCCTCCCGCGTCGCGGCACCCGCTCGAATCCGCAACTAACACCGCCGCGAAGGCTACACAGCAGGTCAACCGGCCAGCATCAATCCAAGCGTTCACTCCAGGCACAGATCTCGACCACGACCCGCACGCGAGCAACACCATGCGCACCACCACCATCGTCGCCATCGCCGGCACCATCTTCCTCGCCGCACTCGTGAGCTTCACCACGCCTTCCGCCGCACAGCCGCAGGTCCAGTTGCAAGGCCCACTCACCGCCAGTGACATCCGCTTCACGCTCATCACCGCCTCCGGCTCGGGCGAGGCCGTCCGTCCGCCTGACCGCGCGGTCGTCAGCCTCGGCGTGACCATCACCGAAAAGACCGCCGCCCTCGCCACCGACGCGCTCAACAAACGCCTCGCCGCCGCCACCCGCGCCATTAAGGGCACCGCTCTCCCAGGCCTGCTCCTGCAGACCCAGTGGGTCAGCGTCTCCCCGCAGTTCAACTATCAAGACCAGGCCGAGGGCAAAGAGTTTAAGGTCGTCGGCTATCAGGCCAGCACCACCCTCCGCGTGCAGCTCGATGATCCTAAAAACGCCGGCGATGTGATCGACGCCGCCGTCGCCGCCGGTGGCAACACCATCCAGGGCGTCAGCTTTGAGCTCGCCAAACGAGACCCCGCCGAGGCCGAGGCGCTCACCACCGCCACAAGCGCGGCACGCAGAAAGGCCGACGTCATGGCCGCCGCCCTCGGGCTCAGGATCACCCGCGTTATCGAGGCCCGCACCGGCGTCGCCGCCGGCCCCTCGCCCATGTACGGCATGGAGAAGATGATGATGGCCAGCAACGGCGGACGCGGCAACCCCACCAGCGTCGAGACCGGCGAGATCACCATCACCGCCGAAGCAACCGTCTCTTTCGCCGCCGAACCAATCAGGTAAGCCGACGGCTCTAGACTGTCGTCGTGCGGTGTTGCCATATTTATATTGTGTTTCGCAGGCAGGTTTCCATCCTGCCATGCCTCTGCCCCGCGTGAAGCAGGGTTTCATCCTACCTACTTGCCTTCCTAAGGCCAAGTCTTTAACCCACACTTTCCCTCTGCGCAGGACTGGCTCTATCATACCTGCGGCCCTCGCCATTGCCTATTAACAATTGCTTATTCCCCAATGCTCCCTCCATGCTACTTCTTCACTTCCTCCTTCTTCTCTTCCTTCTTCTTATCCTCCGTCCCCTTCGCCGCCGCCTTCACACCGCCAAAGTACCGCTTCACTGCCTCGCGCAGCTCGCGCGGCACCTTGTTCTCATCCATCGCCTCAGCCGCCTGCTGCGCCGCCTTCTCCGTCACCTCGATCATCTGCGCACGGCTCTCGCCCTTGATCTGCTCGCCCTGCACCAGCATCGTCCCGATCGTCGGGCCCTGTCCCAGCGGCGAACGGCTCTTCCGCTTCTCCCACACCTCCGGCGCCTCCGTCTCGCCCACGCCCCCGCCACCATCACTCACCCCGCGCTCGCCACGACCGCTCCCCTCGCCCGGCTGGCCGCCCCCCTGCCCCTCCGCGCCCTGACCCATCCCCGCCTGTCCGCCCATCCCGCCCTGCGCCTCGCCAGCGCCCGGGTTGTCGCACTGACCCATCCCCTCGCTCATCGACGACAGCTGCCTGCTCGCCTCGCTCATTGCCGCTTCCAATGAGTCCATGTCCGCTTTCGCCATCTCCATCTGACCCATCGCCTGCGCAAGGTCTTTGAGCGCCTCGCTCTGCTGCCCGTTCATCCCCTGTGCGCCCTGCTGCTTCGCCTGCGCCATCGCCTCAGCCAGGTTGCTGGCCGCCTGCGCCATCCCCTGGCACGCGCCCTCGCTTTGCTCCTGCGCCGCCGCCGCGTTCTCGAGCGCCTTCTTCTGCTCCGCGCTCAGCTGCTCGTTCTTCTTCAGCGCCTCCGCCAACGCCGCAGGCTTGGCCGCCAAAGACGGATCAACACCCGCCTCCGCCAGCTTCTTCTCCAGCGCCTTCCTGTCCTCCGCGGCCTTCTCAAGCTGCTTTGATAGACTCGCCAGCGCCGCCTGCACCGCCGCGCTCTGCTCGGGCGTCATGCTCCCCGCCGCCATCTGCCCCGCCAAGCTCTGCAGCTCAGCCTGCGCCGCGCTGATGTTCCCCTTCGCCAGCTGACTAGTCATCTCCGCCAACGGGCCCGGCGTCGCTCGAAGCTGCTTCATCTTCTCCAGCAGCTCGCGGCTCGCCTGCGCCTTCGCCCCCTGGCTCAGCTTCGTCAGCTGATCCTGCATCCCCGTGAGCTGCTTGATCGCCGCCCGACGCGTCTCCTCAGGGCTCAAACCCTTGGGCGCCTCGACCTCTTTACGCTCCGCCTGCGCGCCGTCGTCGCCACCAAGCTTCTCGAGCGCCTGCTCAATCTTCACCTTCGCCTTGTCAACCGCCGCCTTCGCCTCCGCCGTCACCGCCACCGCCGCCTCTTCCTTCTGTAACGCCTCAGCACGCTGCGCATCGCGGCCCAGCACATCAACCTGCGGCACCAGCGCCCACGCAATCGCAAACGCCACCAGTCCAAGCAGTGGCGCGTACCAATACCCCGGCGCTCGCAACGGCATCGCCGCGCTCAGCCGCACGCCCGATGCCGCCACCCGCGCACCCTCCGTCACATTCGCGCCCCACGCGCCCCCACCCAGACCGTCACGCTGCACATACAGCGAGGTTGAGAGCGACTCCTTCAGCCCCGCGGCCTCGTCCAAACACCGCGCCACCGCCAGCTCGTCGGACCGCCGCACCGCCGCGCCAATCAGCGCCAACACCACCGCGCCGCCCACGCCCGCGCCCGCCATCACGCCCCAGTGCACGCCAGAGATCAGCCCAAGCCGCTCGACCAGCAGCAGCACGAGCGCCGCCGACGTCGCCGCCGTAAGCAGCACCACCCCCAGCCGCAGCGCCCGCGTGACATACAGCCGCCGCGCAGCACCCGCGATCACCCTTTGCACTTCGCTCATCGGTCCGCCCCTTGCGCGTCTTGTCACGCGCTACGCCGGCCACACACACCGCCCGCGCCCAGCACCAAACGATTGGTTGCACAACAGTAGTTTCGGTCGCAGCGCCGCGCGGGTTCGTGCCCAACCACCCTCAAACGCGAAACAGGGCCGACATCATGACGATGTCAGCCCGGAAGAGACTCGCACAGACTGTTTCGGTCAACGTTCGGTGCCTGCCGCCCACCTCTCACAACGCGTTGACCCGCACAAACCGCGCCACAAACGCCAAGCTCACCTCGCGCCCGCGATCAATGGTCCCAACCTCCCCGAGCCCATCGCGCGCACTCCCCGCCACGCCCCAACCGCGCCGCTCAAAGCTCACGTACGTCATGTCGTCGTGCTGCGCGCCCGAAGGCTCGACCAGCCGTGACACCGTCGGCGGGTTCGTCAGCGTTGCCAGCGCCTCTTGCTCAAGCCCGCGCAGCGTCGCCTCGTCGCTCGCCACCAGCCGCCCACGGATCTGCACCACCAGCTCCGCCGGCCCAATCAAGACTGAACCGCTCACCGGCTGGTTCAGCCGCAGACGCGGGATCAAGACCGCGCCGCGCGGCTCGATCACCACCCGCACCGGCCCAGACCCAAAGATTGACTTGCCGTCAAAGATCACCACACTCACGCCGCACCCCCTTGCGTTCTAGGTTATATTCACTGGCGACTCCGCCCCATCGTCACTGACCGCCGCCAGCGTCAACCTCCGCGTCGGCACCTTCGCCGACAGGTCGTAACGCACCTCCAGCACGCACCCGCGCACAAACAGGCTCTTGGCCCCGGCCTCTGCGCCCGATGCCGAAAGCCGCGCCACCACATCGACCATCTGCCCGCTCCGTGGCCCGTCCAGCGTCGTGCCGATGACCTCCTGCTTGATGATCACCCGCACCGCCCGCGCCGGGCTGTCAACAAACACGGCGTACGGCCCACCCTCGCCGCGCTCCTCCACCAACGCCACCGCGGCCTCTTCAACCGCCAGCGCCAACACGCCCGCCTGCGCCACGCCATCGATAGTCACGCCCGTCGGCTCGATCAAGATCATCTCACCACTCCCTTCTGCAGCCGCGGCCCCGCACAACACGCCGCCACTTACATGCGTGATGCGGGCACCACGCCCACACGCCGCACAACGTCCGCCTCGCCGTCCATGTCCGTATCGATGAGCACCCGCGCCACCCGCTGCTGCTGCTCAACGCGCTGGCCCAGCAGCGCCAGCTTGGCCGACACGCGGTCGCCGCCGGGCACGCCCGTCGGCAGCGCGGCGTAGATCAGCCGTAGAGCCATCAGCGCCTCAAGCGCCACCAGCGCCCCGGGGTTGGTGATCTGAGCCTCGCTCACGCGCTCGCTGGCTGCCAAGCCCAAGGCCCCCGGCGGCACAACCTCATCGACCCCCACCATTCTCAGCAGTTGTCGGTGCGCCATCGCCACCTGCGGCCCAAAGCTCCAGCACTGCACGCCCACGCTTCCGCCAGTGGCCGGCGCAATGGGTGCCTCACCGCCGTCGGCCCGCAGCAATGAGACACTGAGCACCTGCCCACTGACGCCCAGCACCTCGACAGTTGCGCCGGGGCCGATCAGCAGAACGCTGCCGCGCGCGATCCCTGCCGCCGCCGGGCTCCCGCCCGCGTTGATCGTCAGGTTCGTCCCACTCAAAGTGCCGCCGCCCGCGAAACGCCGCTGCGCCGCCCACCCCGCCTCGCCCAGCAGCCCCGGCTCGTACACCAGCAGGTCTCGGTCTGTTGCGAACGTGCCCATGTGCGCCCCCTTTGTCAACTCTGCGCCACTTACCAGCGACTTACAACACCAGCACCACACCAACACCCCGGCGCGGCTCTCGCCTGCGCGCGGGGCGGCCCGCGGAGGCCGGGCCGACGCATCAGCCCCGGACCACACCGCTTGCATACACCCACCCTCGCCCCCCACCTTCGTCCCCCACCCTCGGCCCCCTCACTCAGCTCTTGAGTTGGGCCCCCACTCTCACGCCTCGCCCGCGCACCCTTACGTCAGGCCGCGGATCACGCCGTGCGCCGCCTCGTTGCGCATCTCCAGCGTGTACTCGCCCACAAGCTGCCCCTGCCGCGAGTCGCCCGTGTTGCCCAGCTCGCGATACTGGAAGCTCCGTCCGCCAAGCGGCAGCACCGCCAAGCGCGAGCTGTCCAGCAGCACGCACGCGTCCGGCGGCACCCAGCGGCTCGCCACGACCCGGGCCATGCCAAAGTCGCTCTCGTACATGCTCACCACTTCGGTGTACGTGGTCGTGGCCGGCCCGCTCTGCCGGCTCGCGTTCAAGAACGCGTTGATCCGGCGCTTCAGCAGCCCGCCCACCAGCACCGTGTCAACCCGCCCGCTGCTGCTCTCCCACACTGCGCGCAGCGCCGCGCCCAGCACGGCCTCGTTCAGGTCGCTGCCCGACCCGCCGCCAGCGGGGATCGCCCCCACGCCGGGCGCGAACGTGTTGGTGGTCAGCAGCGGGATGATCCCGTTCATTGTCCGGCGCACGCTGGTGCTGCCCTGCTGCGTGATGCCCGGGGCCACGCCGTTGATGACGGTGTTCTCCAGGTCGCGGACCAGCTCGCGCAGCCGGTTGGTCTTCTGATACTCAAGCTCGTCATCAACCGCCGCCAGCCGCGCCGCCGCCAGCGTGCCAGAGACGCTGACTGTGGCGCTGAAGATCTGCGTCCAGTTGCGCTTACGCACGCGGCTGAAGATCCGCGGCGCCGCCGCGTCGTCACCCTCGAGCCGCGGGCTGCCGAGGATCGTCAGGCGTGTGGTCCCGGTCAGTGTTGACGCCGCCGTGCCGCCGTAGCGACGCACGACCGTCAGCGCGTTGCCCGTCACGTCGGCGACGAGCAGCACCTCACGGCTGCTGCCGGCGCGCACCACATCGCCGATGCGGAACCGCGCGCCGTTGGCCACGTTGAACAGCGTCGCGTCCTGCCCGTTGGGCGCGAAGCTGGTGGACGTCACCGTGTCGCTGTTTGGCGCCAGCTCGTCCTCGAGCCACTCGTGTACCGTGCTGCCCGCCGAGCGACCCGGGTCGCCAAGGTGGTCCAGCAGCGGGGCCTCGTACGGCGAGACGATCCCCACCAAGTCGCCCACATCCTCCGCGATCTCCGGCAGGTCCGCCCCCGCGCCAAAGCTGTACTTCCCAGTAAACGGCATCTCGTGCTCCTTTCACTCGCGTGCAACACCCGATCCAGTTCAACCCCGCACACCCGCACACCCGCTCGCGTGGAACAAGGGCGCAGTTTGCCCTCGGCCCGTGTCTTGCGAGCATCACCTTGAGAGTCCACCTCGCCAACTTGTTACGAGCGCGACCGACGCGCCTTGAGGTACAGCAGCAGGCTGGCGCGGTCGCCGCCCTGGGCCCGCTCACGCAAGATCGCCAGCGTCGGCGCGGTGCTCGTGTCACCCGCGCCAGACTCGTGCACGCCGCGGATGGCCCCGAACCCGCCAAGCCCGGCTGGCGTGACTGGCGCGAACAGGCCCGGGCGCTCACGCCGCACGGCTTCAACGGCAGCGGCGATCTGCCGCGCCGCGTCAGGCCCCTCGGCCGTCGTGCCGACCCGCTGCTCAACCGCGTCGGCCGCAGCCCGCACATCGCGGCACTGCGCGTCCATCAGCGCCCGCTCGGTCATCTGGCGTCGCTCGGCCCGCGCAATGGCGGCCTTGGCCTGGGCCATCTCGCCGCGAAGCTGGCTGAGCTCGCCGATGAGCTGCTGGGCCAGCCCTTCACCACCGCCGCCACCGCTGTTGTTGTGATCACTCGTGCTCATGCCGTGCTCCTGTGGTAAGTTCCGAGTTGCAACTGTTTTAAAGTGTGAATGTGTGAGTGTGCTTCTATTGCTGCGTGCTTACTGCGGGTAGCCAAGCTCAGTAAGCACGGCCTTGGCAGGCACGCCCAACTCGCGCTTGGCCTGCGCCTCCCGCAGCGCGTCGAGCCCATCGCCGACCAGCTCGTCGGGCCACTGAAGATCCAGCGCGCGGGCTTGCGTGTCGGTGGGCAGCTCGCCGCTCTCGTGCAGGGCCGCGAGGATCAGGCCCGAGGCGTGCAGCAGGGCCGAGCCGTAGGTCACGCGCTTGCGGCGCGTGCGGGCCAGCAGGCCCTGCAACGTCAGGCGAAGCGCGTTTTCGCTTGAGAGGTTGCCAACCTTGGCGCGGACGACACCTGTGGCCAGCGGTGGCACGCCGCTGAGCTTGTCGAGCGCTTCGCGCAGCTCGTCGATGTGCCGGTCCTCGCTGGGACTGGCGGCGTCGCCGCCGAAGGTCTCAATCGCCGCGTCGGGGTTGTCGGTGGCCCAGACCATCCCGGGCCCGACCGGGGCCTTGTCGAAGCCCGCGAGGCCCTTGGCCAGCAGCATTTTGAAGCTCTGCAGCGTGACGCGGTACGCGCGGTCGCTTAAACGCGTGTTCAGCTCATCTTGCATCGGGATCAGCGGCTCAACCTCGCCGGGCGCGGGCTCACCCTCGGGCCCGACGCTGTTGACCGCGCGGGCGACCGGCAGCTGCCCCGGGCTGACGGCGTTGCGCTCCTGGTGGATGAGCACTGGCCCGGAGCCGCGGTCGGCGTAGAGCTGTCGGTGCGTGGGCGTGATGACTTCAGTAAGGCTCTGCAGGTCATCGGCGGCGGCGCGCGGGCCGGGCACGGCCGTATGGATCACATACGCGGTGCCGCTTGCGGGGTCGGCCAGTGCGCCGGCTGGTGCGGGCGGCGCGGTGAGGGCCGAGAGTGGCCCGGCGGTCACGGCGCGGCCGCAGCGCGGGTCGATGATGTCAACGTAAAGGTCGGCTATGGCCGCGGTCTCGGCTTCGTGCTGGCGGCGGCGGACGACCATGTCTACGTGCCCGAAGATGTGCCCGAGCAGTGCGGCGCGCTGAAGAGCCGCAAGCCCGCCTGAGCGCTCCCAGACCCGCGCCAGCGCGGTCTCGACAAGGGCACGCGTGGCCTGATCTGGTGCGCGGCTGACGAGGCGGACGGGCTTGCCAACCAGGAAGTCGACCATCGCGCCGATGCGCCAGGCGATGTCGTTCTCGATAACCAGCTCGCGCGGCTCGGCGCGGTCATCACCGGCGGGCGGACGCACCAGCCGCGCCGGCAAGCCACGCTCTTGCCCAAGGCGGTAGCTGCGCGGGCCCATGGCGGTGCTGCGCATCGGGTTGCGGTAGTAGATCCAGAGCGTCTCGGCCCGCGACCGTGCGGAGCCCTGCAGCGCCTCGACGCCGGCGGCAACGCGGGCGGGGCTGAGGCCGACGTCGGCCACGCTGGCGAAGGGCGGGCGGGGCTGAGTGGAACGCTGCCGCGCGGCGGGAGAGTTGGTGGCGGGGACGTGAGTGTTGTTGGCGGCGCTACTGGTGATTGTGGCCATGGGCGTGTTCCCTTTGCCTCTGTGTGCTCCGCGGCGTGCGGTGCCCTTACCAGAGGCCACGCAGCGCGGGCCGTGCGCACCGAGGCGCGGCTTGGAGTTCAGTGCCACGCCGGAACGGGCTGATTACAGCGACGTTTGGGCGTTTCTAGCGACAAACGAACAACCCGCCGAGAGATCGGCGGCTGAGCCGGCGGCGTGCGCTGGTGGTCGCGGTTGCGGTGCGCGGAGCGGAAGAGTTGAACTCAACGCTCACGATGAAAGCGAGTGTGAAAAGGCGGGTTTTGAACCCGCCCTCCGTCATGCAATGGCAAACCGCGCGAGGATCACGTCCGGCTGCGGTGCAGGCGCAGGAGCGGGACGGTGGCGCTGGTGTGCAGGCCGGGTGGCGCGGGGATGAGGCTGCCGACGGCGTTGAGGGTCATGGCGCTGGTGGCGATATCGCCGTGGACGCCGCCGGAGAAGCGGACATCAAGGTCGGGCTCGCCGCGGATGATGACGCGGTCCATCGGGTCGGCCTGCCCGATGGCGGCCTGGAAGATCATGGTGATGACGGGCTGGTCGGCGCGGTAGCCGGTGGCGATTTGCCGCACGCCCAGGGCGTGACCGGCGGGGATGGGCCCGAGCCCGCAGGCGGTGGGCGTGCTGGCGAGGACGGGCTCGATGGACTCTTGCCAGCGTTCAAAGGGCAGGCCGAGGTAGTGGGCGACGAAGTGGAGGCTTTCGCCGAGGCCGACGTGGCGGAGCCAGCCGTCGGTGATGCCTTGGTTGAAGGCGGCGGGGGAGAGTGTGGCGCCGATTTTTTTCTGGAAGGGGAGTCGGCGTGTGGTGGCGTCTTGGATGCGGTGGACCTCGACGCTGTGGACCTTGTTACAGACGGCGGTGATGAAGACGGGGATGGTGTCCATCATGGCACCGGGGTTGACGCCGGTGCCGAGCAGGCGCGAGCCGTGGGCCTTGGCGAGTGCGTCAAGCTCTTGGGCGAGGGCGGCGTGTCGGAGCCAAGGGAAGATGAGCTCCTCACAGGTGCTGACGACGGGGAGCCCGCGCTTGAGCAGGGTGCGGAAGGTTGGC
Source organism: Phycisphaerales bacterium PN19_bin_20 (assembly GCA_021173225.1). Lineage (GTDB taxonomy): Bacteria > Planctomycetota > Phycisphaerae > Phycisphaerales > UBA1924 > JAJTGZ01. The sequence goes on along the minus strand of JAJOLK010000013.1, from coordinate 18,529 downwards.
GCGCAACGCGCAAGATCACTGGAGGTGGTGACGATGGCGGCGTCGATGGGCGCACGCAGCAGCGCGGTGTCAAGGGCTTGGTCAAGGTCTGCGGTGATGGGGAGGTCTGCGTGTGCGTGTGCGTGGGGGGCGTGCGGGTGTGCTTGGGGCACGAAATCGCGCAGCGTGCGGCCGGCGAACTGAGGCGAGGTGTCAACCAGTGCGACCAGCTCGCCGAGGCGGCGCGCGTAGAGGTCGGTAACGATGCGCTGGCCCAAGGGCCCGAAGCCGACGTGTGCGATGCGGAGCATGGGTCGAGGATAGAGGGGTCGAGGATAGAGAGGTCGAGGATGGAGCCGCGGTGGGTTCGGGCGGGGAAGGATTGGAGCATGAGCGTGCAGCAGACTTCAAACGGGCCGCGGGTGCGGACGGACATTGTGGATTTGTACGTGGTGCGACCCGGGGAGTCGCGTGGCTGGGAGGTGCTGCAGGTGCGCCGGACGCGCGCGCCGATGCTGGGGACGTGGCAGCCGGTGATGGGGCACATCGAGGCGGGCGAAACGGCGGTGGTCGCGGTGGTGCGTGAGGCGCGCGAGGAGCTTGGGCTCGAAATTTCGGGGCTAGCGAGGGAGGGTTGGTTTTGGCAGCTTGAGCAGGTGTGGGCGTTTTACATCGCGGCGATGGACTGTGTGGTGATGTCACCGCGGTTTGTGGTGCGGGTCGGGCGCGGGTGGGAGCCGGCGCTGAACGCAGAGCACGACGCGCGCCGCTGGGTGGCGATGGGCGAGGCGGGGCGGTGGTTTATGTGGCCCGGGCAGTCGCATGCGCTGCGCGAGGTGGAGGGGGTGCTGATGCCTGGGTCATTGGCGGGCGAGCACCTGCGGCTTAGGGCCGTGTGAGGCGGCGTGCGAGCTGGCGCGGCTAGGCGCGCGGGTTTGGGTGCTGAGGGTCGATGAGCGGTCCGTCGGGGCGCTGGGGGTCGGGACGCTGGGGGTCCAGTCTTTGTGGGTCTGGAAAGTCGCGGTCGAGGCGTGAGATAAAGTCAGTGACCATTGAATAGACGGGCGCGTGGAGGCGCTCGACCTCGCCTGCGCGGGTAGCGACGAGCGAGAAGGCGGCGTCGAGCTGCGCGAGGTCTTTGGCGCGGACGGTGACGTGGAACTCGCCCAGGGCGGCGGGCCCGAAGCCGAACTTGCGGCGCGTGAGCGACCAGCCCTCGATGAGGCCTTGTGCTTGCAGGTGATCGAGGTAGGCACGGACGTGGCCGGCCCATTCGAGGTCGCGGCGAGACTCTTTGACATTGCACCACATGTGGTAGTAGTTCACGGGTGATTGTTGGTCGCGGGCGGCCGCCGGGAACGACAACGCCCCCGCGTAGCGTTGGGGCCAGGCGGGGGCGTGTGATTGAACGTGGCGAGGATGCTCGATCCTCGTGGAGGCTCAACGTGGGGCGGGCTTAGCGGCGGCGACGGCCGGCGGCCAGGGCGCCCAGGCCCAGGAGGGCGGCGGCGCCGGGGGCGGGGATGAAGCCAGCGGGGATGTTGCCGCGGAGCTCACCGGGCTGGAAGGTGGAGGAGTGGACGTTGACGTAGCCGTTGCCGGCAAACAGCGCGGCGAGGCGAGCGTTGGTGAGAGTGTTGAGGAAGACCGAGCCGGTGGCGACGCCGGGGAGGTTATTGCCGAAGTCGATGACGACCGGGCCGTTGAGGTTGGGGCCGGAGGCGGCGTGGATGTGGGCGAAGATGGACGTGTTGTTGCCGTTGCCGTTGTTGAGGTTGGACCAGCTCACGTTCCAGTTAAGCTGAGTGGTGGCGGCGTTGTAAGTGAGGATGGCGTTGCCGGTGGCCACGGTGATGACCGCGGGCACCTCGTTGAGGCCGCTGAGGGCAACGTTCTGGACCTGGGCGACGGCCGAGCCGGTGATGACGAGGGCGACGGTGACGGCGGCAAACATCTTCTGCATGATCAATCTCCTTCGACTTTCGGGCCACCGGAAAAAAAGGTGGCCTGCGGACACAACCCCCGAGCTCGGACGCACGACGTGAGACTATCGCAGAGAATTGAACTTGGGAAGGAGAAAGTGGTGCGATTCATATAATCTGAACGTGTTTGAGCGGGTTGGTGGCGCGGGCACGGCCTGAGATTGGAGATTGTTTGGGTATCCGGGTGCGTTGGTCGCGGCGATCGGCGGCGGGTGCAACCGCGGCGAAGAGGGACCATACATTTACCGGCCTTGGGTGGGGTGGGTGAAGCGCGGATGCGCTGGTAGGTGTGGGTAGGGTGTTGAGGGCGCTACGGAAGGAGCACGCGTTGCGAGCACGCTGGTGGGTTGGTTGGGGGGTGTTGGGGCTGGTGTGTGTGGGCGGTGCCGTGGCTGCGATGAGCACCGGGGTGGTACGTTTGGGCTTTTCTGGAGGCGGCTCGGGTGGGTTTGGCGGCGCGCGACCGATGGAAGTGCGGACCGAGGGTGCGAAGCGCGGGGCGCTGGTGCGGACGATCTCGGCACCGGGGACGGTTGAGCCGCGGACGAAGGTACAGGTTTCGGCGCAGGTGCTGGCGAAGATTCTGGCATTGCCGTTCCGCGAGGGTGAGACGGTTCGTGCGGGCGATGTGCTGGTACGGCTGGACGGGCGGGACTTGGCGGCGGCGCTGGAGAGCACGCAGGCGGGGCTTCGTGCGCAAGAGGCGAACCTCAAGGGCTCGCAGGCGGACTTGATCCAGGCGCGGCTGGAGCTTGAGCGGACGCGCTCGCTGTTCCCGCGTGACGTAACTAAGGCGCAGCTTGAGAGCTCGGAGGCGGCTGCGTTGCGGGCGGAGTCTCGAGTGCTGGCGGGTGAGCAGGCCATCGAGCAGGCGCGGGCGGCGATCACGCGGTCAAAGAAGGACCTTGAGAACACGGTGATCACCAGCCCGATTGACGGGATCATCGTGAAGCTCAACGCGGAGGTGGGCGAGACGGTGGTGGTGGGGACGCTCAACAACGCGAGCAGCGTGATTATGGAGGTGGCGGACCTCTCTGACATGCTGATGAAGGCGCGGGTGGATGAGGTGAACATCGCGCCGGTAAAGGCCGACCAGCGTGCGCTGGTAACCATCGCGGCGTACCGCGACACGCTGGTGGTGGGGCGCATCGAGCGCGTGGGCCTTAAGCAGCAGCTCTTCCGCGACGGCACGAGCTACTTTGAGGTGGAAGTTGCGCTGAACAAGCCCGAGGGGCTGATGCTGGGCTCGGGGCTGACGTGCAGCGCGGAGATCGAGGTCCAGACGTTTGCAGACGCGGTGACGGTGCCGAGCCAGGCGGTGCTGGACCGGCGGCTAGACGAGCTGCCCAAGGAGGTCGGCGAGTCGGCCGTGGTAGACCGCAACAAGACGGTGACGCGGGTGGTGTTTGTGGTCGGGTCCGACGGGCTGGCGATGGCGCGGGCGGTGAAGGTCGGGGCGTCTGACCTGACGAGCACGCAGGTGCTGGCGGGGCTTGTCGAAGGCGAGAAGGTCGTGGTGGGCCCGTTCCGAGCGCTTGGCGAGCTCAAACACGAGCTGGCGGTGGTGGAGGAGGGGACCAAGGACGCGGAGGGCCGGCTGGTGGGCCGCAAGCCCGGTGAGGCGGGAAGTAGTGGAATCCGGTTTGGCCCGTCGCGTGGCGGCCCGCGTTGAGTGTCTTAGAAGTCGATATGTGATGCGGGCAGAGAACTCTCCTTCGGCCCTATTTTCTATGCCTCTTTCCTCTTTCCTGTTCCCTGTTGCCTGTTCCCTGTCCGCTTGCTCGCTGATTCCCTTGTTCCCTTCCTTCTATGGCACCGGTGATTGACATCAAGGGTATTACGAAGGTCTACCGGGTGGGGGTCGAGGAGGTCCGTGCGCTGCGCGGGATAGACCTGACGATTGCGCGCAACGAGTTTGTTGCCATCATGGGCGCGAGCGGGTCTGGCAAGTCAACGCTGATGAACATTCTGGGGTGCTTGGACCAGCCGACGGACGGGTCGTACGTGCTCAACGGCAGCCGGGCCGATCGGCTCTCGGCCGGGGCGCTCGCGGAGGTGCGGAACAAGGAAATCGGGTTTGTGTTCCAGACCTTCGAGCTGCTCGCGCGGTCGACGGCGATCGAGAACGTGGCGCTCCCGCTGGTGTACTCACGCCTTGCGTGGTGGGGCTCGCGCAAGCGGGCGCGCGAGGTGCTGACGATGGTCGGGCTGGGTGACCGCATGAAGCACCGCCCCAACCAGCTCTCTGGCGGTCAGCGGCAGCGGGTCGCGATTGCGCGGGCGCTGGTCAACCGCCCGAGCCTGCTGCTGGCCGACGAGCCGACGGGCAACCTTGACAGCACCACCAGCGAGGAGATCATCGCGCTGTTCAAGCGTCTGCACGAGCAGGGGCAGACGATCGTGATTGTGACGCACGAAGAGGACATCGCGGGGCACGCGCAGCGGATCGTGCGTCTGCGTGACGGGAAGATCATCTCGGACAACCCGACGCTGGCGGACCCTATTCATCGCGACTATCTCGACCGCGTGGCACGTGCGAGCGTGGCGGCGGCGGGGACGGCGATTGCCGCGCGTGAAGGTGGGAGTGCGCGTGAGGGCGGCGGCGTGAGCGATGGTGTTGGCGGTGGTGTTGGCGGCGGGGGGGTGCGGGCGTGACGATTCTGCGGCTCATCTTTCAGACCGCGGTGCTGGCCTTGGGGCAGCTCTGGGCCAACAAGGTCAGGGCGGTGCTGACGATGCTGGGGATCATGATCGGCGTGGGCGCGGTGATCGCCACGGTGGGCGCAACCGAGGGGCTCAAGAGCTACATTCTTAAGGAGTTTGATAGCTTCGGCCCGCGCAAGGTGTGGATGGACGGGACGGTGCCGCGGTCGCAGCGCGGGCGCGTGTCGTCGACGCAGTACGACCTGCGGATCAGCGAGCTTTTGTACATCAAGGACAACGCGCAGACCATCGACGCGATCACGCCGATGCAGTTCTTGAGCGGGACGGTGCGGGCGGGCGACGAGGTGCGCACGGGCGTGAGTGTCACGGGGATGTGGCCAGACTGGCACGAGATCGAGAAGCGGCAGGCGGTGCAGGGCCGGCCGCTGATCTGGACCGACGTGAACGAGGTGCGGAACGTCTGCCTGGTCAACGACAAGGCGATCGCAGAGCTGCGGCTGGACAGCGACCCGAGCGGTGACTTCATCTTGCTCAACGACCGGCGGTTCTTGATCGTCGGCGTGATTGAGACCAAGGCAGTCGCGCAGGGCTTTCCGGGTGGGGGCGAGGCGCGGACGGAGCTGTATATCCCGTATACCACGGCAATCGCGATGCAGCCGCGCGATACGGCGAACTTCGCGCTGGCGCAGCTGAAGGAAGCGGGCGGGGCCGACGAGGCCAAGGCGGAGTTGAGCAGCATCCTGCGCCGGCTGCGAAGGCTTGGCGGCGAGGACGAGAACAACTTTCAGGTTGAGACCGTGCAGTCGGTGATCGATCAGGTCTCGCGCGTGGCGACGGGGATCACGGTGGCGGCGGGTGGGCTGGTGGCGATCAGCCTGCTGGTGGGCGGGATCGGGATCATGAACATCATGCTGGTGTCGGTCTCTGAGCGGACGCGTGAGATTGGGCTGCGCAAGGCCGTGGGCGCGCGGCCGTCGGTGATTTTGCTGCAGTTCTTGGTCGAGGCGGTGGTGCTGTGCCTGGTGGGCGGGATGATCGGGCTTTTGGCAGGGGCAGGGCTGCTGCTGGCGGTGGCGGCGATCCCGAGCTCACCGCTGGCTGATGCGGGTGTGCCGCTGTGGGCCGTGGGCGTGTCGCTGGGCTTTAGCGCGCTGACGGGGATCGTGTTTGGCATGTTCCCAGCGATCAAGGCGGCGCGGCTGGACCCGATCGTGGCGCTGCGGCACGAATGAGTGGACGCCGCGAGTGAGTGGGCGCAAAGCGTGAGCGGGCGCCGCGAGTGAGTGGGCGCCGCCAGTGACTGGGCGAGGTCGATACGCTGCGAGGCTGACCTGATGACACTGTTGAGGCTGATACTGATGCCCACGCGGATGAACAAGCGGAAGATCAAGCGGTTGGACAAGCGAGCGATGCGGCAGCGTGGGACGTTGGTGCTCATGACGCCGCTGCTGGCGCACGTGCTGTTGCTGGCGGGGTGCGGCTCGCCGCTGGACGCGATCCGCCAGCGCGACGACGACCTTGCGCCACGGCTTGGGCTTGAGCGGCTGGCGGCACGATCACTCAAACTGCACGATCTGGCGAGGCCGAGCGGCGCGGCCGCGGCGGGGCGGATTGCGGCGTTGCCGAGCGAGGCGGGCGTTGCAGGTGCCGCAGGAACGAAGGCCGCGATGCCGACTGAGGTTCGTTCGTGGACGTTGACTGAGGCGCTGGCGCTCTCGATTGAGAACAACCTTGATCTGCGGGCGTCGCTGTTTGACCCGCGGATCAGCGGTGCGCGGCTGGAGGCCGAGCGTGCGAAGTTTGAGGCGGTGTTTACGCCCAGCGCGCGGTACGCGTACAACGATCCGGCGACGTTCAACACCACGCAGGGAAGCCTGAGCCAGATCGCGAGCTTTGACAACTCGGTGAGCGTGCCGTTGCGGACCGGCGGGCGCGCGAGCGTGGGGTTCAACACGGGTTACAACCAGACGTCGAACCCGTTTGTCACCCAGGGCGAGAGCTACGACGGGCAGCTGACCGGGAGCCTGAGCCTGCCGCTGCTGCGCGGGGCGGGGCGTGCGGTCAACAGCGCGAGCATCAAGATCGCGGGCTATCAGGTGGACATTGCGCAGCTGCGGACGAAGCTGCAGGTGATCGGGACGCTGGCGAGCGTGGAGCGGGCGTATTGGCGGCTAGTGGCGGCGCGGGGCGAGCTTGACGTGCGTCAGCGGCAGCTTGAGCTGGCCCAGCAGCAGCTCGCGCGGGCCCAGCGGCGCGTCGATGCGGGTGACGCCGCCGAGATCGAGCCGACGCGGGCGCGGTCGGGGATCGCGCAGCGGCTGGGGGCGATCATCGCGGCAGAGACGCAGGCGAGCACGAGCCAGCGCGCGTTGAAGCGCCTGGTGGGCGCGCCGGAGGCGGCGGTGGGCTCGATGGTCACGCTGCTGCCGACCACGGCGCCTGAGCCGACCCCGCTGGAGCTGGACAGGGAGCGGCTGCTGTCGCTGGCGAGTGAGAACCGTGCAGAGCTGCTCGAGGGTGAGCTGCAACTGCTGGCCGACGCGCTGAACGTAGACCTGACGCGCGACGCGACGCTCCCGGCAATCACCGCGCAAGGGCAGTACACCTTTGACGGCATCGGCGACCGCGTGCCCGGTGCGGCCCGGACGCTGACGCGCGGGCGGTTTCAGTCATGGAACATGGGCCTCTCGGGCGAGATCCCGCTGGACGGCAACCAGGCGGCCCAGGCCAACTGGCGGGCCAGCGTGCTGACGCGCTTGCAGCGACTGAGCACCAACGAGTCGCGCCGGCAGAGCGTTGAGCAGGACGTGCTGGACGCGATTGACCGAGTCAACAGCGCGTTCCAGCAGATCTTGGCGGCGCAGCAGTCGGCGATCTTGGCCGGCCAAACGCTGCAGGCCGAGCAGCGGCAGTTTGATGCCGGGCTGCGGACGAGCACCGATGTGCTGGACGCGGCGGCGAGCCTGGCGGACGCGCAGAGCGCCGAGGTGCGGGCGCTGAGCGACTATCGGCTCGCGCTGGTAGACCTCTCGGTGGCGACCGGGACGGTGCTGGGCGCGGCAGATGTGCGATGGGAGGCGCTGCCGAGTCCCTCGGCGGTACCGTGGGACGTGCCAAACTCAGGGTTTTTACCCTCCCCACGCACGGGTGATCCATCGCCGCCTAGCGGACGCGAGAACCTGCCCTGGTAGCCGCAAGGGGGTCAGGCCGGGGGGTGGCGAGATGACTCTCTTAGGAATTAGTGCTTAGATCGACGGGTAGACATTGGTCGATTTGAACGGTTTGAATCCAGCAGGATATCGCCTTCGATGTGGATCGGGAACGGCGGCGGTTAGTCGCCTGCGTGGCGCATGTTTCTAGGTGTGTGCGGGCCGAAGGGTGCCGCCGACCTGGGGCGCCGCGGAAACCCGGGTTTTCTTTGAACTGGAGCTTTGTAATGATGAAGAACACGATGATTGTTGGCCTTGGTCTGTTCATGGCGGCGGGCCTGGCGATGGCGAACCCGGCGGACAAGGCCAAGGATGGCAGCAAGTACGCGGTCGATCAGGGCAAGGACAAGATGGTCAAGGGCCTTGACGTCGTCGATACGGCGATCGCGAGCAAGGACCACACCACGCTGGTGGCAGCGGTCAAAGCGGCCGACCTGGTCGCGACGCTCAAGGGCGAGGGTCCCTTCACCATTTTCGCCCCGACGAACGCTGCGTTCGAGAAGCTGCCCAAGGAGGCCCTGGCCGACCTGCTGAAGCCTGAGAACAAGGCCAAGCTCGCCAGCATCCTGACCTTCCATGTGGTCAAGGGCAAGGTCATGGCGGCTGATGCGATCAAGCTCGACGGCAAGGAAGTCGAGACCGTCAACGGCGCCAAGTTCATGATCAAGGTCAAGGAAGGCAAGGTCATGATCGGCAGCGACGAGAAGAACATGGCCACCGTGACTGTCACGGACCTCAGGTGCAGCAACGGCGTGATCCACGTGATCGACACGGTGATCATGCCCGTCGCCAAGCCCGCGACCACCACGACCCCCACCACCCCCACTGCCCCCAGGGGCAACTAATCCGATCGCAGCGACGAGCCGATTGAGTCAATCTCGGGGGCTGGGCGCCAACGCCCGGCCCCTGTTGTTTTTGCGGGCTTGCGCACGGTGAGGTAACGCGTGGCGGCGTGCCAGTCGCTATCCTCGGCTTGCGCGTGGACAGGCCGCTTCTGCACCAAGTCGCGTCGGGTGATGCTGGGGCCGTCAAAGAGCTGACGCGCCGCTATGCGGGGCTGGTCTACGCGCTGGCGCGGCGGATGTGCCTGAACACCTCGGAGATCGAGGACGCCGTGCAGGAGGTCTTCATCGCGCTCTGGCAGAGCGCCGGGCGGTTTGACCCGGCGATCGCCGGCGAAGACACCTTTGTATCGATGGTGGCGCGGCGGCGGCTGATCGACCGGCGCCGACGCGCAACGCGCCGGAGCGTTGAGCAGGCCACTGAAGACTTTTCGTTTACGCCCGCGCGCGAGGCCGGCGGCGTGGGCGCGGGCGCCCGCGATGACGACCCCGGCGGGAGTGGCGCTGGGGGTGGAATCGGTGGTGGTGGTCGAGAGCTGAGCGACGAGGCCCGGCTGGCGGGCGAGCTGCTTGCCGCGCTGCGTCCTGAGCAGCAGCGGGTCATTCAACTGGCGATCGGGCACGGGCACAGCCACGAGCAGATCAGCCAGATTCTCGGACTGCCACTCGGGACGGTCAAGACGCACGTTCGTCGGGGTTTGATCGCTTTGCGTGAGGCGATGCAGAATCGTGGCGTGGGAATGAATCCAAGGGCGTCGGGGCCCGAACCCCATATTGGCACAAGCGTGGATGGGCGAACCGAGCGTGGTGAGGATTGAGCCCGCTGCCACCCCCGCCGAGCCACCCCCGCCCGGCCACCCCCGCCCGGCCACCAGCGACGAGCTTTCGAGGCGGATAGCAGACGAAGTTGGACCAGTCCCGGCCGATAAAGGCCTACCCCCAAAGCCCCCGAAAGAGTACTAGGCTAGTACACGACGGACCAGAGCGGACCGATCCGTAGTTTCAAGACCGACCAATGACGTTTGACCCGACCAACCCGATCCCGACCTCGCCCGGGCAGACTGCCGCTAACGTTGGCGGCGAGTTTGGCGGCGGCGCGGGCCTCACGCCGGCAGATCGGGCCCGGCTGGACGATCTGCTCTGCGATTGCGCGGTCGAGGGTCTAGATGGCCTGACCGAAGCTGACGCCGCGGAGTTGCGAGAGCTGCTGGCCAGGGCCGGTCAATCAGAAGAGGGCTTCCAAGGCATCGATCTGGCGGCGGCGGCTTTCGAGCGCGCGCTGTTCGCTGGTGTCGAAGCTCAAGGGGCTGATGTTCAGGTGCCGCAGGCGTTGCTGCGGGCGCTGGAGCGTGAGGGCCAGGCGTGGAGCGCGGGTGTGAGCGCGGGCGTTCATGCCGGCGCACAGGCAGGCGTGAATTCCGACGGGCGCGGCGTGCTCGCGCGGCTGGGCGCTGCGCCGGTACGAACCGTCACTGGCGCAGTCGCCTCGGTCATGGAAAACCGTACGGTCCGCGGGCCGATGGTCATGAGCCGTCGGTACTTGCGTGAGTGGTCGGGCTGGATCGCGGCGGCGGCCTGCCTTGGGCTGGCGTTTGTCACCTGGCAGCGTGCGACGCGCGGACCGGCTGTTGATAACGATTCGCTCGCAAGTGGGGGCTCGCTCGCAAGTAGCGGCTCGCTCGCAGGCGGGGGGGGCGTGCAGACGGCGAACTTGCTTCCCGCGAACCTCGTTCCGGCGGACCTTCTGCGACCGGTTGAGCGCTTTGCCGAGGACCTGGGCCTGCGCGCGACGCAGCGCTTGCAGCGCTTCATGAACGATCCGTATAGCGACCTGGTGATTGTCCCGATCGGCGACGCCAAGCCCATCGTGGGTGACGGCGTCTCGGTGGGCGAGGTGGTCTGGAACCGGGCCGACGGCAGCGGCGTGCTGCGCCTGCGCGTGGCGGACGGCACAGCGGCCCGCGGCGGGCACTATCAGCTCTGGATCTTCGACACCGCACGCAACGAGCATCAGCCGGTCGACGGCGGGGTGATTGAGGTACGGGCCGGGCAGCTTGAGGTGCTTGCGCCGATCGACCCTTCGTTGCCCATTGGTCGTGCGGCGGCGTTTGCCGTGACGCGCGAGCTTGCGGGTGGCGCGGTGGTTTCGAGCCGCCAGCGGATGGTCGCGGTGGGCGTGGCGGAGGGGATGGCCCCGCCGCCGGTGTTCGAGGATGAGCCAGTGGTTCAGGTGGTGCCAGTGGTGCCAGTAGTGCCGGCCCGCGTGCGTTAAGTACGCGCAGGCTCGGCACTAAGTTGTAAGCTTCTATTCTTTGAAAGGCCGTGATGCTCACGGCGAAATGGGCCCCTTCCCGCCTGGTTCGCTGCGCTCACGGTGGCGCCTTCAATCCCCACCACCTCGCTGCGCCGGGGAAGGACCATCGAGCTCGGTAGCCGTCCCACTGACGAAGTCGGCGTGTGAGGTGGCGAGCAACGCGAGACCAATGGGGCGGAAGCAACCGATGCGGTGCCGCGGGGCGATATACTTCGGCATGGCCAAGAAGATGCAGGTCTTTGTCTCATCAACCTATACCGACATGCTGGAAGAGCGGCAGGCGGCCGTCGAGGCGATTCTTAGCACGGGGCACATTCCGGCGGGCATGGAGCTCTTCGCCGCGGGCGACCAATCGCAGTGGGAGGTCATCAAGAAGTGGATCGACGACAGTGACGTATTCATGCTGCTGATCGGGACACGCTATGGGTCCAACGAGTCCATGAGCGGCAAGAGCTACATTGAGCTGGAGTATGACTACGCCGTAGAGCGAAACAAGCCGCTGTTTGCGCTGGTCATGTCGCAGACGCGCCAGGATAAAAAAGTCAAGTCCAAGGGCTTGAAAATCACCGAGAATGACCATGGCGAGAAGTTCAAGGCTTTCCGCGATCGAGTCAAGTACCTCATTGTCCAGCACTTTGATACGAATGAGGGGATTAAGAACGGCGTTTTTACAGCACTGCGAAAGTTGGACGGGGACCCGCGCGTGAAAGGCTGGGTGCCCTCAACCGAGGCGACCTCGGGACTGGTTTTAGCAGAGATAGCGCGACTCAGTGAAGAGAACGCCCGGCTGAGGCTGGCGGTCGAGCAACTCGGTGCAGGCGATCCGGAGGAACGCCGGCTTCAGAAGCTTAGCGATGAGCTTCGGTCGATCTCGTGCCCGATGCTTGTACCACCTGGTTCACTCTTCGATCTGGCCGTAAGGCTCGCACAGAACCCGGGAAAAACCGTCCGTCTCAACCGAGCCGACCACCGGTCCTTACTCGGTATGGTTCGAGAGCTCAAACGGCTACGGGCTTTCCATCTCGTTCAGCTTATGAAACCGTTGCCATCATCACCGTCTGACAAGTTTCCGGTGTATTACCAAGCCACGCCGCTTTTGATGAAACTCCGCTTCTGCCATGACCGCAATAAAATTCGGGAAGCGGAATCCAAGCTCCGGTCGGAATCACAAAGGAACAAGGCATTTAAAAACCCGCCCTTCAAAGATATGTAATAATCGTGTGCCGTTCACCGCGGGCTTTGTAGCCAGTTGTAGCCGCGGACAGTCAGCGGCCAGCTTGGGCACAGCGGCAGCCAGCGGTTGAGCGTGCGTGAGAACGCGTACAGGTCGTTGCCAGTAAAGTCGCCCTGGTCGCTGTCAAGCTCGGGGCGCAGGCCCTTGGGCACTTCCCAGTGGTCAACCGACGCGTCAAGATAGACCACATGGCCCTTGCGGTCGTGGCGGTCGGTGACTTGGTCCATGTTGCTAAAGAGGCCGTCGGGTGACTTGCTGTTCCACCACAGGGTGTCTTCTTCGATGAACGCCGGGGCGCTGCGGAGCTGTCGCATGACGCTCTCGGGCGGGTTGGTCGGCCTGCCACTACTGGCGGCCCACTGCGCGCAGCGGGTGTCCCAGGCGATGCGCGTGGGCGCGTCGATCGATGCGCCGCTGACGCCGGTGACCATCGTGTAGTCAAAGTTGATGGCGCGCTGCGAGAGGAACGCGTTAAAGAGCAGCAGTTGCAGCGCGTTGGCGCCGGTCCAGATCGGATCGGTGGTGTCGGCGAAGACCTTGGTGGGCGTGCGGCGTTTGTTGGTCGGGCACTCAAAGACGCGGTCTACGTTGCTGAGATATTGGTAGGCCGGGCCGGGGATCGCCGGGTTGCTCGCGCTGGCAGCTAGGGCCGGGTTGGTCGGCTGAACGTGCCAGAAGCGGAACGGCGTGTTGGTGCCGGACTCCCAGATACGGCTCTTGTAGTCCAGGGCGTAGCCGTGCATCGCTTGCCCAAGGCCTTTGAGGTTGATTGAGCAGGCGAGTGACCGAGCCGTGGCGCGAGCCTTGCTTAGCGCGGGCAACAGGACGCTGATGAGCACGGCGATGATGACGATCACCACCAGCAGCTCAATGAGTGTGAACGCCGGGCGGCTCGGGCGTGTGAGCATCGGTCAGGCTCCCGGGCCAGGGGCAGAACGCCGTGGCCGTGCGCGGGCCTGAGCATCAGGACCGGCGTCCCAGGGATTCTACTGCAAAGCCGGGAAGCTGCAAGTTGATCTTTAGAGATGTTCGGGATCGGCTTGTGGGTTGAGTAGGCAGGCCCGAGCCCTTCGGGCGGCAATCTGGTTGTAGACCCACCCGCTTAGGTGGTCAACGCCGAAGAGATAGAGTGGCCAGGCGAAGAGGGCCAGCGGGGTTTGCATGAGGGCTCGGCGGACGGCCGGGAAGCCGACCAGGGCCCGGCCGTCGGAGGTCAGCATCGGCATGCCACGTATGGCGGCGTCGGGGTCAACGGGGAGGCGTCGGGGGTCGAGCTGGGATTGGTCTACCAGCCGAAGTCTGCCGAAAAGGTCCAATCGTGCGAGGATACGCGCCGATCTACGGCACATTCCGCAGTGGCCGTCGAAGTAACAGGTGTTGATCGCGGTGCTGGGTGCCATGGTGGGATGGGGCCGGGCTGGCTGGTGGACGGATCGAAGGGTTCAGATGACCTGAAGTGGTACACGCGAGGTACGGGGCGGGTGCGAGGGCCGGGGCGGGGGGCCAGATTGGTCGTTTCGACGGGTGATCGTATAGGATGGGGAAGTTGGCCGAGAGGCTGGGCTGGGCCGGGGTGGGCGTTTGGTGAAGTCTGCGGGAGGTTGGATCAATTGGGGCCCGGGTTGCGAATGGATGTGACGGGTGCCGACAGTTCTTGTCGGTTCTGATCGGAAGCAGCGCGGGGCATGGACGTGGTTGGGCTGGCACAGGACGCGACTGCCCCGGCGGTGACGGCGACCGCATGTGTGTTTCTAGGGCTGGTGGTGTTGGGGGGTTGGCAGAACTGCGTTGTAGTTGGCGGTGTAGTTGGCGGTGTGGTGTGGTGTGGTGTGGTGTTGTAGTTGGTGTAGGCTTCGTGGGAGCAGTCTATGTTTAGGATGAATGTAATGTCATCGCGAGCAGCGGGCAATCGCGGTTTTTCGCTGATCGAGCTGCTGGTGGTGATCATCATCATCGCGCTGGTGATTGGGATCCTGCTGCCGGCGTTGCGTGGTGCGCGGCAGACCAGCCGCGCCGCCTCGACGCAGGCGCTGATGAAGGACCTGGCGACGGCGAGCCAGTCGTTCCGGCTGTCAAACCGGCGTGACCCGGGGTACTTCACGCCCATCGAGATGGGCGACACGGGAAATATCACCCGCGGGATGAGCGGGATGCAGAACGTGCTGCTGGACCTGTCCGGTGGCTTCACCAGCGCGACGGGCGCGGGCGTGCTGACGGGCCTTGGGCCAACCACCGGAACGGTGATCAACGTGGACGTCTCGCTGATCGGGTCGATCAAGAGCGGCTCGACTGGTCCGGGCGGGTACTTCACGCCCGACAAGCGGAACTTCTCGGCGCAGTCAAGCCCCGGGCAGCGTGAGAGCTCGATTCAAGGTCACATCGATCTACCCGAGCTTGTTGATGCGTTTGGCCAGCCGGTGCTGGTGTGGACGGCCGACGAGCGCCGGTCAGACCGGTTTGTTGGGGTCAACTCGACGCAGGCGGCGAAGTTTTACTGGGCGCAGAACGCGACGTTCTTGCGGGCGATCAGCCTTGGCAAGGAGGCGACGGGCCAGCCGTACCGCGCGATGGGCACGGGCGAGCGTGGCAGCCTGATTGGCTCGGACGGCAACAGCGGGCCGAACGCTTCGGCGGTGACGGCGAACGGGAGGTCCGGGACGCTGGCGGCGCTGCTGGGCAACCCGGCATTCCCGACGGTTGATGGCGCGGTGAGCGTGCCGGCGCAGCCACGCGGTTCGATGGTCTTCCAGTCGGCGGGGCGTGACGGGGCTTACCTCTCGAACAACGACAACGGCGCGAAGCGTTGGGCCGTGGCTGCGGGCGGCGGGACGAGCCCGACGGGCGTGCAGTTCGCGCCGGTGCAGAACACGACGTCTGGTGCGATTCGGATCGACGCGATCAGCGACTTTGACGACATCGTGGTGCCCGCTTCCAACTAAGTGGAGCGCGTGGGCGGGTGTGGACAGCAATGCGGTGCCGCGCGGCGATGTCTTAGCTCTTTCGGCGGTAGGGGTCTGGAGCAGCCGGCTCTGGAGCGATTGTCCCTGGGGTCGTCGGGTTTGAAGGCACTGATTTGGCCGGATTTTCTGGTTGGCCTTGTGTGAACGAGCGCACGCCGTACTGGCGCCGCCACCAAAAAAAGACCGCAGCACCGCCGACGACGGTCACGAAGCCGAAGACCCAGGGGAAGGCTTCGAGCATGGGTGTGGCTCAGAGCTCGACGACGGTCATGTCAGGCTGAACGCTGGCGGGCGCGCTGGCCGCGCGGACCGACCCAGCCAGAGCCGCGAGCTCTGGGCTCACGGCGCTGAACTGCTGGCGGAGGCTGGCGGGGTTGTAGAGCGGGGCTTTGGCGCCGGTGGCGAAGGCGAGCAGGTCAAGCCCGATCTGGGCCTCGGCCTTGGCGCCCTCGCGCGGGGCGATGGCCTGCTCAAAGGCCTGGACCATGCCCCTGGCGTTCTGGAACGTCCCGGCCTTTTCGACCCACGTCACGCTTGGCAGCAGAACATCAGCAAGGTCCGTCAGCGCCGTCGGCAGGGTGTCGATGAGCACCACGGCCTTGCCGCGCAGCGCGTCGGCGAGCTCAGTGGTGACCCAGTCGCTGGGGTAGTTGCCGGTGATGATCGCGCCACCGACGTTGGAGAGCTTGAGCTCAGCGAGGAACTGCTCGTAGTTGGCGACGGGCCCGAGTGAGCGGGCATTAGAGACCGCCTCAAGCACGCGCCGCACGCCGCGGGCGTTGGGGGCCTTCTCGGCGTACATCTTAAAGGCCTTGGGGCTTGCGGGGTCGATGCCCTTGGGAAAGAGCTTGTCTTGCCCGCTGTGCGGCACGGGGCCCACGGCCAGCAGGCAGTGCTCGTCTACGGCCAGTGCGGCGGCGACGAGGGCGTAGGCGTCCTCACAGCTGAGCATGGGGCTAACCATCAGGGCCATGCGCTTGCCGCTGGCCTCGCCGGCGGCCAGCAGGCTGCACGCGTCGGTATACGCGCGGGGCCAGTCACACGCGACGCGGGTGCCGAACTGCTTGCGCGCGGGGCCTGAGAGGCGGTCTTCACGGTGAACAAACTTCCACCCGTGGCGGACCTCGTCGGTGATCCACCACCGGTTGACGGCCATATTGGTGCGCGGCTTGACGCGGTAGACCTTGCCGTCATTGTGGTGCACGGAGATGTTGTCGCCGCTGGCGGTCAGCCCGTCGATGCTGGGGGTCTCTTTGAGGAACCAGACGCGCTGAGCGAAAAGGAAGTCTTTGTCGAGCAGCGCGCCGACGGGGCAAAGGTCAACGACGTTGCCGGCGATCTCGTTGTCCAGCGGCGTGCCGGGGAAGACGTCGATCTCCTCGCGGTTGCCGCGGCCAGAGACGAGCAGCTCACTGGTGCCGGAGACCTCGCGCGTGAAGCGCACGCAGCGGGTGCACATGATGCAGCGGTCTGAATAAAGCAGGATGTTGCCGCCGAGGTCCTTCTTGGGGTTCTTGACCTTGGCTTCCTCGAAGCGTGACTGCCCGCGGCCGTATTCGTAGCTGTAGTCCTGCAGGTGGCACTCGCCGGCCTGGTCGCACACCGGGCAGTCCAGCGGGTGGTTGATCAGCAGGTATTCCATGACGGCCTTCTGGTTGGCGACGCTCTTGGGGCTGTCGGTGTAGACGACCATGCCGTCGATGCAGGCGGTTTGGCAGGTCGGGAAGAGCTTGCCGCCCATGTAGGGCAGCAGCTTTCCGGTCGGGCCCGAGGCGGTCTTCTCGGGCATCCAGATCTCGGCGAGGCAGATGCGGCAACTGGCGACGATCGAGAGCCCGTCGTGGTAGCAGTACTGCGGGATGTCAATGGCGGCCTGGCTGGCGACTTGCAGGATGACCTGGCCGGGCTGGAACTCACAGACCTGCCCGTTAAGCGTGATCTTCGGCATAGGTAATCAGGGTAGCCGGTGGGCGGCAAGGTGAGCGGGGCGGGATGCGCAGGGAGCGCGGGGTGCGCGGGGCGGCCGCGTGTGGCAATTTGTGGAGGGAGTCTGAGTGAATGTGAAGGCGGGCAAGCTGCAACTAGCTGTTCGGCGTCTGCTTGTGCCAAAGTAGTACATTGTTTGCCGTAGGATTCCGGCGTTGGCCTCGTGGAAAGTGCTAGGTCAGGACCACCCGCGTGATCTTCACTTTCATTTTGCGACCTGCGCCTTGCCTTTCTCAGATCGCGGTGTCATACTTCGCGTGTTGCGGCGTGCCGTGACGTGGTGGAGAGAGAGACCCCCCACACAACTTGTTGAGCTGGCTTGCCGTCGGCTGGTTTTCGTTGGCTGGCTTTCAGCCCTGTCCATGTTGCGGCGATTGAAGCCGAAGCCTGGCCCTGTGCTGGCAGTTGTGGATTGCTCGGCTAGCCGGGCGACGACGCCGCGCCCTTACCAAGTCGCCGCGGGTGCGCAGCGCATCGGCGGCAGGCGAGCGGTGCTGTGACGGCTGGGTCGAGAGGCCCGGTGTTGCGTTTGTGCGGGGCACTTTGCCCTGTACGTTGATGCTGGTCGAATGGCCAGCTCGGTTATCGAACTACTCTCCGCGGGCCCGCCCATCGGCGTGCCCTCGGCTTACCGCCAGCGACGTGCCGGCGGCGTGTGGGAGTTCTGTGCGGGCTCGGTTTTGCAAGTGGGCGAATGCCCAACGGAAGAGAGAGACTCATGAACAACACGATCAAGATCTCGGTGGCTTTGGTCTCGGCGGCGTTCGCGGGCGCTGCCACGGCGCAGGTGACGGTGCACTCGAACAACCCCGGCGCGGGCGACCTGTTTAACAATCTCGGCAGCAGCAATCAGGGCCAGGCCATCGCGGGCTCGTCGTGGTTCTACAACAACACCCGGCAGAACGGGTCGGTCGGAATCTCGACCGCGCACGCCCGCTCGGGCAACGGCTCGGCGTTCTTCGCCGGTGCCGCCGATCCCAGCAAGGCCGACATCGAGCTTCTGAGCGGGGGCACCAACTTCGGCGGGAACAACTTCGCCACCAGCGCGCTGGGCACTCTCGGCGGCCTGACCTCCCTGCGCTATGAGTGGTACCGCGACAGCTCCAGCACCGCGCGGGCCGACCTGCACCCGGTCGTTCGAATCCTGGTCGACGCCGACGGGAACCTTGCGACCACCGGCGACCGTGGCTCGATCATCTTCGAGCGCGCCTACAACGGCGGCGGCGTGACCACCAACGCGTGGGTCTTTGAGGACATCTTCGCTGGCCCGACGGGCAACATGTGGTCCGCCGGCGCGGGCATGACCTTCGCTCAGCTCGGCTACGGGATCACACTCGCAGGCTGGCAGGCCGGTGCAGG
>JAJOLK010000012.1:102783-111818 GCA_021173225.1 Phycisphaerales bacterium PN19_bin_20 | reverse complement strand
CCATAACTAAAAACTGGAAGTTAGAGCCGGCACGGATCCCTCCCTCTCCATCCTTGCTGCCGCGCCCGCGGCCTTTGCTGTGCTTTAGCGCTGCACCGCCGCACTCACCGCTCGGGAAATTGTCGAGCTCGCTGCAAAGCAATCGCGTCCTGCGGCATCGGTGATGTCAGGAGCCGTCGGGGGCGGTGATAGAAACGTGGCGGGGGATCATTTCCGTTAGACTACCGTGTGTAGAGCACTCGCCGATGCACGTGTGAAGCAACGGCTGGTTGCCCACAATCGAGCGCCCAGCCCATTCGGGAGGTCCCTTGAGTTTCTTCGCGCTCTTGAGCATCTTGATTTCGCTCGCGGCCATGTCGAGCTACATCAACTACCGGTACCTCAAACTGCCGGCGACGGTGGGTGTGATGCTTGTGGCCCTGGTCGCCTCGCTTGTGCTGATCCTCGCCGGGCCCTATTTGGGAGGCTTCCGCGAGTACGCGGCCCAGCTTGTGCGGCGGATCGACTTTGATCAGACCGTGCTGCACGGGATGCTTGCCTTGCTGCTCTTCGCCGGGGCAATCCACATGAAGCTCAAGGACCTCGGCCGCGAATGGCTGACGATCTTGCTGCTCGCGGTCTTGGGCACACTTGTATCCACGTTCATTGTCGGCGCTCTCAGTTGGCTGATACTCGGCTGGCTCGGGGTACCCATTCCGTTCATGCACGCGCTTCTCTTCGGGGCGATCATCTCCCCGACGGACCCGATCGCCGTGCTGAGGATCATGAAGTCCGTCGGCGCGCCCAAGCAGCTGGAAGTTCAGCTCTCCGGCGAGTCCCTATTCAACGACGGCCTTGCCGTGGTCGTCTTCCTCACACTGATCGAGATCGCCGGAATGAGCAAGGCCCACGAGGGCACCGAGGCCCAGGCAATCGGTGCGGGCACGGTCGCCATGCTGTTGGTAAAAGAGGTTGGCGGGGCGCTTGTGCTGGCCCTTGCGGCCGGCGCTATCACCTACCGCATGCTCAAGCGGGTGAACAACTACCAGGTTGAGGTGCTGCTGACCTTGGCGCTGGCGATGGGCCTGTACGCGCTCGCCGATGCGCTTCATCTCTCGGCCCCGATTGCGGTCGTCATCGCGGGGCTGCTGATTGGGAATCAAGGCCGCGCGTTCGCCATGTCCGACAAGACCCGCGAGCATGTAGACACTTTCTGGGAGCTGATCGAGGGGATCCTCAACGTCATCCTGTTCATGCTCATTGGCCTAGAGCTTCTGGTCATGCCGATCCGGCTGGAGTGGCTTCTGGCCGGAGGAGTCGCTACCGCCATTGTGCTTCTCGCCCGCTTCGTTAGTGTCGCCGGGATTATCGGGGCGCTGCGCACGTTCACGCCTCAGTCGCGCGGGGCGATTCGCGTGCTTACGTGGGCGGGGTTGCGCGGCGGGATCTCGGTGGCGATGGCGCTCTCGCTCCCGGCGAACGAGTCGCGCAGTCTTCTGCTGACGCTGACGTACATCGTCGTGATCTTCTCGCTCGTGGTCCAGGGCCTGACGGTGGGCCGTCTGATTCGGCGCGTGACCGTCGCAACCGGGGCCTCCGACACAGACGAAGAGGGCTCTGGTTCATGACTCCTAAAGCAATAAGCCGGGGCTGATTATTTCTATACCGTGTCAACTCGCGTTCATCTCTCAAGCTCTGCAAAGCCGAATCTTACCTGTGCCGGTCTTGAATCCGCCCGAAGGTGTTGTCGAGGTGCCTCTCCATCTTCTGGGCCGCGCCTTGAACGGCAAAATCGAGAGTCGCCGCCACATCCGTCACGATCACGGGTTGCATGTTCGTGGGCCGGGCCTCGAGAACGCACTTCTTGTCATCGCCATGCGTCTTAGCGCCGTTCTCATCGCTCAGGAAGACCTCTACCCGCGTGAGGCGGTCGCCGAACCGGCCGAGAGAGGCCTCGACGATAGCTTCAACGCGTTGATTTAGCTCCTGGCTCCCGTGCGTATTGCTGCTTGTATTGACTTGAACGAGCAAGTGGAGTTCTCCTTAGAAATAAAATCTTTTCGGTGACGCGGATCTATGTGTGGTTGCTTCGACCATGCCAGGTCTACGGGGAGGGGAACATCGGGCCCGAATCAGTTCTTCGAGTCGCGGCGGGCCTGCGCTCGCTTGCCGGCCGCGGAAACATGGCCGAGCAGACGGCTCTCTAGACCGGCCCGCTTGATTCGCGACTCTTTAACTCTCGCTTCGGCCGTCCGTTGCTTTTCATGGCCGAGCAGGGGCGAGGCTCGGGGCCCCTTCTTCGTGCTGCGAGCAGCCGAGGCCGGATCAACCTCGGCGTTCAGCGCCTTCTCGCCTCGCTGGGCCGCCGCCCTCCGAACCGGCTTGGTTACCGAACTTTCCTCACTAAGACCGGCGACCGCCGCGGCCTTCTCTGTGCGACCGCCCTCGTTCTCCCAGCGACCCACCGCTCGAGCCCTCGCGTCCTGCTTCTTCGGCGGAGGTGTCGCGCTGTCAGTGGATCGGGCATCTCGCATCGCGCGGTCGAGGCGACCAGCGCCGGCACGCGACTGCCCGGTTCTGCGTGTGGTGCGGGCCTGCGGACCCGCCGCGGGGCTCGCGGTCAACCCTGGCAACCCCGCCCGAACGGGTTTGCGGTTCTTTCTTGTCTTCAAGTAGCGACTCCCTTCGAAAGCTCTGGCCCCCTTGCGGACGAAAAGTTCAGGCATTCTAGCGAGATCCGTCGAGCCGATTGCCGCGGTGCCGCGATTGGGGATTCTTGCTACACGACAGTGTCCGCTGGATGTCGTCCGGCCATTGCGGTGCAGAAGCCCTCCGCCAAAGCCCCGCGTGAGCCCAGACGCCCGCTGTTCAGCCACGAGCCGGGGACGGTCTCATCGAAGTCTCAGTCGCCTTGAGCGAATCGAGCAGACGCGTCGCTCGCGCCCCGACGAGTTCGCGGTCCAGCGACGTCAGGATGGACCGCCGGACGACGCGCTCCAGCGCCTGCGTCAGATAGCGGAGGACAACGCCGCGACTTGGACGCGAGGTTTGTCCCTCAAGCGGGTGTAGGGCATCGTCAAGCCGCGTGAGCACGATCACATTGCCACCCCGCGTTTTTCGCTGCGCGCCCGCTCAACCTTTGGCACTGACCGTCAGCGTCGCGGCACCACCAGCGATAGCAACAGCCTTACCGCTCTTGGGTGACTGCTGGTGCATCTGCCGCGCGCGGTGCTCGCTCCAGTCCGCCACCATCAGGTCCGGCGCGCCGGGCCCGTCGTGCGTCCTGATGACGTCGTACCCGTTGTTCCGCTGTGCCGGGACGAAGCCCGCGTCGCGGATCAGCCTGCAAAGCACGGCCTCATCTAGGCAGTACGTCGTCCCCGCGCTGCTCACCACGTTCTCTTCCATCATCACGCTGCCCATGTCGCTGGCACCAAACCGCAGACCGACTTGCCCCACGTGCGGGCCCATCGTCACCCACGAAGCGCCGATTGAGTAGACGTTGTCCAAGAACAGGCGGCTGAGGGCCTGCGTCCGCAGGTAGTCGGTGCTCCCGCTCCTCCGCACGCGCTTGCCAAAGAGGTGGGCCGTGGGGTAACGCGCCTTGTCCATCGCGGCAAAGTCAAACTCATCGGCGCTGCGCGTCCCGGCGGGGTGGCCGGGCTGGCCAACCCCGCGCCCGTAATCCCACGCCCGCGCCACGGCGTCGCCGGGGAACTCAAGCTCAAGCTCAGCCGGGTCATTGCCCCAGTCAGGCACGCGCCCCAGCGGGGTGTTCTCGCGCTGAAAGGGCCAGGTGATAAACGACACATAGTGGCCAAACGGGCCAGACTTGGAGCGATGCCCATTGGGCGACGAGGCCGTGCCAGCACTGGCCGCATTCGCGATGGCGTATGCCGTGGCGGCGTGGTCGATCCCGCTCTCGCGCAGCACACGGTCTTGCCAGTCGCGGACCAGCCACATGTGGTGGACCCGGTCGGCATAGCCCTCAACGTGCCCGAACATCATCGTCGCGCTGGTGAACATGCCCAGCGTGTGCGCAACGTACATCGTCGTCAGCCACGCGTCGGCGTCGCACTTGCCCAGGCCGATCTTCTTGCGCACCGGCGCCGCAAAGACCTCACCTCCGCCGCCGGGCAGGCTGTCAAGCCCCGCGTCCTGCAGGCGGACCATGACCCAGCGGATCTTGTCCTCAAGCGTCGCGCCCGGCGGGTCAAAGAAGTGCACGAACTCGATCAGCTCAGGCGGGCTAAAGGCGTGGATGTGGATGTGCGGGAACTTGCTCTTAATGCCGCGCAGCAGCTTGAGGTACCACTCCAGCGGCAGCGCGGGGTTCATGCCGCCCTGCATCAGCACCTGCGTGCCACCGATTGCCGAAAGCTCGGCGATCTTCTCGTGAATCTGCTCGTAGCTGAGCGTGTACGCGTCGTGCTCGTGCCCGTCACGCCTGAAGGCGCAGAACGTGCACCTGGCGTTGCAGATGTTGGTGTAGTTGATGTTCCGGTCGATCACGTACGTCCGCAGGCTGTCGCCGTGCAGTGATTTGCAGCGCCGGTCGGCAAGCTGGCCGAGCTTCGCCGTCGGGGCCGACCGCAGCAGTTCAAGGGCCTGCTCGGGCGTCAGACGGGCGTGCCCGGCGGCGACTGCAGCCAGCAGGCCGCCATCGTTCGCTGGCAAATGGGCGTGCTCTTGAAGCGAACGAACAGACATGCAGACTCCTTGAACCCAGCTGGAACCCCGCCAGGACCTGATTCAGTTTTCAATCATAACTGAAAGAACGCGCCGGGGCAAGGCCGACCGCACAGATCAGGCACCTTACTCCAATCCTTGGCTCGCACTCTACTTCTGCCCAACTCCCCCCACCTTCCCCCCCTACTCCACGATCGGGGCACCGTGTGTTCCAGCCCTTGGACAGCTTGAATCCGGGCGCGGTTCGCCGGCGCATCTCTCTACGCGGGCGTCTCGGTATGCTGACTTGCCGGTGCATACCGAACTCGGGCGGACCTGGCCCGATAGCAAACCGAACCACCCCGGCATTCGTACTTTGGACGCCGGCGACGACATCTGCGCGACCGCAACCGTTGGCTGCCACTTACCCTCTTAAAGCCTTGACCCGATGGACTGGTACTTTCCTACGGATTTGCAGCCTCACCACAGGCCCAACCACATGATGAGCATCGCAAGCACCGTCCGATCCTTCCGTACCGGCGTTTCTTCACGGGGCTGCACGGCTATCGGCCTTCGGGCCCTGGCCCCCGCGCTGCTGCTGATGCTCGTCGCGGGCGCGCCCGCTTGGGCCCAGGCCGGCGCACCCCCGGCGATTGTGACCCCCGCGCCGCAGATCTTCTCAACCCAGCAGCTCGCGTCGGAGGTCTGGTCTCGGGCCAAGGCCAATGACCTTGACGGCGTGCTGCGTCTTGGCGCGTCGATCCCCGCTGATGCCGCGGACCCCAGCGTTGCCGAACTCTCCAAAGCCTTTGCCCAGCTCAAAAACAACCTGGCCAAGCGCGAGGCCGACCGTGCGACCCAAGAGGCCAAGGTCAGCAAGAAGCTTGAGGAACTGCTGGCCAAAGACCGCACGCCGTTGACGCTCAGCAACGCGCTGAAGGAGGCCGTGGAGTTGCACATGCTCGCTGCGCCTGGGCTGAAGGACGGCGTGCTCGCCAGCCCGCTGGTGATGTCGGCGATCGAACAGTCGGCCGTCGCGGCCCGCCAAGCTGAGGACGCCGGGCAGTGGCTGATGGCCAACGAGCTGTTCGGGCGTTTGAACCTGCTTCTCGAAGAGCAGGCAACCTACAAGCACGACGCGCGCCGGCTCTCTGACCGCCTGACCATGCTGCGCTTCTACAACCCCAAGCGCTTCTACGACCTGCGCAACGAGCGCCAGCTCATGGACGACAAGAAGCCGCTGCCGGCTTACAACCCCTCTGGCGAGGACCCCTTCGCGAAGCTCCGCGGGATCACCCGCGCGGGCATCGTGCAGGCCATTGATCTTGCCGCCGAGCGGCACGTCGAGCGTCGCAAAACGTCCGAGATGATCATCGGCGGGCTGTCGAGCATCAAGACGATGCTGACGACCCACGACCTTGACAACGTGTTTCCTGAGCTGAAGAACGAGGCCGCCCTGGCCCGCGTGATGGGTGCCATCGACGCCAAGGTTGAGGAGATGCGCAACCCCGCCCAGCAGCCCACCAGCGGCAAGGTTGACCTGCTGCTGGCCGACCTGACGGCCCTGACTCGCTCAGCGCTCAAGCTGCCCGACGAGGCCGTGCTGCACGAGTTTGGTGCGGGGGCCTTTGACCGCCTCGACGAGTTCAGCGAGATCATCTGGCCCGACCAGGTCGCGCGGTTCCGCCGCATGACCATGGGCTCGTTCATCGGCGTAGGCGTGCAGATCCAGTTCGACGAAGAGTCGCAGTTGATCAAGGTCGTCCAGCCGCTCGAAGGCACCCCGGCGCAGAAGGCCGGCGTGATGGCCGGTGACTTCATCAAGAAGATCAACGAAGAGTCCGCCGTCGGCATGTCGCTGGACCAGGCGATCGAAAAGATTACCGGTCGCGCTGGCACTCCGGTGCGCCTGACCCTTGAGCGTGAGGCCAAAGAGGTCATCTTCGACCTGATCCGCGCCCGCATCCCGATCCGCACGGCCAAGGGCTGGAAGCGGACCGGCCCCAGCGATACCGACTGGAACTGGTACGTCGACCCCAGCCAGGGCATCGGCTATGTGCGGCTCTCGGGCTTCAATGACAACACCACGCGCGAGCTGCACGCGGCGATCCGGGCCATGGGTCCGCGCTTGCAGGGGTTGATCCTGGACCTGCGGTTCAACCCCGGAGGGCTGCTCAACGAGGCGGTAACCGTCTCGAACACGTTCATCCCCGAGGGCAAGATCGTCTATACCGAATCAGCCGGGGGCGTGCGTGAGCAGACTGAAGAGGCCGACCCTGACGCGCAGTTCGTCAAAAACATCCCGGTGATCGCGCTGGTCAACGAGGGCTCGGCCTCGGCCAGCGAGATCGTCTCGGGCGCGCTGCGCCACTACGGACGCAACAACTCCATCCAGGCGCTTGTGCTTGGCTGGCGGTCCTTCGGCAAGGGCTCGGTCCAGAACGTCCGCCAGCTTCGCAGCGCCGCCGATCGCCCCATGGAGATGAAGCTGACGACGCAGTACTACCACCTGCCCGGCGGCGAGCTGATCCACCGGCGCGAGGGCGCCAAGACCTGGGGCGTGGAGCCGTCGCTGTCAGTAGAGATGCTGCCCAAGCAGACCTCCGACTCGCTGACGCTGCGGATTGACGCCGACACCCCGCCCGAGGGCCGTATCGCCCGCAAGCCCATCGACGGCGAGGCACCCCTGGGCGAGCCCGAGCCCGATCGGCTCATCACCGAAGGCTTTGACCTGCAGCTTGAGGCGGCCGTGCTGCTGCTGAAGGCCCAGAGCGTCGGCAAGCGCCCGAACGTGACGCTCCAGCCCCGCCAAACCACCGGCGGCTAACCCCAGCGAGGTGACGTGACTTTCGGAGGGCGGGTGTTCCAACCCGCCTTCTGACCTTCGCCTTCCGGGGGACCGGCTTTCGACCGGCCTTCTGGCTGCACGCGCGACCCTCAGCGCTCGTCGCTCGTCGCTTGTCGGAGACCAAGCCCCGCTGCCGGCCCGCTCAACCACCAACCTCAGCCCGAAGCTGCGCCAGCAGCGCCTTCTCATCCTCAGTCTGCGGCGTGGACTTTACCTCCGCCAGCACCGCCTTCGCTCGCGCCGGCTGCGCCAGGTACCGCGCGCACGTCAGCGCCAGCATCAGCCGCACGCGCAACGCACCGGCGTCGGTCGCGTGGGCCGCCAGGAACGTCTCGTACGCGTCGGCGGCCTGCGCATGCCGACCAAGGGCGAACAGCGCGTTGGCCAGCTCTTGCTGCGGCTTGGGCGTCAGTGACGCCGCGGCCTTGGGGCCCCCCGCGCGCTCCAGCACCGGCACCATCGCCGCCTCGGCACGCGCCCAGTCGTTGACGCTGACGGCCCGGGCCAGCTCCATGCGAGCGGCAGACAGTTCGTCGGCAGCGCTCGCGCGGCCGGCGCGGGCGGTCGTCGGTGCCACGCCCTCGCCCCGTCGCTGTGAAAGCTCGGCCGCGGCGCGAAACTCAGCCCGGCGCTTGGCCCGTTTGGCCATGCTGAACAGGTCGTACATCTCGGGCTTGAGCACGCCGCTGGCCAGGAGCCCCGCGCTCACGCCCATGCCCAGCAAGTAGCCGCCGATGTGCGCCAGCGTCGCGACGTTCCCGGTCATGCCCAGCCCGGTCATGACCACGTCCTTGGCGACGGCGAAGGCGATGAACCACCACGCCGGGATCTGCGTGACCCCGATCAAGATGAAGAAGTAGAAGATCCGGACCAGCGTGTGCGGGAAGAGCACGATGTACGCGCCGGTGATCGCGGCAATCGCCCCCGATGCGCCGATCACGCCCGCACGCTCAAAGACCACGTGCAGCCCTGCCGCCGCCGCCCCGCCCGCCAAGAACAGCGCCAAGAAGCCGATGCGTCCGAGGCGGTCCTCAACGTTGGGCCCGAAGATCGCCAGGATCAGCAGGTTACCCGCCAGGTGCATGAGCCCCGCGTGCAGATAGGTGTACGTCAGAAACGTGTACCAAACAGGGCTCTCACCCGCGACCGCCAAGGCCCGCGTGATGCCCGCGGCCTGCCTGGGGTCAAGCCGGGCCACGCCCGCGAGCGCCACGTACGCCAGCGCAATGCTGATGCCCAGCGTCCAAGTCAGGATCGGGGTGCGTTTCAGCGGCCTGTCGGTGCCCAGCGGGATGATCACGCCCGATGGTAGAGGCCCGCCGACGCTGCCCGGCCCGGCCCGCGCCTTTGCCCGGATGGACGGATGGTTCTACAGTCGGCTCCCGCCCGGTTGCCGCTCTTTGTTCAACCCCCGGCCCACCCGCCACGGCTTATGCCTGAGCTTCAAGGAACCCCGCATGTCAGCGCCCGCCGCCGCCAACAACGCGCCCCAAAACCCCGCCCAAGCCCCCGCGCAAACCCCCGCGCAAACCCCCGCGCA
>JAJOLK010000012.1:77923-102683 GCA_021173225.1 Phycisphaerales bacterium PN19_bin_20 | reverse complement strand
CCCCCGCGCAAACCCCCGCGCAAACCCCCGCGCAGAGCTGGAAGAAGGGGCTTGAGGACGTGATCGCAACCGACACCAAGCTGTCTTACATCGACGGCGAGAAGGGCGTGCTGGAATACTGCGGGATCCCCATCGGCCAGCTCGCCGAGCACAGCACCTTTGAAGAGACCGTCTACCTGCTGTGGAACCAGCGCCTGCCTAAGAAGCTTGAGCTGGAGGCGTTCAGCGCCGAGCTTCGCAAGCGCTACGAGCTGCCCGCGGGCATGGAGCAGCGGCTGCTGGCCCTGCCGCGTGATGCCAAGCCCATGCACATGATCCGCACGATGGTCTCGGCGCTCTCGATGCACGATGTGAACCCCGACGCGGCCGACCCCGCCAGCCTGCGGTCCAAGGCGCTGAGCATCCTGGCCCGCGTCCCCACGCTGCTCGCCTACTTCCATCGTTACCGCAGCGGGATGCCGCTGGTCCGGCCCGATGTGACGCTGCCGGTGGGCGAGAACTTCCTGTACATGCTCAACGGCGAGCGCCCCAAGCCCAGCATGGCCAAGGCGATGGACGTTTGCCTGGTGCTGCACGCCGACCACGGGCTCAACAACAGCACCTTCAGCGCGCGGTGCGTAGTCAGCACCCAGAGCGACATGTACAGCGCGGTGACGGCGGCGATCGGCAGCCTCAAGGGCCCGCTGCACGGGGGCGCCAACGAGGGCGTGATGGTCATGCTCGCTGAGATCCCAAGCGTTGACGCCGTCGAGAAGTACGTGCTCGAGAAGCTGGCCCGTAAGGACAAGGTGATGGGCTTTGGACACCGGATCTACAAGGCCTACGACCCACGGGCCACGCACTTGCAGGTGCTGGCCAAGCAGCTCGCGTACGACACTGGCAACGCCGCGCTGTACGAGAAGAGCAAGCGGATCGAGGAGGTCATGAACACCGCCGTGGCGGCCAAGGGAATCTACCCCAACGTCGACTTCTACAGCGCCACCACGTACCACTGCATCGGACTACCGCTTGATTTGTTCACGCCGGTGTTCGTCATCGCGCGCATGGGCGGTTGGGCCGGGCACGTGATCGAGCAGCTCGGCGACAACCGCCTCTACCGCCCCGATGCGGACTACCGCGGGGCGCACAACATCGCGTACACCCCGATCGCCGGGCGCTAACGCCATGAACACCATGCCCACACTCGCCGCTGAGCTGGCCGCGTACCTCGCAGGGGCCGATGCGCCCGCTCGCGGCATCGCCGGGCTCAGCACCGAAGAACTCACGCGCCCGCCCGCGACAACCGCCAGCAGCGGCGCGAACCTCGGCCGCTGGAGCGTTCATCAGGTCATCGTTCACCTGTGGCACTCAGACCTTGCCGCCACGCACCGGCTCACGCGCATTGCCGCCGAGGACGTCCCGCTGCTGATCGCCTACGACGAGACGGCCTTCACCACTGCGCTGGACTATCACGCCGTCGACGTTCACGACGCCTGCACGCTCTTTGCCATCAACCGCCGGCACACGCACCAGCTTTTGCGCGGCCTGCCCGAGACTGCCGCGACACGCGCCGGCGTGCACAACCAGCGCGGGCTTGTCACGCTGTCGGGCATGCTGCGGCTGTACGTCCAGCACGTTGACCATCACATGGCGTTTATCGCCGCCAAGCGCACCGCGATGGGCAAGCCGATGTGAACTGTCATGGGCTTCTGCCTGGCGTGCTGCAGGATTCCATCGCGCATTCCGGCCTTCTGGAGGGCCGTTCCCAACCCCGGCCAGAGGGCCGAAGGCCCGAACCATCACCGCCCATCACTCCGAGCCTCCATCTGCTTTACCAGCGCGCTTGCCAGTGCGGGCACGAGCGTGGCCTTGACGTCCGCCATGCTCGGGCACGCCGCGCCAAGCCGCTGTTTCAGGCTCGTTACCTCGCGGCCCGCCAGCCCGCACGGCACAATCAAATCAAAGAACGAAAGGTCAGTGCTCACGTTCAGCGCCAGCCCGTGCAGCGTCACCCAGCGGCTCACGCGCACGCCCATCGCGCACAGCTTGGCGCTGGCGACTTCACCGGTCGGCACCGTCCAGACGCCCGTCGCGCCCGCGTCACGCTGCGACGCCACACCCATCGTGCCGCACGCACCGAT
The DNA here is from genome assembly GCA_021173225.1 of Phycisphaerales bacterium PN19_bin_20. GTDB lineage: Bacteria > Planctomycetota > Phycisphaerae > Phycisphaerales > UBA1924 > JAJTGZ01. Next base: position 100,563 of record JAJOLK010000012.1, on the reverse strand, counting down.
GACCGCGGCCTCAAGCAGCCGCATGTAGTCGTGCAGGCGCAGGTGCAGGCGGTTGAGGTCGACAATCGGGTAGACCACAAGCTGCCCCGGGCCGTGGTAGGTGATGTCGCCGCCGCGGTCGGTTTCATGCACCGTGACGCCCATGCTCGCCAGCAGCTCTGCCGAGGCCAGCAGGTGCGCGCCCGCGCCGGGCCGGCGTGAAACCGTGATCACCGGCGGGTGCTCAACCAGCAGAAGCTCGCCAATGAGGACACCACTGGACGCACCCGGCGCTTCGCCCTCGGCCCCCCGCGCCGCCAGCACGCGCGCGTGCGACCTGTGCTGCTGCTTGATCGCGTCTAGGTAAGGCATCACGCCAAGGTCACGCACCACCAAGCCCGCGCCGGGCGCAAGCTCGAACGCGCCCCCAGGCCCGGACTGCCCCAACGTGCCCTGGAGGCTCGCCGCCTCGGTCGCCGGCGGCTTGTGTTTGCTTGCCTCGCTCACAGCCCGAGAGGATACGGCCTGAAGGTGGTATCCTGCCGTCATGCCCGATCGACAGATCCACCCCTCCGCCGTGCTCAGCCCTGAGGTCAAGCTTGGTGAGGGTGTCAAGATCGGCCCCGGTTGCGTGCTGACTGGCAGCGTCGAGCTGGGCGACCACGTAGAGCTGATCGCCATGGTCTATCTCCAGGGGCCCGTCAAGATCGGTGCCCGCACACGCCTTTGGCCCGGCGCGTGCGTCGGGGCCGACCCGCAAGATTACAAGGTCAAGCCCGGCTTCGCGACCCCCGGGGTCGTCATCGGCGAAGACTGCCTGATCCGCGAGCACGTCACGATCCACAGCGCCACCAAGCCCGAAGCCCCAACGCGCCTGGGTAACCGCGTCTTCATGATGGCCGCCAGCCACGTCGGGCATGACGGGCACGTTCACGACGATGTCGTGCTGGTCAACAACGTTCTGCTCGCCGGGCACGTAGAGGTGTTTGAAAAAGCGACCATCGGTGGCAGCACGGCCGTCCACCAGTTCTGCCGCATCGGTCGCCAGGCCTTCCTCTCCGGCCTTTGCGCCATCGCCACTGACGTCCCGCCCTACGGCGTGACGGTCAACCGCAACAACCTCGTGAGCATCAACATGGTCGGGATGCGCCGCGGCGGCGTCTCGCGCGAGCACGTAACCCTCGCACGCCGCGCCTTCCGCGAAGTCTTCCGCCGCAACCTGCCCAGGCCCGCGATGATCGAGACCCTCGCTCGCTTGGACCAAGAGGCCGGGGGGTGCGTTCCGATCCGCCAGATGCTCGAGTTCGTTCAGACGGCCAAACGCCCGATCTGCCCATACCGCGGGAACCCGCGCATCACCGGCGAGAGCGGCGCCGATTGAAATTGCTCTTGCCTCTTGCCTCTTGCCTCGCGTGGGGCAGGATTCCATCCTGCCCGAACCAGCTCTGTATCATGCATTCTGGCCGTCCGCCGCCGCCGACCACCATAACCCCGCACACACCCGCACACGCCCGCACGAATCTGCTCAAGGACGTCATGGACGACGCCTCGCACACCCCGCCACCGCTCGCGCTGAGCCCATCGCTCGCAATGAGCCCACCGCTCGCGCTGAGCCAACAGTCGCCACGGGTGGCCGCAGTGTCCGCGCCTGCCGCCCGGCCCGCGTGCGCCGCCCGGCCCGCGCCTGCCATTTGGCCCGGCCTGTTCACGTCCGAGCCCACGGCACGCTGGGCCCGCCTCTGCGTGCTGGGCTCAGGCTCTCGCGGCAACTGCAGCGTGCTTGAGGTTGGCCTCGCCGCTGGCAGCACAACGCGCGTCCTGATTGACCTTGGCCTCTCGCCGCGCGTGACGCGCGAGGCTCTGCATGCCGCCGGGATCAGCCTTGAGCAGATCGACGGCGCGCTGCTGACGCACATGGACGCCGACCACTGTCACCAGGGGTGGTCCACGGGCCTGCCCCGCCACGCCGAGGTCTTCGTCCACCGCCGGCACATCGGGCGGGCCAATCACTGCGGGCTCAATGCCGGACGCCTGCACGCCTTCGACGGCGCGCTGGTGACGCGCCACGGCGTGGTCGTCCGCCCTCACCTGACCCTCCATGACCGCCTCGGCTGCGCGGTCTTTCGATTCGAGCTGCCCGGCCTGGGCAGCGTGGGCTACGCCACCGATCTAGGCCGCGTGACCACCGAGGTCGTGGACCACTTGCGCGGCGTAGATGTGCTGGCTATCGAGAGCAACTACTGCCCTGACGCTCAGGCCGCCAGCGATAGGCCCGACTTCCTCAAGCGCCGCATCACCGGCGGGCGCGGGCACCTTTCCAACGCCGAGTCGCTCCAGGCCATCGAGGCCATCGCCCCGCGCACGCACGTCGTTCTGCTGCACCTCTCGCGTGACTGCAACGACCCGCAGTTGGTCGCCGCGTTGCACGAGGGCAGCGACTACAGCCTGACCATCGCCACCCAGCACACGCCGACGCGCTGGGTCCGCCTCGGGCGCACGCCTGACGCAGCACCCACGCCGGGCTCCCCTCTCGCGCTGCCCATCGCCATGCCCGTAGTTGTGATGGCCGCTGCCGCCCGGACCAGCGCGGGTATGCTCGGGGTGTCGTGACCCCCAGCACCCCCACCCCTCCCAGTACTCCCGACGCGCCTCCGCCGCCCGGCACAACTGGCCGTCGCAAGCCCGCGCTGCTGTTTATCTTCTTTACCGTCGTGCTCGAGGTCCTGGGCTTTGGGCTGCTGATCCCCGTGGCCCCATCGCTGGTCCAGGGCCTGCTGACCTTCGCCCCCGGCACACCGCCCGCCGAGCAAGTCGCCCAGGCCACTTGGTGGTTCGGCATGCTGTTGAGCACCTACTACGCGATGATGTTTCTCTTCGCGCCGTTTATGGGCGCGCTCTCTGACATCGTCGGCCGCAGGCCCGTCATCCTCATCTCGCTGCTCGGCTCGGGCGTTGACTACTTCGTACAGGCCTTTGCGCCCACGCTCTGGGTGCTGTTTCTCGCGCGCGGGTTCAACGGCCTGACAGGTGCCAGCTTTACCGTCTGCCAGGCCTATGTCGCTGACGTCACCGAGCCGTCAAAACGCGCCGGCGCTTTCGGCCTGATCGGGGCCGCCTTCGGCATCGGATTCGTCCTGGGCCCGCTCATGGGCGGCTACCTCGGTGATCCCAAGAACGTGATCCCGCTGCTCGGCCCGGGCAATGTCCACTACCCCTTCATCGCCGCCGGCGTGCTCACAATCATCAACTGGTGCTACGGGCTCATTGTCCTGCCTGAAAGCCTCCCGCGTGAACGCCGCGCCAAGTCTATCGACTGGCGTAAGGCGAACCCCATCGGCATGCTCCCGCGCTTGGCAAGCTACCCGCTGGTGCTCAACCTCGCCCTCGCGCTCTTGCTGCTCAACCTGGCCATGTTCGGCCTGCACAGCACCTGGGCCAAGTACACCGAGCTGCGCTACGGGTGGGACCCCCAGGCCATCGGGCTCTCGCTCTTTGCCGTTGGCCTCGGGGCCGCGATCGTCCAAGGCGGGCTCACGCGACGGATCGTCCCGGCTCTGGGCGAGCCGCGCAGCTTTCTGCTGGGCGTGCTCGTGGGCGCGCTGGCTTATGTGGGGTACGCGCTTTCGACCGCCGGGTGGATGATCTACGCGACTGTCGCCGTCGCCAGTATTGGCGGGCTCGCGCAGCCCGCGGGCCAGTCGATCATCACCCGCACCGTGCGCGTTGATGAGCAAGGTGCGGTCCAGGGCGCGCTGACGAGCCTGACCTCGCTGGCGGGCATCGTGGGCCCGTTGATTGCCACCAACGCCTTCCACGCCTTCAACGGGCCGCAGGCTTGGCAACCACTGGGACTGAGCCTGCCCGGGGGGCACTTCTTGATCGCCGCCGCTCTCGCCACTGGCGGGCTCCTGCTGGCTTGGCGGGCACTTGCGCGCTACTGGAAGCCCCAATCTTGAAGTTCCCGTAAGTTTTCGCCCCTCCCCCCGCATGATTCTGGTCACAATCTGGGCCGCCGCGCGGTTTCGCTCTTGCGTGAGCCCCGCGGGTGTGGTAGCCTTGCGGTGCCGTGACGTTCGCGGCACGCCTCCGATTCCCGCGCCTTACCGCGTGGCCCGGCGGCTCTTGTTCTCGCCCTGCCCGTGCCCTTGCTGGAGCCTGCGCTATTTCTCGATTCCCTGCCCGTTCCGGTTCTGGTGGCCCGCCTCAGCGGACCCGCATCAACCACTTCATCAGGATCACGCCCATCCGCCTCATCGGCGCGGGCGGGGAGCAGATCGGCGTCGTCGAGACGGCGCAGGCACTCCGCATGGCCGAGGAGCTCGGCCTCGACCTGGTTGAAATCTCGCCCGAGGCGCGACCGCCCGTGTGCAAGATCATGGACCACGGGAAGTTCAAGTACGATCAGTCAAAGTCCAAGAAGACCTCCAGCAGCAAGGGCAACGAGCTCAAAGAGGTCCGCCTCGGACGCTCCATCAAGATCGACCCGCATGACGTCGAGATCCGCGTCAAGCAAGCCCGCAAGTTCCTCATCGCCGGGCATAAGGTCATGATCACCCAGCGCTTCCGCGGGCGTGAGATGGCCCACCGCGACCTCGGCATACAGCGCCTCCGCGGCATCGCTGACAAGCTCGCCGAGGTCGGCAAGCTCGAGAGCGCGCCGCGCTGGAATGGCCCCAGCGCGAGCATCCTCTTTGCGCCAGACAAGGCCAAGATCGACGCCGTCAAACGCATCGAGGCCCGCGCACGCCAGCTCGCCGAGGACGAAGCACGCCGCCTGGGCAAGAAGCTTCCGCTGCCCGAGCCTGAGCCGGAAGAGCCCGAGGACCTCGACGACGACCTGGACGATGATGACGATGACCTCGACGGGGTCGAGGGTGTTGACGGCCCCAAAGCAACCGAAGCCACCAGCGCGCCTCAGGCCGCCGATGCATCGGCCAAGCCCGAGGCGTCAGGCCCGGCTCATCAGGACGACAACCAGGCCAAGGCGTAACTGTCGCTTACAACTTGAGGTCTTCGAAGGGCGGGTTTTCTAACCCGCCTTTTCTTTACTTCGTGCTTCCAAAGTAAGGCGCGGGTTTTCGATTGATCAGTCGACATCAGGCTTGCAAACGTGGCGGCCAGAGCGAGAGTCTACTTCTTGCGGGCGATGGCCTTGTGGACCTCTTCGATGAGTCGTTCGGCCTGGAAGGGCTTGAACAGGACGCACGAGAGGCCCTCTTGGCTGGCGCGGACGATGGAGTGGTGCGGGTCGTAGCCGAAGCCGGTCATCAGGATCACCGGCAGGTCGATGTTGATGCGTTTGGCGGCGGCAAAGATCTCGTAGCCGGTCTTGTCGGGCAGGCGGATGTCGCTGACGAGCAGGTCGAAGTGCCTTGGGTTGGACGTCGGGGTTGATGAGCCCGCGCGTTCATCGCCTGCGCGGGCGGCGGAGGACAGCCCGCCGCCGGTGAGCGCCGCGATGGCGGAGGTGGCGTCCTCACAGACAACGACCTCGGCCCCGCGGGCGGAGAGGACGTCACGGACCACTTGGCGGATGCGCGGCTCATCGTCGGCAACCAGGATTCTTTTGCCGGCCATGACGGGGTCGAGCGTGACGTCTGACAGGGCCTTCTCTGCGCCCAAAACGGTCTGCGGGCCGCTGGTGACGTCCTTGACGCGCTGCTTGAGGCTTTCGAGGTCTTTGGCGAGGCGCTCAACGTTGCGGGCAAGGGCCTGCGGGTCTGCGCCCTGAATGAGCTTGAGGCGGTTGACGTCGGCGGTCAGCTCGGCGATGGGCTGGGCGAGCTCGTCCTCGACGGTGTGCCCGACGGTCTGGCCCGTCTCGACACGCTCGACGACAAGAAGATCAAGGATGTGCAGGGCGAGTGCGACGTGGGTGGCGAACATCTCGGCGTACTGGCGGTCTTCGTCGCTGAACGCGGCCGGGCGAAGGCTCTCGACGTTGAAGACGCCGATCACGCGGTCGTTGAGGCGGAGCGGGACGGTGAGGCTTGAGCGGGCACCTTCGACGCCGACGACATAGCGGGCGTCGGTGGTGGTATCAAGGCAGACGTACGAGCGTCCGGTGGCGGCGACGAAGCCGGAGATGCCGTTGCCCTCGGCGCGGGCGTAGAGCTCGACTTCCATCGCGGCGCTGGGGAGGCCCTTGCTCATCACCAGCTCGAGCTTGCTGGTGCGGCGTTCGATCAGCCTGATGGCGAAGTGGTCAAACGAGAGCAGCTCGTGGGCGATGCGGATGATCTTCTGCTCGAGGACGCGGAGGCGTTCGCCGGTGTGGAGGGTGCGGATGGTCTCGGCGTCGATGCGGACCAGCTCGCTGCCGGCGCGTTCGATGGCGGCCAGCTTGGTACGTCGCTGGCGCTGCGCCGAGACGTCGGAGACCACGCCCGCGACGGCGCGGAGCACGCGGGTCCCGCGCATGCTGGGGGCGTCTTCGAACAGCGGCGAAACGAGGACTTCGAGGAAGACGTGCTCGTCGGCGCCGGGGACCTCGACGCGGCGCGAGCGCTCGGGGCGCGAGAGGCCCATGGCGGCGGGGTCTGTCATGGCGCGGACGGCCTGGCGGCAGGCTTTGGCGACGCGGGCCTGCGTCTCAGGCTGGTAGCGCAGGAAGCGCTCGTTGCACCACAGGACGCGCCCGTCAAGGTCGGCCAGCAACGCGCCGTCGCCCAACGCGCTGAGCAGGTCGCCCTCGCGCTGGCGGCCGAGGTCTTTGGCGAGCGCGTGCAGGTGCGCGGCCTCGATGACCACTCGGTCGAACCGCGCGGTCTCGAGCATGACGTTCATGGAATCGGGGGTGCAACAGGTAACATCAGCGATGGCCGCGAGCGAGGCGGCAAGTTGGTCGGCGTTGGGATTGTTGCGGGAGTAGGCGGGGTGGTCGGGGCTGCGCGTTAGAGGCGGCGCGTGATGGTTCTTCCCGGCGGCTTCTATGGCCGCGGGCATGACTACCAGCACTTTGGGTCGCTGCTCTGGTGGCATCTGGCGGTTGCCGCGGTTGAGCATACGGGGGTGGTGGTGTTCGGGGTGGGGAGGCAGTGGCGTGGAGTGGAGTGCAGAAGGTTGGGGGTGTTGGGGGTGGTGGGGCTGTTTGGAGTATGGGGGGTGCGGGGGGTGCGGGGGGTGCGGGGGGTGCGGGGGGTGCGGGGGGTGAGGGGGGTGAGGGGGGCGTGGGGGGCGTGGGGGGTGCGCTATGCTGGCTTCCGACGCGCGTGGTGCGTCATGCCGCCATGGTTGAACTCCTGGACATCAGCAAGCAGTACGGGAAGGTGCGGGCGGTCTGCGGCGTAAGCCTGACGCTTGGCGCGGGGGTGGTGACGGGCCTGCTGGGCCCGAACGGGGCGGGCAAGTCAACGATTATCCGGATCGTCGCGGGGCTGCTGAGCCCGAGCGCCGGGTCTGCGCGTGTGTGCGGGTTTGACACGCTGACGCAGGCGGCGCTGGCGCGGGCGCAGGTGGGGTACTTGGCGGAGTTTGCGCCGCTGTACGCCGAAATGACCCCGCGTGAGTACCTCGCGTACCGGGCCGGGCTCTATGGGCTTGGCGGGCGTGCAAGGCGGGGCGCAATTGATCGGGCAATTGGCGAGTGTGATTTGGGAGAGCTGCAGCACCGCGAGGTTTCAGCACTCAGCAAAGGGTACCGCCAGCGCGTGGGGCTGGCGGCGGCGATCTTGCACGATCCGCGGGTGCTGGTGCTGGACGAGCCGACGACGGGGCTTGACCCGACGCAGATCCGCCACTCGCGCGAGCTGTTCCGGCGGCTGGCGCTCGGGCGAGTCGTCCTACTTTCGAGCCACATTTTGCCTGAGATCGAGGCGACGTGCGACCGGATTGTGATCTTGGCGCGTGGGCGGGTGCGGGCGGACGGGACGCCCGCGGCGTTGCTGGGTTCATCTATGGGGATCACGCCTTGCGTGGTAGAGGCGGTGCTGGCGGATGAGCTGGAGCGGCTGGCGGCCGTGCTCTGCGGACTGGGCGGGCCGGGCGGGCCGGGCGCACTTGGTGTGGTGCGCGAGGTTGAGCGCGTTAGCGAACCCGATGGGCGACGCGTGCTGCGGGTTCTGGTGCGCGATGGCGTTGCGGGTGAGGACCCGCTGAGCGCCATCGCGGGCGCGGCGCGGGCGGCGGGGATCATGCTGCGGCAGTTGTACCGCCCTTCGCCGACGCTGGAGCAGGTCTTTCTGCGCGTGGTGGCCGAGGTGCCCGGCGAGCTCGACGGCGCGGAGGCCGTGCGTGCGGATGGAGCGGACGCTGCAACGGACGCAGAGACACGAGCGCAGGCGGGAGTATTGCCATGAGCGCTGATGTCCAGCACATCGAAACGCGCGCGGCTCAAGCGGGCGCGGCTCAAGCGGGCGCGGCTCAAGCGGGCGCGACAGGCGTGCGGGGCCGGCCCGGGCTGATCGGGCCTGCTTTGGCGATTGCGCGGCGTGAGTACGCGAGCTTTTTCAGGGTCCCGCTGGGCTGGGTGGTGGCGGCGCTGTTCCTGCTGCTGTCGGGGTTTGTGTTTGCGCGGTTCTCGATTGTGCCGGGCGCACCGGCGACGATGCGTGACTTTTTCAACCTGTGGTGGCGCGTGCTGGTGATCATCAGCCCCGCGATCTCGATGCGGCTTTTCAGCCAGGAGCACGCCTCTGGCACGGTGGACCCGCTGCTGGCGAGCCCGGCGCACGAGCTGAGCGTGGCGGTGGGCAAGTACCTCGGGGCGGTGGGCTTCTTGTTAACACTGCTGGCCCCGACGCTGATTTACGCGGGGCTGCTGATGGCGCTGGCGCGGCCGGACCCGGGGCCGATGGTCGCGGGGTATCTTGGGGTGCTGCTGCTAGGGATGCTGCAACTTGCGCTTGGGCTGCTGTGCAGCGCGCTGACGAGCAGCCAGACGCTGGCGTACCTCTCAACGCTCTTTGTGCTGGTGGGGCTTGAGCTTGGCGCAACGTACGGCTCGTCAATGGCGCCTGCGCCACTTGACGGGCTGCTGCTGGCGTTCTCAACAGACCTTCGGATCACCGACTTTTCGCGCGGGGTAATCGACACGGCGCACGTGGGGTACTTTGTGGTGGCGTCAGCGTGGCTGGTGGCGCTGACGGCTCTGGTGCTGCGAGCGCGGAGGTGGCGGTGAGCACCGGCGCGAAGCAAGAACGTGGCGGCAATGCGGCGCGGGCACGCGCGATCGTGCTGGCGGTCGTTGGCGCGCTGGCGCTGACGGCGGTGGCGGGTTTGCTGGTGCTGATCTTGGCGCGAACGAGCGTGCGGCTGGACGCAACGAGCACACGTGCGCACCGCCTCTCGCCGCGGACGGCACAGCTCGTGGCGGGGCTTCCGCGGCCCGTGACGCTGGTGGTGGCCGACCAGCTTTCGCGGCTTGACCCGGCGGTGCGCGAGGGGCTAAGCGATGTGCTGGACAAGCTGACGCGGGCGCGAGCGGGCACGGGCGCGACGTTCACGGCACGCCTGATGGACACGGGCTCGGCGCAGGGCCTGGCTGAATTTGACGCGCTGATGGCGGAGCTGGCGGGGCGCGAGCGGCTGGTGGTGGCGGATCGCGTTGAGGTGCTGACGCGTTTGGCCGGGCGGCTTGAGCAACTCGCGGGTCCGGTGGCGGAGATCGGCGCGTCGATGGAGCGGTCACGCGGGGCGGTGCTTGAAGGGCTGAACAAAAACGCGCAGGGGCGCTGGGACGCGTACGCCGCGGCGCTGCGGACGGCGGCGGATGACGCGCGGCGCGGGGTCGAGACGGCGCGGACGAAGCTCTCCAAACCAGCGACACCGCTGCCGGTGCCGGCGATTGATGAGGCCAAGGGCGCGCTGCTGGTGCCGGCGGAGGCGCTGAGCTTGGCACTGACGCGTCTGGCGGGTGACGTTGACAATCTCTCGCGTGCGCCGGAGCTGCCCGAGGCGCTGCGCGGGGTGCTGAGGCCAATCGGCGCAGCGCTGGGGCCGGTGCGCGATTTAGCGGCGGGTGTGGCGGGCGAGGTGGGCGCAGTGGCGCCGCCGCGGGTGCTGATGATCGCGCGGGCAATCGAGCGCGGGCGTGCGTGCCTGCTGATTGCCGGGAGCGCCGACGACGGGATGGGCGTGGAGCTGGTGGCGATCGAGCCGGCGGCGCTGCTGACTTCGCGGGCGGGCGTGAGCGCGCGGGCAGCATCGGAGGACCTGATCGCGGGCGCGCTGTCGAGCCTGACCTCGTCTGTGCGCCCGGTTGTTGTGCTGGTGCACGAGGCGGGCGAACGGCTTGCGCCGGGTGGCTTTGCGCCGTTTGGTGAGGCGGTGCGGCGGCTCTCAACGCGAGGCATTGACACGACCGAGTGGGCGGTGATGCTGGACCGGGACATGCCGGCGACGCTCTCGCGGGTTGACCCGTTGAGGCCGGCGGTGTTTGTGTTCGTGCCGAGCTTGGTGGATTCGCGCTCGGCGCGGGCGGCGTCGATTGCGCGGTACATCGATGCGCTGCGGCGGGTGATTGACGATGGTCGCTCAGTGCTGGTGAACGCGGAGCCCTCGCTGGTGGTGGCGGCGGGCGCGCCCGACCCGGTGCTGGGGCCGCTGACGGCGATGGGCGTCACGGTAGAGAGCGGGCGCGTGCTGCTGGAGGAGGCGAAGGTTGGGACGCGGCGCGTGGTGAGCCCGAACGCCGACGTGGTGGGCGCGCCGCTGGTTGTTGCTGGCGCTCAGGGTGGCGCGGGCGCAGGTGGTGGCGCGGGCGCGGGTGGTAGCGCGGTGGTGGAGCACCAAGACGGTGAGGTGGTTCCCGGCGCGCTGGTTGCGGGGTCTATGTCAGGGCTGCCGACGCGGCTGGTGACGGCGGTGACCATCGGGGTTGAGGCTGGCTCGGGCAAGACCAGCGGGGGTGTTGGCGCGGGTCAGCAGGTTCGCATCAGCCCGGTTTTGCAGGTGGCGGCGACGCCCGCGCGGTGGCTAGAGAGCGAGTGGAATGAGTACCGCGACGCGGTGCTGCAGGTGCGCGGCGACTTCACGCGGATTGCGCAGGGCCCACGCTTTGACACCTCGGGCGATCGGCGTGCCGAGAGCGGGGCGTACACGATTGCCGCGGCGGTGACGCGTGAGCTGGCGGGTGATGGTGGCGTCGTTCAGGCGGGCCAGCAGCGGATCATGGTGGTTGGCGCGGCGGGTTGGTTTACTGACTCCGTGGCTCAGCAGCAGGCGGAGGTAGACGGGCGTGTGGTGGCGTTGCTGCCCGGGAACTTGCAGCTTTTGGAATCGTCGGTGCTGTGGCTTGCGGGGCAAGAGGATCAGCTTGCACGCGGCGCGGTAAGCGTTTCGACGCCGACGATCCCGGCGCTGAGCGGCGGGCAGGTGGCGACGATCCGCTGGGTGCTTGGGCTCGGGGTGCCGTTACTGGTACTGCTGGCCGGGCTGGCGTACCGGCAACTGCGGCGGTAAGTAGAGCAGCGACGAGCGACGAGCGATCAATGACGGACGATGGACGATGGACGATGAGCGTCGGGCCTGCGTCCCATTGGCCGGTTGAAAAGCCGGCCCCCACAAAGCAAAGACATGGCGCGTTGAAAAACCGCTCCGAAGGCCAGCAAAGGCCAAGGTAAAATTACAATTGATCACGGTCGCGGGTGCTGACGGGCCACGTGCGCGACATGGGCCACGAAGCCGTCGGCGGCAGTGGTGAGCATCGCCAGAACGTGGTCAAAGGCAGCGGGCCCATCGTGGTAGGGGTCGGGGACGCCCGGCGCGCTGGCGACATCGGCGGCGTAGGCGGGGTCGAATGCGGTGAGAAGAAAGACGCGGCCTGGCAGGCAGCCGAGCTTGAGCAGGTCAGCGCGGTTCTGCGCGTCCATAGCGAGGTAATAGTCAAAGGGCGGGTACAGGTCGGCTTCGCGGCTGAACTGGCGGGCGGTGTGCTGGAGCGTGAGGCCCGCGCGAGCGGCGGCGTCGATGGAGCGTTGGTCGGCGGGTTTGCCGATGTGCCAAGGACCGGTGCCGCAGGAATCGACGTGCAGCCGCAGATTTGCGCGCTGCGCGGCGAGCTGGATGGTCAGGCGAGCCAGTGGCGAGCGGCAGATGTTGCCGAGGCAGACCACGAGCACGCGCGTAGGTGCTGAGTTCGGATCACTCATGGTGCGGCGCTCGAAACAGTGCTTGCGATTGTGCCAGGAGTCTCGCGGAGGGCGTCGTGCTGCGCGGCGCTAGTCCAGAGCTGTGCGCAGAGCGCTGCGAGCGGCGTGTGGGCGGCAGACAGAGCCGCGGCGTGCCGGGCGAGCTGGGTGCCAACGGCGGCGCAGCGCTGGCCGTCGTGGTCGCGCTTATCTCGCCCCAAGATGTGCATCGGTCCTGCGAGGGCTGGGAGCGATGAGTCGTGCGTGAGCAGCGCGAGCTGCGTCGCTGCAAGGCCGGGGACATCGAGCAGCCAGCGCGAGAGCGCGGTGCTGGGCGCAACCACGGGGATGCCGGCGGCGGCGGCGGCGTGGGCGAGCAGCAGTCCTGCGGGGGCAGGGTGGTCGGGCCCGTGCCAGATGGCCAGGTCAATGGCGGGGAGCATCGCGGCGAGCGGACGCGGGGTGACGAAGATGTCCCACGGGTGGCTGAAGGCGGCGCTGTGGCGGACGGCGCGGTGGACGTCGGTGGCGTCTTGATGCACGATGGCGTGCGCGGGGATGTCGGCCAGGTGCAGCATGCCGACGGAGCTGACAAACTGACGCGCTTGGCCCGCGGCGGGCGGGTCAGCCAGCAGGAGCACGCCGAGCTCTGTGGGCTTGAGGCCGAGCTGTTGACGCAGGGCGGCTCGAAGGTTGGCTTGCTGTGTTGGCGATTGAGCGGGTGGCGGGGCGAAGGTCGGCGGCGTGTGGGCGTTGATGGTCCAGCGTTCGGCCAGCGGCGCGAGCGTGGCGGTAATGGGGCTTGCAAGATCACTGGGCCCGCGGGGCGGGTGCAGGGGTGTGCAGAGCAATGTGGCGCGAAGGCCGGCGATGCCCAGGGCGCGGGACATCAGGTCGCGCGCGTCAACTGACCATGCGTGGACGACGAGTCGCGCTGGGCGCGGTAGGGTGGCGCTCAGGTGGCCCAACCAGGCGGCGACGCGGCGCGCCGAGGGGATGATCGGCACGTCGAGTTGGCCGGGGAGACGGGTATCAAGCGGCGCGAGGGTGTGCGTGACGGGGACGCCGAGGGCTTCGAGGCCCGCGCGTGTGCCAGCGGGCCCGATGGCGAGTGTGTGGTGGTGGAAGTCGTGCGTGGGCGCGTTGGCGTTGGGCGTGCCGTTGATGACCGCGCGGAGCGCGAGGGCTTGGTCCCAGCCTCCTGAGGGGAGCGTGACGACGTGGAGGATGTCGGTGGTGGGCCTTGCGGGCATCGGTGTTGTGGTGGGCTGATTTGGCCGGTTGTTTGGTCGGACTGGCTGCTACTGGCGCTCGCGGAGGCGCTTGGGTGCTTCGCGGTTTTCGTGGGTGTAGAACATCTGGGCCAGGGCGAGCCCGGTCACGCGCGCGAGGTCCTGCAGTGCGGCGTTCTGCTCGCCGCCGCCGGGCTTTTCGGTGGCCTGAGCGGGGATGTCAACGTCGAGCTTGGCCCAGTCGGTGGTGCCGGGGGGCGGGAAGAGGCGGTTGCCGGTGGTGGCGTCAACAACGCGTACGCGCAGGCGTGTGAAAGGGCTGTACGTCTGGCCGTCGGGCGAGAGGGCAAACTCATCAACGGTGGCGTAGATGACGGTCTCGGCCTTGAGGGCCTGGCCGAGCTCGGCGATGGTCAGCGGGCTGCCGAAGCGCTCGCGGGCCATCACGCCGAGGGCAAGGTTGCTCTTCACCATGTCATTTACGAGCTTGCGCCTGAGGAGCTCTTCCTCGGCTGAGCGGCCCACGATGTCGCGCAGCGAACGCTGCGGCGTGCGGCTGGCGCGGTCGTCGATAACGATGACCGTGACCTTGGTGGGGTCAAGGGTGTACTGGGCCTGGGTCTTGGGCGGGCCGGAGGCAAGCACGGCGATGGGGCCGATGATGTTGCACCCGGCCAGCAGCGCAGCCGAGGCGGCCAAACACAGCAAGCACGCGAGGCGTGCGGCGGGGGCGAGCGTGACGGCCTTGGCGGCGCGGTGCGTGCGTGTTGTGGGCATGGCGGGTGTGCTAGTACTTGATATCGGGCATCTCTTCGTGCTGGTAGAACAGCCAGCTTGCGCGCTCAACAAGGCGCCGGGTCAGCTCGCTGTTGACCGCCGGGCCGGGGATCTCGGCCTGGCTGAAGCCGGGCTGGTCGGGGAAGCGGACGGTGATGGTTTTCTGATAGGCGAAGTCGTCGGGCAGCGAGCCGTCGGCCTCGACCACGGCGATGCTGGCAGTTGCGGTGCCGTCCCAGATATACGAGTTGCCGCGGTCGTTGAGGCGGTAGTCGATGACCTCAATACGGATGACGCGCTGCACGCCCAGCTCGCTGGCGACAGCGCTAATAGGCCTTGCGGGCCAGCTTGGGCGGTTAAAGGTGTACTCGAGGGTTTTGATGGGCGGGACGAAACCCGAAGCGCCGGCGTTGTCTGCCACGCGGATGGCGACATCGGCGGTGATCTTCTGGACCAGCTCTGGATACTGGGCGAGGATGACCGCGGGGGCGGTGACGAGCACGACAAAGCTTTTGTCGGTCAGGCCCTCGTACTCAGCCTCGATGGTTTTGGGCGTGCTTTTACGGATGTTCTCAGCGACGCCGCCGATGAGCATGCCCACGCCGCACCCGCCCAGTATGGGCAAGGCCGCGAGGACGAGTGCGGCGTAGAGCACTGAGAGCGCTCGCTTATGGTTGCGGGTGCGGGCGCACGAGCGAGCACGGGTGCGGGCGCGGGTGGGGGCGCAGGTGGCGGCGGCGGCGGCAGGCTTGAGGTCGGTCCGGTGCATGGTGATGCGGATCGTACGAGCGCGGGGCCGGTTGGGTTGCCAGCGGCGAAAAGCCAAACGGGAAGCGGGGCGTGCGGGCTCTTAGCTACCAGATAAACCACTTGTAGGCCCAGGCCAAGAGCAGGACGCCGCCGACGATCAGCAGCATCCGCGGGCGAGCAAGGGGGGCCAGCGGCGCGTGCACGCGGAGGCCCAAGAGGGCCACGAGCCCGGCGAGCCAGGCGGTCGAGGCGGTCAGCACGGCGAGGATCGCGCCGGCGGGCTGGACGGCCAGTGCGGTCAGCAGTCTGCCGTTGGCGGCGAGGGCGAAGGAGGTGGTCATGCCGCAGGTCATGCAGGGCTTGTTGAAGGCGAGTACGAACCCGCAGACGGGCAGGCCGAGCTTGAGGTGTGTGCCGTGGCCGCGGGCGTCGGGCGTGAGGGCGGCGCTGACGATGAGCAGGCCGAGGGCGGCGAGCATGACGGCCAGGGCCCATAAGCGGGTTACTGTGGGAGCTTTGGCAGCGGGGTTCGCGGGGGTGGTCAGTGAGGGGTAGGCCATGGGTGCAACTGGGGGCGCCATCAGAGCGTAGGGATTGTGACGGCGTGGCTGTTGCTGGGCGGGTGGTGGTGCGTGCGGGAGGACGGCCGCGCTGGCGAAGCTGGCGTGACCGGTTCGCGTTCGTAACTCAGGCGGGTTGTCGGGTCGTGGGCTTTGATGGGCGTGGGCAGCGGGGTTGATGTACAATCATGGTTATGTCAGCAGCAACGTTGAGCGGTCCGACTCGGTGGCGTTTGGGCGGTCGTTTGAGCGGTCGTTTGAGCGGATTCACGCTCATTGAGCTGCTGGTAGTCATCGCGATCATCTCGGTGCTGATGAGCATCCTGCTGCCAGCCTTGGCTGGCGCGCGGCAGACGGCGCGGAACGTCGCATGCTCGGCGCGGCTTCAACAGCAGGGCGTGGCGCTGCAGATGTACTGGAACGATTACGACCTGACGATGCCGCAGTACTTTGTGGACGTCGGCGGGCAACGCAGCAACATCGGGACGCTCTACGGCGGCAAGAAGGGCACGCTGCCAGCGTTCGAGATCAATCAGGTCGGCGCTGAACGTCGGCCGTTAAACCGCTACCTTGAGCTGGGGCAGGTGCCGCCGGACAGTGACCCAGGGGTATTTCAGACCGAGATCTTCAAGTCACCGTGCGACCGCGGCGGTGATGTGCCGGGCATCGGGCCGGTGGCGAGCATGTACGACCTGCTGGGCACGAGCTACACGGTCAACGGTCATGACCTGCGCGGTGATTCGTTCTGGACGATGATCCCGCCAGCGGGCGGGCGGATGCCGTACATGATCACGCCGACAAAGACGTGGGTGATCGCGAGCCAGCCGGTGTACAACTTTCAGGCCGAGACCGACGGCGGAAGCACGCCCGGCAACCGCGGCATGAGGTGGTACGGGCAGCGGAGCAGCCAGGTCAACATGCTCTTCTCTGACCTGCACGTGGGCGGGCCCATCACGCTGCCCATCACGATGACCAACGCGACGCAGGACTACACGTTCTTGCCGCAGCCTGATTGGAACAAGGGGCCCGCGGGGCAAGGCGGCGGCGGCGATGGCACGCAGCCCCCCAGTGAGCCCCCCACTGAGCCCCCCAGTGAGCCCCCCAGCCAGCCCGGCCCGGGCGGGCTTATTGGTGGTGCGCAGCGGTGAAGCACAGGCAGAGTGAATCACTGCCCCGCTAAACGAGTAGCGCGCTAAGTCAGTGCGGCATAACAAGGCCGAGGCGTTTGAGCGTGCCGCGAAGCTCTTTGGGGAACTCGCTGGTCCGGTCGATGGTCTCGCCGGTGACCGGGTGCGTCAGGGCCAGGCGGTGCGCGTGCAGGGCCAGGCGCGGCGCGAGGGCGGCGATCTTTCGCGGTGCGTAGAGCCCGTCGCCAAGGATTGGGCAGCCGATGGCCTCAAGGTGAACGCGAATTTGATGGAGCCGCCCAGTGAGCGGGCGGGCCTCAATCAGTGCGCCGATGGGGTTCTCTCCGGGTGGGACGGAGAGGACGCGGAAGGCGGTCAGGGCAGCCTTGCCGCGGCGCGTGACCTTGGCGAGCTTCTTTTCGCCCAGGCGTTTGGGCTCGGTTTCCAGCAGTGGCAGCTCGATGAGCCCGGCAATTGTCGAGGGGGCCTTGGCACAGATGGCCCAGTAGAACTTGCGGACACTGCGAGCCTCAAACTGCGCTCGAAGATGGTCGTAGGCCTGCTGGGTGAGGGCGATGGCGAGGATGCCGCTGGTCTCGCGGTCAAGGCGGTGGACCAGGCCCCAGTCGCGTGCGTTGCCCAGGCGGTTGAGCCGGGAGCCGTAGCGGGCCATGAGCCCGTTGAGGAGCGTGTCGTCCTCGTGGCCCTTGCCGGGCTGAGTGACGAGGCCGGCGCGTTTGTGGATGATGGCGAGGTGCTCGTCCTCAAACAGCACGCCGAAGGTGACGCTGGGGGTGGGGATGACCGAGTGGAGCGACTCCCGCGCGGGGGCCCGTGACGCGTCACGCTTGGCGGCGCGGTCTTTGATGTGGGTGCCGACGGCGCCTGTCGACGAGCGGCCCTTGGGGCTGGCGCGTGCGGAGGTGCTGCGAGTAACGCGCGACTTGGGTGGTGGTCTGGTCATTCGGTGATGCACGCCTGCCAGTCCATGTACCAGCGCAGCTCGCCGGCCTTGGGGTTGATCGAGAGGATCGGCAGCTCGTCGGCGAGCGCCGGGTCTTCAAGGCGCCAAGCGGCGGAAACGCGCGCGAGCGTCTTGGCCTTCGCAGCACCCGTAACGAGCACCGCGACGCAGCGGCTGGCGTTGAGCAGGTGGGCGGTCATCGTCACGCGCGGGGGGGGCGTGACCTCGGGCCCGTCGTTGATGAGCACCAGCCGCGGCGGGTCAGTGCGATCACGCAGTGCGATGCTGCGCGGGAACAAGCTAGCGGTGTGCGCGTCGGCCCCCATGCCCAGCACGACAAAGTCGAGGCGGTCTTGCCCGCGCTCGCGCCACTCAAGCACCGAGCGGAGCGTCTGTTCGTAACGAATGTCGGCGTCGGGCTCGGTGGCCTCCATCGGGTGAACCTGCGCTTCGGGTATGCCGGAGTGGTCAACCAGGATGTCGCGGATCGGCGCGAAGTTGCTCGCCGGATCGTCAAAGCTGACGCGCCGCTCGTCAACGATCCAAAGGTGCGTGCGCGTCCAAGGCAGGTGGCGGAACCGCGGGTCGAGCATCAGGCGGCGGTACAGCGGCAGCGGCGTGCTGCCCCCGCTTAGGGCCAGGTGAAAGTCACCAAACGCTCGCACGCAGGCCTCGGCCTGGGTCAGCAGGTCAAGGGCGAGCGCGTCGATGGTGTCGTCTGCGTGGCGGCGAAGACAGACGGTGCCGGGCAGGCGCGGCGCGGCGGGTGGGTGGTCAACGTCGTACGGGTTCATCGGGCCTCAGCGTAGGGTCAGCGCCCGGCGGCTATATTCGGCGCGTGCAAGTCACACTAGTGGGCTTTGGCGTAGTCGGGCGGGCGCTGGCGGGCCAGCTGCGCGATCAACACGCACTGCTCGAACGGCTGACGGGCGGGGCGGTGGTGCTGGCGGGCGTCTGCGACACACGCGGTTGTGCCGTAGCGCCGCGCGGGCTGGATATAGACGCGCTGCTGGCGCACAAGGCGACCGGGCAGAGCGTCGGGAGCTTTTCGAGCAGCACAGGTGGCGAGGGCGCGATCGCGCGTGGGTTTGATGCGGGGTTTGGGCCCGCGCAGTTTGTGGCCGCCCAAGGTCGGCTCGCCGGTGACGCCGGCCCGAGGGTGGTGGTTGAGAGCGGGCCCAGTGACCTTAAACATCCCGCGCCGGCGGTTGAAAATCTGCTGGCGGCGATGCGCAGCGGGCTTCACGCGGTCAGCGTCAACAAGGCCCCGCTGGCGGTCGCGATGGCCGCCCTGCTCGAGGCCGCGGCGCACAACCGCGTGCAACTGCGCTACAGCGGGACCGTTGGGGCCGGGACGCCCGTGCTGGCGCTGGCCCGGCAGGCGGCCCTTGGCGACCGGGTGCTGGGCGTGCGGGCGATCATCAACGGGACGACAAACTTCATTTTGCACCGCATGGCGTCGCAAGACGAAGCGTTTGACGCAGCGCTGGCTGAGGCGGTGCGGCTGGGATATGCCGAGGCCGACCCGAGCAACGACATCGACGGCGTAGACACCGCTATGAAGCTGGTGATCTTGGCCAACCACTTGCACGATCTGCGCGACGGCGGGCATCGGCCAAGTTATGCCGACGCGCGGGTGCAGGGCATCCGCGGGCTGAGCCTTGCGCTGATCCGCGAAGCCCGCGCTCGTGGCAAGACAATCAAGCTGCTCGGGTCAATTGACGTTGACGGCGGGCTGAAGGTTGAGCCGACGGAAGTAGACGCGGGCGGGCCGATGGACACGCCGCGGAACGTGAACGCGGTCTGCCTAAGCCTTGAACGTTGCGGTGAGGTGACGCTGGTGGGCCGCGGCGCTGGCGGGCCTGAGACGGCGACGGCGATCGTGCGCGACCTGGTGGACATTGCGCGTGTGCACAGAGGCGGGTGAGGAACGTGGTTGGGGTGAGTGGGCGGGGGCCAGAATCTGGAGCGACCATGCGGATTGTCATGAAGTTTGGTGGGACCAGCGTGGCGGACGCCGAGCGGATTCGGCACGTCGCGGCGCTGGTTGTCAGCGCCACCGCTGAGCACAATGTGGTGCCTGTGGTCTCGGCGATGGACCAGGTCACCGAGATGCTGCTGGACCTGGCGGACGCGGCGGCCTCCGGCAACTCGATGCAGGCCGAGGCGCTGCTGAAAGCCGTGCGCGACAAGCACCTCGCCGCGGCTTATGCGCTGGGCGCGCAGCAGGCGGTGACGGCCCTGCTCGAGCGGCTGGAGGGGCTGGTTCGGGGCGTGCTGGCGCTGGAGGAGCTCACGCCGCGGGCGCGCGACGCGATCGTCGCCTTTGGTGAGCGGCTGAGCTGCGCGATGCTCGCGCACGTGCTGGGCGCGCGTGCGATGGACGGGCGCGAGGCGGGGATCGTCACTGACGACCACTTTGGCGAGGCCGACCCGCTGATGGACCTCTCGATGTACCAGGTCGGCCAGAGCCTTGGCCCGCTGCTGGACGCGGGCGAGCGGGTGGTGGTAACGGGGTTTGTCGCGGCGAACCAGCACGGGGTGACCAGCACGCTGGGGCGCGGGGGCAGCGACTACACCGCGACGATCCTGGGCGCGGCGCTGCGGGCCGATGAGATCTGGATCTACTCAGACGTTGACGGGCTGATGACGGCGGACCCGCGCAGCGTGCCCGACGCGCGGCTGCTGGCCCGCCTGAGCTTTGCAGAGGCCGTGGAGATGGGCAAGTTTGGGGCTAAAAGCATGCACCCGCGCGCGCTAGAGCCAGCGGCGGCGCACGGCGTGCCGGTGCGGATGCGCAGCACCTTCAAGCCCGAGCACCCCGGCACGCTGATCAGCGACAAGCAGGCCGAGGGCGGGGCGGGGGCCGAGGGCGGGCGCGTGAGCATTGTGCGGTGCGTGCCGATGCTCAAAAACCTGGCGATGGTCAACATCGGCGGGGCGGCGATGATCGGTCGGCCGGGCTCGGCCAGCGAGGTCTTCGCAGCCCTGGCGGGGCAGCGCGTCAACGTGCACATGATCTGCCAGAGCGTCAGCGAGGCGGGGATCTCGCTGGTAGTCGGGGGCGGGCAGCTTGATCGGGCCAAGGGCGCGCTGGAAAAGACGCTGCGTGGCGTGGGCTCGCCGCGAACTATCGAGGTGGTGCCGAACGTGTGCGTGGTCGCCGCCGTGGGCTCGGGAATGCGCGGGACGCGCGGGGTCGCGGCGCGGATCTTTACCTCGCTGGCGCGGGCGGGGGTCAACGTGATCGCCATCGCGCAGGGTTCGAGCGAGATGAGCATCTCGATTGTGGTCGAGGCGTCGGCCGGGCCGCTGGCGGTACGCGCGATCCACGATGAGTTCAGCCTGGGCAGCTAGAGAGCGGGCACTTCGGCACATTGAACTCGCGCACATCCGCAGACGGGCACATGCCCACGGGGCCGCGGCTGAATCTGGCAAAAAGCAAACAACCCCGGGCATGGGCCTGGGGTTGTTGTGCGATGCAAAGCGGGCGAAGGGACTTGAACCCTCGACCCTCACGTTGGCAACGTGATGCTCTACCACTGAGCTACGCCCGCGCTTTGACTTGTCATCCGGTCGGGGCGGGCCGTTGCGGGCTCAATCCTGACCGGGGGAGAAGGATACCCGCTGGTGGGCGTTTGGTCAACGCCTCTGCGTCACGCGACGATTCTTCAGGCCAGCCAAGACCGGTTGGGTGGTTCGGGGCGGGCTGGGCCGAGGTTTGAGGACCTTGGCAGGCTTGTCTTACGGCTCTCCGGCGGAAGCGCTAGGGCTCGCAACGGGCCCACTTACAGGCTGACCAGCGGGCCTACCAGCCCGGGCCAAAACATCAACTACCTGCTGAATCGTGTAGGCGTTGCTCAGCCAGGGCTCAGTCAGCCCCGGGCCCCAGATCACCAGCAGCGGAACGCCCGGCTGCTTCAGGGCCCGCACACGGTCCCAACCCGGGGCCTTGCGGCTGGTCACATCGGCCCTGAAGGTCTGCACCTGGTTAATCTTGATCGCGTCTTTGACCTGCTGGGTCTGCAGCACGTTGCGCTCAAGGGTTTTGCAGATCAAGCACCAGTCGGCCGTGAAGTCGAGCATCACCACCTGACCCTGCGCCACCAGCGCGTCGAGCCCGGCGGGGTTGTACTCGCGCCACGGGATGCTCGAGGCCTGACCCGTCAGCTCCATCGCGACGTTCATGGTCTTGCGGGCTTCCGTCTCGGCCAAATAGTTCTCGCGGCTGGTCTCGGTCTCGCCGTTGGCCCAGAAGATCGCCAGCGCGGGCATCAGCAATGCCGCCAGCGACCAGCCGACACGCTTGCCGAACGAGGGCGTGATCTTGAACACGCGGTAGAGCAGCCAGAGCCCCGAGATGATGACCGCGACGGCCGCGAACCACCAGTAGAGATTGCGCCCAATGTATGGCTTCTCAACCACGAGGCTGTTCAGACCGCTACCGATAAAGAAGATCGCCGCCGCGATGATTAGCAGGCCCATGACCTCTTTGAGCAGCACGCTGGCGGGCCCGGCGCGCGGAATGAACTTGACCAGCCGCGGGAACGCCGCCAGCAGCAGGTAGGGCAGGGCCATCCCGACGCCCATGGCCCCGAACATCAGCAGGATCACCGGCGTGCTACCCAGCTTGAGGGCCCAGGCGATCGCGGCACCCGCGAGCGGCGCGACGCACGGGGTCGCCAGCAGCGCGATCAAGATGCCAAACTTGATGGCACCGGGCGTGCTGTGATGGTCAGCGTTGATCGCGTAGACCCACTGCGGTAAATTGACGGTGAACAGCCCCAGAAGCCCCACGCCCATAAACAGCATGAAAAGACCGATGCCAAGGTTGAACTGCCAGAAGCTGTTCAGCTCGCTGATCCCGCCCAGCACGCCGCCGACGACCAGCCCGGCAATGACGAGCCAAAAGCCGACGATGCCCACGGCGGTCATGAGCCCCAGCCAGAGCAAGCGCCAGCGTGAGCCGGCGCTCTGCTGCAGACCGATGATCTTCAGCGGAATAACCGGGAGCACGCAGGGCGTCAGGTTGAGGATGAACCCGCCAGCAAGGGCGATCAGCATGACCAGCGCGGTGCCGGTGTTGCCCCCGGCGGGGATGGTGATGGTGTACCCAAGGACGTTGATGACCTCGCCCGCGGGCGCTCCGCCGCCAGCAGTTGTGCCGCCAGTAGTTGCGCCGC
>JAJOLK010000012.1:0-77823 GCA_021173225.1 Phycisphaerales bacterium PN19_bin_20 | reverse complement strand
AGTTGCGCCGCTGGAACTGGATCCCCCACTGCTTGCACCAGCACTGACTGGCCCGTCCTCGGCAAGGATCGACGGGTCCAAATCTGCGAAGGCCTCCGCGTTCGCGCCCACCGGCATCGATCCGACCGCGAGCACGTCAAAGCTCACCGGCAGATCGATGGTGTCTTCGGGGAAGCAGGTCGTGTCGTTGCAGGCTTGGAAATACAGCCGAAGGGGCAGCGTGATGCGCCCCGCAGCGACGGCGGCTCCAACATGGACCGGGATGTAGACTGTTGTGGTCTGCTTGTAGCTCTCAATCTCGACCGGCTCGCCCGTGAACCCCACGCTGAGCCGCTGAGGCTTGGGCCACTGCGCCTGAGCAAGCCCGATTAAGACCCCGGGGGGCGCGGGCTTGTCACCGGCCAGCTCGATGCGCGTGGGGATCGGCACAAACCCCTCAAGCCCCTTGGGCACCGTGGGCTTGTGCGGCCAGATGTGCAAGCCACGCTCAAACTCAATCGTCACAGCGATAGCCAGACGCTCACCCGCCGGCGTACCGCTGCGCTGACTAAAGACCTGGGCCGATACGCCCTCAACACTCGGCTGCGCGATAGTCGAAGTACTCGCCGCGGGCACGGCTCGCGCAAAAGGCCCGGCGAGGGTGACCATCACCAGAGCCATGGCAAGTGCGAAGTAGATGCGTCGTGTCATGTGGGCTCGTGGGGGCGTGGGGGCGTGGGGCGTGAGGGCGTGAGGGCGGGGATTTAAGGAAAGGAGACCGGCGGCAACGCAGGCATCGCGTGCAGAGATCGTACGATTCTGGAGCACACAGCGGTTCGCCCTAGTGGGTTGGTCGCCGCGGGGCGACTGGGCTTGCGGAAGTGGCGTGATCCGCGGCCCAGATTCGTTTGCTGGCTTCCTTCGACGATACTCGCGCTGCCCGGTGCTCCGCGGTGCGTGACTCTGCTGGCGCAGGTGTTGGCGGCTCGGGGCGGCGGGTGCCGATAACATCCCGCGATGATCATGGACTTCTTCAGCGGCTTGATGAGCACCACCAGCACACTCGCGCAGGCGACCGCCGGCGCGGCCCAGACCGGTGCAGCAACCGGCGGCACCAGCCAGGCTCTGCCGGGCGGCGCGCCCGCGGCCGACCAGACCGTCAGCATCATTAGTCTGTTCTGGCAGAGTTCAGACCTGTTCACCGTCTTGCTGGTGCTCGGCTCGCTGGCCGCGGGCACGGTCATCGTCCGCTGCCTGATAGAGATTCGGGCCTCGCGAATCACGCCCGACGAATCAGAGCGGCAGGCAAGGCGCATGCTCGCTGAGGGCAACCTCGCGGGGCTTGAGAGCTACCTGCAGCGCGACGCGAGCTTCTACAGCCACGTGCTCCGGGCGGCGATGACCGTCCCCGGGCACGACCGCGCAGGTGTTCGAAACACCGCAGAACTGGCCGCCAGTGAGCAGTGTGCGCGGTGGTTCCGCAAGATCGAGCCGCTGAATGTCATCGGTAACCTCGGCCCTCTGCTGGGCCTGGCCGGAACGGTTTACGGGATGGTGCTGGCGTTCGTCAAGCTCGGCAGCGCTGGCGGGCAGGCCAACCCGGGCCTGCTCTCAGGCGAGATCGGTAAGGCACTCTTCCACACGCTACTTGGGCTGATTGTCGCGATCCCCTCTCTGCTGGTCTTTGGCCTGTACCGCTCGCAGGTTGACAAGCTGTGCACCCGCGCGATGGGCATCAGCGCCGAGCTCGTCGAGCTGCTGTGCGATGTTCGCCAGGCCCAGGCCGACACGCCGCCGACAACGCCGCCCGCGGCACTAACAGCCGCACAGCCCGCTGGGCCATCAGGACAACCCGCCGCCGGCGTGTTCAACGGCGTCTCTCGCACACAGCCCGCAAAAACCTGATCGCTGCACGATTCCCCCACTCTCCCCCTCAAATTCTCCCCCCACTCTCGACGCACTCACACCCCACGCGCGCCATTCACCAAGCAGCAAAGCCAGCGACCTTCAACCGATGCGACGCCGCCGGGCCAACTTGAACCAGACTTCGTACGAGCCGGTCAACGTGACCCCGCTGATCGATGTAGTCATGTGCCTGATCATCTTCTTCCTGATCGTCGGCAAGCTCGCGGGCGATCAAGCGTCGCTTGTCCGCCTGCCCACGAGCAGCGTGGGGAGGGGTGAGCGTGACGACCGCGCGGTGATCGTCGCCGTCGCGCCCGCAAGCGCCGCCGCCGGCGGAACGCTCTGGGGCGGGGTGCTGGTCCGCATCAGCGTTGACGGCCTGACCGCCAAAGACCCAACCGAGCTGCAGCGTCTGCTGCGCGAGCTTGGTGGCGCAAAGCTCCTGCTGGCCGGCCTGTCCGCGGCAGACCTCAAGACGCTCCCGGTGGTCGTACGGGCCGATCGTGACCTGCCCTTCGCCGCAGTTGAGCCCGCGCTCGCGGCGCTGGCGTCGGTGGGCATCAACCAGGTCGACTACGCGACCCAGCGCGTCGAAGCCGGCCCAAGTGCCGGCCCAAGTGGTGGCCCAAGTGGCGGCCCAAGTGGTGGCCCAAGTGGCGGTCCCGTTGTCGCGCCCACGGCTTCGCCCAACGCCGCGCCCAGAGGTGCGCCATGAGCACCGGCCCACTACGACGCCGCGCCGCCCGTGACCTCTCAAGCATGCACTTTGGCCCCAACATGACCCCGATGGTCGACGTGGTCATGGTCATCCTGGTCTTCTTCATGGTCTCCGCGGCGTTCCTCGGGCCAGAGTGGCTGCTGGGCGGGCTCGTGCCCAAGCCCGCGACGTCGCAGGGCGGCCCTGGCGGCCCAAGCTCGGAACCCGGTACGGGCGTGCCCAGCGCGGGTGATCCACTCGCCACCGCGCCGGTCCGGTTTGTCATCACGCTGCGGCGCGGGCCAACTGATGGGGACGTGCGCGCCTCCGGCGCTGGCGTGACCGACGTGAGCATCGACGGCGTGATGGAGGCCCTCGCCGCTCGCGTGGGCCCAGCGGCCGACCAGGTCGAGGTGCTTATTAAGGCCGATGCTGGCGTCGCGTGGAGCGCGGTGGTCCGCGTCCACGAGCTGGCCCAGCGCATCGGCGTCAAGCGTGTCGGCCCGCAGATGGCCACACCCGTCAAGCCCGCAGGTTGAGCATGCACGAGAACACGCTGCTGGCGTTCATCGCGGAGCAGGTCAAGCAGCTGCCGCCGGGCGTGCTGGTGGGCCCGGGCGATGACTGCGCCGTGCTCGAAGCTTCAGCCGCGGTCATGCTTCTGACCACCGACCAGCTCATCGAGCTTCGCCACTTTGTGCTCGCTGGCACTGGCCCTATTGGGCCCACCGGTGGAACCGCCTCCTCCGGTAAGGCTCGTTCTGCTCGCGCCGGCCAGCTCACCCTCGAGCAGATCGCTCGCAAGGCGGTCGCTCGCAGCGTCTCAGACATCGCGGCCATGGGCGGGCTGCCGCGGTGGTCACTGGGCACCGGCGCGCTGCCGAGGGGCATGAGCGATGATCATGCGCGGACCCTCACCGCCGCGATGCACCACTGGGCCCGGCACTTCGGCTGCCCGATGGTCGGCGGCGACCTCGCGACCATCGATGGGCCGATGGTGCTGACCGTGGCCGTCGGCGGCGTGCCGCACGCGCGGCGCGGGCCCGTGCTGCGTAGTGGGGCCAGGCCCGGCGATGTGCTGTACGTCACCGGCGCACTGGGCGGCAGCCTTGCCAGCGGGCGACACGCGAGCTTTGAGCCGCGGATCGCCGAGGCTCACGCTCTCTGCACGCTGCTCGGCCTCGCGCTGCACGCGATGATGGACCTCTCCGACGGCCTCGGGCTTGACGCCCACCGCATGGCCAAGGCCAGCGGCGTAACCATCGAGCTTGACAGCGCAGCGCTGCCGATCCACGCCGACGTGCCCCCGAGCACTTCACCTAGTCAAGATCGCTGGCGGGCGGCACTTGGTGACGGCGAGGATTACGAGCTGCTGATCGCCATCGACCCCACACACCCAGTGCCCGCGCTGTGCCCGGCTACCAACACGCCCCTTACCCGCGTTGGTCGCGTGCGCGCGGCTGGCGACAGCAACGCATCCGGCAACCGCAAAGCGGCTCGCGCTGGGACGTGCACCGTGCTCACCCCCGACGGCACCCTCGACGCCAGCACGATGGGCTGGGAACATCACTGATCGGGCCGTCGGCACCGGCCGCGCGGCGCACCGATACACTGCCGCCATGTACAGTTCAGTTGGTGCGTTTGTGCAGGGGCTCGAACAGGCGGGCGAGCTGGTCCGCGTCAACCGCCCGGTCTCGGCGGTGCTTGAGGTCGCGCAGATCGCCGACATGATGAGCAAACGCCCCGCGCCGTCGCCGCCGTCAGCCGCGGCCCGCGCCAGTGACCCGCGCTTCTACGCCCGCGGCGGCAAGGCCGTGCTCTTCTCGCAGGTAGAGGGCGCAGACTTTCCGCTGCTGATCAACGCCTGGGGCAGCTATAAACGCCTTGAAATGGCGCTGGATTGCCACGACCTCGGCCGCACGCCCGGCGGGTTTGAGGCTATCGGTAGCCGCATCGCCGAGCTCGTCAAGCCGCAGCCCCCGCGCGGCTTGCGTGAGGCGTGGGACAAAGCCCGCCAGTTTCTGCCGCTTCTGACCATCGCCCCGCGCCGGCGCAAGGGTGACGGCCTGTGCCAGCAGGTTGTCAAGACCGGCCCGCAGATCGACCTGACGCGCTTGCCGATCCTGCGCTGCTGGCCCCACGATGGCAACTTCGCCGCACTGGGCTATCCCGCGGGCGTCAACGACCAAGTACAGGGCATCTCGCGCGGCGACGACTGGAACGCAAAGTTCCGCGGGCGCTACATCACCCTCGCCGGCATCCACACCGTCCACGCAGACGACGCGGCCAGCGCCAAGCCCGCCAGCCACAACATCGGCATGTACCGCGTGCAGCTGCTCGGGCCAGACCGCGTCGCCATGCACTGGCACATGCACCACGACGGCGCACGCCACTGGCGAAGCTGGAAGAAGCTCGGCCGCAGAATGCCCGTGGCAATCGTGCTTGGCGGCGAGAGCGTGATGCCCTACGCCGCCACCGCGCCGCTCCCGCCGGGCATCAGCGAGCTGCTGCTGGCCGGCTTTCTTAACCGCGGCGGCATCCCGATGGTCCGGGCCAAGTCCGTCCCGCTCTGGGTGCCGGCCAACGCCGAGATCGTGATCGAGGGCTGGGTCAGCCCCGAGGCGGGGTTCATCGACTACGACCCGCGCTCGGGCGAAGCGGTCGGCCCCGGCGCGGTCTTCGAAGGGCCCTTTGGCGACCACACCGGCTTCTACTCGCTGCCAGACCGCTACCCGCTCGTCGAGGTCACGGCCGTTACGCACCGCATCGACGCGATCTATCCGACCACCGTCGTCGGCCTGCCCCCGCAAGAGGACTACTACCTCGGCAAAGCGACCGAGCGGGTCTTTCTGCCGCTGCTCAAGACCATCGTTCACGACATTGACGACTACGACCTGCCGCAGTTCGGCGCGTTCCACAACTGCGCGATGGTCAAGATCACCAAGGCCTACTCGCTGCAAGGCCGGCGCATCATGCACAGCGTCTGGGGCGCGGGACAGATGGCCTGGACCAAGTGCGTGATGGTCGTTGACGATGAGTGCAACGTGCACGACACCTTCGCCGTGCTCCGCGCGTGCGCCATCCACTGCCACCCGCTGCGTGATGTTGAGCTGGTCCACGGGCCGCTGGACATCCTCGACCACGCCGCCCCATTCGTCGGCGCGGGCACCAAGCTGGGCTTCGACGCCACCCACAAACGCACCGGCGAGAGCGTCCACGGCATCCCGACAGACGACGCCTCACCACTCGCCCCCACGCGCCTTGCGCCCATGACCGACATGGAAGCCGCCCACTACCTGCACGCCATCACGGCCCTGCCGGGCGTCACCGGCGCAAGCCTGTCCGAGACGCTCGCACGCGGCTGGCTAATGGTGACCATCGACAAACCCGCGCCCGCAATCGCCCAGCCCGGGCCCAGCGGCATCGAAACGCTCAAGGCGATCTACCAGCTTGATGCCGGCGCACTGGCGATCGCTCAATCGAGCCTCCCGCCGTTCGTGATCGTGCTGAGCCACGGGGTTGACCTCGCGGACCCTGACGCGGCGCTGTTCCATTGGCTGGCGCACTTTGATGCCGGGCGCGACGTGCTGCGCTGGCAGTCGGGCGACCAACGCACGCACCGCATGGGCATGGACGCGACGGTCAAGAGCCCCGCCGACACGCGGCTGGGCGTCCCCGCGCGGGCCTGGCCGCCGGTGCTGAAGATGGACCCGAAAATCATCGAGCGCGTCGGCGCCCGCTGGACCGAGCTGGGCCTGGGCGAGCGGGGCCTGGGCGAGCGGGGCCCGGGCGAGCGGGGCCCGGGCGATGCGTAACGCGCGGCAATTGTCACTCCCACCCGCCCCCTGCTAACCTTGCGTTCGATGCCCGCCGCCAACGCCAACAATGCACCCGGGCCGACCCCCGCCGACGCGCCGCTGCTGGAGGTCCGTGACGTCACCAAACGCTTCGGCCCGACCGTTGCGCTCAGCGACGTCACCCTCTCCATGCGCGCCGGCGAGGTTCACGCCCTCATGGGCGAGAACGGCGCCGGCAAGAGCACCCTGGGCAAGGCGATCGCCGGCCTGCACAAGCCCGACACCGGCCTTATCACCCTCGCGGGCCGCCCGCTGGTGCTCGGCTCGGTCAAAGACGCTTACGACGCGGGCATCCGCATCGTCCATCAAGAGCTCGCCCAGTGCCCAAACCTCAGCGTCGCTGAGAACCTCTGCCTTCACAACATGCCCAGCCGAATCCGCGCGCTGGGCTGGGGCGTGCAGTACAGCGCAATGGCCGACCGCGCCGCCGCACTGCTCAAAGACCTCGCACCCGAGATCGACGTGCTAGCCCCGCTGGGCACCCTCGCGCCCGGCCGCCGCCAGATCGTGCAGATCGCCAGCAGCCTTGACAACGCGGGCGACGAACGCAAGAACCCGCGCGTAATCATCTTTGACGAGCCGACCAGCTCGCTGAGCGTCGCCGAGGCCGACCGCCTGATGGCGATCATCCGCCGCCTCGCCGGGCAGGGGCTGCTGGCGGTCTACGTCAGCCACCGGATGAACGAGATCTTCAGCTGCTGCGACCGCGTCAGCGTCCTGCGCGACGGGCGCTTCATCGCCACCAGCATCATCAAGGACATCAACGAGGACGTGCTGGTGGGCCAGATGATCGGCCGCCAGCTTGACGCCGCCGCCTCTGGCTCGCGCAGAAACCCTGCGGGCGACGCCAGCCTACCGGTCCTCGAGGTCCAGCGCCTGCGCAGCCCAGGACGCCTCAGCAGCGCCAACCTCAGCGTCCGGGAGGGCGAGATCCTCGGCGTCGGCGGGCTCGTCGGCGCCGGCCGCAGCGAACTGCTCGACGCCATCTTCGGGCTCGACCCCAAGGCCTCCGGCGAGGTCCGCGTCGTGGGCCGGCCCATCAAAGCGGGCGACGCGCGCGGCGCGATCCGCGCCGGCATGGGCTACGTGCCCGAAGACCGCCGCCTGCAGGGCCTGTTCTTCCAGCTCGGGATCGACGAGAACATCCTCGCGCCCAGCATGCCCGCGCTGGCCAAGCTGGGCATCCGAAACCCACTTGGCGAGATGCGACTGGTCAAAGAGCAGATCAAACGCCTCCAGGTCAAGGCCGCCGGGTTCAAGAGCCTCCCTAGCGAGCTCTCGGGCGGCAACCAGCAGAAGGTCCTCATCGCGCGCTGGCTCACCGCCAAGACCCGCGTCCTGCTGCTCGACGAGCCGACCCGCGGCATCGACGTGGGCACTAAACGCGAGATCTACCGCCTCGTCCGCGAGGCCGCCGACGCCGGGCTCGCCGTGCTCCTGGTCTCAAGCGAGATGCCCGAGCTGCTCGCCCTCTCAGACCGCATCATTGTCATGAGCCAGGGCCGCCTGACCGGCGAGCTGCGCGGCACCCAGATGACTCAAGAGAACATCCTGCGACTCGCCACCCTCGCACAGGCAAGCTAATGACAAGGGACCAAGGGACCAAGATACCCAGCGGCACTGGCCACCTTGAACCACGCCCCGACGCGTCTACAATCGCCCCCTACTCGCTCGCGTAGCTCAGTTGGCTAGAGCGCGGTCTTCACACGGCTGAGGTCACAGGTTCGAGTCCTGTCGCGAGCACTTGGTTCGGACGCACGCCCCGGCATCACGCCCGGGGCGTTGCCGTTTCTGGCCGTGGCCGCTCGCCTTGGATCGTTGTCCTTCCCCCCCGTCGGTTTAAATCTTTAGTCGGCGAGGCTTTACAACCCGCCATGCCTTCGCATCGCTCCATGCGTTCGCGCCGCGCGGGGCGTTCGCGACGCGCGGGGCCGTGCATCGCCTGGGGCCGTGCATCGCGTGGGGCAGGATTACGTCCTGCCACTCTATCTTTGCTTTCCGGGGGGGCGGTTTTCAAGCGGCGCTCGGGCGCTCAGCCCTCCTCCCGTCTATCCCTCTGTCCCTTGATCCCCTACTTCCCATCGCCCTCGCGATTGATGCTCTTGGCGTCCAGACCCTTCACCGCCAGCCGCTCGATCAGCGCCTCGGCCGAGAAGTGCGCCGCCAATGAC
Organism: Phycisphaerales bacterium PN19_bin_20; assembly: GCA_021173225.1. Taxonomy (GTDB): domain Bacteria; phylum Planctomycetota; class Phycisphaerae; order Phycisphaerales; family UBA1924; genus JAJTGZ01. The sequence continues at coordinate 69,214 of JAJOLK010000012.1, read as the reverse complement.
TCGCCAAGCTGCTCACGCGCGCTCGAACGCTCCACCATCGGCGCAAGAAGCTGGAACTGCTCACGCGACACCGGCCGGAACTGCTCGATCTGACCAAGCACCACGCCCAGCCGTCCCGCCGGCACGAGCAAAAAGGTCCGGTCCATGACGCTCGTGGCATCGAACCGCACCGTCGGGTCCAGCCGCCGCGCCTGGGCCATGATCGCCTCAACAACTTCCTTCGAGCCCGCGTTCGTGTCGGGCTTGCGGTCCGGGCCCAGCAGCCCACGCATCTGGCTCACGCTCGCGCCCGTCCGCAGCTCGGTGCTGATCCCACGCGTCCGCAGCAAGTTGACCGCCTCGCCCATCCCCAGCGCACTCGCCGCCGGCAGCACCTCTTCCACCTGCGCACGCAGCGCCTCGATCGCCCGCACCTTCTTGACGTCCTCAACCACCACCGACCGCACTTCCTCCACACTCGTCGGCACAGCCGACGGCACCGCTCTGGTCACCATCACAAAGTGCTGCGTCCCAACGCCCCGCGCGTCGGGCCGCGTCGGCAACTCAAACCCGTCCACCACCGGCACGCCAACCTGCGCGGCAATCATCCCGCGACCCATGTTCGCCATCTGGTCGTCCGCCGCCGGCGCCGCCGCGTTCAGCTCTCGGGCCTCAAACAGCACGTTCAGCGCCGGCACAATCTGCTGCCCGCGGAACGCCACGCTGAAGCTGAACGTATCGCCAAGCTGCTTGGACAGCTCGTCGCGCGAGACCGGCGCTTCCTGCGTAAAGACTGCCAGCGGATCGATCAGCACGCCCGTCTGCTCGCCCACCCGCATCGCCACCGTCTTGGCGATGGTCGCAAACTCCAGCTTCGTGCGGTCAAAGCCCTCGGGGATCACCCGGTACCCCGCCGTCTCGCTCCACGTGCCAATCACACGCAGAAACTCAGCCCGCACGCCCCCCGCGGCGTCGCGCACAACCCGATCAGTCGTGCTCTCGCGCAGCTCGGCCTCAACACGCCGCCGCGCATCGCTGGGGCTCTCGTCCGCCCTGGGCCCTTCGCTGGTCAGCTTCTTCTGCACGTTCACCGGGTCAATGCTCACCTTCGCCGCAATCTTCGCGCGGTCGATGGTCAGCCGCACGAAGCTGACGCGGTCGGGCTGCCTGTAGCCCATCCCATAATCACCCTTGCCAGCCAGCGTGCCCTTGAACTTCTCAAAGTGTGCGTTGATCTCGTCCTCAGTTGGGGCCGGCGACGCCGCGGCCCTCGCCGGGTCTACCGGGATGAACATGTAGTCGACAATCGCCTCGTCCATCTTGCGCGCCTCGGTCAACAGCCGAGGTGCCGAGAGCCGCGCGATGTCCTGGTAAAGCTGGTTCTGGCGGATCAGCCCGCGAAGCTGCGCAAACGCCTCCGTTCCCTCCACGCGCGTCGGCTGGTTCACCGTCGCCATAGCCAGCATGTTCTCAGCGATCTGCGCAATCTCGGTGCGCACCCGCGCCGAGACCTGCTCGTCGGTCAGGTTCAACTCACCCTTCATCGCCTCGCGCCACTGCTGGCCGCGCGTGCGGTTCTGATCGCTCTCGTAGCTCGCGCGGGCCAGCTCAAGGGCCATCGCGCGCCCGTCGACGCTCCCGCCCAGCAGCCCGGCACGACGCGCCTCGGTCGTCCGCATCAGCCACGCCGGAAGCTTCGCGTCCTCGGGCAGCGCCAGCGCCCGGTTGAGCATCGACCGGCCCTGCTGGTCACGCCCCAGCGCGCGGTTGATCGCCTCGATCCCCGTTGACGCCACCACCTCGTCCACCTGCGTGACCTTGTCAGGCCCGATGGTAAAACGCGTCGTGTTCAGCTGCGCCGAACGCCCCAGCCGCTGCAAAGAGTCGGCCAGCAGGAACGAAATGATCACAAAGATCCCGAAGGTCACCAGGATCCACATCTTGTACTTGGTAAGCAGCTTGAGCATGTCGTCGCAAGTGTAAGCGCGGGCGGTCCAAAAAGCCCAAGAGCGACGGGTTCGGCCCGCCGCTCGTGGGAAAATGTCAACAGCACCGGCAGGGGCACCCCCGCCGCAAGGCAAGGGCCAGTATCAGCGATAAAACTCGACGATCAGGTTCGGGTTGATGTCGAAGGGAATCTGATCGCTCGTCGGGCTCGCCACCGCCTTGATCGTCAGCTCCGACGGGTTCACGTCCAGCCACTGCGGCACCTGGTGCCCCGCCATCGACTCCATGTTCTCACGAACCAGCTTCTGGATCCCGGGCTTCAGCGTGATCGCGTCGCCCGGCTCGATGTGACAGCTCGGACGGTCGGTCTTGCGACCGTTCACCAGCACGTGGCCGTGCGCCACAAGCTGACGCGCAGCCCAGATCGTCCGCGCAAACCCCGCGCGACGAACCGCGTTGTCCAGACGGCTCTCAAGCAGACGCATCAGCTGCTCGCCCTTGTTGCCCTTCATCGTCCCGGCCAGCTCGATGTACCGCCGAAACTGACGCTCAAGAACGCTGTAGTGGAAACGAACCTTCTGCTTCTCGTTCAGACGAAGCCCATAGTCACGCAGACGACGGCTGCGGAACCCGTGCATGCCCGGGTACACCAGCTCACGCTTGGACGTGTGCTTGGGGTTGTCCGCGATCGGCACACCAACCCGGCGCGACAGCTTGACCTTCGGACCAATGTAACGAGCCATATAAAAACCTCCAGCGCAAAGACCGTCAACCATCCGTCACCCCAGCCGACACGACCAAGAGCCAAGGCCAAAGGCCCGTGCCCAAGAACGGTCCGGAGTGTGCCGAGGCATGGAGGCCTCGGCGGCGTGTGCCCTCAGTGATGACTACCACCGAGCAGGGACGCCCGGGCAGAACGCTCTGCGCCGGGCCGCAATCAAAGGCCGCCAACCATCCCCGGTCAAGCCCCCACCGCCGTGGCCTCCGCCTCGCGCGGGGCAGGATTCCATCCTGCCGCTTCGCCTCTGCCGTCCAAGGGCCAGATTCCAACCCGCCATCAGGCCACAAGCCCGACCCTCATCACTCATTGCTCATCGCCCAGCCCTCAATCCCTTGCCCTACTTCACCGCCTTCACCGGTGCCGCTGGCACACCAGGCAGCTCCACTGGCTTCTCCGCGATCAGCTTCTTCAGGTGCTCAACCGCCGCCTCGATCTGCGCGTCGCGCCCGTGCGCCGACTCGTGCGGCAAGTTGTCCAGCACCACATCCGGCGTCACGCCCTCACCCTCAACCAGCCACAGCCCATCGAGCCCAAAGCTGCCATACTCGCCCGCGCTCGCAATCCCCTTGTCCGAAAGCTCATTCGAGAAGCTGAGCCAAATGCCCCCGCCCCACGTCCGCGTCCCGATGCTCTTGCCCAGCCCCAAACGCCTGAAGCCCTCGGTAAACGCCTCGCCGTCGCTCGCCGTGCTCTCGTTGCACAGCACCACCATGTGCCCGCGAAACGCGTACTGCATGTTCCACATGCCGTCGCTGCGCCCCACCGGCTGGTTCCAGAACATCCACGCCTTCCGCATCAGCCGCGACAAGATCCAGCTATCGATGTTCCCGCCGTTGTTGTCGCGCACGTCAATCACCAGCCCAGCGCGGTTGAACACCGGGTAGTAGTCGCGCGCCCACGCCGCAAAGTCCTCGCGCCCCATCGCCCGCAGGTGAACGTACCCGATCTTCTTCTCACCCAGCTTGTCCACCAGCTCGCGCCGTGAGACCTCCCACGACCGGTACCGCAGCTCATCGTCCGCTGGCGCCGTCAGCGGCTCAACAATCACACGCCGCGACGCGCCACCCGCTTCAGCCGCACCACCCGCTCCATCCGCGCCCGGCCTCACCGTCAGCAGCACCTGCCGCCCGGCCTGCTGCCGCAGCAGCCGGTGCGGGTTCACACCCACCGTGCTCCGCCCATTGATCTGCTCGATCACGTCACCCGCCACCACATCAACCCCCGGCGCGCTCAGCGGGCTGCGCGTCTGCGGCTCGTCCACATCGCCCGCAATCACCCGATCAACCCTCCAACCGCCCTCCACCGGGCTCAGGTCCGCGCCCAGCGTCGCGATCGACACGCGGTCCTCGCCGCGCCGCATGTCGCCACCAACCACAAAGTGGTGCAGCGCCGAGAGCTCGCCGGTCATCTGCGCCAGCACATCGTTCAGCTCATCGCGCGACCGCACACGCTCAACCAGCGGCAGGTACTTCTCCAGCACCCCGCGCCAGTCCGCGCCGTGCATCTTGCGGTCGTAGAAGTAGTCGCGCAGCATCCGCCACGCGTCAATCAGCATCTGCCGCCACTCCTCGCGCGGCTGCACCGAGAGGCTCCAGCCCGAGAGATCAACCCCCGCCTCGTCAAGCTCCGCCTTCGCGGGCTTCGCGTCGATCACCAGCAGGCTCTTCTCGCCCAGCGCCCCGGGCTTGACCAGCAGCAGCTTGCTGCGATCAAGGCTTAGCTCCGCGCCACTCAGGCCCCCCGCCACCACCTCTAGCTTCGGCGCCTCGTGCCCGATCTTCAGCCCCACCAGTTCGCCAGTCGGCGGGCCGTTGACCGCCGCCGCCACGCCGGCCGCCTCATACCGCATCCAGAACAGCGCCCCGTCGCCGGCCAAAAGCCCGCTGTAGTTCCCCGCTTCCACCGGCACCTCGTACAGCCGCCCCATCAAACCCTCACCAACAACCTCTACCTTCACCGCCTTCTCGCCCTCGTCGCCGGGTGCGTCCACCTTCGGCACACCCACCGCGTCCGCCGGCTCGCCCCCAGCCGCCTTCTTCTCATCCTCGGGCTTGTCCTTTGAGTCCTTGTCCTTCTCCTTACCCGCCTTCTCCTTGGCCTTCTTCTCCGCACGCGCCTTGACCGCCTGCAACTCGTCATCCGCCACAAACGGCCACTTCGCCCCAGGCTTCAGCGCCACCCCATAGATCTTCCCAGGCTTGTCCAAAAACGGCTCCGGCGCACGCGGCCCCCAAGGGCTCCTCGTCAGGCTCTCAAACGTCCGGTCGCTCACAAAGTACAGCCACGCGCCGTCCGCGCTCCACGCCGGCGAGTAGCTGTCGTACCGATCGCTGGTCGCAAACACCGTCTGCCCCGTGGTCTGGTCCCACACGCTCACACGCTGAAACGTGTTCGCGCCGTACGTCACGTGCGCGATGTACCGCCCATCGGGCGACCACGCAAAGTCGTTGACGCTGTCAACCTCGCTCTTGATTACCAGCACCGACGTCCCCTTGCTCGGATCCAGCACCCACAGCCGAAGGTTCTTGTCGCTGTGCGCAATCAGCTTGCCGTCCGGGCTCGGCACCGCCTTCCAGCGCAGCACCTCCGCGTCACCGGTCAGACGCACCGGCGCGCCCGTGCCATCAGCCGCCAGCATCACCACCTCAAACTCGCCCGTCTCATCGCTCAGCGCCACCAGCCGATCACTCACCCCACCCTCCGGCTCACTCTTCTCGCCCGCCTCAGCGTTCTCGCCCGTCACGCCCTTCTCAACCTTGATCGCCGGCCAGAACCGCGCCTCGCGATACCGCACGCCCTCGCGCGGGTCCACGTCCACCACCCGCGTCCCGCCCGCGGCGTGCTTGCCCACCGGCACATTGAACACCCGCCCACGCGCCGTGATCGCCACGCGAGAGCCGTCGGGCGAGAGTGTCGCCTGCGTGATGTACGTGCTGGGCTTCTTGACCCACCGCTCGCGCGTCTGGTCCATGTCACCGCTCAGCGTGATCGCCAGCACCCGGTCATCGCCGCTCGCCAGGTCGCGCACCCGAACATCCGCGCCAAGCTGATACGCCAGCAAGCCCGCCCCGATGCTCGCAGAGCCCACCTTGAGCCCCTTGTGCTCAGTCACGGGCTTCAGGTCGCTCCCGTCCGCCGCCGCACTCCAGATGTTCATCGTCCCCGATCGGTCGCTCGCAAAGTACACGCGCCCATCGTGCCACATGGGCCGACGGCTCGTCCCCGCATACTCCGTTGTCATGCCCTTGGCCTCTTCACCCTTGAACGCCTCGCCCGCCAGCGCACGCTCAAACCACCCCTCGGGCAGCGCAAACCGCCAGAGCTGCTGCGCCGTGCCGCCCTTGTAACGGTCCGTCTGGCTGCCCTGAAACACCAGCCGCGTGAACACCAGGCTCCGACCGTCCGCGCTGATCGCCCCATCACTGCACTGCGCCAGCGGCACCGCCGCACGCTTGTCACCAGCCAGCTCGTGCACAAACATCCTCACCCGCGGCAACGTTGAGCCCGCCTCGCTGCAATAGATCAACTTCCCATCAGGCGACCAGCCCACAAACGTCACCCGCGCCGCGTCGTACGTCCGCCGCACCGGCAGCCCGCCCGCCAGTGGCATCGTGTACACCTCGCGCTCGCCCTCATAGCTCGCCGCGAACGCCAGCGTCTGCCCGTCCGGGCTCAGCGCCGGTTCACCCTCGGCCGAGGCGTGGCTCGTCAGCCGCGTCGCCGCGCCGCCGCCAAGCCCCACGCGCCAAAGATCACCCTCGCTTACAAACACCACGCCCGCGGCCTTGCCGTTCTCAACAATCACCACCGGCGCGCGGTAGTACCCAACGTTCGCCGGCACCTGCCCGCGCGCTCGCTCACCAATCAGCCGCGCCGAAGGCGTCGTCGTCGTCACCCCCGGCGTCACCAGCACCGGATCAGCGATGCACACACACGCCAGGCCAGCCACACCTGTCAGGCCGGCCAGCGCCGCGCGCATCAGACCGCTCAGCCGCCCACCGCCCACTCCGGCAACGCGAAAACCCGCCACGCCAGAGCTTGACCCGTTGATTCGTCCAGCCATGAAAACGGCCTCCAATTGGTGGTGCGTGTGCGGCCCGACTCTAACCGGGCCCAACCCAGACTATCCGGCCCGGGCCATCCACGCAATCCACACGCCAGCGCCCCGCTTCGCCCCGCCATGCTCTTGGGGCGGCGGGCTTCCGACCCGCCATCGGGCGGTAGGCCAACGCTCATCGCTCATCGCTCATCGCTCATCGACCACCGCTGCTCGCCCCCCGCGCCAGCCGCCCACGGCGATCCTCATCACCCAAACTCGCCCACGCCGCTACGCAGTCATCGCAACAAAACCCCACGACCCGCCCCTCAAACTCGCGCGTCAACGCCTCCGCCACCCGACGCTCCATCGCCTTCTCAGGCATCACCGGGCACCACGCGTTGACCACCTCCAGATACCCATCTGCAGGCCGCGCACCGCCCATCGCCGCAGCACCCATGCCCCCCGCCATCATCGCGGCATCAACACCACCGCCGCCGAACGCCGCCGAGCCACCACGGCTCACCACCGGCCCGCGCAGCACATCCGCTGCCGCGCTGCCACCACGAACTTCTTCGCGCCCGCAACCTGCCATGCACACGCAGCCCACGAACACGTAGCCCAGCCCAAACATCACGCTGCCAAGCACCCCGCCCACGCGATGCACGCCGCCGCCGAACCACACTCTCGCGCTGTCACACTTCATTCTCTGCCTATCGGGCATCACGCCCTCACATTGCAAAAACGCCGCCCACTTGCAGCCTCGATCCCGCGCCGCCCGGCGGGCAATGATGCCTCCAGATGCCCAGCGCGATCCTGGCCCAGAACGCCGCCACCAGCCTCCCCACCATCCTTGCCTGGATCGGCGGGCTCATCGCCGCCATCGTCATGCTCACGCTGGTCATCGTCGCCGTAAGACGGAAATACATGGCCGGCGACGACGCCCCGATCACCACCGGCTCCATGCTCGAGCAGCTTCGCACCATGCGCGACCAGGGCAAGCTCTCAGAGGTCGAGTTCCAGACCGCGCGCTCTAGGCTCTCAGCCAAGGTTCGCGCCAGCGCCGGGCTTGACGGCCCCGCCGGCGCACGGTCCGAAAATCCCCCACGCCAACCCACGCGCCAACCTCAACTCCAATCCCCGCGCCAACCCCCACTCCAAGTCGAACGCCAGCGACCCCCGCGGCCCGCGCGCCCCGACCAGCCACCCGCGCGCCAAGCGGCATCGGGCCCACCACCTTTACCACCAACCCCAACTCCGCCTCTTCCGCCCCAACCATCACCCCAACCACCGCGGAAGTTTCCCCCAGGCCTGCCCCCAAGCAGCAACTCTGGCCCCGGGTAAATCACCAAACAGCATCAGACTCTCGCCAGTCCCGCCACGGCGCTTTGAGCCGCCACCCGTTCGTGCCGATACAGTTCTATCCGCCCGCGCGTTCGCCGCGAGGGGCTGTCCAACGCTCGCGCTGAGAATACCACATGGCCAAGTCCCGCAACGACGGCTCCGACACCCCGACCCCGCCCCCCACCGACCAGGGCAGCGGCTTCAAAGGGCGGCGCCTGACGACCTGCTCATTCTGCGGCAAGACCTCGCGCGACGTCGGCCCCATGGTCGAGGGCCCCAACGACGTCTACATCTGCAACAACTGCACCGACCTGTGCCAGAACATCTTCAAGCAGGAGCGGCGACGCGTCGGCGGTAGCACGCCCCTGTTCACCGAGATCCCAAGCCCGCGCACGATCAAGGAGCACCTTGACCAGTACGTCATCGGGCAGGACTACGCCAAGCGCGCCCTCTCGGTCGCCGTCCACTCGCACTACAAGCGCCTCTTGCACATCGAGCGCGAGGACAGCACCATCGAGCTCGACAAGAGCAACATCCTGCTTATAGGGCCCACCGGCAGCGGCAAAACGCTGCTCGCCCGCACGCTCGCCCGCGTGCTCAAGGTCCCCTTCGCTATCGGTGACGCCACGACCCTCACCGAGGCCGGGTACGTCGGCGAGGACGTCGAAAACCTGCTTCTCAAGCTGCTGCAGAACGCCGACTTTGACCTCGAGTCCGCCCAGCGCGGGATCATCTACATCGACGAGATCGACAAGATCGGCAAGACCTCCAACAACGTCAGCATCACCCGTGACGTCTCGGGCGAGGGCGTCCAGCAGGCCCTGCTCAAGATGCTCGAGGGCACCGTCGCCAACGTGCCGCCGCAGGGCGGACGCAAGCACCCCGAGCAGCAGTACATCCAGCTTGATACCTCCAACATCCTGTTCATCTGCGGCGGGGCCTTTGTCGGGCTTGAGGACATCATCCGCCGGCGCGTCGGGCGGGCCCGCATCGGGTTCAACGACAGCGCGACGTTCAAGGATAAGGAATCAGAGGCCGCGGCGCTGCTCTCGCAGGTCCAGCCCGATGACCTGGTCGAGTACGGCATGATCCCCGAGTTTGTCGGGCGTCTGCCGGTTGTCGCACCCCTCGAACCATTGACCCTCGATGTCATGCTCAACGTGCTGACGCAGCCCAAGAACGCGCTGGTCAAGCAGTACCAGCACCAGTTTAGCCTCGAAGGCGCGAAGCTGACCTTCACCGACAAGGCCCTCAAGGCCATCGCGACCAAGGCCCTCTCACGCCAGACCGGTGCCCGTGGCCTGCGCGCGGTGCTCGAAGAGACCATGCTCGACCTGCTCTATGAGCTGCCCGACGCGGGCGCTTCGGGCAGCGAGTTTGTCATCGACGAGCAACACGTCGGCAAGCGCGCACACCTCAGCGAGCTCAAGGGCCGTCGCCGCGAGATTGCCTAAGGCCGGTTCGCGCCTTGTGGGCGAAGGCTCGCAAACGCTTGGGAATCACCCGCGCAGGCGGCGTTGAACGCCGCAGTTGTGCGCTCAAAGCTGTATCTGCGCCAGGATCGACGCCGAGGGCGCGGGTGGTACCAACAGGTGGGTTGCTCGCCGCGCGGCTGTAAAGCCAGCCACAGAGCTTGGGCGCGGTCGCCGTGATGACGGCCGATCGGCGGTCGCGCCGGCTTAGTTCACCGGCGTCAGCACAAGCCCGTCCACGGCGGCGCTGGCCTGACCGCAGGCGTGCAGGCGGAGGTCGCTGTCGATCAAACCTCGCACGCTCGATGGGCGGTCAGTGATCAGGTGCAAGCGCGGGGTGAGCTCTTCGTTCATGCGCCCGCGGGTGATTGCGCCGAGCAGGGCCGCGTTGGCTCGCAGCCACGCGCCGACACAGACGAGTTTGTAGACGCACGCCTGAACGCGCTGGTCGCTGGTTTGCGGGCCGGCGTCGATGATCAGCGCGTTCGCGCGGCCGTCGGCATCCAGCGCCAGCAGCACGCCGGGTTGCCCGGGGCAGACAAACTCAAGCGCGGTCAGGCCCGGCAGAACTGGCGGCAGCGCCGGCGGCACAGGTGGCATCTGGATCGGTAGAGGCAGCGGCTTGGGCTCGATGACCTTGGGCGGCGGTGATACGCGCGGCACAACCGGCGCGACCTGGCTCACCACCTGGCTCACGCCCTGGCTCTGGACCCGAAGGTCGCCGGGCATGTCCACGCGCATGTGAGCAACGGCGTCTTCAAGCAGTTGCGTCATCGGCGTCTCGCACGGGTGCTCAAAGAGCGTGACGGACCCGGTGAGCGCTTCAAGGCGCGGCACAACGCCGCCGAGGGTCAGCGGCACTTCAAGGAAGCTCTGGGCCGAGCCGCTGAGGCGGTCCCACGCGGCCCGCGCGCGGTCGGGCGTCGCGCCCATGAACGCAAGGCGAACCTCGGGACTTGGAGTGCCGGGCGCGCGGGTCGCGTCAGTTACAGTGCTGAGGCGCTTGATCGTGCGGTAGGCGCTGACGGCCGAGGCGTCGTCGGCGCCGGTGAGCAGCGTGACGACCGAGACCAGCGCGCTGGCGAGCAGCTGCTGCTCATCTTCAGGCGAGGCGACGATGACCAGCACGCGCGGGCACACTTGAAGCGCGCCGGCGAGTGCCGCCCGCGGCGACATGTTGTTTGTCGAGCCGACCGGATCAGCACCGCTGGGTTGCGCGCCCAGTGTTCGTAGTGAGAGCACATCGGGCCCGGCGCTGGCGAGTAGAACGGGCGCGGCGAGCTGCTCAGCCAGGTGCCGTGCATATTGCGCGGGCCAGAGTGAAGCAAGCCCCGGAAGGTTGCCCAGGACGACGGCTTCGACGATCGGGCGAGAGTTGGGCGTGCTGCGTGGCGTGCTGCGCGGCGTAGAGCGCGCGTGCGTGGTCGCAGCCGTGTGCGCGATTGGGGGCGCAATTGCGGAAGGCGCGTCGCTCGCGAGGCGCAGTCGGCGTGTGCTAGTGGCCTGCAGTGTTGAGGGCTGTGAGCTTGTGTTGAGCGCGGGGGCCGCGGCAGTATTGGCGGGGGGCACAGGCGCGGAGGTCGCAGGCGCGGGGGCGCGATCGTCCAGCAGCATGTCGGGGGTGATGGCCATCCCGCTGAGCCCGGCGGCGGGCCCGAGGAACAGGTTCGTCAGCGCGTCAAAGGTCGCCCCGTTGGTATCGATCATTGTCGGCAGCTCCTGTCTGGCCCGGCGCGAAGGCGCGGGCGACGGCGCGAGAGTGGTGCCGCGAGTGCGGCGCGTTAGGTATCGTGAGACGGTTGCGTGCTGCCTGAAGAGCGGCACGGGCGCGAACTAGAACCGCGAGGGCGAGGCGGGCACATCGATGACGCTATTAAGCTCGCCGAAGGGGTTGGGCTCGCTGTGCGGGTTGTGGGCGTCGTGCGTCCATTGGCCGTCGATTATCAGGCGGTAGCGGTGGACGCCGGCGGGCAGCGGCACGGTCAGCTCAAAGACGCGCAGGCGCTTGTTGAGCTTCATCGCGGTGGCGCTGGCAGACCAGGAGTTAAAGTCACCGGCGATGTTTACCGAGCGAACGCCCTCGCTGGCTTGCAGGAACAAGACGCCCGAGGGCGTGGCCCGCGCGCCCAGCAGGTGGGCGGGCACAGGATGAACCTGCGCGGGCTTGACGTCAACGATCGTGAGGCCTTGCGGCGCCTCGCGCAGCTCGGCCGGGGGCGTTGCGGCGCCGCGGTGAACCAGTCGGCTGACGCGGTCGGTCAGCTCGGCCAGGCGGCTTTGGAGCAGCTCGGCGTCGTCTTCAACCGCGAGGGTCGCGGTGGCGTGGCCCTGGTTGTTGTGGTGGGCTTGGGCGGCGGTCGGCTGCTCAACGCGGCTGGCAGAGCGGGCGCTGGCGGCATCACCCGGGACGCCCGCGGGTGATGAGATCGTGACGCGCGAGGGTGGGGATTGGTCGCGCGGCGCAGGGGCGTTGAGCACGCCGATGATGGCGCTGCTGAGGGTGGCGTTCATGGCGCCGTTTTGGGTGGCGTTCATGGCGCTGTTGTGGGTGGCGTTGAGTGCGCCTTGCATGATGGCAGCGTTGGTTTGGCCGAGCCCGTTGGCCATTGCCTGGCTGATATTTACGTGCAGCGCGGGCGTGCCGGGGGCGTCGATCATCGTCGGGCGGAGGAGGCCCGAAAGGTTGGGCTGCTGGTAGTTGTTGCTGGCTATTGCGTGGGCAGGCGCGTGCATGGGCATGGGCTTGGGCTCGGCGAGCAGCGCGGTGACGAACGTGCTGGCACGCTCGGGCGTGACGGCGGGCGTCGCATTGCGCAGAGGCGGGGCCGAGTCGGGGAGGTTGACAACAAGGTTGCGCGGCTGGCCGTTGGTGGCGGGCTCGCGGCCACTGTCGCGCCCGCTGAGTTGGGCGGCGTCGGTGAGCAGCCAAGTGGCAAGGGCGGTGTAGTCGTGCGCGCCGGTGGCGTCGCTGGAGTAGTCGATCACGGGCTGCCCGAAGCTGGCGGCCTCTTTTAGGCGCGGATCAAGGCGGATGACCACCGGCGCCAGCGCATCGCCAAAACGGCGCGTGAGCTCTTCGAGCACGTCGGTAGCCAGCGGGTTGTGGCGGTCATGCATGGTGGGCAGAACGCGGACGGCGGGGTTGGTGCCGAGGCGTTTGGCAACGGCCCGCACGGTGGCGAGCTGCTTGCTGGCACCTTGGAGTGAGAAGAACGCCGTTTCAACCGGGATGATGATCTCGGTGGCGGCGGCGAGGGCGTTGAAGGTCAGCAGGCCGATATTCGGCGGGCAATCGACGATGCAGAACTCGTACTGATCGGCCAGGCGACGCAGGACGCTGGCAAGGCGGTGCTCGCCCTGGTCGGTGCCCGCGAGCCCGCCGCGGAGCGACTCGAGTGCGGCGAGGCGGACGGTGCTGGGCGCAAGGTCCAGGTGACGGCTGACGCGCCAGAGCAGGCGTGTCCAGTCGATGGCCTGGTCGGGCCGCGCGAGCATGGCGTCGCCGATCTGGACGTCGATGCGCTGCTCAGGTATGGCCAGCCCGGCGGCGCAGTGGCTCTGTGGATCAAGGTCAACCAGGAGTGTCCGGCGGCCCTGGCGTGCAAGGACGCCGGCGAGGTTGATGGCTGTGGTCGTCTTGCCGCAGCCGCCCTTTTGGTTGATGATCGCGATGGTCCGCACGCGTTGCACTCCCGCAGGTGGGGGCGCGGGCCTGTGCGTCCCGGCGTCCATGCCGGTGTTCACGCAGGTCTGCACCCACTGACTGGGATGGGGCATCGGGCAAAGCCCGTGCTGGGCTTGAAAAGCGGGCGGTCAGTTCGCTCAACTTCACACCTGCGTCGGCGTACGCTGGGGTCATGCCGCGGACGCTGGTTGGCGATCATGGTGCTCGTACGCTGAGCAACCTTCAGTGGGGTTTGCTGGTGAAGCTGGCGTACGACCGTGGGTGGCGGCCGCTGGGCGTGCGTCCGCCTGAGGACTGGAACGCGACAGGTGACGATGGGCAGAGCCGTCGGTGGTACTTCATGGACTACTTCAGCACGAAGCGGCAGACGGTGCTTGCGGCGGACGCGGCGGCAATGGCGGTGGCGATCGAGTCGGCGTTGCCTGATATTCCTGAGCACGACGCGCTGAGCCACAAGGTGGTGCAGGAGATTCAGTTGCCCGATATGGAGCAGCCGCTGCGGATGCTGCAGCCTGGGGTGCAGGTCAACGCGTTTGAGTTCTTCAGCGGGGGGACGCGGGCGGTGGTGATCGACTTTGTGTCGTTCGCGCGGGCTGGTGGGTTCTCGATCACCGGGCCGCTGGACCCGCCGGGGGGGTGAGGGGATTAGGGTGAAGGATCAAGAGATCGAGGGCAACCATCGCGGGCTGGAAGCTCGCTCATCGCAAGGCCGAGCATGGCAGGATCAAGTCTCGCCGCACGCGAGCGCGTTGATGCTCAGACCAGCCCGGCAAGCTCTGGCAGGCCAAGCATGATGTTGGCGTTCTGCACGGCCTGGCCCGACGCGCCCTTTATCAGGTTGTCAATGGCAGCAACGACCACGACGGTGCCGGCGATGAGGCGGGCGTTGACGTGGACGCGGCAGGTCTTCTGAACATCGCGGAGGTTCGGCGCATCGTCACGGACGACCACCAGCGGCTCGCTCGCGTAGGCATGGCGCAGCGCGGCCATGAGGCGCGGGGTGTCGGCGTCTAATGAGGTGGGGCGGGCGTACATGGTTTCGAGGATGCCGCGCTCGACCGGGAGCAAGTGCGGGACAAAGAGCAGCGGCGGGACCTGTGAAGCCGCGGTCGCGTTGGCGTGCGATGCGGGCTGGCTGTGATTGAGATCAAGGGTCTGGATGATCTCTGGCTGGTGGCGGTGGGTGCCGATGGCGTAGGTGCTGTAGTTGTCGCCGGCCTCTACGAGCGTGAGGTGCGGCTTGGCGTCGCGCCCCGCGCCGCTGGCGCCGCTGGCGGCGTTCACGATGATGCCGGTGGGCTCGATGAGCCCGGCTTTCAAGAGTGGATGCAGCGCGATGGCGGCGGCGGTTGGGTAGCAGCCCGGGTTGGCGACGAGCGTGGCGCTAGTGATGTGCGAGCGGAAGAGCTCGGGCAGGCCGTAGACGGCGTGGGCGAGGCCCGCGAGGTCTGTGTGTGGGTGCCCGTAGTGCTGCTGGTAGGTGTGCGGGTCTTTGAGTCGGTAGGCAGCGGAGAGGTCAATGACCTTCACGCCGCGGGCGAGCAGGGCGGGGGCGTGCTGCATCGCGGCCTCGTGGGGGAGGCAGAGGAAGGCGAGCTTGCAGGCGCTGGCGATGGCGTCGTGGTCTATGGGGCGGCACTGGGCGGTGGCGTGATCAAGCAGGCCAGCGAGGCGCGGGAACTCGGCGTCGATGCGCGGGGCGTTGCCACGCGCGGAGGCGAGGTAGGTGGTGCGGAGGCGCGGGTGGCGGGCGAGGATCTCGATGAGCTCAAGGCCGGTATAGCCGGTGGGGCCGAGGATGGCGACGGGGATGGTGCCGGTGGGCGGGAGCATGGGTCGAGTGTAGAAGCCGGTGGCGGGCGCGCGGAAGCGGCGCGCAGAGCGCGTGGTCGCGCACAGAGTGTGCGGCTTGCGCGCGTGCCGTGGGCTAGAGCGCGATGATATCGGCGAGTGCTTCGAGCTCGGCGGTCAAGACACGCGGGCCGCGCTCGGTGATGAGCACGTCGTGCTCGTAGTGGACGCTGGGCGAGCCGTCGAGCGTGCGGATGGGCCAGGCGCTGCGCTCTTGCTTGACCTTGTGGGTGCCTGAGGCGAGCATGGGCTCGACGGCGACCAGGAAGCCGGGCTCGCAGACGACGCTTGCCTCGGGCCAATCGCCGGGAAACTCTGGCACGACGTTGGAGACGTAGGGCGGGAGGTGGAGGCCGCGGCCGATGCCGTGGCCGCCGAGCCCGCGGACGAGGTGGAGCCCGCACTCAACCTCTACGTGGCCTTGGACGGCGCGGGCGAACTCAAGGAGTTTTTTGCCAGGTACGAGCTGCGCGCAGCCGCGGCGGAGGGACTCTTTGCCGGCGTCCATGAGTCGCCGGACAATCGGGGTTGGCGGGCCGAAGACGTAGGTCCATGCGGCATCACCGATCAGCCCGCGGTAGGTGACGCCGATATCGATCTTGAGAACGTCACCGGCGGCGAGGGGACGTGTGAGCGAGGCGGCGGTGCCGTGGACGACGCAGTCATTGACGCTGAGGCATGCGTGGCTTGGGAACTTTGGCCCGCGGCCTTGCTGGTAGCCCAGGAAGCAGCTTCGGCAGTTGAGGTCTTCGAGGGTTTGGGCGACGAACTGGTCAATCTGCGCGAGGGTCATGCCCGGGCGCAGGAACGCGGCGAGGCGCTGGTGGGTGGTGACGACGCGCTCTGCGGCGGCGACGGCCAGTGGAATGTCGGCGGCGGCGATCTTCGGGACTTTGCTGCTGCTGGCGGCGGGGGGCATGTTCGAGTCCAGCTTAGGCGATTGGCGATGAGCGCTGGCGGCGGCGTGCTTGGCGGCGTGGGGTTGGGGGCTCACATACGATTTGCCTCTGTGAAACTGCTGCGATGTGTTGATGATGCTGGCGTGCCGGTGCGGCTTGCGGCGCGGTGGGCGGTGCCAGCTGCGCGGGCGGGGCTGGCGGAGTTGGTGGCGCGTCCGGGCGCGGTGTTGAGAGTGCTGCGATGGGGCCTGAGCGGGGCGGGGCTGCTGACGTTCGGGACGCTCGCGCTGCTGACGGTGATGGTGGTGCTGGCGATCAAGGAGCCGAGTACGGGGATGTACCTGGTGCTGCTGTCGCCGATTTTTACTTCGCTGCTTGGCGCGGTGGCGGTGCTGCTGATCCGGGCGGGTGTGCAGGCCGGGCGCCTGCGCGGGCGGATGGTCCGCGTGGCGCTGCACCGGCGCTGCTGTCCGGGGTGCGGGTACAGCCTGAGCGGGCATGCCGGTGGTGCTGAGCTGGTGGTGTGTCCGGAATGCGCAAGCCGATGGCGTGCGGCACGGCTTGGCGTTGATGCGGATGAGCCGCCGCAGGTGCTGGTGGTGCGTGTTGGTGGGGAGTGACAATGCCTGTGCGGCAGCCGCGCGTAAGGACCACGGCGCGGCCGCCGCAACAGGCCAACGAGCACCCAAGGCGATAGCGGATCAACTCGCCACCGCACCCCCGAGACCCGGCGTGCCGCGGGGCCGTCAGCGCGATGAACGCGCGGCGGCGCAGCGACAAGACGTACTGACACCATCAACGAACACCGAGTAGACCGGCGAGCGCGCAGAACTGACGCGGACCGCCGTAAACATTCACCGACCCAAGTTGTTCCGACCTGCAAACTGCTGGCGCTGAACGCGCCGGCACCCCGTGAGACGTGCGGACTGAGGGCCCGCGATGACAGCACATCGGGTCCGAGAAAAAACGCAAGCGTGCCCGGGGCTGGAACTGAGGTTTGACAATTGGGGCTGGGACAATCCAAGAGTGGCCAGCCGACGCGGGGCGTGGGGGGTACACAAGAGTGGCACCCAGAAATGAAAACACCCCCGAGCCGAGGGCGGCGCGGGGGCGGTTGTGAGGTCACGCGATCTTCGAGTCTGCGGACTTAGTGTCAGGCCCGCGATGACTCAGGCCCAGTGGGGCCTGGTATCAGTTACGGGCACCCGCTGGTGGTGAAGGCGGTAAAGCGGTTGATGAAGAGGATGACGTCGTCGGCGGTCAGCTCGCCGTCAGCACCGGCGACAGGGCCGGGGCTAGCGATGTCGGCGACGGCGAGGTCGTTGCCGGTGAAGGCGCCAATGAAGAAGATGATGTCGTCGGCGGTCAGCTCGCCGTCAGCGCCGGCGCTGGGGCCGGGGCCGGCGATGTCTGAGGGGCCACAGGCGGTCGGGCCGGTGAGGACGGTGACAAACTGGTTGCCCGGCGCGGCGGCAAAGTCGATGAGGCGGGGGTCGCCGAGCTGAGCGATGCCGTTGGCAGCGAAGGTGTTGCCGACGACCTGGTTAGAGACAAAGTCATTACCGCCGTTGGTAAGCATGGCGGCGATCCGGATGGGCGAGGTGCCGTCCCAGCCGGCCTCGGCGAGGTTGATCCTAAACTCGACGCCGGTAGCGACGTTGGCGGGTGAGTCGGCGCCGACGCCGACGGCGATGCCCGTGACGCCCTTGACGTTGGAGTTGTCCATGACCATCTGGACCAGGCCGGTCTGCTCGACGCGGTTGGCGGCGATGGGATCGACCATGATGTCAGCGTTGATGCGGGGAGCGAAGCTGGTTTCCTTGGTGCCGTCTAGGAAGAGCAGGACGGGGTTGAGCGGCCCGACGGGCTGCATGGGGTCGAAGCCGGGGTTGTTGATGGCGAGCTCGCCGCTGCGGCGGGGGCCGCCGAAGTCAAGCGGGTTGGCGTTGGCGCCGGTCTTGACACCGCCGTCGAACGCGTCGTAGTCGAGGGGCGCGCCGTTGGAGTTCTCGCGGCGGCCTGAGGTGCGGAGGACGGCGGCGTTGGTGAAGTGCTCGACAGTGAGCGAGCCGCCGTTGGTGAAGTTGATGAAGTAATCGGGGCTGAAGGCGGCGTCAAAGAGCATGCCGTTGACGGGCTGGGCGGGGTCGGTTTCGGTGAGTGTGTCAGCGCCGAACCTGTTGAGCGCGCCGAAGTCACCGGTGGTGTTGCCGCGGTAGTTGCGGGTCAGGTTCGAGGCGCCGCGGATGCGGTTCTGGCCACCCGGAGCGACGTCAAGGAAGAACTGGAACTTGTTAAAGGCGGTCTCGAGGTTGCCGGTGAGCAGGACGAACAGTGAGCCGCCCTCAACCTTGGCGTAGATGCCGGCAAACTCGCTGCCGTAAGCGAAGTCAACGTTGGGGGCGGAGTTGCCAGCGACGACGGGCGAGCCTGGAACGCCAGCGGTGTTGGAGTTGTTGGTGGCGATGCGGATGGCGGGAGCACCCACATCACCGGTCACCAGCGCTACGGCGTCAAAGCCGGGGGCGGCGGTGGGGAACGAGGTGCTGCCGGCGTAAACCTGAGAGCCGGGGAGGGCGAGACGGAGGTCGGCGTAGTCAACAAAGATGGTGCCGGTGGTGGCGTTGCTGGCGTTACCGTTGACCGAGATGAAGGCCTCGGGCTCAAAGCCCGCGTCGAACTTCAGGCCGGGGGCAATGCCGTCGGAGCCGAGGGTCTGGATGAACCCGTTGTTGAACTGGCCGACGTTCTGCGAGCCACCGGCGGCGGCGTCAACGAAGATGTTGAGGCGGTTGCCGTTGGTCTCTAGGTTGCCGGTGAAGAGCACGAAGAGGGTGCTGCTGGCGTCATTCTTGCGGACGTAGAGCCCGTCAAGCTCTGAGCCGAAGGCCTGGACGATGTTGCCCTGGTTAGCGTTGCCGAAGCCGGTGAAGGTGGTCTGGACGACGACGGGGCTGGTGCCGTAGGCGGCGTCGCGAGAGCCGTCGATGAGGATGCCGGTGGCTTCGGCGGGGGTGACGGTGGCGAACTGATCACCGAAGAAAGTGGTCAGGTCGATGTTGCGCTCGTTGCCGCCGACGTTGGGCGAGTTGAGCGGGAGCGGGGCGATGAACTGGTTGGAGAGGAAGCCGCCGCCGCCGGAGACGAAGGCGCTGATCTTGAGGGGACCGGTGCCCGAGTACCCGATGGCGCTGTAGGGGATGGCGATCTCGACGCCCGTGGTAACGGCCTCGGGGTTGCCGGCCGAGACGCCAGCGCCGGGGAAGTTGTCACCAAAGCTGGTCGGGACGTCGTTCACCCACAGGGCCGCGGGGTACTCGTTGACCGAGGTCTTCTTGCCGTCGACGGTCGAGGCCGAGGCCACGATCGAGCCTGCGAGAGTGACAAGGAGTGCCGCCTGGAAAGCCCGTTGATTCTTCGCCATGTTTCAAATCCTCGTGTGAGAGGGGTGACTAAAAAACACCCGGCTAAGCGGAGGGTTAGTGCACAAAGCACAAATGAACCAGGGTTGGCTACCGCGCTAAGCCGGGAACGACGCAGGAAGGGTAATCTGAAGTTGGCCTTCTCGCAAGGGAAAGAAGGTTTCAGGACCGAAAAACTCTGCACAATTCCGCTGGCGGGGCTTGATTTCCCTAGGGACGAGAACTCGAAGGGGGCTGGAGGACCGGGGCCCACCTAGGTTGGGCGGGCGCGCAACCCTTACGGGTTTGGCGTCACCGTCCAAGTCCAGGCTCGCGCGCCAAGTGCCGGAAGCTGCCTGGCCGATGGGCCGGTGCCGGCGGTGGGCGCTAGCTGCTCGCCCGCGCTGGCGACCAAAGTGGCCTGCTCGGGCAGCTGGATCTGGAAGCTTCCGGGCCCGCGGTTGACGGCGACACGCACGATGGTGTCGCCCAAGACTCGGTCAAAGACCAAAATGTGGTTGGTCGGGGCGTGCGGGCTGACCAGCGCGCCGAGTCGAAGCGCGGGGCCGACGCGCGCGTCTTGACGGAGGGTAAACCAGCGGGCAAAGCCCTGGCGAACGCTCTCATCGGCGCGTTCGGCGGGGTCAACGCGCGGGCCGAGGGTGGCTTCAAGGTCAGGCCAGGGGACGGGCTTGCGGCTGTGCGGGTCGTCAGCGCCGTACATCCCCCACTCTTCGCCGTAATAGATCATCGGCGCGCCCGGGAGGGTTGCCTGGAGCGCGACGGCAAGCTCTACTGAGCGCTGAACATCAGCGGGTGGGCGGGTGGTTTGGTATTGGCTGGTCGGGCCGAGCTGGCCCGAGCTGTCATAGTCGCTCGGGCTGTTCCAGAGCAGGCTTGAGAGGCGGTCGGTGTCGTGGCTGGTCAGCAGGTTCATCTGGACCAGCTCGGTGGCGGGGTGGTTGATGTAAAGCTCATCAAGGCGCTCGACGAGGCGGCGGGCGTCAAAGAGCGGGCGGGCCTGAAGAAAGCCGACGACGGCGCGGGCGAAGGGATAGTTCATCTGGCTGTCGAAGGCGACGCCGTGGAAGTAGTCCCAGGCGGGGAACCAGATCTCGCCGACGAGGAGGGCTTCGGGGTTGAGGGCTTTGACGTGGGCGCGCCAGTCGTGCCAAAAGGGCAGGCCGACATCGGGCGCGACGTCGAGGCGCCAGCCGTCGATACCGGCGGGGTAAGGACTGGGATCAGACGCGGCTGGGCCCGCGAGGCTTTGGTGCGGCTTCATCCAGCGTGTCGTGACGTCAAAGACGTGCTGCTTGGGGCCGGGGGCGAGGTCGGTCTGCTTTGGCGTAGGCGCGGATTCTGGTCGCTGGCGGCCGTGCCGCGACTCTTGCACGGGCAGGTGCCTGGCAGGATCAACGCGGACTTGGCGGAAGGCGGGGAGGTTGCCGTTGGTGCGATCCCAGCCCTTCCAACTGATGAGCGTGCCGGGGGCGATAGAGGCAAGTGGGTCGGCGTCGGGCGTGCCGCGTTGATCAAGCGGCGGCGCGAAGCGTGCATCAAGCCAGTTGGCAAAGGGCGATTCGAGCCCGCGCTGATAGACGTCACTAAAGGCGAAGTGGTTGCGGCCGACGTGGTTCCAGACGCCGTCAAAGATGATGCGCAGGCCGCGGGCGTGAACGGCGGGGATGAACTGATCGCGGACGTAGAGGTCTGCGGGGGTCCAGTTCCAGGTCTGAGGTTTGAGCGGGTCGCCGGTGGTGTGCGGGGGCACGTTGGCGGCGGCGGCGGGCAGCGGCGTGGTGCCGGCGAAGTGCTCGTCGATGTGGCGGAAGTCGGCGGCGTCGTACTTGTGCAGGCTGCTGGCGCGGAAGACGGGCGTGAGGTAAAGGCCGGTGACCCCGAGGGCCTGGAGGTGATCGAGGCGCTTGGCGACGCCCTGCAGATCTCCGCCGTAGCGACGCCGGAAGACCACTGAGGTAAACGCTTCACGCGCGGTGCGTGGGGCGAGGGCGCGGCCGCCACGGCCTGAGCCGGGCGCGCCGGCAGCGGCGTCAAGCCGGGCGGCTTCAAGCTCGTCGATACCGAGGCGCTCCCAGGGGTCTTGCCAGGCTTTGAGGAAGGTGCCGCCGGAGGTGGCGGAGGGCTGGGGGTCGTTGAGTGGCTCGCCGTTGGCGAAGCGCTCGGGGAAGACCTGGTACCAAACAAGGCCCTTGGCCCAGTCGGGCGTGCGGTCGGTCTCGGCGGGCGCGGTCGAGCCGGTCCAGGTCAGCGCCGCGGCGGCGTCTGGCGAGGCGAGGGTGATGCTGGCCTGCCAGGGCTGGGCGTTGCCAAGGACGCCGGCGGCGGCGGGGCCTTTGGCGAGCTCAGCGGGGACGCCGACGCGCCAGCGATTGAAGGTTGGGGGGATGGTGGCGGCGAGGGTGACGGCGGCGTCTGCGGTGCGGGTAAAGGTGGCGGTGAGGGTGCGGGGCGTGTTGGCGGCGGGGAAGGCGAGGTCAATCAGGCCCATTGGGCCTGAAATCGCGGTGATTTCGAGCCCAACGGGGGGCTGGCCGAGGGGCTGGCCGGGGGTTGCGGCGGCGGCGGTAGAGGTGGTGTTTGAAGCGGTGTTGGCGAGGGCGGTGGGTGGCGGTGGCACGAGCATCCCCAGCGTTCCGAGGATGATGGCAACGGCGAGCGCCCGGCGGTAGGTTGAGGTGGGCCGGAGGCCGCGAGTTGAGGAACGTTCAAGACGCTCAGTGGTTGTGATCACGGTGAAACTCGGTTGGCGGGGAGCTTGGGGGGCGGAGTTGCGGGCAGAGTTGCGGGCAGAGTTGCGGGTAGAGTTGCGGGTAGAGTGGAAGGCGGGGGTGCCAGAGTTGCGCGAAGCCCTAAGGGCTGGGCGCGGGGCATTGACGAAGTGGGGTCCGAAAAATCCGCGGTGGATACTTGCACAATCTCTGAAACCGATGATACTGGTGGAGTCGGAGATATGGTGCATCGGGTGTTTTCCTTGGACGTCGTGGCGGAGTAGGCTTGAGGATCGATCGTTGATCGTTGTGGGGCCGCATTCGCGGAGACCCCTGAGCAGTCGGCTAGAGCGTACAAACTGGAGCACGGAGTATGTTGCAGACGGCATCATGTAGCCTTCTCGGCCAGCACCCTCACCATCAAGCGCCCTCGGGCGGGAGGGGTCTTCAGCGATGGGGCACGGGTTGGCGAGGTGGCATTCGCGGGTTCACGTTGATTGAGCTGCTGGTGGTCATCGCGATCATCGCGCTGCTGGTGGGGATCCTGCTGCCGGCGTTGGCGAAGGCGCGGGGCAGTGCGCGGATCAGCGCTTCGCTCTCAAACGTGCGGCAGATGGGGCTGGCGATGTTCGGCTACGGCAACGACAATAAGGGGTGGTTCCCGCTGGCGCCGATGAATCAGGCGGACCTCGACAGCTTCCGCAGTTCGACGGGCTCGTTGGCGAACCAAGGCAAGTTCGGCGGGTTGGCGGGCTTCTTCAGCACACGTCAAGTCGGCACTTCTGGTAGCCCCTTTGGCTGGGGTGGCAGCAGCCCCGTTGGCGCGACCTACGGGACGACCGTGGGAGGTGCGTCGAAGCCACCTCTGGCGAGCTATCTCGACACGTTCCAGATGCTGACCAACCCCAACGACAAGCTGGACCTGTACTTCCCGTTTTACACAACCGGTTCTGGCGTGCCGTCAGACGGAGCGGTGGCCTCTGCACTTCAGATTGTGCCGACGCCGCCGGGCAGCGCTGAGCAGGTCGCGAGCTACAACATCAGCTACATGTACATCGCCGGGCTTAAGCAAGATGAGCCGGGGATGGTCAAGCCCGCGCCGATCTTTGGTGATGAATACCTGGGCTCAGACATCGGCACCGCGGCATGGTACCGCGCGGAGCTTGGCAACCCGAACTTTCAGTCGCAGGACGCAACTTGGGCCGGCACTGTGCCCGGGCAGTATGGCCCGCGCGACAACAACGGCAAAGATGGTGGCACGTGGGTTTTTAGCGATGGACACGCGGAGCTGCTGCCGAACCTTGACCAGGCGGGGCGGACGATCCACCGGATGTTCTTTGAGAACGTGAGCACTGCGGGCGGGTCGATCAACTTCGGGAACAACAACCGGAGCCGTAAGGTGAATGTGGTGGACTGATTGGCGCGGAGCTTGGAAGTGGGATTGGCGAACGCCCCCGGTGATCGGGGGCGTTTTTCATTGTTGGTGGGGAAGAGTTTTGAACTCGCAGGGCACAACGAGCAGAAAGGGGCGAGGCGGGGGCTTATGCGGTGGTTAGGCGGGTGATGTGCTGGATGATGGCGTGGGTATCGGAGAGGTCTTCGACGCAGGCGTCTGGGGCGAAGCCGGCGAGGTGGTCGAGCTCGAAGCCGCCGGTGGCGACGGCGATGCTGGCCATGGCGTTGACCTTCGCGCAGCGGATGTCGTGCGGCGTGTCGCCGATGACCACGGCGCGGCGTGGGTGTGCGTGGTCAGGGCCCACGATGCATGCCCACTGCGCGAGGCCGACGGGTGGGAGGTGATCACGGGTGGGATTGACGTGTGGTGCGTGCTCAGCCCAGACGCGGACGGGGAAGCGGTCGGGGTCGATGCCGCAGGCTTGGAGTTTGATGGTGCCGGTGTGCTGGAAGTTGCCTGTGAGCAGGCCGAGGGTGAGGCCTTGGGTGGCGGCGAGGGCGTCGATGAGGGTGTGGACGCCGGGGAGTGCGGTGGCGGTGGTGGCGGGGTCTGCGAGTGTGGCCTGCAGCTCTTGGCGGTAGTGGTCGGCGAAGGTGGTAATGGCGTGCGGCGTGGGGCTTTGGCCGGCGAGGCGGAGGATGTCGGCGATGATGAGGGTGTCGAGCTTGCCGGCGAACTCGACGGCTTCTATGTCGATGCCTTGGCCGAAGAGCCGCGCGGTGACGACGCGCATGGCGCGGATGCCTGAGCGGCTAGTGGAGATGAGCGTGGCGTCGATATCGAAGAGGACCAGGCGTGGTTGATGTGGGGTGGTCATGGTGGTTGGGCCGGGCCAGAGTGTGGGTGCGTGCGGGGGCGGGTGGTTGAGGGTGGTTGGAGTTAGCCGCGGATGGTGAAGGTGTGCTCTTGAGGGCAGTCGGGGACGGCGAGGCGGTCGGTGGCGTGGATGTTGTTGGCCAGGAGAGTGTGGAGGCGATCAAGGTAGACGTCGATGGCGTCGGGTGTGCCTTGGACTTCGAGCAAGACGGAGCCGTCGGGCTGGTTGCGGACCCAGCCGGCGACGGGGCGTGTGGGGTGCTCTTGGTTGTGGGTGTCGGCGAGATACTCAGCGGTGGCGCGGAAGCCGACTCCCTGGACGCGGCCTGTGTATTGGAGCTGGAGTCTCACGCGGTGAGCGTAGAGGGGTGTGCGGCAGGCGCGTGGGGGCAGCGCGGAGCGCCAAGGATGCATCGTGGCGGACGCGAACGGCGACATTGCGCGGGTGCTTGAGGCGACGGACATCGTGCGCTTGATCGGCGAGCAGCTTGCGCTGAAGAAGAAGGGCGCCGAGATGGTCGGGCTGTGCCCGTTTCACAGCGACCGGAGCCCTTCGATGACGGTGAGCGCGCGCAAGCAGATCTACAAGTGTTTTTCCTGCGGCGCGGGGGGCGATGCGCTGGCGTTCATGACCGAGTACCACAAGATGACGTTCCCGGAGGCGATGACGTTTCTGGCGGATCGGGCGGGGATCAAGCTGACGCCGTGGAAGGCGCGCGGGGGCTTTGGTGGTGGCAGCGGTGGCGAGTTTGTGGAGCATGACGCTGGGGTTTCGCGTGAGCAGCTGGCGGGGGCGAACCGCGCGGCGGGGGAGTTTTTCCGGACGATTTTGAGGCATCCTGAGCACGGTGCGGCGGCGCGCGAGGTGATTGAGAGGCGCGGCGTGAGCGCGGCGATGGTGGAGCGGTTTGGGCTTGGGGCGGCGCCGGACCGGTGGGACGGGCTGCTGCAGGTGGTGGAGCGCAAGGGGCTTGCGCGGGGCGACTTTGCGGGCGCGGGGCTGCTGAAGAGCCGCGAGAGCGGGGGCTTTTACGACGGGTTCCGGCACCGGCTGATGTTCCCGATCGTGGACACAACGGGGCGTGTGGTGGCGTTTGGCGCGCGGCGGCTGCGTGACAGCGACGAGCCGAAGTACTTGAACAGTTCAGAGTCGGCGCTGTTTATCAAGGGCAAGACGCTATACGCGCTGCCGCAGGCGGCGGAGGCGATCAAGGCGACGCGGACGGCGGTGGTGGTCGAGGGGTATATGGACGCGATCGCGTGCCACCAGGCGGGCGTGTGCAACGTGGTGGCGACGCTGGGGACGGCCCTGACGGTGGAGGGCGCGCGGCTGCTGGGGCGGCTGCTGGGGCCGTCAGGCGCAGGTGGCGGCGCGGGTGGTGGCGCGAGTGCGGGTGAGGGGCGGATCGTGCTGCTGTTTGACGGCGACGCGGCGGGGCAGCGGGCGGCGGAGCGCGCAATTGAGGTGCTGTTTGACTCGCCGCTGGATGTGCGGATCGCGACGCTGGCGGGGCTCACCGACGCGAAGGACCCTGACGAGCTGCTGAAGCGCGAGGGCGGGGCGGCGGTGCTGGCGCAGGTAATTGAGCGCTCTGTGGAGGCGCTGGAGTATCGGTTTGCGCGGCTGAGCCAGAGCCTGCGCAACCTTGGGGGTCAGGCGCGCGGGCGGGCGATTGAGGAAGAGCTTGAGCGGCTGGCGGGGCTCGGGCTGGCGCGTATGAAGCCGGTGAGCCAGCAGATGGCCGTGCAGCGGATAGCGCAGATCGCGGGTGTGAATGAGGTGGTGGTTCGTCAGGCGATTGCGCGGGCCGCCGCGCAACGGCGCGGCTTTGGTGAGCGCGACAATGACGGGCGGGGTGAAGTTGGGGTTGAGGGCGGCGGGCCGACGGGCGCGGTGGCGCTGGTCCCAACTGGGGCGGCGGAGCACGCGCTGTGCTTGCTGGTGGCAGAGACTCAGCTTGTTGAAGAGCTGAACGACGCGCAGTGGGCTGAGCTTGCGCCGGAGCGGTTTGCGCCGGGTGGTTTTCGGCGGATCGCGGAGGTGCTTGTTGAGGCGCGGCGTGGGGCGGGGCGTGGGGCGGGGCGTGGGGCGGGGGATGGGGCGGGGCATGGGGCTGTAGAAGGCGGACGGGCGCTGTCGAGGGCGTCACTGATGGCGGAGCTTGAGTATGGTGAGATGCCGCTGAGGGTTTCGGCGATGTGCTCGGCGGTGGAGCGTCAGTATGGAGATGACCTGGCGCGGTCCCGCGCGGGATTACAGGACCTGCTGATCAGGGCGGAGGTCGAGTGGCTGCTGCGAGCGGCGCGCGAGACGACGGACCCTGGCGAGCGGCTGGAGCTGTACAAGCGTGCGAAAGGGCGGCGCGGCGGGTGATTCGGCGCGTTGAGCGGCGGGAAGTAGGCGCGAAGCAGCGGGTGTGGGGAAGTTGGCGGGTCGTGGTGTATCCGACAGGTGGGCACGAATCGGACTTGACGCGGGCGAATGACGTGGCATTGTTATGGGCCGGGGTTTGGCCACGCGGGCCGCGGCGGTTGTTCGGCGGGTGCGGAATGGTGGGCCGCGGGGCCTGGTGCGATGTGGCGTGGGCGCGACGTGGCGTGGGCGCGATGTGGCGTGGGCGCGATGTGGCGTGGCGCGTTTGAGCGTGGTTGGGCCTGGGCGAGACGACACTCCGGAGACGAGCTTGACCATTAGCCTTCCCGCGAACGTCCAGTTGCTGCTTGAATCTGCCCTTGTGCGGGGCTATCTCAGTTATGAGGAGCTGAACAACGCGCTGCCGGATGACTGGGTGGACGGCGATGCGCTGCACGGGCTGCTGATCCACATTGACAGGCTTGGGCTGTCGCTGATCGACGAGATGGACTATCGGGCGCGGCTGTTTCGTGAGCGGCGGGCTAGCGGGCACGAGCGCGACGAGCCGGTGATGCTCAGCGGGCCCAACGACCGGCCGGTCCGCGCGATGACGGTGCCGGGCGGCGAGCGGACCACCGAGGACGGCTGGTGCGCGATGAGCTGGAACTACAAGCTCGCACCGAGCAGGCAGAGCAAGCGGGCGGCGCGGGCCGAGCTGAAGCCTTTGGCGGGGCGCGCGGGCGTGGGTCGTGGAGTGCCCGGCGCTCAAGGCGCGCGGGGCTTGGTTGAGGGCGGGGGCGGTGGGCTGGACGAGGAGGATGACGAGGCGATTGCGCGTGAGCTGGCGGAGGAGCTGGCGGCAACCAGCGCCGGTGCGACGCGGACTGACGACCCGATCAGGACGTATCTCGCGCAGATGGGGACGATCCCGCTGCTGGCGCGTGACGAGGAGATCAGGCTCGCGAAGAAGATCGAGACGATGCGGATGATCTTCAGGCGGCGGTGCTTGCAGAGCGACTATGTGGCCGCGCAGGCGGTGGCGGTGTTGCGGCAGGTTGAGGCGGGGCAGCTGCCGTTTGACCGGACGATGCGGCTGTCGACGCTGGACGAGCGGCACCGCGAGAAGCTGACGGCGCGGATCCCCTACAACCTGGCGACGGTGGACCAACTTCTGGCGCTGAACCGGCGCGACTGGGCTGAGTTGGCGAGCGCGTACGGCACTGGCCACAACTCAACTGGGCAGAGCGGTCTAGGCCATATCGGAAGTGGCCACAACGGAATTGGATACAGCGGCGCTGGCCACAACGGCGCTGGCCACAACGGCACTGGCCACAACGGCACTGGCCACAACGGCACTGGCCACAACGGCACTGGCGAGCACGGCAGCGCTCTTGATGGCGTGGCGCGGCGGCTGCGGTCGCGTCGGCAGCGCGTCGCGGTGTTGCTTGAAGAGCTGTGCCTGCGGACGGGGCGGATCATCCCGCTGATGCGGCGCTTGCGTGCGATGAGCGCGAAGATGAAGCAGCTTGAGGCCGAGCTGCGCAGGACCAGCGGCGCCGGCGCTGGTGGGGCTGGCGGGGGGCTTACGGGCGGGGCTGCCGGTAGTTCGCGTGTGATGGGGATGGTCGGTGGCGGCGGGCGCGTGGCGCGGGTCGCGCGGGTGCCGGTGATGGACGCCGACGAGGTGGCGGCCAAGCACGACGAGCTTGGGGGGCTGATGGACCTGACGCTGAGCACGCCCGGCGAGCTCGCGCAGCTTGTCAAGGTGATCGACACGGCGTTTTGGGAGTACGAGCAGGCGAAGCGCGATCTTTCGGGCGGCAACCTGCGGCTGGTGGTCTCGATCGCCAAGAAGTACCGCAACCGCGGGCTGAGCTTCCTGGACATCATCCAAGAGGGGAACACCGGGCTGATGCGGGCGGTGGACAAGTACGAGTACAAGCGCGGGTACAAGTTCAGCACGTACGCGACGTGGTGGATCCGCCAGGCGATCACGCGGGCGATCGCCGACCACGCGCGGACAATCAGGGTGCCGGTACACATGATCGAGACGACCAGCCGTCTGCGGCAGGTGCAGAAGGAGCTGTTCCAGCGCTCGGGCGTTGAGCCGACGGTGGCGGAGATCGCCGAGGCGGCGAAGATGACCCCCAGCGAGGTGCACCGCGTGCTCAAGACGGCGCGGCCGCCGGCCTCGCTGGACCGCCCGGTAGGTGAGACCGACGACGCGAGCTTCGGTGACTTTGTGCCCGACGAGCACGCGTCGGGCCCGGCAGAGGCGGCCAACGACGGGTCGCTGAAACTTCGCATCGAGCAGGTGCTCAAGAGCCTGACGTACCGCGAGCGCGAGATTATCAAGCTGCGGTACGGGATCGGCGACGGGTACACCTACACGCTCGAGGAGGTCGGCAAGATTTTCCGCGTGACGCGCGAGCGGGTGCGGCAGGTGGAGGCGAAGGCGATCCGCAAGCTGCAGCACCCGGTGCGGTCGCGCAAGCTGATGGGGTTCCTTGATGGCGCGGCGCCGCGCGAGCTGCCGCCGGTGGTGGTGACGCGCGACACCGGTCCGAGGCGGCCGGCGGTGGCGCTGGGGCCGGTGGGGACCACGGCGCTCGAGGCGGGGTTCGTGGACCCTGAAGAAGCCGACATGCTGTAAAGCGGGCGTTTCTTTGGTACATTTGGTACAGTGGTGGCGGTTCGGGGCGATCACCCGCGGCGGTGGCCGGCTTGGGCTTTGAACACTGGACTTTGACCACTGGACCTTGAACACAGGACTTTGACCACTCAACTTTGAACACCGGACTTTGAACACTGGGCTTTGACCGTTTCGCGGTTGCTGCGCACGGGCCGGGCCAATCTCAAGAGAGCCAACACGATGGCGACGCCCCCCACTGCTCCGGATGCTGGCCCACGCGAGGCCGCTCAGACGCCTTCCAAGACTGGTTTTCGGCTGCTCGACCACATCGAGTGGCTGGGCAACAAGCTGCCCGAGCCGGCGATCTTGTTCGCGATTTTGGCGGCGCTGGTGGTGATGGTCTCGGGCATCGGCAGCGCGGCGGGTTGGAAGGTGCAGCCGGTGCAGCCGCGGCTAGAGATGGTCGAGAAGCTGGACGATTCTGGGCGTGCGGTGATGCTGGCGGACGGCAAGCCCAAGCTGGTGCCAAAGCTGGATGAGCGTGGGCGGCCGGTGGTGACGCTGGTGGAGACGGGCAAGCCGATTGAGCCGCGGAGTTTGGTGACAGTCGAGGGCGTGTACTGGATGCTCTCGTCGATGGTGCGGAACTTCACGGGGTTGCCGGCGCTGGGGCTGGTGTTTGTGGCGATGCTGGGGATCGGTCTGGCGGAGAAGTTTGGGTTGTTCAGCGCGCTGATGCGGTTTTTGGCGACGCTGACGCCGCGGGCGCTGCTCACGCCGGTGATTGTGTTCATCGGGGCGAGCAGCTCGGTGGCGAGTGACGCCGGGTACATCGTGCTGCCGCCGCTGGCCGCGGCGCTGTACTTGGCGGTGGGTCGGCATCCTGTAGCGGGGCTGGCGGCGGCGTTTGCGGGCGTGGCGGGCGGCTTTGGCGGTGGCCTGTTTCCAACGGCGGCGGACGGGTTTTTGGCGGGGGTGGCGACCAACGCCGCGCACATCATCGATCCGGCGTACCCCTCGGTGCAGGCGGTGCACAACCAGTACTTCAAGATGGGCTCGGCGGTGCTGGTGATGCTGGCGGGGTGGGTGGTGACAGACCTGCTGATCGAGCCGCGGCTGCGCCGGCAGATGAGCGTGGCGGGAGTGGGTGCCGGTGAAGCGGGTGCTGGTCAGGCGGGTGCTGGTCAGGCGGGTGCGACCGTGAGCGACATGAGCCTCAATCGCGTCGAGAAGCGCGGGCTCGCGGTGGCGGGGCTCGTGGCGGCGTGCGTGCTGGGGTCGTTCGCGGCCATGGTGCTGCTGCCGGGCGCGCCGCTGCACGGGGTGGGCATGCCAACGCTGGCGAGCGGGAACATTCCCAGCGAGGTTGGGGCCAAGCTGCACACCGGCGAGGTGTTGCCGGGCGACGTGCCGGCGCAGCGGACGCTGCTGGTGAAGCGGCCTGAGGTGCGCGTGGGTTCAACGCCCGATGCGCAGGGCAACTACGCGATCAGCGAGCCTGGGTGGATGGTCGAGCAGTTGGCAACGAGCAAGCCGCGGGTGCTTGAGCGGCCTGGTGACCGGTGGTCACACGTGATTGTGCCGCTGATTTTCCTGATGTTCTTGCTGCCCGGGATGGCATACGGGTGGGTGGTGGGGACGCTGCGGACGCAGTTGGACGTGGTAAAGGCGATCTATCACGGGGTCGAGCTGATCATCCCGGTGCTGACCATCGCGTTTTTCATGGGGCAGTTTGTCAACTACTTCACGTACAGCGGGCTTGACCAGATGCTGGCGTACGCGGGCGGACGAATGCTGGTGGACGCGGACATGCCGGTGGTGGCGCTGATTGTGCTGTTCGTGCTGCTGGTGATCGCGGGTGACTTTGCGATCTCGGGGATGTTGAGCAAGTTTGGGGTGCTGGCACCGATCTTCATCCCGATGTTCATGATGGTGGGGATGAGCCCAGAGCTGACGACGGCGGCGTACCGGATCGGCGACAGCGTGGTGAACATCATCACGCCGCTGAACAGCTACCTGCTGATCATTTTGGCGGTGCTGCAGCGGTACCGGCCCAAGGCGGGGCTTGGGTCGCTGATCAGCTTGATGCTGCCGTACTCGGTGGTGTTCGCTGTGGCGTGGACGGGGTTCTTGCTGCTGTGGTACGCACTGGGTATCCCGCTTGGGCCCGATGCACCACTGAACTACGTGCCGCCGCAGTAAGTGGAGCGGTGTTTGGAAGTGGGGAGATGGGAATGGGGAATGCGGAATGGGCAGGATGGAGTCCTGCCCTACGCGAACCAACGCAGGCGGGTTGAAAAACCCGCGCCACGGGGAAGCGGCGGGTTGGAAGCCCGCGCCACGGGCAAGCGGCGGGTTGGAAAACCCGTTCCACGCAAGGTAGGAGCAGAGGCAGCAGTCAGCTCGCGGTCTTGCGATAGATGACGCCGCGGTCGGCCTGTTGCGTTAGCAGCGCGTCGAGGACGCCCGGGAAGCTCGGGAGCTTTTCAGGTGGGTTGACGCCCGGAGCGTGCAGGCGGCCTTCGAGCATGAGCCGTGCGACGATGGCGCAGGGGAACGCGGTGGTGCGGGCCATGCTGGTGGTGTGCGGCGTGGCGGCGGACTCGGCTTGGGCGTGGTCGAGCAGGTCCCAGGTGACTCTGGCGGGTGTGCCGGCGCTATCAGTGCCCGTGGCCTCGACACGCATGACGGTCAGGTCGGTCTCGCCGGGCCGGTACGCCCAGTGCGGGAACATGAGCTTGGCGAGCAGGTCTCTTGGGCGGATGTGCACGGGGTGCCCGTGCTGGTCGGCAACTTCGACCGCGGCGGTCTCCATGAGGCCCAGGTGACGCAGCACGCGCATCAGCTCAATGTGCCCCGGGTATCGGAGGGTCTTCTCGCGCAGGCGCGTTAGCGGGAGCGTGTGCAGCAGCGAGCGGAGGCCGTCGGTGTTGAAGGCTTCGAGCGTGCCGACGCCGGGGAGGTTGATCAGCTCGGGCTCGCTGAGGGCCTCACGCGTGACCACGCGCGCGTTTTCGACGAGTCGTGCGGGGCGCGTGTACTCCTCGATGACATCAGCGGGGCTGAACGCGGCCTTGTACTCAAAGGGCCAGGTGCGGACGGTCGGGAGCCCGCCGACAAAGATGTCAAGGGCTTCGCAGCGGTGCAGCTCTGCAGCGGCAGCGGCGGCGAGGATGTGGCTCATACCCGGCGCGACGCCGCAGTCGGGCACGACGGTGACGCCGCGGCTGAGGGCGAGGGCGTGGAGCTGGGTGAAGTCTTCGGGCATGAACGAGATGTCGCAGTAGGAGCGGCCTGCTTCAATGACAGCACGCATGGCGGCCAGCGCGATGCCGCTGGCCATGGCGCCGCAGACCAGATCGCTCTCTGCGGCCAATGCGCGAACGTGCGCTGGGTCGGCGAGGTTTGCGAGCTGAGTGGTGAGCTTGACGCCCATGCGCGCGGCGCGGGTGGTGCAGCGGTCAAGGGCGTCCTGGCGGTGGTCGGCGACGGTGACGGCAAGGTGCGGGTCGCGGGCGATGTCGGTGGCGATGACGCTGCCGACCATTCCGCCGCCAAGGACTGTGACTGTGGGCATGGGCGAGTGTATTGTGCTGGTCTGGCGGCGGTCAGGCGCGGCGGTGAGGCGCGGCGGTGAGGCGCGGCGCATCTGTTCTTAACTCGGCGTGAAGCATGAAGCGGAAAATATGGAGCCGTTTGGACACATTCCGGTGCTGGTTAGCGAAGTGCTCGCGGCCCTCCGCCCTGCGCCGGGGCAGGTCTTTGTAGACGCGACGGCCGGGCTCGGCGGGCACGCGCGGGCTGTTGCGCGGGCGCTGGGGCTTGGCGGGACGGCGGTGCTCTGCGACGTGGACGCCGGAAACCTCACGCACGCTGCGGCGAGCGTGCGGGCGCTCGATCAATCTCCGCGGGTGCTAGAGCATCACGGGAGCTTTGCGGGGCTTGGGCGTGTGCTGGCACAGCTTGGCCTGCGGGCTGACATGGTGCTGGCAGACCTTGGGTTCGCGTCATCACAGGTTGATGACGCTTCGCGGGGCCTCTCATTCATGCGTGACGGCCCGCTGGACATGCGCCTTGATCCGTCCGGCCCGCTGACCGCCGCCGCGCTGGTGGCCAGCAGCAGCGAGGCGGACCTCACTCGCATCATCCGCGAGTTTGGCGAGGAACGGCACGCGGCGCTGGTGTCGCGGCGGATCATCGAGGAACGCCGGCGCGGTGCGATTGTCAGCACCGGACAGCTTGCGGCGCTTGTTCGGTCGGCGCTCGGAGGCAAGTACCCGCCGCCGCACGCGCCGGGGGCGATTGACCCGGCAACGCGGACGTTTCAGGGCCTGCGGATTGCCGTCAACGATGAGCTTGGGCACCTTGAGGCGTTCTTGGACTCGGTTGGCGACGCGGCCCGGCTGGCGGCGCGCGGTGAGGCGACTTGGCTGGTCGCGGGCGCTCGGATCTCGATGATCGCATTTCACTCGCTGGAGGATCGGCCGGTCAAGCAGGCATTTCGGGCGTTGAGTGTTGAGGGCGTAGCGACCGAGACGCCGCGAGGGCATGTGGAGGCGGGCGAGGTGGAGCGGGGCGAGAACCCGCGGAGCAGGTCCGCGAAGCTGCGGACGCTGTCGGTCGGCGGTCTGCGGCTTCGGTAATGTTCCTGATGGACGCCCAAGCACCTGCGCCGGTTGCAGCGGCGGGTACGGGTGCGCGGGCGGCGCAGGCGTCTTGAGCGGTGCAACCGGCGCGAAGTGCGGGTGGCGTGCGGGTGGCGTGCGTGTGGCGCGCGTGTGGGTTGTGGGTGGGGTGTGGGTGGAGCGGTAGTGTGTCTCGGGGCGCGTCTGTGGCCTGCGCGGTGCGCACCGGCTGGGGGGCAGAGTCGGACCGGGGCGGTCGAGAACTGATCGGGGCGCGGGCGGCGCCGGATCGGTGCATGAAAGCTTGGTGCGTCGGCGTGCGGGCTGCCGATAGCCACCGTGCATGAACGCGGCACCTGGGACCAACTCTGCGCCAGCAAGCGACAACGCATCAGTTGGCGACAACGCGGTAGCTGCGTCGGGCGGCGGCGGTGCATCGCAGGCTGAGCCTGCACGTGCGTCGGTTCAGCCAAGCTTGATCGATGCGCAGCGCTGGCGGCCGGTGGTGGCGCTGGCGAAGGGCCGCGCGGGCGCAAGTGATGGCTCAGGCGGGCTGTTTGTCGCGGCGGCTGACTCGCCCACGGCGGTGGGATCGGCTTCGCAGGGCCCCCTTTTAGTTGGGTCTGGAATGGACGCTGGCACTGAGCCTGGCACCGAGCCGGGCGTGGGTGCTTTGGGTCAAAGGGGTTCGGCGCTGTCGAATCGTGAATCAGGCGCGAGCGCCCGCGTACATTTGGCGCAGACCGCGGATGGACAGATGGCAATCCAGGCACGCCCGGAGCGTGCCGGCGATCGAGTCGGCGGAGCCCGTCAGGACGCATCGAGTGTCAAGGAAGACCTGCCTGTGAAGAGCGAAGTAAAGCTGGCCGTACTGCTGGTGTTCTTTGTGTTCCTGATTGTCGCGCTGCTGCTGGGTGAGCACCTGAGCAAGGCGCGGACGCAGGTCCAGGACACAAGCCTTGGTGTGGTGGCGCCCGGGGTCAGCCTGGCTGGTAGAGAGCAGGGCCTGGGCGGCATGTCTGACGGTGCCGGGGGAAGAGCCGGATCGATGGGCGGATCTATGGACTTTGGCGGGGCGTTTGAGGGCCGCGGGCTTGGCCTTTCAATGCCCACGCAGCCAGCAGCAGAACTGACGCGTGTAGGCGGCGGCTCGGGCAGCAGCTCAGGCAGCAGCGCTACTGGCCAGGCGTTTAGCGGCGGCGTTGCACCGGCGGGCGGTTCGCCCGGGCGTGCGCTGCCGGTGGATCTGACGAACGCGAATCCTGGCGCTAACGGGAACTTTAACGGGCAGGGGGGCCTTGGCGGCGAGCCCTCGATTTTGAATGACTCGCCCTCCGCTGGTACTTCGGTGGGTGCGCACGATCCCTCCACTGACGGCAAGCACCCGGTCCGCCGCGGCGAGACGCTGGTGATCATCGCCAAAAGGTATTACGCCGACGGGGCGCTGGCTCGCGCGCTGGCGATCTACAACCGCAGCAAGCTGAATCTAGACGGCGGGCTGCAGATTGGCGTCACGCTTCGGATCCCGCCCAAGAGCGTGCTGCTGGCGGGCGGCGGCGCGGCCGAGCCCGAGGCAACGCCCGGGCCGATCCCCGGCCGTAGTGATGCGCCGGCCCGTCGCGATGGCGGACGGCCGAGTGTCGCGGGCAACGCGGGTGGCCCAGGCGGCACGACGCCGCCAGGGACGCTCGCGCCCGAGGTTGGCACAACGTACACAGTCAAGGCCGGCGACACGCCGATGGCGATCGCCCGCAAGACCCTCGGCACGGCCCAGCGCTGGCGTGACATCATGAAGGCCAACCCGGGCCTTGATGAGAACCGCCTCAAGATCGGCCAGACGCTCAAGGTTCCTAAGAAGACCGAGGCCCGCCCGACCAGCGAGCCGGCCGCGCGCGGGCGCTGAGTCTCCCGGGCGCTGAGTCTTGCGGAAAGTGGGCGTGACGTCCTACGCTGGCGGCGACCTGAACAACTGGCCTCATCTGGAGCGGTGCGTGTTCGGAAAGCTCGGCCTCATCATCATGAGCATGGGCGTCGTCGGGTGCCTCCTGCTTGGTTATCGCCAGCAGCGGCTCTCGGCGGTGCACGAGATGGTCCAGGCCCAGCGGGCCATGCTGCGGCACAGCACCGAACTGGCAAAGGTCCGGGCCGAGATCGCGTTGCACAGCAGCCCGCAGCAGATCGGCCGCCTCGCGGCCCTCAAGCTCGGGCCGATGGTTGTGCTGGGCAAGCCCGGCGAGCAGCTTGACGGCCAGGGCCGCGCGATCGTGGCTGACACGGCCGACCGTCAGGGCGAAGACGGCGAGCCGCTGGCCCCCCGCTAGGTTCAACGGACGGCCGTGAGTGAGCATCAAGCTAGGCCCGCGGAAAGCCGCAGCCGCGCGGGCTGGCTCGTCGATAACCTCTGGCTATGACCGACACGCAACCAGCGAGCACGGGCGATGACGCGGCTTCAGCGAGCAACGGGCGTGATCCGGCGGCTGGCGGGCCCGGCGCGCTGGCGCGCGGATGGGCCAAGTGCGTCGGGTCGTGGCGCTGGGCGCGCCGCACGTTTGTACCCACGCGCGCAGACACGATCAGCCTGAGCCTGGTGGTTGTGATGACCCTTGCGCTGGGCGTGATGCTCTGGCGCGTCTGGCAGTTGCAGACCAACCCCGACCCGCGGCTGCTCGCGTTCAAGGGTGAGCGGACCAGCACGCTGGCCGAACAGGCCCCGCGCGGGATGCTTACGGACCGGCGCGGGCGGCCGCTGGCGATCACCACCTTTGGCAAGCGGCTGTTCATCGACCCGCTGCGGTTCCCTAGCCAAGGCGGCGAAGAAGCGATGTTGAAGATCGCGCAGATCACTGGCGTGCCGATCGAGCAGTTCGGCCCCAAGCTTTTGTCGATGATGTCAGAGAATCAGCGGAAGCTCGAGGACGCCAAGGCGGCGCGGGTGGCGGGTGGCGGCAAGCTCGCGGGTGATCCGGCGGGAACCCTCGCAGACACTGACGCCCTTCTGGCTGAAAAAGCAATCGCTGACGGCGCGAGCGCTGAGGGTTCGCAGGAGCCAAACGCGGGCGGCTTCGTTCCTGACGCGATCCCCGGCATCGTGCTGGCTGCGCCCACGCGGGCCGAGGTTGTGGCGGCCGTCGCTGCAAAGCCCGCGGCGGACGCGACCAAGCCCGTGCTGCGTCGGTACCTGCCTGTGGGCGGCGTGCTTGATGAGTCAAAGCTTGAGATCGCGCGCGGACTGAAGCTGCCGGGGGTTCACCTTGAGAGCCGTCCGGTGCGTGAGGAGGTTGCCCCCGAGCTTGCCGGCGCGCTGCTGGGGATGACCAGCCCTGACTCCAAGGGCACCGCGCGCGGGCTGATGGGCACGGAGAAACGCTTTGATGAGAACCTGCAGCCCAAGGGCGGGCGGTTCGAGTTTGTGCGTGACTCGCGCGGGCGGCCGCTGTGGGTCTACCCAGAGAGCTACCGCCCGGCTGATGCTGGTGATGACCAGGCGCTCTCAATTGATCTTGAGCTGCAGCGGATCGTGACTGAAGAGCTCACCCGGGGGGTTGAAGAGGCGGACGCCGCGGGCGGACGCGCGGTGCTGATGGACCCCAACACCGGCGAGGTGCTGGCGATCGTGGACCTGATCCGCGAGGTCTCGAGCGTGGTTGATTACGACTGGCAGACGGTGATTGCCAAGGACAACCGGGGTCATGGCGTGCGTTACCGCACGATCCGCGCCGACCCGGGTCGGCTGATCCACCCGGCGATGGGGCGCAACCGCTGCGTGGAGGACGTCTACGAGCCGGGCTCGACCTTCAAGCCCTTCATGTGGGCGGCGGTGACCGAGCTTGGGCTTGTACGCCCCAAGGAAATGTTTGATACTGCCGGCGGGGCGTGGCGCACGCCCTATGGCAGGGCGGTTACCGACGTGCAGAAACGCGGGATGCAGACGTGGGAAGACGTGCTGATCAACTCTTCGAACATCGGGATGGTCAAGGGGACCAGCCGCCTGAGCTTTCAGCAGATGCACGACGCGATTCGCAAGTATGGCTTTGGCAGCAAGCCCGGGACGGGGCTGCCCGGCGAGACCGGCGGGCTTGTGACGCCGATGAGCCG
The DNA here is from genome assembly GCA_021173225.1 of Phycisphaerales bacterium PN19_bin_20. Taxonomy (GTDB): domain Bacteria; phylum Planctomycetota; class Phycisphaerae; order Phycisphaerales; family UBA1924; genus JAJTGZ01. The sequence goes on along the minus strand of JAJOLK010000012.1, from coordinate 31,110 downwards.
CTGGAGCGTGTACACGCAGACCTCGTGCGCAATGGGGCACGAGGTGGCGGTCACGCCGGTGCAGATAGCCAGGGCGTTTAGCGCCTTTGCGCGACGGGGCGAAGCGAACGGGACGCTGCCTGAGGTGCGGCTCACGGCGTGGGACCAGCGGACCGAGCCCTCGGGCTTGACGACGATCAACCGCGTGCTGCCGCGGGCGATCGCTGACCTGACGCGCGAGACGATGCGCGGCGTGACGGCCAGCCTCGACCGCAAGATGCACGAGCGCAACCCGCGCGACACCGGGTGGCGCTACGAGCTATTCGGAAAGTCAGGGACGGCCGAAATCCCGCTGGGTCAGCCGCCCGAGGGCCAGCGGCGGCCCAAGGGCAGCGACGGGTATTTCAGCGGGCAGTACAACTCGAGCTTTGCGGCGGGTGGCCCGGTAGACGACCCGCGACTGGTGCTGATCGCCGTGATCGACGACCCGAGCCCCGATCTGGTCAAGGCCAAGCTGCACCGCGGGGCAGCGACTGCGGGCCCGGTGGTGCGGCGAACGATGGAGCGAGCGCTCACGTATTTGGGCGTACCCGCGTCGCCCCCGCCTAGTGAAGAGGCCCGCAAGCGCGAGGCGCACTAAGAGGGCTAAAAGGTAGAGGCCGATGACATGAGCAAAGACTCGGGCCAACACGCCGTTGCCACTGGCCTTGCGCGGCGCGAAGTGCTGCGCTGGCCGCTGGCAGCGGGGATGCTCGCGCTCATGCACGGCGTGCCGACGCTGTCTGCTCAGACCCCATCGCCTGCGCCTGGCGCGAACGCCGGGGCTGAACCGAGCGCACCTGACGTGACGGCCGAATTAAACGACGCAAACGACCCGCGCCCGATCATCGTCATCGGCGCGGGTGTCGCGGGGCTGGCGTGCGCACGCCGGTTGGTTGCGGCGGGGCGAAAGGTGGTGGTGCTTGAGGCGCGCGACCGCCTCGGTGGACGCTTGCACACAGACCGCGCGAGCTTCCCGGGCATGCCCGCAGACCTTGGCGCGTCGTGGGTTCAGGGCGTCACGGGCAACCCGGTGGTTGATCTGCTTTCGAGCATCGACGCAAAGCTGCGGCCGCTGGACCGCGAAGACCGCCAGGTCTTCGGGCCGCTGGGCACAGAGCTTGCCGCGTCGCGCATCGGGCGGGTTGCCTCGTGGGCTGACGACTTTGTCAGTACGTTCATCCCGCAGCGCCGGAAGGTCGCGACCAACGACGAGCCGCTGAGCGCGACGCTGGAAGCCTTCTTACAGGAGCGAGACATGTCGGGTCGCGCGGCCGCAGAGCTGCGGTGGGCCCTGACGGCGGGCATCGAGCTTCCCTTCGGCGCGGGGCTGGAAGCTCTGAGTCTTCAGCGGTTTGACGCGAGCACAGCGCCGCTCGGCGGTGATGCGCTTGTGGTCGAAGGGTTTGACTTGCTGCCGCAGCTGCTGGCGACGCCGCCAGTGCCAGAGGGGTTTACGACCGCGCCCTCCAAGCTCGCGCCCCCCAAGCTCGCGCCCCCCAAGCTCGCGCCGCTGGACGTCCGCCTCGGCGTGGCCGTCATGGCGATCGAGCACTCCGCGCAGGGCGTCAAGCTGACGACCAGTGCGGGGTTGATTACCGCGCAGGCGTGCGTGGTCACGGTGCCGCTAGGCGTGCTCAAGGCCGGCGCGATTCAGTTCACGCCTGAGCTGCCCGCAACAAAGCAGGGGGCGATTGAGCGCCTGGGTTTTGGCGTGGTCAACAAGGTCTACCTCGGCTTTGAGCGGGCGTTCTGGTCGCCCGGCGCGGTCTCAAGCCAGTTCGTCGGGCAGGTTGACCCTTTGACCGACAGCGAGCCCGGAAGGTTCGCGCAGACCATCAACCTGCACGCTCTGCTGGGCAAGCCCGCGCTGCTGATGTTGACCGCAGGCAGCTTTGCGCGCGCCACTGAAGCGCTCAGCGACGAGGCACTCACGCGCGAGGCGATGGAGGTGCTGCGCCGGATCCTCGGCCCCGCCGCCCCTGCGCCCACCAAGGTCGTGCGATCACGTTGGGCGGCAGACCCTTGGGCCCGCGGGAGCTACAGCAGCTTCGCGCCGGGCTCAGGCCCTGCGGATTGCACGGCTCTGGCCGCACCAATCGGCAAGACGCTGTTGTTTGCCGGCGAGGCGACCCACGCCGAGCAGCCGGGCACCGTGCAGGGCGCACTACTCAGCGGCTGGCGCGCAGCGAATGAAGCGATGGCCTGAGCGTTCGCAGCGGTATCACAACACTTAGGCGCGACGAAAGACCTGCAGCGTTGCAACGCCCATGACGCGCACAAACCCGCACGAAAGGTCTTTGGCCAGCTCCTCTGCGAGCTGCGTGACCCCCGGCCAGCTCCCCACGTCATGCAGGCACAGGTACCCGCCGTGCGGCACGTGCTTGGCCCACGCGTTCCAGTCCTGCCTGCTCGCCTCGTACGAATGGTCGCCGTCGATAAAGCACAGGCGGATCGGGCCCTTGTCCCACGCCGCGGCACCCGCCAGCGAGGGCTGCACCATCGGCTGCACAAACGCCGCAAGCCCCGCACGCGCGAGGTTCGCCTCAAAGGCGTTGAGGGTCGTGCCGTCGCGCGCGACGTCAGGGTCGGGGTGCGTGCCGCCGGGCTGATGCTCCGGTGATCCCGCAAAGTGGTCCACGGCGTAGACCGGCCCCGCCTGGCCTGAAGCAACGCCAGACTTCACGAGCATCTCAACGCCCATCGCCAGCCAGCACGTCGAGAGGCCCTTGAAGCTACCAACCTCGACCACCGCGCCGCCGCCGACCACGCCAGCGTTTGAGGCCGCCACAAGCCGCATCAGCGCGAAGCCCTCTCCGCGGTGCAGCCAGCCCTGAACGTGCTGAAGCCGCGCGGCGGAGTTTTCAAGCAGCGCCACCACGCCGATCTCGGCGGCAAGCTGTTGCTCGATCTGGGCCCGTGAGAGCTGCGAGGTACCGGTCATGGGCGATCTTTGGCACGCCGCTGTGCACCGGTGTGAACCAGCGTCAACGGCGTGGCGGAACCCGGTCTACTTGTCGCGCCAGACCTTCTTGATCTCGCGCTCGCCAATCCAGATCTTCTCGTTGCTCTCAAGGTCGATGATCTCAAGGTTGGCCTTGAAGTAGCTGACCCCGCCGCGGCCGCTGAGGGTCTTGGGCTTGTCGTCCATGATGCGGCCCAGCACGATGTAGTCGGCGCCGAGCTCAAACTTCATGCGCTTGCGGGTCTCGGGGCGGCTCCACTCCTGGCCCTGCTCGCGCTCACCGCGGATCGGGTCGCGCTGCTCCTTCATGGCCACAAACCGCACGCGCCCGCTGTTGATCAGCTCTCGCTCGATGCTGGTGGTGATCATGCGGGTGTCGATGTAATCCTGCGTCGCGTTGGTGACGGGCCCGACGATGACCACCGGGCGCTGCCCGCCGCGCTCGCGCAGGTGGTTGTCGATCCACGGGCGCTTCAGCGCGTCATCCACCATCGCCATGTAGATGTCACGCGCGTCGGTATCGTTGAACCGGTAGTCCACGTCCACCGGCGTCTGCGGGTCGACCCGCGTGACCTCACGCACCGGCGCGCACGCGCCAAGCACCGCGCACGCCAGCACGCCCGCAAGGGCTGAACCAGCAACGGACCGACGGGCTGACAAGGCGGCGATCGGCATCATGCGGCATACTCCCTGGCTTGGACCGGCACGCCGACAACACGCGGCACGCCGCCCCTGAGCCAGAGCGTATTCGCCCCCGGGCCTCGGGTGGATGCGGCCTGCCCGCCACGCCCACCAACGTTCCCCACCTCTCCGCCCTCCGCTCCCTCCACCTCTGCCCCCGCCTCCGTACACTGGGCCCCATGGCGCAGACACCCAGCGACAGCGAGAGCTCAGGCCAGCACCCCACCAACCGCCCCGACTCGCCCACGGAACCCACCTCCACCGAGCCGGTCAACATCCTGCTCGTCGGCGGCGGCGGGCGCGAGCACGCCCTGGCCCTCAAGCTCTCCGCCTCGCCGCGGATGGGCACGCTCTTCGCCACCGACATGGCCAACCCGGGCATCGCGGCCCTCGCGCAGCCCATGGACATCCCCTTTGACCTCAAAGACCCCTTCCGCCTGCAGCGCTGGTGCATCACCAACCGCATAACGCTCGCGGTCATCGGTCCCGAGGAACCGCTGGCCGCAGGGCTCGCTGACATCCTGACCGGCGGCGAGCGCGGCGGCGGCGGCGGGCTGGGCGGCGCGGTGCCGTACGTCTTTGGGCCAAGCAAACAGGCCGCACAGCTCGAGGGTGACAAGGCGTTCGCCAAGGACATCATGCGGGCCGCGAAGGTGCCGACGGCCGACGCGCGGACCTTTGGCGACTACGAGGCGGCGCGGAAGTATCTTGAGAGCCGCACCGAACCGCATGTGGTCAAGGCCGCGGGGCTGGCCAAGGGCAAGGGCGTGATCGTGCCGGCGACCCAGGGCGAGGCGCTCGCGGCCCTTGATCGCATCATGGTCAAGCGCGAGTTTGGTGCCGCAGGTGCGAAGGTGGTGATTGAAGAGAAGCTCAAGGGGCGCGAGGTCAGCGTGCTGGCGCTCTGCGACGGGCGCACAATCTACGTGCTCGAGCCCTGCCAGGACCATAAGCGCCTGCAGAACGGGGCCCGCGGGCCCAACACCGGCGGCATGGGCGCACTGTGCCCCACCAACGCCCTGGACGACAAGCTGCTCGACACCATCCAGCGCGACGTGCTGGTACCGACCATCGACGCGCTCAAGCGCGAGGGCATCGACTACACCGGCGTGATCTACGCAGGCATCATGCTCACACCCGGCGGGCCCAAGGTCCTCGAGTTCAACTGCCGCTTCGGCGACCCCGAATGCCAGGCGCTGCTCGCACGTTGGGAGGGCGACCTGATCTCTGAGCTGATCGCCTGCTGCGACCGCAAGCTCGACCAGGCTGAACTCCGCTGGAGGCCCGGCGCAAGCGTGTGCGTCGTCGTCGCCGCGCCCGGTTATCCCGACGCGCCGATAAAGAACCTGACCATCGAGGGGCTCGATGAGGCCGGCGCGTGCGAGGGCGTCACGATCATCCACGCCGGCACCGCGCGGACCAGCGACCGGAAGACCGTCACCAACGGCGGGCGCGTGCTGAACGTGGTCGCTACCGGCGATGACGCCGAGCACGCCCGCAAGCGCGCGTACGCCGCCGTCAGCAAAATCAGACTGCCCGGGATGATCGTCCGGACCGACATCGGCACCGACGTGATCGGGTGACCGCGCGGCTCGCCCCAGGACAGCTCTCCGACCGCCGCACCCCGCACGCCGCACCCCACACGCAGCACGTCACTCGCGCGGGCCAAGCCGCGACGCGATCCGCCCAGCGAGCTCGGCGGCAACCTGGGCCTTGGTCCTCCGTGCTAGGCATTCTATCCCTTTGTCGCTGATGATCGAAACCTGGTTGTGGTCGCCGCCCATCACATCGCCCGAGACATCGTTGGCGACGATCCAGTCGCACCGCTTCTTCGCCCGCTTGGCCTGCGCAAAGGTCTCAACCTCGTGCGTCTGCGCGGCGAAGCCAATCACCAGCGCCGGGCGCTGCGCGTGGGCGCTCAGCGTCGCCAAAATGTCAGGGTTCGCCACCAGCGCCAAGCTCGCGGCCGAGGCCTTCTCCAGCTTGAGCTCAGCCGCGTGCGCGGGCCTGAAGTCAGCAACCGCCGCAACACAAACCGCCACATCCGCCGGCAAGGCTCGCTCGCACGCGTCCAGCATCTCGCGGGCGGTCTGCACGCTCACGCGGTCAACGCCAGCGGGCACATCAAGCCCCGTGGGTCCGCTGACCAGCGTAACCCGCGCACCCAGCGCCGCTAGCGCACCGGCAATCGCGTAGCCCTGCTTGCCCGAAGATCGGTTCGAGATGAAACGCACCGGATCGATCGGCTCAATAGTCGGCCCTGCAGTGACCAGCGCATGCCGACCCACCAGCGCATTCTGACCCACCAGCGCATGCCGACCACGCATCACACCGGCAACCGCTCCGCGCTGTCCCGCCTGCGAGACGCCCGCTTCTTCGCTCGGCTCCGCGTCCGTCTGTGCGCTTGACCGCGCAGCCCCCGCGCCAAGCATCGCATAAACGCGCTCCGCAATCGCCGCCGGCTCGGCCATCCGCCCCGGGCCAAACTCCCCGCACGCCATCGCCCCATCGTCAGGCCCGATCATGCCCACACCCCGCTGCAACAGCGTGGCAACGTTCGCCTGCGTCGCCGCGTGCAACCACATCCGCACGTTCATCGCCGGCGCCATCAGCACCGGCTTGTCGGTCGCCAGCAGCGCCGTGGTGGCCAAATCTCCTGCGAGCCCGTGCGCAGCCTTGGCCAGGATGTCAGCGCTCGCCGGCGCAACCACCAGCAAGTCCGCCATGCGAGAGAGCTGGATGTGCCCCATCTGCGCTTCGGCTTCGTGGTTGAACAGCTCCGTGTGCACGCGCTGGCCCGTCAACGCCGCGACCGATAGCGGCGTCACAAACCGGGCGGCGGCCTCGGTCAGCACCGCCGTGACCTGCACGTTGCGCGCCGTCAGCAGCCGGATGAGCTCAAGGCTCTTGTACGCCGCAATGCCGCCTGAGATGATCAGCAGAACCTTGTGCATCATGGATCCTTGCGGCCCTGAGCGGCCAACGCGTGCCACACTCACACGCTTAGTCGCTCGGCGTGCCCACACCAGGGCGGTTCACGTGCGCGAGCACCGCGCGCACCAGCGCCACCGGCGGCGTGGCCTTGGCCAGCCCCAGACGCTCACAGTCTTTGCCGATGGCGAACGCATGAGCCCACTGACGCGCGAGTGTTACATACGCCGCGACAATCGAGCGCGAGGGGTCGTAGATGTTCGTGCTCTCACCGACCACGCCGTTAATCTCAAGCACGCTGAGGTTCTCGCCGCGCATCAGCGCCGCCTCGCTCGCGCAGCGGACGTCAAGCCGCCCGATGAAGAAGCCCCGCCCGTCGCCAACGCTCTGGGCGATGCGGTCGATCTCCCGCTCCAGCGCGGGCGTGATCAAGTGCGGCGCGTCAAGAAACATCGTGCCCTGGCAGTGGTTACCCGCGACCGCCAGCGTCACCACCTGCAATGCGCTCGGCACCTCGCCCGCGCGATCTGCCAAACGCGTAAGAAACGTGCTCGCCTGCATGCGCAGCCGCGCGTCCCGCCAGATCAGCTCGCGCAGGGTGCTCTGGCCGTCGCCAATGACGGTCGGAAATCGCTTGGCGGTGATCGAAAAGACCTTGCCCGTCGCCTCCGTCGGGTGCCGCACATACGCGATGCCGACCTCGACCGGACCGGGGCTGAACGCCTGCACAATCAGGTCTTGCGGCTGCTCGCACATCACCGCAGCGGCCTGGTCAAGGGTCCGCACCAGCCGCACACCGCTGCCACGCTCGCCGATGTCAGGTTTGATGATCGCAGGAAGGCCGATCGCCCGCTCGCTCATCGCTCGCACGAGCGTCGCCACCCGCTCCTTCAGCGGCCCCGCCGCGATCAGCGCAAACGCCGGCGTCACGTCGCGCGGCAGCATCGCCAGCACATCGCTCTTGCGTTCGCCCGCAGTCCCCGCGTGCGGCATCGCCGGGTTCGCCGCCGTCCAGCACGTAGAAGACCGATGCCACAGGCCCAGCGAGCACCACACAGGCACCATCGGCACATAGAAGAGCTTCTGCGGCCAGAACTCCCACCGCCACAGGCGCGACACGCGCGCAAGCACGCGCCATCGCCAAGGCGCATCGCGCTCACCGCGCGCCGCAACAGCCGCCGCGGAGGTCATGGCTCAGACCCCGGCAGTAGGCGGTCTCGGGTCGTGCGGTCACGCGTCGTACCACGAACGCTCGCGCCCGCGCGACCACCGCCACCGCCCCCCCCACCGCCACCGCCCAAGCCACGCTTGCTACCAGCAGACGCACCCGCTGACGTACCAACCCAGCCGCCGGCCGCAACGCGAATCGGCGGCACCGCGTGCCCAGTGAGCAAAACGCTGGCGTACTGCAACGGCGCTAGACGCCCGCCCAGATCAGCTTGATAGCTCATCTTCGCAACCCCGCTCGCGACCTCAATCGTGGTGATCGAAACCGTCCGCGCCTCTTGCCGACTCATATAGACGCTCACCTCAGGCCGGTCATGCCAGCGATGGGTGTGCAGCGCGTCCTGCGCACTGGGCCAACCTTCAGGCGGCGAGTTAAACAGCTCTTCAGCCAGCGCCCGTCGCGCGGGCTCAACAAGCTCATCGCCCAGGCCAGAAGACGCGAACGTCAGCGGCCGCGCCACGCCAAAGCCCCGCGATATCAGCGGCTTGCCAAAGCCTGGCGAGGCCAGCTCAGCCAGGGTCTGTCCGTCCGTCAGCAGCAGGCGGAAAGGGGCCGTCTGCCCCGTGTCATACGCCCGCGCGCGAGCCAGAGCTTGCTCGAGTGACGTCGCGCCCGCCAGCGCCGGGATCACCAGCCCGCGCGAGTGCCTCCCGCGCGGCGCGGTCCCGGGCTTTAGTCCCGGCGCGTAGTTCAGCAGCGCCAGCACCAGCCCCGCGGCGTTCACCGCGACCCACGTCCCGCCAGCCTCAGCGTCAACGGGCATAACAAACTCCACGCCCTCGGGCGCGAAGCTCGCGGGCGCGAAGGCCGGCGCCCGAAAGTGCGACTCGTCACGGTTGACCGCGACACGAAAGCCGCCGTTGCCAGCCAGAGGGATGATGGAATAGGTGCACATACGTTTGTTGGTTTGTCCAGACACTCAGCCCGCAACGGGCCCTTGACCCGTATCGTTCCCGCCCTGCGCCGCCGGGGCAAGGTGCGTGATCGTTGCCGGCGCATAGCCGAATCTCTCAGGAGCCTGCACGCCCAGCTCGCGGGCCATGATCCCCAGCACCGCATGGTGGTGAATCGTGTGGCTCAGCACAAACGCCAGCTCGCGCTCGGGCGTGGTGCCAAAGCTGATCGCCGGCCCGCCCTCGGTCACCTGCGCCCTGAGCGTCCATGTCGCGCCGGCTATCCGAGCTTCCCGCGCGTTCAAGCTCCGCAACGACTCCAGCAGCGCCGCAAGCTGCTCGAGCGCCGCGGCAGGGTCCTGCTCCACCGGCGTTCCGCGGTCACGCGTGTCATAGTCCAGCACGCCCTCAGGCACCGCCGCAAGCCAGGCGCCCACGTGGTCCAGCGCGTGGCGCACGTGCGGGCCGACCGACGAACGCACCACGCCCACTGGCTGCCGCGTGTACTGCTCGGCGCTCAGCCGTTCAACAAGAGCTGCGAGCTGACCGAGCACCAGCACCAGCGCGTCCCGCGTAGCGGCCAGCGATGTGCCACGATCGACCGATTGCTCAATCACCCGCGCTTGACCAGCCATTTCTTGCTCCTACGCCCGCACACCGATCTTACAACCGGCGGAACAGAAGACCCACCTAACGACTAGGCCCGCACAGGCCCGTCAGCTCTACCATACCCGGAACCGCCTCGCCCCCACCGGCCTCGCCCCCACCGGCCTCGCCCAGTACGACGCGCTGCAGAGACTCAACCCGCAGCACACGCTGCGTTCCGACGGTGCTCAGCCGACCGCGGGCCCGCACCGCCGGCCCGATGTTCATCATCGCGGCTCCGGGCAGCCGCCCGCCGTCAACGCCCGCCAGCAGCGTGAACGTGAGTTCGCCGCGCTGGTCAATCGCCAACAGCACCGGCGGAATGCCCCCCGACACGCAGCGGATCGCCCACGCGGGCTGCACCAAACCATCGCCAGGCTGCATCGCGCCCAAGTAACACTTGGCGTCCACAACCTCGAGAGCCCCAGGGTCATATAGACCCCAAGGCCGAGTACCAGGCTGGTCGCGAGAATCCTTGCCATGAGGGGCATTACCGTGGCCAGTCGTCAGGCCCGCGCGCGCCTTGCAGCGTGTCTCCGCCAAATCCTACTGCCGACGCCCTTTGAACACACCGCGGCCACGGTTTGTGCAAAGTCTGCACTTCAGCGTGCAAGGCCGGAACGCAAGGCCCGACGCACCGGCGGATCACATCGAGAGTAAGACTCCTTTAAAGACCTTCACCAAAACTCGTACCAGCCGCACGCTCATCGCCGCAATCGCACTGACTGTTGGCCTCTCGATGCCCCTGTGGGCAGCCCCCGAGCCCACACCAAGCACAATTCCTACCCCCACAAGTCCTGCTCGGACCCCCAAGCCCGTTCGCAAAACCGCCGAGTGGAACCTCGCCAAGAAGACCCGCCCGCCTATCGACGGCTTCGACCCCGTCGCCTACTTTCCTGAAGGCGGCGGCAAGGCCCTCGAGGGCGACGCCAAGTTCACCCACGAGCACAAGGGCGCGACCTACCGCTTCGCCTCGCAGACCAACCTCGACCTCTTTAAGAACAGCCCCGCCAAGTACGAGCCCGCCCACGGCGGCTGGTGCTCATGGGCCATGATTGACGGCGATAAAATCCAGATCGAGCCCGAGAGCTTCATCGTTAAGGACGGCCGGCTCTTCCTCTTCCATAAGGGCTGGCTAGGTGATACGCGCCCCAAGTGGCTCAAGGTGATCACGCGGCCGAGGCCATCAAGGCCGACGCAAGCTGGAAGAAGCTCGCCGGCGAACCGCCCCGCAAAGCCCCCACCCGCACCCCCACCCCCACCCCCACCGCCACTCCCGCGCCCACTCCCACCCCCACCCCCGCGCCCGAGCCCTCCGCCGGCGGCAAGTAGTCCCCGCGCGAAACCCCGATCCTTACTAGGGCCGGGTTTTCTTTCGATGGGGCAGTTTTCAACCCGCCTGTTGCATTGCTGCACCGCGTGGGGCAGGTTTTCAACCCGCCAACGGGCCGCAGGTCCCACCCTCATCACTCCTTACTTCTCACTCTTCGCCCCTACACGCGCTCCACCACCGTCCGCATCCCCTCCAGCGCGATCACCCTCACCCGCTCGCCCGGCGCCACAAACCCGCCGTCAACTACCACATCCACAATCTGCCCGTCGATCTCCACCTTGCCCGACGGCCGAAGTGCGGTAATCGCGAGCCCCTCGGCACCGATCGCCACCACGGCGCCAGCCGCGCCCGCGAGCCCCGCCTCGCTGGCACTTACGCCCACCGTCGCCACGTCCGGCGTGCCGCTCGAATCAAGCACCAGCTTGCCAAACACCGGGATCATCCGCAGATGTTTCGATAAGTAATAGACCGTCGCGCCCGCCGTCACCGTCCCCACCACCACGCTCACCAGACCAAAGCCCAGCCCGCGCCACCGCTCGCTAGGGTCCATGAACGGCAGGTCCTCGCTGGGCAAGAAGGTCATCACCAGCCCGCCAAACAGCAGCAGCAGCCCCACCACGCCGAACAGCCCAAAGCCCGGTAGCACAAACGCTTCGAGCATCAGCAGCAAGATCCCCGACACAATTGCCACCAGCGCCCACCACACGCCAAGCCCGATCAAAAGCCCCGGCAGCAGCACGCCCACCAGGGCCACACCCGCCACCGCGCCCGGAAAGATCAGCCCAGGGTGCACAAGCTCAACAAACAACCCCAGCAGCATCACCACAATCAAGATGCCCCGCACCATCGGGTCATCCAGCACCCGTGCCAGCTGCTCGTACCACACCATGTCCAGCCGCCCGACCTTGGCCGCTGAGAAGTACGCCTTCAGTTCCTCATCGTTGTTGACCGTCCCGCGCGACATGCGCCACGCCAGCATCTCGCCATCACCAAGGGTCAAAATCGTCCGCCCGTCGGTGGCGTACTCAATCAGCGTCCACTGCCCGCGGTCCTTGGCCGTCAGCACAGGCCGCTTGGCCAACGTCCCCTTGAGCGCCAAAGCGTCGTTGACCTGCCGAAGATCACGCCCAGCAAACGGGATCGCCGGCTTCAGCTCCGTCCCCGCGTCAGGCCCAGCCACTCCCCCGCCCGAACCACCCCCGCCCGACTCCACACCCATCGGCGCCAGCCGCCGCTTCGGCGCATCCGCCATCGAAGCCACCCGCGGCAGCACACCCTCGCTGGGCTCTTGCCCAAACACCCTTAGATACTCCGCCCGGTCAACAAACAGCCGCTCACCAGTCGCTGTGTTCTCGATCAACCACAGCTCAACCCCCAGCGCGATGAACCCTTGCACCAGCTTCTCGTCGTACCCGTGCCGCCGCGCCGAATCGACCATCTCTACCACCAGAGGTGCCAGCGCCTTGGCCCGCTCGCTGTCACCCAGGCTCTGCAGCCCGAAGATCGGGCTAAACCTAATCGGCGCCGCATCGCCAAACCGCGAGCCACCCGCCGTGACAATCTCCTGGCACGCCAGCGCGATAATCGCCCCGCCGCTGTACGCCTGGTCGTTTACCCACGCCACCGTCCGCGGCACGGTCGTCTTCTTCAGCAGCCCGCAGATCCGCAGCACCGCGCCCACCTCGCCGCCGGGCGTGTTGATCTCAAGCACCACCGCGTCCGCGCCCGCCTTCTCCGCCGCCTTCAGGCGCCGCTCCACGCTCGCCGCCGTCGTTGAGTCAATCGCCCCCGCAATCGTGATGATCGCCACGTTCGGGCTCACACGCCCCGCCCCGGCCTTCGCCGCCGCCGTCTTCCCGGCTTCAGCTCTCGGCTCTACCTGTTCGGCCCCAGCCGCCACCGCCCTGCCCGCGCCAGCTTGGCCGGCCACCGCCTGGCCAGAAATACCAACGCACACCGCCAGCAGCAGCACGACGGCCAGCACAACCCGCGTCAACTTCAGCATGACCGAATCGTACGTGCCCCCCGCCCCCTCCGCATCCACCGGCCTTCAACAACCCGCTCGCACTCTCGCGACGAACAACCAGGAACAACCCGCGTACTGCATCGCAGCATCGCGCACGCACGCCAACCGAAAGACCACCATGAACCCCGACCAAGCCCGCGCACTCACCGCCATCAGCATGTTTGCCGCCTTCGCTGACGGCGCAAAGTCAGACCCAGAACGCGAAAAAGTCCGCGAGGTCGTCGACGGCCTTGGCGAGGTCAGCACCAGCGAGGCCGCTCGGCGCGTCCTGCTCCGCCAGACCACCGTCGCCCAAGAGGCCGCCATCCTTGACACCCAAGAACTCCGCGCACTCGCCTGGGAGGCCGCAGTCGGCGTCTGCGAGGCCGACGGCGTGACCACCCCCGCCGAACGCGCCTTCCTTGAAGACCTCGCCCGCCTTCTGGGCCACTCGCCCGAGGCCGCCCGCGCCGAGCTTGACCAGGCCGACGAATTTACCCGCGCCGGCGCAGCCGTCGCCACCAACGCAGCCGTAACCATCACCAACAGTGCGCCCCTCCCCCCACCGCTGCCCATTGGCTTTGCCGCACCACTGGCCGTCGCGGCCGCAGGGGTCGCCGCCTCTAGCGCCTTCAGCCCCACCGCCACCACCGCCACCAGCACCATCAGCCCCACCGCCGCCGACCCGCGTACCACGCAGGCCGACGCCACCACCCTCAAGTTTGCCATCATCACCGCCGCCGCAGAGCTGCTCCCGCAAAACCTCGCCACCGTCGCCGTCATCCCCCTGCAAACCAAGATGGTCCACAGCATCGCCGGCGCCTACGGCTACCCCCTCTCCGCCGCCATGATGAAGGAGTTCATCGCCACCATCGGCGTCGGTGCCGCCGGCCAGGTCGTAGAGAGCTACGCACGCAAGTTCCTCGGCCAGCTCGCCAAGCAGTATCTCGGCAAGTCCGCTGGCAAAGTGGCCAGCACCGCCATCAACTGGGGCACCGGCCCCGCCCTCACCTTTGCCACCACCTACGCCATCGGAATGGTCGCCAAGCAGTATTACGCCGGCGGACGCACCATCTCCGCCATTGACCTACGCACCCTTTTCTCTGCGCAGGTTGAGAAAGCCAAGGGCCTCTACGGCCAGTACGAGCCCCAGATCCGCCAGACCGCCTCGACCACCAGCCCGACCCAACTTCTAGGCTTCCTCCGCGGAGCCTGAACACCCAATTCACTGACAACACCAAACATTCTACAAACAAACCGCCCGCGGCCGCCTCAACCCGGGCGTTCAACCTAAACGATTACGCAAAACCTGCTCAAAGCGCTTGGCGTTTGCCCATCTCCGTGGTAATCTGCTATCGCGTTGTGAGATCAAGCCCGGGCCGCCGCGCAATCGGTGCCCCCGCGCGTGTGCCCATCCCGGGCCTGCAGTTTGAGGGGAGTTTGCCGTGAAGATCAAGACCGCTATCGCCGCCGCCCGTTTCTGCGTCATCTGCCTGACGCCCGCGCTGATCACCACCGCCGCGTCAGCCGCGTACACCCTTGAGCCGCAGCTCGCCACCGGCAACTCGTTCATCAACCCAACCATCGACGGCAACTTCACCGTCAACTTCGCCCTTACCAGCGACGCCGTCGGCCCCGCGCAAGACCGCCACAACTCCGTGGTCTTCCGAGTCGCCTTCAGCCGCCCCGGCGTCATCATCACCGGCTTTACCTGGGGCGCGCCCTACACCACCGGCGCTGACGCCTTCCCCACCACCGGCTCACTCCCCCTCGCCGTCATGCCCACCACCTACATACTCCCCATCGGTGACATCGGCGAGAACGACATCGAGTTCAGCAACGTCATCCCCACCCCCACTGGCCGCTTCGGCGTTGGCACCATCCTTTCGCTCAACCTCCGGCTTCCCGCAGACTACGAGTTTGGCCAGCTCTTCGTCTCCGCCGTGCCGGACACTTTCGCCGACGGGTTCACCGAAATCCCCTCCGTCGCCGGCCTCCGCCTGCTGATGGTCGTCGTCCCCGCGCCCTCGGCCTCCGCGGGCCTGGTCCTCGCCGGCGCGCTCGCCTTCCGCCGCAAGCGTTGCTGATCACGACCGCGCGTTTTACCCTTACTCACTGATCGCCGCCGCGCCCGCACACCTACCATCGGCCCGGTCGTCGCTGGCTGGCCGTCGGGGCCCACGCGCAGACCACGCCGGGGCGATAGCTCAATTGGTAGAGCGCTAGCTTTGCAAGCTAGATGTTGGCGGTTCGAGTCCGCTTCGCTCCATTCATCCCCGCCGCAACCCGCGCTTGATCGACTTCATCTCCGCGCTCAGCGGCGGCGGCTTGCCGCTAGCACCAACACCACCACCGCCACCAGCACGCCCACGCGCTACCACCCGCGCCGGCGCAGGCACCAGCGGCTGGCGCGCTACCGTCCCCGGCACCATCACACCCCCACCTACACCCGCTCCCTCAGCAGCAACCGTCGGCACCAACGCCACGCACAGCCGCTTACGCAGAATCGCCAAAAGTGTCGGCGGCTCCAAGCACGCCACGCTGTCAGGCCGAAAGTACACCTCAGCGCTCTGCCCACGCTCCTTCGGCGGAAGCACCGTCACCTTCCCCGGCGCGCCAAACAATCTCTCCGCCGTCACCTGCGGCGTCACGCTCCGCAAAATCACGTCCGGCTCACGCACGATCACGCTCCGCACCCCAGCGTCACGACACCCCACCCGCAGCTCCGCCAAGTCCAGCAGCCGAAGCGTCGGCCCCGGCAGGTCCCCATACGCGTTCGCCAAATCCTGACGCACTTTCGTCAGCTCCTCCTGGCTCCCGCACAGCGCCACCCGCCGATAAGCCTCGATCCGCCGCACATCGCTGGGGATCAGCGCTTTGGGCAAGAACCCCGTGATCCCAACATCAATGCTCGTCTCACTCGGGCTCGCCACCTGCTCGTTCTTCAGCTGCTTGACCGCCCTGTCTAGAAGCTGGCAGTACATGTCGTAGCCCACCGCCGCGATGTGCCCGCTCTGCTCCGCGCCAAGCAGGTTGCCCGCCCCGCGGATCTCCAGGTCGCGCATCGCGATCTTGAACCCCGCGCCCAGCATGCTGAACTGCTCCAGCGCCTTGAGCCGCTGCTTCGCGTGCTCGCGCAACGGGCGCCCGTCCGGCAGCAGCAAGTAGCAGTACCCGCGGTGCTTGCTGCGACCAACACGCCCGCGAAGCTGGTGCAGCTCCGCCAGCCCGAACCGGTCCGCGTCCTCGATCACCATCGTGTTCGCCCGCGGGATGTCGATCCCGCTCTCGATGATCGTCGTGCTCACCAAAATGTCGGCCTGCCCACGCACAAACGCCAGGATCACACGCTCAAGCTCGCCGTCACCCATCTGCCCGTGCCCAACCACAATCCGCGCCCCCGGCGCCAGCTTCTGCACACCGTCCGCCACGCTCAAAATATCGTGCACCCGGTTGTGCACATAGAACACCTGCCCCTGACGGTTCAGCTCGCGCTCGATCACCTGCTTCAGCCGCACCGGGTTCCGCGGCACAACCTCCGTCACCACCGCCCGCCGATCCACCGGCGCCGTCGTCAGGCTGCTGATGTCGCGCAGCCCCAGCATGCTCATGTGCAGCGTCCGCGGGATCGGCGTCGCACTCAGCGTCAAAATGTCCGCCGTCAACCGCAGCCCAAGCAGACGCTCCTTGTGCTCAACCCCAAACCGCTGCTCCTCGTCAATCACCACCAGCCCAAGGTCGGCAAACCGCACGTCCTTGCTCAAGAGCCGGTGCGTCCCGATGATCACGTCCACGCGCCCCGCCGCCAGGTCGGCCAAAATCTGCCGCTCCTGCGCGCCGTCCTTGAACCGTGACAAACTCTCGATCTTGAACGGGTAGTCTGCGAACCGACCCTTGAACGTCCGCTCGTGCTGCTCGGCCAGCACCGTCGTGGGCACCAGCACCGCGACCTGCTTGCCAAACTCCGCCGCCTTGAACGCCGCGCGGATCGCGATCTCCGTCTTTCCAAACCCCACATCGCCGCACAGCAGCCGGTCCATCGGCCGCGCGCTGGCCATGTCACGCTTGATCTCCGCCATCGCCGCGAGCTGATCGTCCGTCTCGGTGTGCGGAAACTCCTCCTCAAACCGGCTCTGCCACGCCGTGTCCGCCGGGTACCGAATCCCCGGCAGCCGCTCGCGCGCCGCCCGCACACGCAGCATCTCGGCCGCCAAGTCCCGCACGCTCTCGCTGGTCCGAGACTTCTGGTTCTTCCAACGCTCGCCGCCCAGCACGCTCAGCGGCGGCTTGCCGCGAAACCCACCCACGTACTTCGAGACCTGATCCACCTTGACCGCCGGCACGTACAGGCGCGCCTTCGAGTCAAACTCAAGCACCAGGTGCTCGTGCGCCTCGCCCTCGCTCGCCGCCGTCGCTGACAGCCCCTCCAGCCGCTCCTGCACCGACCGCTTCACGTCCCGTGGCCGCAGCCACTCAAGCCCCACAAACTTCGCAATCCCGTGCTCGCTGTGCACCACATAATCGCCCACCCGCAGGTCGATGAACGTGTCCATGGCCCGCCCGGCACGCAGCTTCGGCCCCACGCTCCGACGCCGCGCCGTAAACCGGTGCAGCAGCTCGCCGTACGGCAGCACCAGCGTCGGACGCACACCGTTGATCATGAAGCCCTGCTGCACCACGCGCAGCTCGCCGCGCACACGCCCCAGGTCACTTTCAGCACCACTCTCACCACCACTCTCATCACCACCGTCAACGCCGCGCGCGTGCGCAGTCAGAAGCTCCTCCAGCCGCGCAAGCTCCGCCGCGCTCGCGCACATCACTCGCACGTCAACCGCCGGCCCCTCAGCCCCAGAGGCCAGCCGCACAAGCTCGGCAACCGCCTTCTCGACGTCATCATCCACCGGCGGCACCGCCCCGATTGGCAGATCCAACACCTCCTGCACCACCGTCGCGCCCCCGCTCGCGCGCCCGCTCAACCCGCCCTTACCGGTCACGCGCCCGCCTGTTGCGCCATTACCCGAGGCACGCGTGCCAGCCGTGCCGCCATCAACAGCCCGCGCCGCCAAGCTCACCGCCGGGCCCATGCTGCTGACCTCCACCACGCACGCGCTATGACGCTGCAACCCCGCGAACACCGCCGGCGGGCCCAGCACACCCCACCCATCCAGCACACGCTCAAAGTACCCGCGCGCCTGCTCGGTCAGCTCCAGAAGCTCATGCAGCACCACCACGCACCCCGACGGCAGCAGCTCCATCAACCCGACCCCACCATCCGAACCGCCCTCACCCCGCGGCTGCGCCAGCTCAGGCTTCGCGCACACCAACTGCACCCGCCGCACCGCACGATCAACACCCATGCTCTCCAGGTCCACCTCGTGCAGCTTCTCAACCTCATCACCAAAGAAATCAACCCGCACCGGCACGCCGCCAAGGCTCGCCTCGCCGCTCACCTCCGCGCCGCTCGCCCCCGCGTCGCCGGGCGGAAACACGTCCAAAATCCCGCCGCGCACCGCAAACTGCCCCGGCTCCTCGATTGTCTCAACCCGCTCGTACCCCGCGCCCTCCAGCCAGCGCGCCAGCCCCGCGGGCCCGCCGCGAACCTCCTGCCCCACCTGCACCCAGCGCAGCAAACCTTCCAGGCTCACCAGCGTCGGCACCGGCTGCATCAGCGCCGCAATCGGCGCCACCAGCACGCCACCCGCATTCTCAACGCCACTCACAGGCTCGCGCCAGCGCGTCAGCACGTCCATGGCCGACAGCCGCTCCGCCAACGCATCGATCGACACGCCGCTCTCGCCCGGCAGCGTCTCCAGCGCCGGAAAACGCTGCGCCACCACACCGCCCGAGATCAACTCCTCGTACGCGCCGTCGGCATCATCAACGTGTGCCACCACCAGCACCACCGTTCGATTGCACGCCTGCTGCAGCACCCCAGAGAGCTGGACCGTGCTTGACCCGTGCGTGCCACGGCACACCACCCGCGCCGCGCTCATCATGCCACCACCAGCCACGCCCCTACCAGTCACGCCTCCACCAGCCACGCCCCCACCGGCCACGGCCCGCGCGCGCAGCACCCGGCTCACCAGCCCTTGCACCTGGGGGTCGTTTCGCAGCACATCCAGCATCGCGCCAGCGTAGGCCTACGCCCCCCCCGCCCCCCCGCCCCCATGCTCCCCGCGCCCCCCACTCGCGCCAAACTCATCCACAACTCCGCCCCCAACCCCACGCCAGCCCGAACCCACGCGATAATCACCCCGCGTGAGCGAACCCTACCCACACCCGTCATGCCTCGACGAGACCCAGCTGCTCAAGCAGTGCGACATCACCACCGGCCCAAACGCCGGCGGCCCCGGCGGCCAAAACCGCAACAAGCTCGCCACACTCGTCGAGATCACCCACAGGCCCACAGGCCTCTGCGCCCACGCCGGCGAGTGGCGCACCCAGGGCGAGAACAAACGCGCGGCCATCACCCGCCTGCGCCTGGTCCTCGCTACACGCCACCGCAGCCAGGCACCGGCGCCGCCCAAGCTCGCCGCGCCGAGCTTTGACCAGTTCCTCAAAAACCTTGACGCCACCATCGGCAACCCCGGCAAGCCCGCCGCCACCGTCAGCCAGCTCTGGCGATCGCGCGTCAGCTCCACACGCGGCGCCGGCGCAGGACGCATCGCCGTCAACCCGCGCCATCAAGACTTCCCAGCACTCCTCGCCGAAGCCCTTGACGCCATCGCCCAAGCGCGCTGGGAACCCCAGCCCGCCGCACAACGCCTCGGCGTCACCACCAGCCAGCTCATCAAGTTTGTTAAAGACCACCCAGAGGCGCTCGTCTCTTGGAACGCCCAGCGCCACCGACTCGGCCTGCACGGCATGAAGTAAACTTCCCGCCACGCCCGCCTCAGTCGCCCACGCCCGCCTCAGTCGCCCTCGCCCTGCATCCCGCCCAGCTCACGAAAGCACTGCTCGTACGCCAGCAGCCAGCCCAGCGCCGCCGCCACCGCCGGCTCGCTCTCAATCACTCCGCCGCCACGCTCAAGCACCGCGGCCTCAATCGGCGTGCGGAACGTGTACAGCCGCTTCTCGTCGCGGAAGTGCTCTACGACCGGGTCTACGCCGCCGCGCTGCGACACCAGCCCCACATCCAGCAATGACTCGCTGAGCAGCTCGCCAAGCTTGTCGCCCCGGTGCACAAGGTCCTGCTCGATCGACTGGCTCAAGTACCGATCCGGCGTCGCCATGCTGACCCACAACCCGCCGTCCTCAGTCCGCAGCTTGTAGTACGCCGGCTCTGCGGGCCCCTGCGCCTCGCAGCACAACTCGCCGTTGAAGAGCTTCACCTCGCGAAACACCCCGCTCGCCCCCGCGCGTGCCGCCACCGCTTCCAGCAGCTTTGCCACGCGTTCAGCCCCGCCCTGATTACTCACCGGTAGTGCCATGCGCAAACCTTAGCTCCGCCCCTCCGCCCGCCACCACCCCCGCCACTATCCCCGCCACCACCACCACCACCTCCGCCACTACGCTTGCCCGTGAACTTCATGCTCGAGATCGTCCGCCTCGGCCTGGGCAACCTCCGCAGGCATTTGCTCCGCAGCGTGCTGACCGCGCTGGGCATCATCCTGGGCGTCGCGGCCGTCATCGCCAACGGCGGCATCGGCGAAGGGGCCAAACGCCAAGCCCTCGAACAGCTCGAACGCCTCGGCGCAAAGAACATCATCGTCCGCAGCCAGCAACCCGTCGACGCTCAACAAAGCAGCAGCCAGCGCGCCAGCTTCACCAACCGCTACGGGCTCACTCGCGCAGACCTCGCCGTCCTCCAGGCAGAGTTCGCAGACGAGCTCGACGCCGTTGTGCCCCTCAAAGAAGTTGGCGGGCAGATTATCCGCGGCGCTCAACGCCGCGTCAGCCAGGCCTACGGCACCACGCCCGACTTCCTCCGCGTCGCCAACCTCCGCATCGCCACCGGCCGGTATCTCACCCAAGACGACGTCGAAGTATCCGCCATGGTCTGCGTCATCGGCGCTGAGGTCGCTCGCCTCTTCTTCGCCCCCTTCGAGGACCCCATCGGCGAGACCATCCGCATCGACTCACGCACCTTCAAGGTCATCGGCGTGCTCGAGCCCGTCGGCTTCGCCGGCGGCAAGGGCGCAGCGCAGCTTGGGCGTGACCTCAACCTCGACCTTCACCTCCCCATCACCACCGCCAGCGAAACCCTCGGTGACGTCATGTACCGCTTCACCAGCGGCAACCGCTCGCTCACCGCCGTCCAGATCAGCGAGGTCTACCTCACCGTCAAAGACCGCGAGCAGGTCCTCGCCTACGCCGAGCTCGTCCGCCGCGTCGTTGAGGTCCGCCGACCGGGCATGGCCGACGTCGCCATGATCGTCCCCTACGAGCTGCTCGACCAGGCCCGCAAGGCCGCCGCACTCTGGCAGACCGTCCTGGGCGCGATCGCGGGCATCAGCCTGCTCGTCGGCGGCATCGGCATCATGAACATCATGCTCGCCTCCGTCACCGAACGCACACGCGAGATCGGCATCCGCCGCGCCCTGGGCGCCACACGCAGGCACATCGTCTATCAGTTCCTCGTCGAGACCGGCGTGCTCAGCGTCATCGGCGGGGTCATCGGCGTCGGCGTCGGCATCGCCCTGACCGTCTTCATCGGGTTCTTCATCACCCGCATGGCACGCCTCCCGCTCATCGGCTCATGGTTCCCGTCAGAGGTCAACCTCCCTACCGCCGTCTCCTTCGGCTCCATCGTCGTCGCCTTCATCGTCGCGACCGTCACCGGCGTGGTCTTCGGCCTCTATCCCGCCATCAAGGCCGCCGCGCAAGACCCCATCAAGGCCCTCCGTCACGACTGACCTGCCTCGGCTTGCCTCTTACTTTGCCCCTGCTTTGCCCCGCGGAGGGGCAGGATTCCATGCGGCCAATGGGCCGCAGGGCCGACCCTCGATCCCTCGCCAATCACCACCTCCTCAGCCGCGTACGCTCGCGCATGAGCCTGTGCGTGATCATCCCGGCGGCGGGGGCCTCGGCCCGGTACATCGCGGCGGCCGCTCAGGCCGGCAACCCCGGCGCTCGCTCAAAGCTTGACGAAGAGCTCGGCGGCCGACCCATCCTCCAGCGCACCGTCGAGCTGTTTGCCAATCACCCGCGCGTCACGACCATCATCGTCGCCGGCCCACACGACCCCGAGGCCTTCATTGAGTTCAAAGACCGTTATGCCGACAAGCTCGGCTTGCTCGGCGTTCGCCTGACCCGCGGCGGCAAGTCTCACCGCTACGAGACCGTCGCCGCCGCCCTCGCGCTCGTCCCCGCGGGCACCACCACGATCGTCGTTCACGACGCCGCCCGTCCCTGCACGCCTGTTGAGCTGATCGATCGGTTGCTGGACGCCGGTGAGAAGCACCCCGCGGTCATCCCCGCGCTGCCGGTCAGTGACACCATCAAGCAAGTCAGCGCTGAAGAGGTCATCGACACCACGCCCGACCCGCTCGCCGCGATCCTGGGCGACCCGCAGGCCATCACTACTAGCGGAGGCGGCATGAAGCGCGTCGAGAAGACGATTCCCCGCGAAAGGCTTGTCAGCGTCCAGACCCCGCAGGTCTTTGACGCCGCGCTGCTCCGCCGCGCGTATCAACAGACTGACCTCTCAAGCACCGACGATGCGCAGCTCATCGAGCGTCTCGGCGAGCCGGTGGTGGTGATTGAAGGCGACGCGCGGAACATCAAGGTCACGCGCCCGGCAGACCTCGTTCTTGCCCGCGCGATCCTCGGCATCAAAGAAGCAACCGCCCGCAGCAACGTGATGCGTTTCTAGCTTCGCAGGCGCGGGTTCTAGCCGGGCAAGAAGATTCTTGCCGTGCAGCGTGTTGAACGCCGCGGCTGTGCGCTCAAACCTGTATCTGCGTCAGGATCCACGCCGAGGGGTTGGTTGGTACCAGAGGGTGGTACAGCGCGCGCGTGCGGCAGCGGGGCTCTAATGGCCTCTGGCGCGATGGCCGTATCACCAATGAAAAAGGCGGGCCTGAGCCCGCCTTGAAAGATCACGTTGACTTTAGCTTGGGTTGCAGCAGTGGTGGGCCTCGGCGCATCGCGGCGAGTGGCTTAGCCGATGCAGCCAGCGGTGAAGCGGTTGATGAACAGGATGATGTCGTCGGCGGTGAACTCGCCGTCGCCGCCGGCGGCGGGCCCGGGGCTGGCGATGTCGGCGCGGAAGTCATCGCCAGAGAACCAGGAGATGAACAGGATGACATCGTCGGCGGTCAGCTCGCCATCGGGCCCGACGGCAGGGCCGGGGCTCGCGATGTCAGACTGCACGCAGCCGCGACTGACCCAGGCACCGCCGCCGGTGGGGTCAATGAGGCCGAAGGCGGTGTTGGTGGTCGTGCGCGCGGGGTAAGAGGAAACGATGGGTGCTTCCCACAGATTGGTCAGCAGGTTGTAGACGCGGTGCAGGCCGTTGTTGCCCTCGACGACGGAGGCGGTTGAGGCGGAATCCTGGCTGTCAGAGAGCAGGTAGAGGCGGCCACCGCCAGCGGCGATGCCGTCGAAGTCGGTCGCGCCGGTTTCGTAGGCGGCCAGGAGGGTGAGAGCGGCGGGCCCGCCCGGGGTGTAGCTGTAGAGGTTGCGGCCGCCGGTGTCGTCGTCGTCAGAGAGGTAGATCTTGTCGGTCACGGGGCACCAGTCGATGCCGCCGATGGTGAAGATGCTCGTGGACACGGGCTCGTACTCGAAGACCTGGGTGGCGACGCCGGTGGCCAGATTGATGGTGTAGAGCGACTCGTTCTGGCCTACGCCGCCCAGGACGCGGGTGGCGTAAAGGACACGGCGCTTCTGGTCAAAGGCAAGGCCGTCGATGACCATGCCGGCGGAGTTGTCAGGGCGGCGGACGTTGATGATGAAGGTGGCGACCCCGGTGATGGCGTCAACGCTATAGAGCGAGCTGGCGGTGCCGTTGGTGGTGCTGGCGAAGAGCCGCTGGTTGACGGCGTCATAGGCCAAGCCGGTGAAGCCGGGGGCCGTCGCGGGGATGTCCGGGGCGGCGAGGGTGTTGAGCAGCAGGGTGCTGGCGCCGCTCTGGACGTTCACCACGTCAAGGGTCGCGGGGCCGAGGCTGAAGCTCGGGCGGGTAATTGATGTGGCGAACTGCGCGTGAGCGCTCGTGGCCGCGGTGGCGGCGACCGCCAGCGCGACGGCCGCGCGGGTGATGGAAACGGTGCAGAACGTCGGCATGTTGAGCTCCACGGTGTTGGCCACGCTGGGGGGTGCCTGGGGAGTGCCTGGCGAGCCGAGCGGGGCGGGTGATTGGACGAATTGAGTCTAAGCCCGATTGGGACTTAGGCCACAAATCCGGTTGCTGGGGCGCGGGTTCCGGGTCAGAACTGGGTAATTGCCCGCGTCCGTTGGGCCAGCGGTGAGGTTCGCGGTGTGGCTGGTTTGTGAAGAGTCGGTTCAGGCGAGGGCCTAGGTGCCAGCCCGGTGGTGTGGCAAACCATTTGAATGTTTTTCTTTTGGAGCATTCGCTGCGGTGTACTTGGCGGGGTTGCCGTGGCTGTCGCCGCGGGTGAAACGCGCTTTGTGACCTCATGAAGGAGTCATCGGACGCGCTTACTGAGCCTTGGATCAGCCTCTTCGATGGTGGCCGCGGGCACTCTGCTTTCGGTGGCTGGAACAGCCCGAGCACAAACGCTCAACCCGAGCTTCGGGGCGGGCGGCACCGCTGTCTTAAACCTGGTGAACACCAGCGACTTCTGGAGGGATGTAGCCACCCAGCCCGACGGCAAGATCGTGGCCGTGCGGAGCAGGCAAGTACCCAATCTTTCAGGCAACTTCTTCATCGCTCGCTACCCGCCGAGCGGCCAGCTCGACGCGTCGTTCAACGGTACCGGCCTCGACGGCGAGCGCGAGGTCGGTGGTGCTGACTTGGAGCGACAACGCGAGCAACGAAACGAGCGTGATCGTGGATCGGTCAAACCGGTCGAGCTTTTCGACCTCTGTGCGGCTGGCGAAGCTCGACGCGAACGCGACGACGTTTACTGACGGCTCGGTGTTGCCGCGCACGACGGATTTCTATCGAGTGACGGCTTGGAACGCGGTGGGTTCTGGGGTGTCGGCCACTGTGACCACACAGACGCCGCGCCGCTAAGGGCGGCATGAGTGGCTGACGAAGAGTACAGCAGCCCGTGGCTCCAGCCGGGGGCTTTTGGCGTTTGTGGGTATAGGAGCGACGAGTGACGGGCGATGAGGGCTGGGCCTACGGGCCGATGGAACGATGACGTATTGCCCCACGCAGGGCAACAAGACCAGGCGGGTTGGAAACTCGCGCCCCGGAAGGCAGAGCAGAGAAGGCAGGATGAAACTGCGGCACCCGCGAGGCAGAGACAGCACGCGAAGCGCGGTGGTCTGCGGAGCGTCTAAACTGGGCAACGTTGCCTGAAAAGCTCACCGCAATCTGTGTCGGCACGTTTGACGGCGTTCACCGCGGGCACGCGGCGCTGATGCAGCGCGCTCGCGCGTGCGCGGGAGGGGCGTCGGGGCGTGTGATCGCGATGGTCTTTGACCCGCATCCGCTGGCGGTGCTGCGGCCGGGCAGTGAGCCGGCGCGGCTGTCAAGCTCTGAGGACCGGTCTTGTTGGCTTGAGGCGGCGGGCGCGAGCGAGGTGCATCGGCTTGATCCGGCCGGGGGCGTGCTGGGGCTTGAGCCGGACGCGTTTGTGGGCTGGGTTGCGGAGCGCTTTAACCCGACACACTGGGTGGAGGGGCCTGACTTTCGATTTGGCAAGGCGCGCGCGGGCGATGTTGTTACGTTGCGGGTTTCGTGCGCGGCGAGGGGGATTGCGGTGGAGGTGATGGAGGATCATGGGGTGGCGCTGGCGGACCAGCAGATTGTGCCGTGCCGGAGCGCGACGGTGCGGTGGCTGCTGGAGCAGCGGCGGGTGTTTGATGCGGCTGCGCTTCTGGGGCGTTGGCACACGCTGGTCGGCACGGTGGTGCAGGGCGATCGGCGCGGGCGGACGATCGGGTTTCCGACGGCGAACCTGGAGACGTTGGTGGTGCCGCCGGGCGCGGGTGTGTATGCGGGGATCGCGACGCTGCCCTCGGGGGCGGCTTTAGCGGCGGCGGTGAACATCGGCGCGCGGCCGACGTTTGACCGTCCGAGCACGGTGGAGGTGCACGTGCTTAACGCGGAGCGCTGGAGCGAGGTGGGCCCGGTGAGCGAGTACGGCTGGACGCTGCGCGTGGAGCTTGTCAGCTTTTTGCGTGACACGGTGCGGTTCGGATCGGTTGCCGAGCTGCGTGAGCAGCTTGGGCGCGACTGCCAGCGTGCGGCGGATGTAGCTTTGGCGATTGGATCAGGTGCGGATGCACAACTGCAAGGAGCCCCGTGAACAACAGCGAGTATGCCAGCAGCGCGACGCCCGAGCAGGTCGCGGAATTCATCAGGGCGAAGAGGTCGATTGTGGTGCTGACGCACGCGAAGCCCGATGGCGATGCGCTGGGCAGCGCGCTGGCGGTGGCGCGGGCGGCCGAGAGCGTGGGTGTTGCGGCGACGGTGTGGCTGCTGGGCCCTTTCCCGGGTTGGCTGGAGCGTTTTGCGGGCGATACGCCGGTGGTGAAGCTGAGCGCGGACCCGAAGAACGCGGGGCAGGTGCTGCCGGGGATGCCGACGGATGAGCCTGAGGGTGTGGTGATCGTGGACACGGGGAGCTTTGGTCAGCTTGCGCCGCTGGACGCGTGGGTGCGGACGCGGCACTCGAAGTGCGCGATAGTGGACCATCACCTGCACGGCGACGCGGCGGCGGCGGACGTGCGGCTGATTACGAGCAGGAGCGCGAGCTGCACAGAGGCGCTGGCGCCGGTGATAGATGCGCTTTTGGGGCTGGGGCTGGAGTCGGGGGCGAAGCTGCCGTTGGCGGTCGCGGAGCCGATGTATTTGGGGCTGGCGACGGACACGGGCTGGCTGCGATACAGCAACACGACCAGCGCGACGCTGCGGTTGGCGGCGCGGCTGATTGACAGCGGGGTGGACCACGCGGCGATTTATGAGGCGGTTGAGCAGCAGCACAAGGCGATGCGGCCGATGCTGCTGGGGCTGGCGCTCTCAAGCTTGGTGATGCACGCGGGGGGCAAGGTGGCGTTTATGACGCTGCTGGACGAGCCGCTGCGGAAGCTGGGTGCGGTGGGCGAGGACACGGGGGGCTTTGCGGAGCCGTTGCTGGCGGTGCAGAGCGTGCAGGTGGCGGCGACGTTTACGCAGATGCCTGTGCAGCCCGATGGGCGTGCGCTGACGAAGGTTTCGTTGCGGAGCAAGCCTGGGCCGGGGGCGGTGGATGTGGCGGCGGTGGCGAACACGATGGGCGGCGGCGGGCACGCGCGGGCGGCGGGGATCAAGGTGTATTTGCCGGTGCCGCAGGCGGAGGCGGCGGTGCTAGCGGCGCTGGGGGCGGCGATGAGGGCTGAGGGCTGAGCGATGGGGGATGGAGGTCGGGCTTGCGGCGAGATGACGGGTTCGAATCCTGCCTCGCGCGAGGCTGAGGGATGGCGGGTTGGAGGTGCGGCCGTCGAACGGATGATCTGGAGAGGTGGCAACAGGTGCGGGCTGGGGCTCGTATCGACTGGTGGCGACGGGGTGCCTGCGGTGCGGGTACGCTTATCGGAGGTCTGCCTCGCGCGGTGATGTTGGGCGCGGTGCCGCGGGGCGGTTTGGGTTTTCACCGGGGTGCATCATGACTATTTCGTCGCTTGCAAAGTCGGGTCGGCACGGGCTGGGTCGGCAAGGGGCGCGTCAGGCGCGCGGCTTCACGCTGGTCGAGCTGGCGGTGGTGTTTGTGATCATCGCGGTGATCGTGTCGATCGGGCTGAGCGTGGGCCCGCGGGTGCTGGCCAACGGGAAGACGCGCGCGACGCAGAACGTGCTGCAGATCTTGGATCAGGCGCTGACGACATACTCACAGAACAAGCAGGCGAAGCCGGCATCGTTCTACACCGACCGGGTCGGGGCGCGGTTCCCGATCGTGGACGGCGTGGTCTCAACGAGCGACCCCGAGTCGCTGCCCTCGCTGGCGCTGATGCTGGCGGAGATGGAGAAGGACAACGACACGGCGCTGCTGCTGCGGTCGATCCCGTCGCAGTTTACGACGCGGCGGAGCGTGACGATCGGGGCGGTGAACGTGGACTATGCGCCGAGCGTTTCGCAGAACGGCGCTGAGGTAGGCAACGCGCTGCTGGTGATTTTGGACTCGTGGGGGCGTCCGATCCGCGCGGTGCACCCAGACTTTCAGGGCCGCTTTGGGGTGACGGGTGAGCCGAGCCGCCAGGCGATGGTGGGGCCGGGGCCGGTGACGTTTATTCGTGACAGCGATCCGCGGACGAACCTGCCGGCGATCAGCGACGGTGGGGTGGCTCCGAACCAGCGGCCGTATTTCTACTCGGCGGGGCCTGACGGTGACCCGGGCACGCGTGAGGACAACCAGTACTCGCAGCGGCCGAATTTTCCGGCGCGGAGCTTTCAGACGCTGCCGCCGCAGTAGGGCGGGCGGGGTCACGTCGAGGTACGCGACGCGTCGCACGCCAAGGCGGGGCACTCCGCGCCACACCACGACGCGGCGGGGCGGAATGGGCGGGGGTTGAGGGAACAAATCTGAGCGAACGGTTGGCGTGCGGAGGGCCGCGGCATAGACTGCCGACCAATTTCACGGGGCGTAGCGCAGCTTGGTAGCGCGTGTGGTTCGGGTCCACAAGGTCGGAGGTTCAAATCCTCTCGCCCCGATTGAATCAGAAACGCCCGCAGGTCTACGGCTTGCGGGCGTTGTCATAGGGACAGTTGCGTTTGCCCGATGCCTGTGGCTCGAGGGCGAGTTGCGGTTCGCACGACGAACCCATGGGGGCCTCTGAACACCTGGCAGCACGACCTTGGGGCATTACAACACTCGGGCATTCCGGCCCCCGCGGCGCGTGGGAGTGCTCTGATTTCGGAGGTCAGCATTGGCATCTCGCCACTCAGAGAGGAGCAACTACTCTACGAGCGGGCGAGTAAGCTCCGGGGTGCGGGCTGGAGGCGTGGCTGCTCAGTGGTGCAGCGACGTCGGATAGGCGGCACCGCGGGTGCCGACCGTGGAGAGGCACATGAGCTCATTGTCACAGAGGTCGGCGCCGTTGGGTATCGCGAGCTGGGCGGGTCTTGCGCTTGGGCCGGTGCTCGCTCTTGTTGCGTGGATTTTACTCCCCGGCGTTCGGTTCGACGAAGCCGGCACGCCCATCGACGGTCTGACTGACGCGGGGCGGCTGACTGGCGCAGTCGCGGTGCTGATGGCGTGCTGGTGGCTGACCGAAGCGATCCCGCTGAGCGCGACGGCACTGGTGCCGCTGGTGGTGTTCCCCGTCGGGGGTGTGCTGAGTTTCTCCGCCGCGGCGTCTCCGTATGCGAGCGAAGTGATCTTCCTGTTCATGGGCGGGTTCATACTTGGGCTGGCGATGGAGCGGTGCGGGCTGCACAAGCGTGTGGCGATGATGACGTTGCTGCTGGTGGGCACCAGCCCCAAGCGGCTCGTCGGCGGGTTCATGCTCGCGTCGGCGATGATAAGCATGTGGGTCAGCAATACCGCCGCGGCGATTATGATGCTGCCGATCGCGCTCAGCGTAATCGCGCTGGTGCGGGAGTGTCACGCGCCCGCTGGGACGCCCCCGGGAGAACGTCGCTCGCCGGATCCGAACTTTGAATCGACCCTGATGCTTGGAGTCGCGTACGCGGCGTCGATTGGCGGTGTTGCCACGCTGATCGGAACGCCGACCAACGCGGTGTTCAAGGGCTTTGTTGAGGCACAGTTCAGGCACGAGGTGGGGTTTTTAGATTGGATGAAGGTGGGGCTGCCGCTGGTAGTAGTGTTTCTGCCGCTCGCGTGGGTCTATTTGACGAGCATCAGCCAGCCGGTTCGGCTCAAAGAGATTCCCGGCGGACGGGCGATGATCCGTAGAGAGTTGGCGGGCCTGGGCCGAATGAGCCTGGGTGAGTGGGTTGTGCTGGCGGTCTTTCTTCTTACGGTCGCGCTCTGGGTGTTCCGGCCAGCGCTGATCGATCTGGGCAAGGCGCACGGGATCTCGGGGATTCGCGCGGTGAACGACGCCTCGATTGCGCTGTTCTCGTCTTTGCTGCTGTTCATCATCCCGACCAAGCCGCGGGAGGGGATCTTTGCAATGGACTGGAAGACGGCCGAGCGCCTGCCCTGGGGCGTGCTCATCTTGTTCGGCGGCGGGCTGAGTCTCGCGGCGGCGATCTCGGCGAACGGGCTGGATGCTTATATCGGGCAGTTCTTCGCGGGGTTGGCCGGGCTGCCGACGTGGCTGGTCGTTCTGATGTTAGTTGCGGCCGTGATCTTCGCCTCCGAACTTGCGAGCAATACCGCCATCGCAACCGCGATCCTTCCAATTCTCGCGGCCGCGGCTCCAGCCATGGGCATCGATCCGTTCCAGCTGCTCATACCGGCGACGATTGCGGCGAGCATGGCGTTCATGCTCCCTGTCGGCACGCCTCCCAACGCCATCGTGTACGCGACCGGGCACGTCACGATGAAACAGATGATACGAACAGGGTTCGGACTCAATGTGATGGCGGTCATCGCGATCACAGTTGCGACGGAGGTTCTTGGCCGGTGGGTCGTACAGGGGTGATCTTGCAATAGCACGATAATAGCCGACACTGCCAGTTGGCCAATGCCCTGGCCGCAGATTCTACCTCGCTCACAGGGACTTTCGTTATTGTGGTGCCGCGTTGCCTCGGCGAGCCTGATGGCCTCGGCGGGTGGCTTTGCTCATTATGTTTGCGACGCGTGTTGTTTCCGACCTGTGGCCGCCGGGGTGTTTGAATGTCATCGCTCCGGCCTAACGCACGAGGCAGAGTGACGCACATGGCGTGGCGCACTTGTGCGGCGCTCGCCGCCTCATGTTCGAGGGCTGGCGCGTTTGCCGGTCCACACGAAACTGCGCCATTCGGCCGATTCAAGCGGAATCAGCGAGATAGCCATGAGCGGTATCACTACTAATGCCGCACTTCGGAGTAATTCGTCACGCACCACTTGCGCGGCATGCGGGCTGGTCGCGGATGGCGGGCTGGCCGGACAGCCCCGCCGCGCGTGAGTTCCGGCCCGGCAACAGGCCCGGTTGAGGCGGACGCGGGCTACTCGCCGCAGCCGACGGCCTGCATCGACTTGCGGGTGCTCTTGACGGTGGGGTGGTTTTCGTCAAAGTGCTTGAGGGGGATGGCCAGGGCCTTCTTGAAGTTGGCGCAGGCCGCGGCGAGGTCGCCCTCGTGCTTACAGATGTGCGCCAGATTGTTGTACCTGGTCGCGAAGGTGGGATGGTCCGGGGCGAAGTGGCTATCTGGCCTGCGGAAGCCGCGTTCGACCATGGGCAAGCACT
>JAJOLK010000034.1 GCA_021173225.1 Phycisphaerales bacterium PN19_bin_20 | reverse complement strand
AGATCTTTGTCAACCTGCTGTCCAACGCTCTTAAATACAACGATAAGCCGCAGAAACGAGTCGAGGTTGGGTTTATTTCGCCGCGTGAAGATCATCCTCGGCCCGGCTGCCCCAACGGCTCTTTCACCCACACAATCTATTACGTCAAGGACAACGGCATCGGGATTCCGGCGCGATCTTTCGAGCAAGTGTTTAAGATGTTCAAGAGGCTTCACGGGCGTGACGAATACGGCGGGGGCACCGGGGCCGGACTGACCATCGTTCAGAAACTGGTCGAACGCCACCATGGCCGGGTTTGGATCGACTCGATCCCGGGCGAGGGAACGACCTTTTACTTCACGCTCTCGGGCCAGGAAGGAACCTGAGATGACTTTGACCAAACAGCCCCCGGCACTACTCGTCGTGGTCGAAGACTCGGACGAGGACTTTGACACCGTCGTAGAGGCTGTCCAGCGGTCCGGGATGGCAGTCGAGATGTGCCGGGCGACTACGGGTGAGGGCGGGCTGGAAGTACTGCGCGAACGCGCAGCAGATCGTCCGGTTCTTGTACTGATGGATCTAAATACGCCCGGGACCGACGGGCGCGACGCGCTCGCGACACTACAAAGCAGACTCAGCCTTAAAGTTGATCCCGGTGATAGTGTTCAGCACCTCAGCGAACCCGAAGGACGTCGGTTACTGCTACGCCGCCGGGGCCAACGCATATCACGTCAAGCCTGTTCGATATCCAGACCACTTGCAACTGGTGACGGAACTCATCAGTTACTGGTTGGGCCGGGTCGCGCTTTCCGCCGTCACTGGGGCAAACTCATGATGACCAGCACGCCTGTCTCAACCATCGCGGCATGGCGGATCATCATCATCGAGGACTGCCTGGAAGACCGGGAGGAGATCCGACGCCTGCTTATACAAGGTTCGGAGCGTCGGTATCAGTTTGTCGAGGCTGAGACCGGGGCCGCCGGGGTGCGTGCCACACTCGATGCTTCGGGCGGACTTCCTGATTGCGTAGTGCTGGACTATTTCCTTCCCGACTTCGACGCTTTGGAGGTATTGTCGGGTATCACGGGCCCGGACGGGTTGACCGTGTGCCCAGTGGTAGTTCTGACTGGCTCCGCCGACTTGCGGATGGGCCAGACGGTTCTGCGGGCGGGAGCACAGGACTTTATAGGCAAAGGCCGGATGACCACCGAGAGCCTTACCCGGGCAGTTGAAAACGCCGCGGAACGGTGGGCCATGGCCCGGGAGCTCCAGACCAGAACATCAGCTTTGCACGCCAGTCAGCTTCAACTGCAGTTGGCGGTCGAGGTCGCGGGTCTCGGTGTGAACCGCATCGACTGCCGCACAGACACTATCGTTCTTGATACAATCGCGGCAGAACTGTTCGGGTTGAACGCCGGTGTGCCGATGCCACGCTCGGCCACCCATGCCACCTTCCACCCCGATGATGCCGACGAGATCTTTCGGCTCATAAACCTCTCGCTTGACCCAACCGGCGACGGCTGTTTCGCCATGGAGCACAGGGTCGTTCACCGCGATGGCTCAGTCCGTTGGCTGGCTGTGAAGAAGCAGGTCACGTTCGCAGATGTAAGCGGCATTCGCGGTCCGGTGTCGGGCTTGATGGCGGTGATAGACATCACTGAGCGCAAGCGCGGCGCGGAGGAACTTCGGCGTGTCAACATCCTACTCGACACGCTTCTGCTCACCGCGCCCGTGGGCTTTTGCTTCCTTGATCGCGACCTGCGCTTTGTGCGCATCAACCAACGCCTCGCGCTGATCAACGGCATTCCCGCCGAGGCGCACCTGGGCCGGCATGTTTCCGAGATCGTGCCCGCACTTTTGGAACCTCTCCGCGCCGTGACCGGCCGCATCCTGGCCACGGGCGAGGCCGTGTTGGATCACGAGTTCTCTGGTGAGACCCCCGCCGCGCCCGGCGTGATGCGTCATTGGAATGAGAGCTGGTACCCGCTGCGCGATGCCGCGGGGGAGGTGCTGGGGTTCGGCGGCATCGTTGAAGAGATCACCGCGCGGAAGCAGGCCGAAGCGCAGCTGGTAAAAGTAAACGAGAATCTGCTCGTCGCTTCCTTGCGCCAGCATGAACTCGCAGAGAGAGCGGAATGGCTGACCGTACAACTTCGGGAAGACCTTACCGGGCGCGTGGCGGCCGAGGAGGCGCTGCGCGAGAGCCAGCATTTCATCCATAGCGTTCTGTACAATCTCTTTGCCTTTGTCGGCGTGATGACGGTGGACGGGACCTTAACCGAGGCCAACCGCTCGTCGCTGGAGGCGGCGGGCATCCCGGCCAGCGAGGTGCTTGGCAAGAAGTTCTGGGACTGCTACTGGTGGAGCTATTCCCCCAAGATCCAGGCCCAGCTCCGCGACGCGTGCGCGCGAGCAGCCAACGGCGAGGTCGTCCGCTACGACGTGCCGGTGCGTATGGCGGGTGACACGCGGGTGTGGATTGATTTCCAACTCTCGCCGCTGCACGATACCAAAGGGCGCATCACCCATCTCATCCCCTCGGCGCTTGAGATCGAGGTACGCCACGCCGCCGAAGAGGCGCTCCGCGAGAGCGAGCAGCGCTTCCGAGTCATGGCCGATGGCTTGCCGCTGCTGATCTGGGTTCACGACGCGCAAGGGGCATTGCAGTTTGTCAACCAGGCGTACCGTGAGTTCTTCGACGTGACGCCCCAGCAGATCGCCGGCCCGAACTGGCACGCGCTGATTCATCCCGAGGATCTGCCGGCGTATTCGAGCGAGTTCAGCGCTTGCGTGCGGGACCGTCGCCCCTTCTTCGCCGAGGTGCGTGCGCGCCGATCCGGCGGCGGATGGCGATGGCTCGCGTCTCGCGCCAACCCGCGCTTCGACGCCTCTGGCGAGTTTCTGGGCATGGTCGGCAGCAGCCCCGACATCACCGAGCGCAAGGCCGCCGAGCAGGAGCTCGTCCGCCACCGCGAGGGCCTTGAGCGGGCTGTCGAGCAGCGCACCGCCGAACTTGCCGCCTCGACTGTCGCCTTGCACACCGCCGAGCGTCTCGCCGCGCTGGGCACGCTGGCCGCGGGCCTGGGCCACGACATCGCCAACATGACAATGCCCATCCGCGCTGGGCTGCGGGTGCTGGAGGCCACGTGCGCAACCGACGAGAACCGCAAGGACTTTGCGGGCATTTCCAAGTCCCTGGACCACCTGAGCAACCTCTCAGCCGGGATGCGGCTGATGGCGCTGGACCCCGACCGCGTCGACGTGTCCACGCTGGCTGAAGACCTGGAGGCGTGGTGCGCCGAAACCACCCCGGTCTGGCGTGCGGCGGTCCCCCGCCAGATCATGCTCGAATGCAAGGTTCCGCGCGGCGTGGGCGTGAGCATCCCGCGGCACCGGCTGGCGCAGGCGGTCTTCAACCTTGTGCAGAACGCCGGAGAGGCGATGGCCGACCAGCCCGTCGGGACCGTGAGCGTTACCGCCGAGGCGGCAATCAGCGCCGCCGGCGCACCCATCATCAGGCTTCATGTGCAAGATGACGGCCCCGGCATGCCCGCTGAGGTGGTGGCCCGCTGCTTTGAGCCGTACTTCTCGACTAAGGGTCGCGCGATCGCCACGGGCATGGGGCTAGGTATGGTCAGGGGCATCGTGGAATCTGCGGGCGGGACCGCGGCGGTGCGATCAACACCGGGCGGGGGCACGACCTTCACGCTGACGCTTCCTGCCGCCGTGGCTGGCCCATCGGCCGGCCCTCGCGTGCCGCAGACCGCCGCCGTCAGCGTCAACAGCCAGCGGGAATCATCGCTGGCGATGATGTTTCTAGGCCAGTTGGCGCTCAAGACGCACCGTCATCTGGGCTCATCGGTGCCGGACGTTTCGCTGTGGGTGGTCGAAGCGCCCGCGCCGGCGCAGCTTCGTCAATACTTCGAAAATCACCCTGAAGGCCGCGTGGTTCTGCTTGATGCCGTGGTAGACTCTGGCCGCGCGCAGGGGCGCGGACAAGAGGCTCGCAGCGAGCGGGTCACGCTGCTAGGGCCATCGCCAAGCCCCGCCGCCCTTCGAGACGCCATCACCCGTGCCATTCAATCGTCCGTGCCAACTGGCCCGGGAAAGTAAGCCATGGATAACAAGCCCGCCATCCCCGGCCTCTTCATGGTTGACGACAACGCCCCCGCCGCCGAGGCCCTCGAGATGCTCTTTAACGTCACCGGCCATCTGCACTGGCTCGGGTGGTCGCCCGACCCCGCCGTGGCGATCCCGAAGATCATCAAGCTGCGACCGGAGCTGGTCCTGCTGGACGTAGAAATACCCGGCGCCGAGTGCTTCGACGCCCTGCGCACGCTGGTGTCAAGGTGCCCGTCTACAAGGGTCGTGATGTTCAGCGGGCACGCGCACGCCGCCCTCATCGACCGCGCGCTGCAAGAGGGCGCGGCGGGTTATATTGTCAAGGACGATGAACCACTCACGATCATTCAGCTGCTTTTGGACGCCGCCCGGGGCGAGTGCGTGCTGAGCCGCACGGCCTCGTCGGCGTACATGCGAGCGGGCGGGCACAAGGCCTGACGTTCGATGCCGATTGAACTGTTGCCCGGCCACGGCGCCGCCACGCCGGCTTGGTGGCTATCGCGAGCGAAAGTGGGCCGCCCGGCAGCGCCCGCTCGGTAGCGCCCGTGCGATGAGCCCGCTCGGTAGCGCCCGCGCGCGGAGCCCA
The DNA here is from genome assembly GCA_021173225.1 of Phycisphaerales bacterium PN19_bin_20. GTDB lineage: Bacteria > Planctomycetota > Phycisphaerae > Phycisphaerales > UBA1924 > JAJTGZ01. The sequence continues at coordinate 3,941 of JAJOLK010000034.1, read as the reverse complement.
CGCGCGGTCCAGGCGCGATCGGATGAGCTTGGCTTCAGCGTGGCGACCGCCACGGGCTGGCCACACCGGCTAACGCCGCGGCCTGCCCCCACGCCACGGGTCGAGCGAAGCGCAGCTTGTCGACAGCCGAGACCCACCGATCACGGCCACGCTTGCGAGCGCGTTGACGTGCTCTTGCGATTGTGCCAGCCCCCCCCCCCCCCAAGAGAGCCGGCCTTGGCACGGCGTCAGCACGACCCCGCGTGCCCATGACACCTCCGGCACCGCACCGGCTCAATCATTAGACGTTAACAGGCGCTTAGCCGTGATTTTGCCCGTCCTGAGCAAGGAAGCCAACACACGCCCATGCAAGTACGTGAAGTACGGGGGAAGTGCTTCGCCGATCAGAGTTCGCACTAAGTACCGCTGGCGGTCTTCCAGTGCCGCCGCCCACGAGTACCAGTGCGGAACGGTCTGGAGGTCGCCACACTCTCGCGCGCTAAGCACTCGATTCTCGAACGGGTGTATTTTCCAGTCGCTGCCTACATGACTGGAGTTCGTCGTGATCGTTGCGGAGGGGCGGTCTGATCGCATCCGGCGATAGCTCGACAGGAATCCCGTGATGAGCCTCGGTCTGCCCTTTCCGCGTTTGATCGGACGATTCCAAAGTGGCTTGCCGCAGTGCGGGCAGTTGGCATGCGAGGTCGTGCCAACCTTTGTGTCGCAGTTCGGGCAAGTGTCGTTGTCGTACGCGCTCTTGCCGCTGTGCTTGGGAATGTCGGCGATGAGCCGATAGCGTTCCTCGTCGTACCAGGGAACGTTGTGTAGCGGGTCAGCACTTGTAGCCTTGGCTTCACAGGACGCATCAAGTGGCGGATACTGTCGTGCTTCGCACCATTGCCGCACCGTGACCCACGTCTTGTATCCGTCCCCGCCAGCCGTGCAGTGTGTTTGGGCCGGAATTGGCGCAAGCTCAGCCTTCCGCAGTGCCGCGACACATTTTTCAATCTTTCGGATGCCGACGATCGCGGCGCGGGTCCGAGATTGGGGCACTCCATAGTTGGCGACATCGATCGTCGTATGCCAGAACTCATACTTGGGAAGTTCACGCTTCAGCACGTCAACGACCGTGCGCTTGGCACCGTTCCAATAGACCTCGTGCGTCAGAATCTGTCGGACGTTCTCCGCGACGATAACACGCGGCTTGAGTTTCCGGGCGACTTGGATGATGCGAAGGAGGAGCGCGTTCTTCTTGTCGTTTTTCTTCGCGTTGTCGGTCGCCCGCTTGCCTCGGCTGGGGTTGGAACTGCTCAGCCCTTGGCACGGAGGCGTCGCCACGAGCAAAGCCAACGGCTTAGTGGTCTGCTCTCGGTACGCCTTCACGATCTCACCGGCCGTCTTGCGAACATCGCCGACGATCCATTTGGACTTGGGAAAGTTCGCCGCGCCGATCGCGGCCCGCTTCGGCTCCAGTTCGGCTTGGACGACGATCTCGAAACCCGCCGCGAGGTACCCGGCGTCGCTCAGGCCGCCGCCAGAGAACAGAGAAACGACCGTCAGGGCGTGCGAAGTCCGAGGTCGCCGGGCGCGCAGCACAAAGCCCGCTACGGGGTCAAGGGCGTTCGACTTGGCGGCTAAGACGGGCATAAGACTCATCGTATCGGCTTGGTGGGCGGCGCGACGTGAGCAGCACAAAGCCACGGCGTTCCAGCTACTGAGGGTCGGACAGACGCCCCAGTACTATTTCTTCTTCGTTACTCCGACCGGGACCGCCCTGCCAGCAGCCATGACCACCGGCATGGCTGCAGCGGCTTTCTTCGCCTTGCGTGCATCTGCGGAGTATTCCGGCGCGATCTTACGGAAGACGTTGTTATTGTGGCGCAGTTGGGCCTTGCACCGGGTGTAAAGGTCACCAAACGTCTGAACGCCGATGCCGTCCCCCGCCAACCTCTGGACCTTCAGCTTGTGCTCTGGGTTCTGCTTGCCCACGATGAGCAATCCCCGGACGCTCTTTGGCGCATCGGGGCCAGTGCCCACAATGTTGTTCATCGCCCAATCCACATACTTCTCGATCTGCTCTAGGTCGTCTCTTGAGAGGGTCTTTTCGGGTCGCTTGAGTTCGACGATCGTCAACGTGTCGCCCGAGCTAACGCCCATGATGTCGAGGCGGAGGTCCTCCTCCGGCGTGCTTTTAAGCTCTTTGCACTTGTCGCGGAGCAATTGGGTGTAGGTGGTCTGGCCGGACGCTTCTGTCCACGATGAGTCAAGCATCCAAAGGTTCTGCTCGAACAACGGCTGGATTTGCTGAACCTCCAACGCACCCATTTTGATGAAGACTTGGAGCTTTTCCATCGCTTCCAGTCGCCCATCCGCCAACTTCAAGTGCTCACGAGCCTCAATGACACGCCACTCCGCGAAGAGTTCCAAGAGGGACTTCACCGACGCCCCGGATTCTTCGATCTTGTCAACCAAGTCACGGAAAGACACGCTTTCTACGCTGCCCTTGATGATCTCCAAAATAGGCACCAGAGAACTCGGGTCCATTGCATCGTCGGCCGCGAGAGCCTTGATCATCCGCTGGGCCACCCGCTGTTCACCCTTGTCGCGTGTTGCCAACCAGATATCAAACTTGGCGGTCTTGATGACGTTATCTTCCTTCTCTTTGCGGCGCAACTTCACCCATTGGTCGAAAAGGTGCGTCAGCACTTTTTGTCCCCACTGCTGCAGCGTCGTCGCCTGCGGAGTCTCCCACACCACCGAATTCCGGGCCGTGCTCACCAAGTCCTGCCCCGCGTCGAGAAAGTCGGCGTGGACCTCGCCCACGAGGTACGCTCTCGCAAACTGGGCGTGGGTGCTGGACAAGTTGAAGTAGCTCCCTAACTCCACGGCCTTGCCGGTAGCAAACAAATCGACGCCGCGATGTTGCTGCGAGCTTTCTTCCAAAAAGCCGATCCATCCCGTGACCGTTAGGCCGTCGCCAATCGCCAACTGAAGCGGCAATGAAATCACGTCCCAGCATTGGCCCTCCGCACAGTCGTCCTTGTTCAGTCGGTCGCCCGGGGCGATGGCCGTGCCGTTGACCTTGACCTCAAACGCCGTTCCGCAGATGGTGAGCCGCTTCGCGAGTCCCTTCCGTACTTCGTCGGCATCAATTGGCGTCGTCCTGCGTAGCTTGCGCAACCGCACTTCGACGCCTGCCGCGTCCGGGGTCGGCCCCGAGCGCGCGTCAATCTTCTCGGGCTGATACAGCATGTTGCCGTTCGTCTCCGCCCATGCCCGCATCGCCGGGAAGCTGAAGCGTAAGCAGATGGCTTGGCCGCTCTGCACCGACCGGAGTTCCATTTCATCGGCTACGCCAAACACCGACAACTTGCCAAGGCCCTTTCGCCCTGTGACTGGGCGTGCGCCCGACTTGGACTGGGTCACGGTGGAGTCCTTGCCTCTACGCGGGCGGCCAATGACAAGGTACTCTTCTTGTACCTCTTTCGCGCTCATCCCGTGGCCAAAGTCACGAACGACGACCTCAGCCGTGGGCGTGATCGGGCCGATCGGCACGATGACATCGACTCGTGGCGAATCCGCGTCGTAGGCGTTCGAGACCAACTCATTCAAGACCGGCGGAAGGTGGCTGTAGAGCCGTAACCCGAAGTGCTCGATCGTCATGGGATCGAACTTCATCTCAAACTGAGCGGTGGGCGTCGGAGAGGTCATGGTGCGCGTCCTCGGAGTTGAAGTCGCGATTGTACCGTGAACCGTGCCGGCGCATTCCCCCGCCCCGCCGCGCGGCGGTCCTGCGTGAGGGGTGGCGGGGTCATGGCTTCCACGGGTTGCGCCGGCGGAGCGCGGGCATTGCGCGTGGCGCGGGGGTGGGGGTGGGGGTGGGATCTCGTGGCGGTGCGACGGCCGGTGACGCCGCCGCCGCGTGTCCTGCCAACGGCGCGCAAGGTCCTGCCAACGGCGCG